>JBKAGF010000008.1:0-104934 GCA_046290265.1 Roseovarius sp. | reverse complement strand
GGGCTTTGTCGTGGTGGTCTGCGGCGAGATCATGACCATGCCCGGCCTGCCCAGCAAACCCGCCTCGGAAAACATCCGCCTCAACGAAAACGGCGAGATCGAAGGGTTGTTCTAAAGGACCGGTTTTCCCCGCCCTGTGCCAAATGTATAGGGTGGGGGACCAATTTTCGGGGCCGGGAGGAAAGACATGACGGCAGAGATTATCGACGGCAAGGCGTTTGCCGCAAAAGTGCGTGAGAAGGTGGCGGGCCATGTGGACCGCCTGAAGGAAGAGCACGGCATCACGCCGGGGCTGGCCGTGGTGCTGGTGGGCGAGGACCCGGCAAGCCAGGTCTACGTGCGCTCGAAGGGCAAGCAGACCGTCGAGGTCGGCATGAATTCCTACGAGCACAAGCTGGAGGCGGACACCTCGGAAGAGGACCTGCTGGCGCTGATCGACAAGCTGAACAACGACAAGGAGGTGCATGGCATCCTGGTGCAGCTGCCGCTGCCCGAGCATCTGGATTCCGACCTGGTGATCAACTCGATCGACCCGGCGAAGGACGTGGACGGGTTTCACATCTCGAACGTGGGCCTGCTGGGCACCGGGCAGAAGAGCATGGTGCCCTGCACGCCGCTGGGCTGCCTGATGATGCTGCGCGAACACCATGGCTCGCTGTCGGGCATGGACGCGGTGGTTGTCGGGCGGTCGAACATCGTGGGCAAGCCGATGGCGCAGCTGCTGCTGGGCGACAGCTGTACCGTGACCATCGCGCATAGCCGGACGAAGGACCTGGCCGACGTGGTGCGCCGCGCCGATATCGTGGTGGCCGCCGTGGGCCGGCCCGAGATGGTGCCGGGCGACTGGATCAAGGAAGGCGCCACCGTGATCGACGTGGGCATCAACCGGGTCGAGCGGGACGGCAAGAACAAGCTGGTGGGCGACGCCGATTACGAGAGCTGCGCGGCGCGGGCCGGGGCCATCACCCCGGTGCCGGGCGGCGTCGGGCCGATGACCATCGCCTGCCTTCTGGCCAACACGGTGACGGCCTGCTGCCGTGCCAACGGGTTGTCGGAACCCGAAGGCCTGACGGCCTGAGACCTCTTGCCCGGCGGTCCCCGCCGGGCAGCCCCCGACCACCCCCACGGGCGGGGCTTCACCCCCACCCTCGGTCGGGGACCGCGCCCTCATTTCTGTTAAGCTTGGCCGGAGAGTCTCCGGGGGTGTCGCTGCTACAGGTCCACGGGAATCATCGTGCCGACCAGCATCGCGATGTGGCGTTCAGTGCCGTCGGTGACGGCGTAGACATCCGACTGCACCACCATAAGGCGGCGGCCCGGCTTGATCACGCGGCCCCGCGCCACGAGGTGATCGCCCGCGCCGGGGGCCAGCAGGTTGATTTTCATTTCCGTGGTCATCACCTCCATCCCCTCGGGGATCAGGGTGAGCGCGGAATAGCCCGCCGCACTGTCGCCAATGGCAAATGTCAGGCCGGCATGGGCGACGCCCTGCTGCTGACGGCTGCCTTCCAGGATGGGGGCGGTGATCTCGACCCGGCCCTGGGCGATGCCGGTGAGCGTGGCGCCCAGTGTCTGCATCATGGACTGCCGCGCGAAGCTGTCGCGGATGCGGGTTTCGGTTTCGCCTGGCATAATTCGGTATTCCCCATGACGCCGATCGGTCACACTTGGCAGTGTAGTCGGTGCGGCGTGCCAAGGGAACGGTTTGCACCGCGTCGCGCAACCTGTAACCAGAGGTTGTTGACCAGGATACTGCGCCGTACATGGTGATGCGCGAACAGATCAGACTCCAGTTTGCCGAACGCCTGCGGCATGCGTCGTCGCGCAGCGGTGTCGCGCTGTGGCTTGCCGCGTTTCTGATGGGGGTGGTGGCGGGGCCGTTCGGTACCTTCCGGGAACTGGATGCCGGAGCGCGCGCGCTGTTCTGGGCGCTGGTGGTCACGGCGGCGATGCTGGGAGGACATGTCGCGCGCGCGGTGTCGCAGATGCTGGTCCGCGACGGTCAGCCGGACCGCGTCGATGCGGTCACGATCCTGCTGATGACCGCGATGGTGGCGCCTGCGGTCTGGGCCGTCTTCGACCTCTTCCAGCCCGCGCTGACGATTTCGGAGGCGCCGTTCCTGAAAGTCGTTCTCTATGTGTGTTTCACCACGCTGGTCGTGGTCCGCCTGCGCCGGGTTTTGCCGATAAAGGGGTGGTATGGTGCCGGGCCCGCAACATGGGCGGAAGAGGGCATTGACGCCCAGATCCCGCCGGAACCGCGGCTGGCAGACCGGCTGGACCGCGAAATACAAGGTACGATCCTGCGGATCAGCGCCAAGGACCATCATGTCGAGATTGCGACCGAGAAGGGAACGCAGACCCTGAGGATGCGCCTGATGGACGCGATCGGCCAGATGGGACCGGTCGAGGGCTACTGTACCCACCGGTCGCACTGGGTGACGCGTGAGGCGATCGCGCGGGTCGAGCGCGAAAGCGCCCGGCGGACGTGGATCTACCTGATCAATGGCGACCGCGTGCCTGTCGGGCGCAAGTACCGCCCCGACCTGGAGGCGGCGGGCATTCTGTGATGTCGCGCTGCCATATGGCGACATTGCCTAGCCGGCAGTGCCGCGTGGCATCGGTGCGGGATGGGGTGTCTTGCCGGTCAGGATCGCCAGCGCCTCGGGGCGCATGAGGCCGCATAATGCGCTGTCGCGGCTGCGCAGCCCCCCCGTATAGGTGCCGTAGGCCGGCAGGATCAGACGGTCGCTGTCGACAAGAAAGGCCGGCCGGGTGATGGCGCGACCCCGGACCGGCAGGGTGACCTTGGGGTGATAATGCCCCGAGACCTCTCCGGAATAGCCGGGATGCGCGATGTGCCGGAAGGTGAGCGGCGGCACGGGCAGTTCGAAGAGATGCGCGCCGCCGAGATCGACCGGGCCGGGATCGTGGTTGCCCTCGATCCAGACCCAGCGGCGGCCGGCCTGAAGGCGGGCGATCCACAGCTTCTCGGCCTCCAAGAGGGCGCGGGCGGCGAGCGTGTCGTCGAAGCTGTCGCCAAGGCAGATGACGGTGTGGGCGCCGGTCGCGTCCAGATCGGCCTGCAGGCGCGACAGGGTGTCGTGCGTCTCGTAGGGGGGCAATTGCGCCTCGCCCAGGCGGGCGCGGCGTTCGGTCTTGCCCAGATGCATGTCCGACACGCACAAGAGGTTCTGGTCACGCCAGAAAAGCGCGCCGGAGCCGAGGGCGGTGAGGCGCGCGCCTGCCAATGTGAACTCGTAGCCGTTCATGCTTCGTTCATCATGCGGGGCGACTGATTTTGCAAGCGCTTTTCCGGGGATTTGCGGATTGGGTCAGGCGAGGCCGGCGGCCTGCATCAGGCGCTGGGTCTCTTCCTCGAGCAGGCGGTCCTGCGCGCTGCCTTCGACGGGGGTGCGCCCGGCCTCGAGGAACAAGGGCGCGGCGAAGGGCGTGACGCGGGACAGGCGGACAAGGTCGACGCGGTCGCCGATGCGGTCGAGCATTTCCTCGATCCGGCCGAAGTCGATCAGGCCGCGCATCGCCTCTTGTCGCGTGATGTCCAGAAGCAGGTGATCGGGGTCGTATTTGGCCAGCGTGTCGTAGAGGATATCCGATGAGAACGTGGCCTGCCGCCCGGATTTGCGGACTTGCGGCAGGTTGCGCTGGATGAGACCCGCGATTGTGGCGGAGGCGCGAAAGGTGCGTTTTATCAGCTGGTTACCGGCGAGCCACTTGTCGAGGCCTTCGCGCAGCGCGGCGCGATCCAGAAGGCCGGTGGCGTCGGTCAAGGGCTCCAGCCCCCAGATGAGGGTGGCGTAATCGGTCGAGACGAAGCCCATGGGGCCGAGGCCCATCTCCTCCATGCGTTTCGACAGGATCAGGCCCAGCGTCTGCTGCGCGTTGCGGCCCGCAAAGCCGTAGATGCAGGCGTGTTCGCGCCCGTCATGGGGGAAGCTTTCAATGAGCAGGCGGCCCGCCTGCGGCAGGTGCGAGACGTCTCTTTGAAGCGCGATCCAGTCGGCGGTGTGGGCGGGCAGGGCGGAGTGGTCGCCGGAATGCAGGAGCGACAGGATGCGCTGGCTGAGCTGGGTCGAGGTGGCGAATTTTGTCCCGGCGAAGGTGGCGATCTTGGGTTTCTTGGCGGCGTCGCGACTGACCTCGACCACGGTTTCGCGCAGGCCCTCGTATTTCACGATCTGGCCGCCGATCAGGAAGGTGTCGCCGGGGGTGAGGGAGGCGGCAAAGCCTTCCTCGACCTCGCCCAGGGGCTTGCCGCCGCGGTTGCGGCGCATGCGGACCTTTAGCAGGTCGGCGTCCTGGATGGTGCCGATGTTCATGCGAATGAGGCGGGCGCTGCGCGGGTCGCGCAGTTGCCACAGGCCGTCACGGTAGAGCAGGCGCTGCCATTGGTCATAGGCGCGCAGGGCATAGCCGCCGGTGGCGCAGAAATCGAGGCAGGCGTCGAACTGGGCGCGGGTCAGGGTGGCGTAGGCGCCGACGGTCTTGATTTCCTCGAAAAATGCATCTGCATCGAACGGCCCGGCACAGGCGCGGATGAGGATGTGCTGGCAGAGCACGTCGCGGGGGCCGGGGCCGCGCGGTTCGCCGTCGAGGTCGTGGTCGCGGACGGCCTGCAGCGCGGCGACGCATTCGATGACCTCGAAGCGGTTGGCGGGCACGAGAAGCGCCTTGGATGGCGCGTTGTAGCGGTGGTTGGCGCGGCCGATGCGCTGGACCAGCCGCTTGACGTTCTTGGGCGCGCCGACCTGGATCACGAGGTCCACGTCGCCCCAGTCGATCCCGAGATCGAGACTTCCGGTGCAGACCACCGCGCGCAACTCGCCGCGCTGCATGGCGGCCTCGACCCGCTCGCGCTGCGCCCGGTCGAGCGAGCCGTGGTGGATGCCGATGGGCAGGTCGTCTTCATTGGCGAGCCAGAGGTTGTGAAAGAAGATCTCGGCCTGGGCGCGGGTGTTGTGGAAGATGAGGGTGATGCGGTGGCGTTTAACCTCTTCCAGCACGGCGGGGATGGAATAGGCCGCGCCGCCGCCGGACCAGGGTGGATAGGCATCGGTTTGGAGCATGGCGATATCGGGCTCGGGGCCGGGATCGGCCATGAGGATTTCGCAGGGGTCGGGGTGGCGGGCGAGGAGGCGCGCGATGGCGGCAGGATCCTCGACCGTGGCCGAGAGGCCCACGCGGCGCAGGCCGGGGCACATGGCCTGAAGGCGGCTGAGGGCGAGGAAGAGCTGGTCGCCGCGCTTGGATTCCGCCAGCGCGTGGATCTCGTCGACGACGATGCGCTTGAGGCCCTTGAAGATGCGCGGCGCATCCTCGTAGGACGTGAGGAGTGCGAGGCTTTCGGGCGTGGTCAGCAGGATATGCGGCGGGTCGGCGCGCTGGCGCCGCTTGGCGGAGGACGACGTGTCGCCGGTGCGGTCCTCGATGCGGATGGGCAGGCCCATCTCGGACACAGGCGTGGTGAGGTTGCGCTTGATATCGGCCGCCAGCGCCTTGAGTGGCGAGATATAGAGCGTGTGCAGCCCTTCGTGGCCGTTCTGGGCGATATCGACCAGCGTGGGCAGGAATCCGGCCAGCGTCTTGCCGCCGCCGGTGGGGGCGATGAGCAGAAGCGCCGGGTCATCGGCACGGTCCAGCATCGCCTGCTGGTGCGGGTGGATGGACCAGCCGCGCGCGGCGAACCAGTCGGTGAAAACGGGGGGTAGCGACGTCATCCGCCTGATGTAGGCGCAACCGCAAAACTTTTCAGAAAAAGTTTTGCCCGGAGTTTTCAAAAACTCCGCAGCGCGCTTATTTCACGATGGTCTCGTCCTTGACGAACATGTTCGCCCAGGCGCGATCGAGCAGGTCGGGGCGCATCTGGTAGGGGATGCCCTCGAACTCGCAGATCGAGATCATCTGGTCGATCAGGAAGATCGGCTGGTAGTTGGCGTAGACGTTGTTGATCGTCGGGTACTTGACCTTGAGAAGGTGCAGCAGCGTCGCTTCGTCCAGCGGCATCCCGCGTTTCTTGGCCACCATCGCGAAGATCTTGAGGAAATCCTGCTGGCTGGGGCCGTCGATCTTGATCTTGAAGAAGATCCGGCGCAGGGCGGCCTGGTCGAAGATCTCGTTGGGGTGGAAGTTGGTCGAGAAGATCACCAGCGTGTCGAAGGGCACCTCGAACTTTTCGCCCGATTGCAGCGCGAGGATGTCCTTGGATTCCTCCAGCGGGACGATCCAGCGGTTGACGAGGCTTTGCGGCGGTTCGGCCTGGCGACCCAGATCGTCGACGATGAAGATGCCGCCCGTCGATTTCAGTTGCAGCGGCGCCTGGTAGGTGCGCGCGGTGGGGTTGTAGACCAGATCGAGCATCGACAGGCTGAGCTCGCCCCCGGTGATGACGGTGGGCCGTTCGCAGCGGACATAGCGCGTGTCGAAGGTGCGCTTGCGGCGCAGGCTGTTGGGGTCGTCGATCTCGACCTCGGCCTTGGAATGGACGATGGGGTCGTAGACGGTGATGACCTGGCCCGCGTATTCGATGGCGCGGGGGACGTAGATCTTGTCGCCCATGGCATCGCGGATGCCGTTCGAGATCGAGGATTTACCGTTGCCGGGGGGGCCGTACATCAGGATCGAGCGGCCGGCCGACACGGCGGGGCCGAGATGATCGAGCAGGCTGGGCGGCAGGACGAGATGGCCCATGGCGTTGGTCAGCTCGTCGCGGGTGATCTGGATGTTGCGGATCGACTGACGCTTGATCTGTTCGCGGTAGACCGCCAGCGGCACCGGCATGGCGCCGAAATATTCCGATTGCGACAGCGCGTCGAGCGCGCGGGACTTGCCCGCATCGGTCAGCTGAAAGCCCATTTCGCCGCCCGAATTGGCGTTGAGCGTGCCGGTGGCCTCGAGCAGGCGCTGCTGGCGGGCCATGTCCACCAGTTCCTGCGTGACGGCGCGGGGCAGGCAGATCGCCTCGGCGATTTCGCTGACCATGTCGAGGTTCTTGCGGAACATGGTCTTCAGCAGGATGTCCCGCATCATCACGATCGGCAGCCGCATCTCTTCGAGGCCCGAGGGCGGAGGGGGCGGCTGAACGCCCGAGGTCACCTGCATGTTCATGTTTTTTGCCCGATTTGCAACAAGTTGACGTGATCCGGCCCCGGCGGTTGCGGGGCATTCGGCACGAAGGTGCCATCAAATCATGCGGAAATTATGGTCGATGGCGGGCGGCGATGCGGCAGGGCGTCACTGCCCGTAGGCGACACCGAGGCCAAGATAGATCACCAGCGTCGCCCCGAGAGCGAAACCCATGGGAAACTTCTTGTCGCGGTCCCAACTGATCCAGTGCGGGGCAAGGCCGCGCAGCGGCGAATGTTTCACGCCGCGATGGGTCACGAAACAGGCCAGCAGGTTGGCCGCGAAGATGAAGACCACGATCCGCCAGTCGGCGGGGGCGACGAAGGGGGCGGCGGCGGCGATGAACTTGCTGTCGCCCGCGCCCATCAGGCCGGCGGCATTGGCAATGAAGCCGATGACCAACGCGATGAACATGACGGCGATGCGCCAGGCGTAATCGGGCCAGACGGGGGTTACGGCGACAAGACCCACGAGGACGAAGATCCCCGCAAGCGTCAGCACCGCGACGTTGGGAATGCGCATGGCGCGCAGGTCGCTCCATATCACCCAGAGGCACACTGGCGTGACGAAGGGCAGGAACCAGAGCGCCGCCCGGCTGGTGATTTCCAGGAGCATGCCCTGTGCCTCGTGCGTTATCTATTCGACGTTGTTTTCCAGCGCGTGCAGGCTGCGCGCGGCGGCCTCGAAATGCTGGGGATGGGTGTCGATGGCGTCGCGCAGAAGGCCCTTGCCGATATTGGTGTCGCCCTGTTTGACCGCCGAAAGACCCAAGGTGTAGAGCAGCTGCGCGCGTTCCTCCTGGGTGGTCTGCATGACCGGCAGGGAGTATTTCTTTTGCGCGCCGCGGGCGAGGACAAGGTTGTTCTTTGCGGTGAAGAGGCTGTCATCCTGCCGGATCGCATCGGTGAAAAGACGTTCGGCGGCGGCGAAATCGCCGCGGGTCAGCTTGGAATAGCCCCAGTTGTTCATGACGCCGGCGGGTGTCGTGGTCAGGCCCACGGCGGTTTCGTAGAAACTGTCGGCTTTCTGCCAGTTCTGGTTGCTGTCGGCGATCATCGCCTCGAGGCGGTAGCGCTTGAAGGTCTCATGGGTGGGCGGAACGGAATCCAGCACCTCGTCGGCGCGTTTCCATTCGTTGTTGCGGATGAGCGCGTCGGCATATTCGACCTGGTCGTCATTCGTGGATTTCGGGTGCTCGGTCACGTTTTTCCACGCGGCCACGGCCTCGGTATGGCGTTTGGCGCGGATGAGCGACTGCGCCAGCCCGCGGCGGATGTCGATCCGGTCGGGCTGTTCGCCCAGGGTGCGCTGGAAGTACTTCACGGACTCGTTGGGATCGGCCACGGTCAGCATCACGTCGCTGAGGTTGCTTTCATCGACAACGTTGAGATCGGACAATGCCCTGTCGACATCTGCCTTGCCGGCCTTGTCATCACATGCGGAAAGGGCAAATGCGCTGCCCACGCAGATGCACAAAAGTATAGGATGGCGCATTTTTGCGTCCTTTTACTGCCTTTGCCTCAACCTGGTATACTGCGGATCAGGTAGTCGCTGCTCCCGCGCCGCACCAGTTTATAATCTTGTTCTAACTCTTCACTATAAAGGGAATTTTGCGATTTTGCGAGAACTAAGCGCAAATTGTCACGGATTGAGTCACTTTGGCCATTGTCGAGCGCGTAGGCCTTTTTGAAGACCTGTTCGGCCTCGCCGGTCTGGCCTTTTTCGAGCAGGACGACGCCAAGGTTGTTCCAGACCTCGGGCGAGAATTCGTCCTTTTCGATCGCCTGCCGCAACAGCCGCTCGGCCGTGTGCAGGCGGCCCAGGCCCAGATTGGCGGTGCCGAGGCCCGCCAGCACGTCGGCGGTCATGCCCTGTTCCAGCGCGGCGCGTGAAAAGGCGTCGATGGCGAGTTCGTATTCGGCCGCGGCGACCAGCCGATGCCCCACCAGCATCGAGTCCACCGCCGCAGTCCTGGCCACGCCGGGGCAGGGCCTGCATCGTGACGCGCGTCACCCGCCGCAGCCTGCGACGAGGCGATGAGAACCGGGAGCCAGACACCTGCTCGTGCCATGCCGTATGTGCCGCCTCTTCATGTGACGGCAGGCCCTGCAAGGCCTGCCTGTCGTTGGTCCGGCCGTTACTGGCCCGCCATCGTGAAGAGTTCCATGATCCCCAGAACCGACGGGCCGACCAGGATGATCAGCAATGGCGGCACTGTAAGCATCATCGTGGCCAATGTCATCTTCGTCGGCAGCTTGTTGGCCTTTTCTTCGGCGCGCATGACGCGTTTGTCACGCATCTCGCCGGCGTAGACGCGAAGGGCGTCGGCGATCGAGGTGCCGAAGGTCTGCGACTGAACCAGCACGGTCACGAAGCTGGAGATGTCCTGCACGCCGCAGCGTTCGCCCATCTCGTTCAGCACCGACGGCTTGTCGCGGCCGGCCTTGATCTGGTGGGCGACGATCTCGAACTCTTCGGACAACGCGGGATAGGAGGCGCGGATTTCCTTGGAAACGCGGATGATCGCCTGGTCCATCGACTGGCCCGCCTCGACGCAGGTGAGCATCATGTCGAGACTGTCCGGGAAGCCTTCCTCGATTTCCTGCTGGCGCTGCTGCTGGCGCTTGGTCACCCAGTATTTGGGCAGCATGTAGCCCGCGCCGCCCGGACCGAGAATGTACATCAGCGTCTGCTGGGTCGTGGTCTCCTCGTTACCCGCGAGAAACACGACGAAGTAGAGCACGCCGAGGATCAGGAACCCGATACCGAGCGCGAATTGCGCGAAGTGGAAGTAGCGCACGGCGTCGCGGTCGCGATAGCCCGCCTGCATCAGCGTCAGGCGCATGCTGCTGAGCTGTTTTTCGTCCTGCGGTTCAAGGAAGTTGGCGTATTTGTCCAGCTTCGCGTTGCGTTGGCCCGCGCGCAGCTTCTTTTTCTGGTCCTCGAGCGACTGACCGCTGCGCGACGCCTTCTTGATCTTGTCCAGCGGGTCATTCGAGTCGCGGATCAGGATCGGGATCGTCAGGAGGACGAGGAGAAGGCCGAGCGTGCCCACGGCGATCAGCGGGCCGAAGGGGCCCAGCGTGTCGGTCATGAGCTGAGAGATGTTTTCCAGCATGGCTGTGACCTTTTATACCTTGATGTTCACGAGGGCGCGCATCACGAAAAGGTTCGCGATCAGGAAAAAGCCCACGGCCAGACAGGCCGGGATGAAATAGGGGTGTTCCATGGCCTCGTCATAGTAATCCGGCTTGATCATCTGGATCGCGATCAGGGCCAGGATCGGGAAGCCCGACAGGAACTTGCCCGACCACTTGGCCTCGGCGGTGATCGCCTTGACGCGGCGGAACAGGCGGAAGCGGGCGCGGATCACCTTGGCCAGGCCATCGAGGATCTCGGCCAGGTTGCCGCCCGATTGCTGCTGGATGGTCACGGCCACGGCAAGGAAGCGCAGATCCTGCATGTCGAGCCGTTCGGCCATGTCCTTGAGCGCCTCGCCCATGTCGCGGCCATAGGCGGCCTCGTCGGCGATGACGCCGAATTCGGTGGCCAGCGGGTCTGCGACCTCGTTCGCGACGATGGAAATGGCAGAGCTGAACGGGTGGCCGACGCGCAAGGAGCGCACCATCAGTTCGATGGCATCGGGAAGCTGCTCTTCCAGCATGGCCATGCGTTTGGCGGCCTTCATGTTGACCCAGACGAAGATGCCGCCGATGCCCATGGCGACCGATACGAGCGCACGCACGGGCAGGGCCGTGCTGGTGCCCACCGACAGGCCGATGAAGGCGATGAAGCCGCAGGCCACCATCAGCATCATCAGCTGTTTGGGCGAAAACGCGATGGCGCCCATCTGGGCCTTGGTGGCGAGGATGGAATAGAGCGGGATCTTGCGCGCCTTGAGATGCTGTTCCATCTCCTTGCGCAGCTTTTCCATCACCTCTTCGCGGTTGCCGCCCTTGTCGAGCATTTCCAGCCGGCGGTTCACGCGGTTGTTGAGGCTGATGGAGCGTCCGAAGACGGTGAGGTAAAGGCCCTGCACCAGGACCATGATCCCGATGAAGATCAGGCCATAGATGATCGGCTCTGCACTGATTGACATGACGGTTATTCCCCTACCGGTTCATAGATGCTGGGCGGCAGGTCATAGCCCCACAGACGGAACCGTTCCGAAAAGTTCGACCGCACACCTGTGCCGGTGAAATGGCCGATGATCCTGTTGTCCGGCGTCAGGCCCACGCGCTGGAAGCGGAAGATCTCTTGCATGGAAATCACGTCGCCCTCCATGCCGGTGATCTCGGTGATCGAGGTCATCCGGCGCGAGCCGTCCTGAAGGCGGCTGGCCTGCACCAGAAGGTTCACGGCCGAGGCGATCTGGCTGCGCACGGCCTTCAATGGCATCTCGATCCCGGCCATGGCGACCATGTTTTCCAGACGGCTGATGCCGTCGCGCGGGTTGTTGGCGTGGATCGTGGTCATCGAGCCGTCGTGGCCGGTGTTCATGGCCTGCAGCATGTCGATCACCTCTTCGCCGCGCGTCTCGCCGACGATGATGCGGTCGGGGCGCATCCGCAGCGCGTTCTTGAGACAGTCGCGGGGGCTGACCTCGCCCTTGCCCTCGACGTTGGGCGGGCGGCTTTCCATCCGGCCGACATGGGTCTGTTGCAGCTGAAGTTCGGCGGTGTCCTCGATCGTGAGGATACGCTCGCTGTCGTCGATGAAGGACGACAGCGCGTTGAGCGTGGTGGTCTTGCCCGAGCCGGTCCCGCCCGAGACGATCACGTTGAGACGGGTGGCGACGGCGGCCTGAAGATAGGCGGCCATTTCCTCGGAAAAGGCGCCGAAACTTACAAGGTCGTCGATGCCCAGCTTGTCCTTCTTGAACTTACGGATGGACACCAGGCTGCCATCCACGGCCACGGGCGGGACCATCGCGTTGAAGCGCGAGCCGTCCGACAGGCGGGCGTCGACATAGGGGTTGGATTCATCCACGCGGCGGCCCACGGCGCTGACGATCTTGTCGATGATCCGCAGAAGGTGTTTTTCGTCCTTGAAGGTGGTGTCGGTCAGCATCAGCTTGCCCGCGCGTTCCACGAACACCTGGTGCGGGCCGTTGACGAGAATATCGTTGACGGTGTCGTCCTTCAGCAGCGGCTCCAGCGGGCCCAGGCCGCGCACTTCGTCATAGAGATCCTGCGTCAGGGTCGAGCGGTCCTCGCGGTTGAGAACGATGCTGCGCTCTTCCAGCGCCTCGGCGGCGATCGCGCTGATCTCGGCGCGCAGGTCGGCCTCGGTCGCGCTGTCGAGCGCACCGAGGTTGAGGTTGTCCAGAAGCGCGCGGTGCAGGTCGATCTTGATCTCGGCGAGACGTTCCTTGCGCTTGCGGTCCTTGTCCTGGGGCAGGGCCGAAGCCGCGGTTTTCTGGATCGGCTTGCGCAGCGAGATGCTTTGCGCCTCTTCGACCGGAGCGGTCTTGGGCGCGTCCTGGGCCATGGGCTTCTGCGCGGCCTTCACGGGCCGCGCGCCCTCTGTCGTCTTCTTGTATCGCGAGAACATCGGTTGGGTATCCTTTACGCGGCCTGTTCGGCGTCACTCTGGCCGAGCGCGTGCAGGGACGCGGCCAGCTTGGCGATTTCCTTGCGCAGGGGGTTCTTGCCGGCGGCACTGGCCAGCGGCGTGCCGTGATCGCCCGCCTGCAACACCTGCTTGCCGCCGTCGGGCAGCTGTACCTCGATGCTGATCTCCAGGCTTTCGCCCATGCGCTTGACCCGGCTCTTGCCATTGAGGTCGGTGAATTTCGGCGCGCGGTTCAGACAGAAGCGCAGCTTTTCGATCGGCAGGTCCTCGGACCGCAGCGCGCGTTTCAGCCGCAGGGCATTCTGGGCCGAGCGCATGTCAAGTTCGAGCGTGGTGAAATAGATCTGGGCGGAATGCAGCACGGTTTCCGTCCACTGGACCAGCGTGCTGGGCATGTCGACGATCACGTAGTCGAACTTGGCCCGGGCGAGATCCAGCACGCGCTGCACGTCCTCCGGTGTGATCATGTCGAGCGGCAGGATGTCGGTGGGCGCGGTCAGCGCCCAGAGCTTGTCTTCGTAGGGTACCAGCGCCTGGCGGAAGATCTCGTCGTCCATCGACTCGGTGTCGGCCCACATCTCGTAGACCACATCCTTGCGCGGCAGGTCGAGATAGGTGGCGACCGACCCCGTCTGCAGGCCGAAATCGAGGATGCAGACGCGGGGCGCGTCATGCTTGGAGACAGTGGCCAGTTCCCAGGCGAGGTTCACGGCCAGCGTCGTGGCACCGGTGCCGCCGGCAAGCCCCTGCACGGCGAGAAGGACACCGTCGCCCGGTGCGCTGCTTGCGCCGAACGGGGCGGCGGGCTGTTGCCGGGCCGCGGGGGGCTCTTCGATGCGCTGCAGCCGGTCGATGGCGGCCTGCAGTTCATTCTCGGGCAGGGGGTAGGGGACGAACTCGTCGGCGCCCTGGCGCAACAGCTGGTGCAGGGACGACGGGCTGACATCCTCGGCAATCAGGATGACCTTGACGCCGCGGGCCTTGGCCAGGGTGATGATCTCGCTCAGAAGGCCGATCTCGTCCTCGTCGCTGGCATCGATCGCCAGCGCCACGAATTCCAGCGTGTCGGCCTCGGGCTGGTTGAAGAACGCAAGCGCCTCGGCAAATCCCAGATCGCCCCAGGCTTCGCCGAGGGCGGTTTCCATGTCCTCGATCAACAGGTCGAAATCCTGGACGTCACGGCTGATGGTGCAGGCCGTGATCGGGCTTGGCTCGGGATGTTTTTGCACACTACTCATCTTTGGTCGGCCCCATGTTTGTTGCGGCGTCGATGCGCCGGAAACCGTTATTCCAAGGGCAGCGGGACCCACCGGGAGAACGGCCGGACCCATCGCCATTGTTGAAAAATGCCGGGAAATCTGGGCGATAATGGGGCCAAAAAATCGTAATTGTGCGATATCTCGCGACAAAAAAAACCCGCCCAACAGATTGTTTCGGGCGGGTTCTTCAGGTGGCCCGGCCGATTGGCCGGACAGGGAGAATTCAGGTCATTCCTCGGAGCCGCCGGTGACCTCGCCACCTTGTTCAACCATGATCAGGGTCGAACGCGGCGCGGCGCTGGCGATGTATTCGCGATAGACCACCTCGGCATATTTTCCATCCATGACGATGGGATGCGAGGCGACAAAGCCGGTAACCTCGGTCACGGTGCGGCGGTTGCGGCGCTCGCGTCCCTGGGTGACCACCAGCGGCTGGGTTTCACCGAAGGAGACGACGGCCTCGAGGCGGCTGCGGCTGATGCCCTGGCTGACCAGGTAATTCACGACCGTGTTGGCGCGCTGCTGGCCCAGGCTTCTGTTGTAGCCAGCGGAGCCCACGAGATCGGTATGGCCGTAGACACGGAAGCGCACCTCGGGGAACTGCTTGATCCAGCGGGCCTGTTCGTTCAGCGTGTCGCGCGCGCCGGCATCCAGTTGCGCGCTGTTGAAGGCGAAGTTCACCGTGCTGAGCACTTCGTTCGAGAAGCGGTTGGCAAGGTCGTAGACATAGCCCTTTTCGCCGCGCATCACCAATTGGTTATGCATGTTGGCGTTGCCGAAATTGCCGCCATCGACAAGGCTGCCGGCCTCGTTGAAATAGGACTTGTAGACCTGGCCCTGCTGGGAACACCCGGCGAGGGCGAGAACCGATGCGGTAATCAGGAAATGTTTCATGGCCTCGTCTCTCCTCAGTCCATCACGTAGCCGTAGGACCCGTTGAAGTCCTGACGGGCCACCTCGCCGGCGGATCCGCGCGACGTTCTGACGTCCTTGGCGACGCGGCCGTTCAGGAACAGGTCCTTTTCGGTCGGCAGCTTGACGCGGTCGGTCGGCAGGGCCAGCACTTCGCCGCTGGTCGGGGTCACGAGATGCGCGGTGACGATGATCACCAGCTCGGTCTGGGCGCGTTCGTATTCCGCGCTGCGGAAGAGGGCGCCAAGGATCGGGATGTCGCCCAGCCACGGGATCTGGCCCGCGTTGTCGCGGAAGTCGTCCTGGAGCAGGCCCGCGATGGCAAAGCTTTGCCCGTCGCGCATGACCACGGTGGTCGAGGCGTCGCGGCGACGGAAGGCGGCGACGTTCAGGCCATCGGTCGTGATGCCGTTGGCCGGGTCCAGCGAGGACACGGCGGCGGCCATCTCGAGATTGATCACCTCGTCATCCAGCACGCGCGGGGTGAAGTTGAGTTCGACGCCGAAGGGCTTGAATTCGATCGTGGTGGTGCCGTTCTCCTGCGCCACAGGGATCGGGAATTCTCCGCCGGCGAGGAATTTGGCCTCTTGCCCGGAAAGCGCGGTCAGGTTGGGTTCGGCCAGCGTGCGCACGACGCCTTTCTGCTCGAGCGCCTCGAGCAGGATGCCGACCTCGGTCGAGCCGATGTCGAAGCCGATGGCCAGCGCACCGAAATTGTTCTGCACGGTGGGGATGGCGCCGGTCAGCGTGTTCAGGACGCTGCCTTGGGTGTTGGTCGTTCCGGTGCCACCGATGAAGCCGGCGCTGCCTGCCGAGCGGGCGTCGAGCGAGAGCGAGGTGCCAAGCGCCTTGGACACGGTGCGCTGCATCTCGGCGAAGCGAACCTTCAGCATCACCTGCTGCTTGCCCGAGACCGACATCAGGTTCGACACGCGTTCGGGCGCATAGCGGTTGGCCAGTTCCAAGGCGCGGTCCATCTTGCTGGCGCTGGAAACGGTGCCGGACATCACGATGCCGTCATTGGCCGAGCGGACCTCGATCTTTTCGCCGGGCATGATCTGCTGCAGGCGTTCCTTGAATTCCGAGATGTCGGGGCTGACATGTACCTCGACATTGGTGATCAGCCGGCCCGTGGCATCCAGAAGCGTCAGGGTGGTGCGGCCCGGTGCCTTTCCGAGCACGTAGACGGTGCGGTCCGACAGGGTCGAAAAATCCGCGATGGAAGGGTTGGCGATGCTCAGTTCCGCGAAAGGGACGTCGCTTTCGATGACGACGGCCCGGTTCATGGGAATGCTGAGATCCCGGTTTGCGCCCTTGCGGACCACGGTGATGCTTTCCGCCATCGCCATGTCGGGGAGAGGGGACAATATGACCGCCAGCCCCAACAGGGCGGCCTTGAACACGCTCGAATTTTTCATGTGACCTGCCTTTCCGATCACGCCTCATTTGTCGGGTCTTGCCGCCCGTAATTGAAGGAACCTTGCGTCAGTTCGAAAATTTTTTCAAGAATCAACAACTTTTGCGGCGCCATTGCTGTGGATTTTCGGGGACAGTTGCCCGAAAGAAACGAGGCGCCCTGTGCCAGGACGCCTCGGACATACCAGATATTGTGTCGGTTTTAGTTCGTGCAGGGGATCGGAGTCGAGATCACCTCGCCGCCGCGACGGGTCTTGATCGTGCAGATCTGTTCCTGGACCTTCGGTGCGGGGGCGGCCGCGGCCTCGATCCCCAGAAGCATGTTCTGGTCGACCTCGATGGCTTCGGCCACGGTCTCGTCCTCGGCGCCGACGAGCGACAGCGACAGGCTGCCGGTGGATTGCGCCTGCGCAAGGGCCGCAACCTGCTGGGGCCGGATGGCGACTGTGACGGTGCGGGCGATGATCGCTTCCGTGGTGTCGCCATTGGCGACCTGGTCGACCGCGATCAGCCGAACGCCGGTCTCGATCAGCTTGGTGACCTCGCTGCCGCCGCGCCGGCCGTCGATCCCGTCACCCGAGCCGACGCGCCCGGTCCAGTAGACATCGACCCGGTCGCCGGGACGCAGGAAACCCGAAACGCCGCTGGACACGTCGACCTCGATCGCGAAGGCGCGCATGCCACGGGCCAATTGCGAGGTGATGCCGGCATCTTCGCCCGGGCCGGTGACCTTGACGTCGAGAATGGCCTCTTTCGGCTCCATCGTGCGCAGAACCGTGCGCGGTTCGTCGTCGCCCTCGGGGAAAAGCTCTTCTTCGGTCGCGTAGGTGCCTTCGGGCAGCGATCCGGCGGGGTAGGCCACCAGCGACACATGCTCTTTCAGCAGGCGCTGGCCATATTCCAGCTTCTTCTTGGCGACATAGATCTCGACCGTTTCGAAGGCCGGAGCGCTCTTGGCGCGCTCCTGTTCAAGCTGGGCCTGGTAGCCCTGGATGTAATTCTTGGCCATGTACACGGCAAAGCCGGCAAGGCCGAGACCCAGGATAAGTACGAGTCCGAACACCAAACGCATGGCGTGTCCTTTCGTTCACATCTGCTCTGATGGCGCACTGGTTGCGCCTTTCCGTTCAGATCTAGGAAGAAAATGTGGCCAAATGATGAGGGCGATGTGGTTGTTTGGCGAAACTTGTCCGGGCCGGACAGGCGGCCCGGTGCAGAGTGCTGGGACGGGAATGCGACCGTTGCGCGCGTGCCGGTCAAGGCCCGCCGGATCAGTCGCCGTTGCTCACCGACTTGGAGGTGATCTCGCCCGAGATGGTCCCGGAGGCGGTAGAGGTCGCGTCCATCACGGTCGCGCCCAGACCGCCGGCAAGGCCGACGACCGCCGCGGTCAGAACGACCCAGTCTACGGTGACCGCGCCATCTTCGCGGAGGATGAAGGTCTTGATCAGGTGAGTCATGGTGTGATCTCGTATCCTGGTTCCTGTCTTGCCAGTCAAGACCAGGAACGGGGCAAAACTAAGGCGGTGGCGCGGCGTGGCTGCCGATGCGCACCGGTGGCGTGCCAGTCTGCCTTCTGCATCCTGTTGCCCGTCGCGGTCCCGGGTGGTGCGGTTGCGTGCCGCCCCTGCCACGTGCAGGCCTCTTGAAAAGACAAGGGCCGCAGTTCCATCGAACCGCGGCCGCTCGTAGACGAGACGAAGTCGTCTATTAGTCGCCGTTTGTGACGGTCTTGGTCGAGACGCCGCTCGAGATGGTGCCGGCCAGGCCTTCGACGCCGCCTTTCACGGTGGATACGCCGGCAACGCCCAGGCCCACGACTGCTGCGGTCAGAACGACCCAGTCAACCGTCACAGCACCTTCTTCGTCTTTGCGGAATTTTTTGATGAATTTGATCATGGTTGGTCCCTCCAAAAGGATCAGTTAGCATTAAGTGTCAACCGGTCTGCAGTGAGTGGGCCGCCTCTCTCTTTGGCCCGCTGCGTTGCGGTATGAGCAGCATATAGCCGTCTGAATCAGGCGAGAATTTGGCGTCATTCGTTCGATTTTGTATCGCGTTAACTTTTCACCACGAGGTCAATTCAAGTCATTGATTTTGCATAAAATAAATTCGTTAATTTTCTCCGTATCTGCTCATTTTGGGGGGTTTTCCCGCTGTGTCCGGGGGCTGAACGGTCGCGTTCTCATGACAATGGTGGGCAAATGCACCGATTGATGGCATACTCGAAAAAAAGACCGAGGCAGAGCAGGCCCGACCATGCGATTCACACGTTACCTCGCCCTGGGCGTTGCCCTGGCGTGCGCGCTTCCCGCGCATGCCGGTGATCCGCCCCCCTATCCCGAGTTCACCTTCAAGCGCTCCAAGCCGCCGAAGCAGGGGGCACGCAAGCTGATCACGGTGCAGATCTCGCCGGAGGACCAGGCGCATCTGCAACCCAGGCCCAAGGACGCTTCGTCGGACGGCTCGAAGGACAGCGGGGACAGCCCGGCGGCGCTTCCGGCCGTGCCCAGCGTGACCGCCGCCTATGGCTGGTTCTGGACGAAGGTGCCTGCCGATGTCGCGGCCAGCGGTCCGGATCGCCTTCGCCTGGCGTTCCAGTCGCTGAGTGATGGTCCGGGGGGCGCATCGGTCAAGGGGCCCCGCCTGCAGCACATGCAGGAGATCGCCCGCGCCCATGGTGCCGACATCCTGCGTGCCACGATCGGGACCGAGGTGTCGCCGGCGCTAGTGCTGGCGGTGATCTCGGTCGAGTCGGGCGGACGCACGGATGCGGTGAGCACGGCCGGGGCGCAGGGCGTGATGCAGCTTATTCCGGCCACGGCGCAGCGTTTCGGCGTGACGGACTCGATGCAGGCGGGACAGAACATCAAGGGCGGCGTGGCCTACCTTGACTGGCTGATGAAGGAGTTCAAGGGCGACGCGGTGCTGGCGCTGGCGGGCTACAACGCGGGCGAGAACGCGGTGAAGAAACACGCCGGCGTCCCGCCCTATGCCGAAACGCGCGACTACGTGCCCAAGGTGCTGGCCGCGTTCCAGGTGGCCAGCGGGCTGTGCAAGACGCGCCCCGAACTGATCACCGACGCCTGTGCGCTGACGCTCGCCTTGAACTGAGGACGGGCGTCACGCCTTCTTCCTGGCGCGGCCCGTTGCCTTCTTCGTGCCCTTCTTGGCGGACTTTTCGGCAATGAGTTCGACGGCCATTTCCATCGTCACGTTTGCCGGTTCCACGTCCTTGGGCAGGGTGGCGTTCACCTTTTCCCACTTCACGTAAGGGCCGTAGCGGCCTTCCATGACATTGACCGGACCGCCGCCCTCTGGATGTTCGCCCAGTTCCCGGAGCGGCTTGGCGGCGGTGCGGCCACGACCCCGGCCGGGATTGGCGCGTTTCTCGGCCAGGAGTTCGACCGCGCGGTTCATGCCGATCTCGAACACGTCGGCGGGGTCCTTGAGGTTCACATAGACCGGCTTGGCCTCATCCTCGGCCTGGTGCATGACATAAGGCCCGAAGCGTCCGAAATTGGATTTCACCTCGCCGCCGTCGGGATGGGTGCCCACGATGCGCGGCAGGCTGAGCAGGGTCAGCGCCTTTTCCAGCGTCATCTCGTCCTTGTCCCAGCCCTTGGGCAGCGACGCGCGCGGCGGCTTCTTGTTCTCGGGCGTGGGTTCGCCGCGCTGCACGTAAGGGCCGAAGCGGCCGGACTTCAGCCAGATCTCGTCGCCCTGATCCTCGCCCAGCAGGCGCTCGTCGCCCTCGGCACCCTCGCCGGCGATGGGCCGGGTATAGGTGCATTCGGGATAGTTGCCGCAGCCGACGAAGCCGCCGGTGCGCGAGGTCTTGAGGTGCAGGCGCCCCTCGCCGCATTTGGGGCAGATGCGCGGATCGGTCCCGTCCTCGCGCGGGGGATAGAGCTGCGGGGCCAGGACCTCGTCCAGCTTGTCGAGCACCTCGGCGATGCGCAGTTCGGAGGCTTCCTCGACCGCGGTGTGGAAATCGCGCCAGAACTCCGCCAGCACCTTTTTATAGTCGGCGTCACCGGCCGAAATCACGTCCAGCTCTTCCTCGAGGTTGGCGGTGAATTCGTAGCCCACGTATTTGCGGAAGAAGTTGAGCAGGAAGATCGTGACGATCCGGCCCTTGTCCTCGGGGATCAGGCGGTTCTTGTCCTTGCGGACATATTCACGTTCCTGGATCGTGGTGACGATGCTGGCATAGGTCGAGGGGCGGCCGATGCCCAGCTCTTCCATCTGCTTGACCAGCGTCGCCTCGGTATAGCGGGGCGGGGGCTGGGTGAAATGTTGTTCGGGGGTGACCGAGCGCTTGTCGGTCTTGTCGCCTTCGGAGAGTTGCGGCAGGCGCTTGTCGTCGTCATCGACGACGGCGTCGTCGCGGCCTTCCTCGTAGACCCGCAGGAAGCCGTCGAAGAGCACGACCTGCCCGGTGGCGCGCAGGCCGACCTGGCCGTCCTTCGAGCCGATCTCGACCGTGGTACGCTCCAGCCGCGCGCCTTCCATCTGGCAGGCCAGGGTGCGTTTCCAGATCAGGTCATAAAGCTTGCGCTGATCAGGTTCGCTGAGTTTCAGGCTGTCCACGTCCCGCGTCATTTCTGTGGGGCGGATGCATTCATGCGCTTCCTGCGCGTTCTTGGCCTTGTTCTTGTAGATGCGGGGGCTGGACGGCACGTATTCCTTGCCGAAGCGCTCGCCGATCGCGTCGCGGGCGGCCTCGACGGCCTCGGGGGCCATGTCGATCCCGTCGGTCCGCATATAGGTGATGTGCCCGGCCTCGTAGAGGCGCTGGGCCGCGCTCATGCATTGCCGGGCGCCCATGCCGAACTTGCGGCTGGCTTCCTGCTGCAGGGTCGAGGTCATGAAGGGCGGGCTGGGGTTGCGGCTGCCGGGCTTGGCCTCGACAGATGTGACGCTGAGGTCGCGGCTTTGAACGGCCTGCTGGGCCATTTCGGCCTGGGTGGCGTTTTCCAGGTCGTACTTGTCGAGCTTGTCGCCCGCGAGGCTGACCAGCCGCGCCTCGAACTCCTGCCCGCGGGGCGTGGTCAGGAGCGCCTTCACGCTCCAGTATTCGCGGGGGTTGAACGCCTCGATCTCCATCTCGCGTTCGACGATGAGGCGCAGGCAGACCGATTGCACGCGGCCCGCGCTGCGCGCGCCGGGCAGCTTTCGCCAGAGCACAGGCGACAGGTTGAAGCCTACGAGGTAATCGAGCGCGCGGCGGGCGAGATAGGCCTCGACCAGCGGCGCGTCCACCTCGCGCGGGTTCTTCATCGCTTCGGTGACGGCGGTCTTGGTGATGGCGTTGAACACCACGCGCTTGACGTCAGTGTCCTTCTTGATGGCGCGGCGCTTGCGCAACGCCTCTTCCAGGTGCCAGCTGATCGCCTCGCCTTCGCGGTCGGGGTCGGTGGCGAGGATCAGCGCATTGTCGTCCTTCAGCGCGTCGGCGATGGCCTTGATATGTTTCTTGCTGTCATTGCCGACCTCCCAGGTCATCTCGAAATCTTGGTCGGGATCGACCGAGCCGTTCTTGGCCGGAAGGTCGCGCACATGGCCGTAGGAGGCCAGCACGGTATAGTCCTTGCCCAGGTACTTGTTGATCGTCTTGGCCTTGGCCGGGGATTCGACAACAACGACTGGCATGAACTCTCCTGTGGTCTGAAAATCGGCGCAGGCGACTCGGCCCGGCCCCATGGCGGCGCAACATGTGGTGTCTGAACGGGGATTGTCAATGCGGGGTATCCCGTGGCTTGTTCCTTCCGGCGGGGCGGCGCACTGTCGATGTAGCAACGGAGGATGCCATGCCGAGATTCCTTTTCACCATGCTGCTCGTGATGCTGGCCGGGGCCGCCGCCGCGTGGGAGGAGCCGGCACGGGGCAGCGCGACGCGCGGTGCGCTGATGGATGCGATAAGGCCCATCGCCGAGTGGAAACTGGGCGCGCCGGTGCAGTTCGTGGTGCATCACCTGCGCCGCGAGGGAGACGTGGCCTTTGCCGGGCTGACGGCGCAGCGTCCCGGCGGTGGGGCGATCGACCTGAGCCAAACGCCCGCGGTGTTGCGCGGCGAGGAGGATGGCAGCTTCGACATTTCGGAGATCTTCGTTCTCTACAAGAAATCCGGGGATACCTGGGTCGCGGTACATCACAGTTTCGGCGCGACGGACGCGTGGTGGTCGTGGGAACCCCTGTGCCGGGAATATCGCGCGGTGACGCCGGGGGCCTGTACGCCATTCGACTGAGGCTGCCTCAGTTCAGCGAGATCAGGCCGCCCGGATGGCGTTTGATCTTGCCGTCGATCTCGAGGTCGGTGAGTGCAGGCGCGACCTGTGCCGCAGGTGTGGAGAGGTCGCGGATCAGCTGATCTTCTGCCAGCGGCGACGGGCCGAGGCGGCCAAGGATGTCGGTATGAAGCTGCGCGGTTTCCCGAAGGGTCCGGCGCTCGGGCGGCGGCGGCAGGGGCAGGTCCGCCTGGGGTGCGGGTGCCCCGGGGGCGCGTGATGGCAGGGCGGCGATCACATCCTCGGCATTGCGCACCAGCGTGGCGCCGTCGCGGATCAGCATGTTGCAGCCCGCGGCGCGGGCGTCGAACGGATGGCCCGGCACCGCCAGCACGTCGCGCCCCTGGTCCAGCGCGTTGCGCGCGGTGATGAGAGAGCCGGATTTCGCCGCGGCCTCGACCACGACGACGGCTTGCACGAGGCCGCTGATGATCCGGTTGCGGGCCGGGAAATGGCGTGCCTGCGGGACCATGCCGGGGGGATGTTCCGACAGGCGCAGGCCGGTGCGGGCGATATCCTCGGCCAGCTTGGTGTTCTCGGCGGGGTACATCACGTCGACGCCACCGGCGACAACGGCGATCGTGCCATGATCCAGTGCCGCGATATGCGATGCGGCGTCGATCCCCCGGGCCAGGCCCGAGACCACGACTTGGCCCGCTTCTGACAGCGCGCCCGCCAGTGCCCTGGCCATGCGCAGCCCCAGCGACGAGGCGTTGCGGGCGCCGACGAGGGCCACCATCGGGCGGTGCAGCAGCGGCGTGCCCGCTCCCATGGCCCACAGGAAGGGGGGGGCATCGGGCGTCTCGGCCAGGGTGGCGGGGTAATCGTCGCCGCCGCGAAAGATCAGCCGCGCGCCGATGGCGGTGCCGTCCCGTATCTCGGCCCTGGCCACCTCGACGGGGCAGGGGGCGTAACCGTCGACACCTGCAGCGCGTGCGACCCCGGGCAACGCCTCGAGCGCGGCCTGGGCGCTGCCATGTTCGGACATCAACCTGTGAAACGTCGCCGGTCCGACCCGGCGGGAGCGCAACAGACGAAGCCAGGACACCCGATCATCTTCCGTGGTGGGTGGGAGTAGGGGGTGAGTGGAAGGATGTGTATCCTCGGACATCATGACTTCGCCTGGTTGCAGGACCAGTGATACGCGCGGTTGGTTAACAGCGGGTAAACCAAACCCCTTCCGGTTGAAGAATTTTTCCGGTTGAAGAATTTTTCGGTGCGCCGAGCATTGGTGGGTCAGGGCGTCTGGCCATCGGCCCCGGCGCTCAGGATGCCGGTGGCCAGCCAGACCCGGTGTGGCACCTGCAACGGATCCTGAGGAAAGTCGCGTGACAGAAGCGCGGCGAGCTTTTCGTCGAATCGCAAGGTCGCCTCGGCGTCAAGCGAGGCGGCGACGCCCGCGCTGGCCCGGATGCGCCCGCGCCACGCGCCATGTGTGTAAGGCTGCGCGATGTCGAACGAGACGGTTTCCAGCGCGGTGAAGCCTGCATCCGCGAGGTCAGTCAGCCAGGCGGGATAGAGGCCTGTCCCGCCGGCGCCCGCCCAGCGGGGGTTATGGTCAAGGATCAGCGCCTCGGTCGCGGCGACCACATTGCCTTGCAGCGGCAGCCAGTCGAAATGGGCGATCACGGCCCGTCCGCCGGGATGCAGGAGGCGCGCGACCTCCGCCGCCGCTGCGGCGCGGTCGAACCAGTGCCAGCATTGCCCCGCCGTCACGAGGTCGGCCATGCCGGACACAAGGCCCGTCGCCTCCGCCGTGCCGGTCCTGTAGGTGACGTGGACGTCTGCCGCATGGTCCAGCCTGCGCGCCTCATCCAGGAGCGGCTGCGCGGGGTCGATGCCGGTGACGTCGAGGCCGCGCGCCGCCAGCCCGCGCGCGACGGTGCCGGTGCCGCAGCCGATATCGACCGCCGACTGTCCGGGAACAGCCCAGCCGCGTTGGAGGAGAAGGTCGAAGAAGGCGGGCGGGAAGCCGGCGCGATGGGTGGCGTAGTCCGTGCCGGTGCGGCCGAAATCGACCTCCTCGCCAAAGCGGCGCAGGGCGTCGGGGTCGAGATTTTCGGTCGGGTCGGTCATTTTGCTGCGGCCCCCTGGAGCTTGTGTCGCGCGGCGTTCTGCGGAGGCGTCGCTCAATTCCCCGCCTGAGAGCCGCCCACGGTCAGACCGCCGATCATCACCGTGGGCTGACCCACGCCCACGGGCACCCATTGCCCCTGCTTGCCGCAATTGCCCATGCCGGGGTCGAGCGCCATGTCGTTGCCGAGCGCGCGGATCTGTTGCAGGGCGGTCGCCCCGTCGCCGATGAGCGTCGCGCCCTTGACCGGCGCGCCGATCTTGCCGTTCTTCACGCGGTAGGCCTCGGTGCAGGAAAAGACGAACTTGCCGTTGGTGATGTCGACCTGCCCGCCGCCAAAGCCCACGGCATAGATCCCGTCCTTGAGATCCGCCACGATCTCGTCCCGCGTGGCGTCGCCGCCCAGCATGTAGGTGTTGGTCATGCGCGGCATCGGGGCGTGGGCATAGCTTTGGCGGCGGCCGTTGCCGGTGGCCTCGACCCCCATCAGGCGGGCGTTCTGGCGATCCTGCATGTAGCCCACGAGGATGCCGTCCTCGATCAGGACGTTCCTGCCCGAGGGCGTGCCCTCGTCATCGACGGTGATGGAACCGCGCCGGTCGGGGATGGTGCCGTCATCCAGCACGGTGACGCCGGGGGCGGCGATGCGCTGGCCCATGAGGCCGGCGAAGGCCGAACTGCCCTTGCGGTTGAAATCGCCCTCCAGCCCGTGGCCGATGGCCTCGTGCAGCAGGATACCGGGCCAGCCGGGGCCAAGGACCACGTCCATCACGCCCGCGGGCGCCGCCTCGGCCTCGAGGTTGACCAGCGCCACGCGCAGCGCCTCGCGGGACTTGGCCTGCCAGTCCTCGGGGGCGATCAGGCCGTCGAGCATGACGCGACCGCCGCCGCCGACGCTGCCGGTTTCGCGGCGGCCGTCCTTTTCGACGATCACACTTATATTGAGGCGGGTCATCGGACGGGTGTCGCCGACTTCGTGCCCGTCGGCGCGCAGGATCACGACCTCTTGCAGAGAGGCGGCGATGGTGGCGGTGACCTGCACCACGCGCGGGTCCATGTCGCGCAGGTAGGCGTCGATCTCGCGCAATGTATCGAGCTTGACGGGAAAGGCGTGCCCGGCGATGGGATCGGCGTCGGAATAGAGCCGCCGGTTGGTGGCGGCGGGGGCGTCGGCCATCGTGCCGCCGCCATCGCCCACGGCAAGACGAGCGGTTTCCACGGCGCGGCCCATGGCGGCCTCGGAAATCTCGGAGGAATGGGCGTAGCCCGCCACCTCGCCGCGCACCGCGCGCAGACCGAACCCCTGCGCGGCGTCATAGGAGGCGGTCTTGACCCGGCCGTCGTCGAACACCAGCGATTCCGCCCGGCGGCGCTCGAAGAAGAGCTCGCCATCGTCGGCCCCGGCCACGGCCTCTCGCAGTTTGCCGAGGGCCGCCTCGCGCGAGATCTCGGTGTCGAAGGGACGAAAAACGTCTGATGTCATCTGCCTGCTCCTCGGGTTGGCGCACGAAACGCCAATATTTTAACGGTTTGAAAAGCGTCCGTTTGCCGCAACGCATTTCCTTGTGCGCCCCGGCAGAATATTGTTATTTACGGCCCGGAAACAACGGGATTCCATGGCGAGCGCTTTTGGACATTCTGCTGCAGCAAAAAACCGAACGAACGGGATCAGGGTGCAACATGCGCAAAATCACCAGTTTTCTGGCGTCTGTAACGACTGCCGCAACGGCGCTGCCTGCCATGGCGCAGGACAATCTTGAAATCATCGGCAAGCCTCATGCGGGTGGTATCGGCTTTCAACCGGCGGCGACGGAGCTTGCGCGCGACCTGCACTGGCTGGACGGCATGGTGCTGGTCATCATCACCGCGATCACGATCTTCGTATGTGGCCTGCTGCTGTATTGCATCTTCCGCTACAACAACAAGGCGAACCCGACGCCGGCCAGCTTTACCCACAACTCGCCGATCGAAGTGGCCTGGACCGTCGTTCCGATCGTGATCCTCGTGTTCATCGCGGCCTTTTCCCTGCCCGTGCTGTTCAAGCAGCAGGAGATCCCGGAGGGGGACATCAACATCAAGGTCACCGGTTACCAGTGGTACTGGGGCTATGAATATACCGATCACGAGTTCGGCTTTGACAGCTACATGATCGGCGCACCGGCCACCGGTGGCGACAACCGCATGACCGACGACGTCAAGGCGCAGCTGGAAGAGGCGGGCTATAGCGAGGACGAGTTCCTGCTGGCCACCGACACCGCCGTCGTCGTGCCGGTGGGGCAGACCGTCGTGATGCAGGTCACCGGCGCGGACGTGATCCACAGCTGGACCATTCCCGCCTTCGGCGTGAAGCAGGATGCCGTTCCCGGCCGGATCGCGCAGCTGTGGTTCACCGCCGAAAAGGAAGGCATCTATTTCGGCCAGTGTTCGGAGCTGTGCGGCCAGGCGCATGCCTATATGCCGATCACGGTCAAGGTCGTCAGCCAGGAAGAGTATGACGCGTGGCTTGAAGGCGCGATCGAGGAATACGCCGGCGATCCGTCGACCCTGCCGGACCGGGTCAAGCTGGCCTCGGCCGAGTAAAGACAGCCGGGGCGCGCGCGCCGCGCGCGCCTCTTGCCATCCTCGCAGGATGCGCCCCGGGGCGCATCCCGTGTTTCGGAGACCACATGAGCGACGCAAGTCTCAATACCAGCAAGGCTCAACTGTTCGAGGACGAGGCCACGTTCGGCGACTATTTCGCGCTGCTGAAGCCGCGGGTGATGACGCTGGTGGTGTTCACGGCCTTCGTCGGCCTGATCGCGGCGCCGGTATCGGTGCATCCGGTGGTCGGCTTTGCTGCGATCCTGTTCATTGCCGTGGGCGGTGGCGCATCGGGCGCACTGAACATGTGGTGGGATGCCGATATCGACGCGGTGATGAAGCGCACCGCGAAAAGGCCCATTCCCGCAGGAAAGGTCACGCGGGACGAGGCATTTGCCTTTGGCATGGCGCTGTCGGGTTTTGCCGTGGTGATGCTGGCGCTGGCGACGAACCTGCTGGCCGGGGCGCTGCTGGCCTTCACGATCTTCTTTTACGTCGTGATCTACACCATGTGGTTGAAGCGCTGGACGCCGCAGAACATCGTGATCGGCGGCGCCGCGGGCGCATTCCCCCCGATGATCGGCTGGGCCGCGGCGACGGGCTCGGTCTCGATCGAGGCGGTGCTGATGTTCTGCCTGACCTTCATGTGGACGCCGCCGCATTTCTGGGCGCTCGCGCTCTTCACCAAGATGGATTACGACAACGCGCAGGTGCCGATGCTGACCGTGACCCATGGCCGCCGGTCGACCCGCGTTCATATCCTGGTCTATACCGTGCTGCTGGCGGCGCTGGCCATCGGCCTGGGCTTTACCAGCGTGGGCGGGCCGCTTTACCTGGCGGTGGCCGTGGTGCTGAACCTGAACTTCCTGAAAGGGGCCTTCGACATCTGGCGCCGGGACGAGGCCGCGTCGGAGGCCGACAAGTACCTGACCGAGCGCAAGTTCTTCAAGGCGTCGCTCCTGTATCTTTTCGCCCATTTCGGGGCCATTGCAGCCGAAGCGCTGCTGGTGCCTCACGGCTGGGGAGGGTGGTAGGCGATGCCCCTGTCGAGCCAGCATGAAATGCACAAGCGCCGGTTTTCGCGCAATCTCGGGCTTGGCCTTGTTCTGGCCGCCTTTGTCGCATTGGTTTTCGGGCTGACCATTGCCAAGGTATCCGATGACGATTTCGCGATACCGACCGAGGAGGTGAACTGATGGCGATGGACCGCAACACGCGCACGCTGATGCGGCTGGTGGCCGTTGGCGTGACCATGGGCGCGCTGGCCTGGGCGTCGGTGCCGCTTTACGACTGGTTCTGCCGCGTCACGGGCTATGGCGGCGAAACCGGCGTTGCGGACCTGGGCTCGGACACGATCCTGGATCGCACGATCAAGATCCGTTTCGACGCCAGCCAGGAGCGCGGTTTTCCCTGGGTGTTCAAGCCGGTCGAGCGCGAGATGGAGATCCGCATCGGCGAGACCGGTCTGGCCTTTTACGAGGCCTACAACCCGACCGACCGACCCATCGCGGGGTCGGCAAGCTACAACGTGACCCCATTCGAGGCCGGCGGGTTCTTCACCAAGATCGACTGTTTCTGCTTCGAACAGCAGGTTCTTCAGCCGGGACAGCGCGTGCAGATGCCGGTGACGTTCTTCGTCGATCCGGAGATCGTCGGCGACCGGGATGCGAAATATACCAAGACGATCACACTGGGCTACACGTTCTACGAGACCGAGCTGCCCGAAGACGAAACGCAGGCCGCGCTCGACAAGGGCGAGACACCTGATAATAACGTGAACTGAAAGCCACCGACGAGGGACTTAGCCAGATGGCACACGAGAAAAATCACGATTACCACATTCTGAACCCCTCAATCTGGCCCTTGCTGGGCGCATTGGCCGGGTTCGTCATGTTGTTCGGCGCCGTTCTCTATTTCCACGACAACGGGCCCTGGATGCTGCTGGCCGGCTTCGTCGGCGTCGCCTATGTGATGTTCGGCTGGTGGGCCGACACGATCAAGGAGAACCAGGCGGGCGACCACACGCCGGTGGTGCGGATCGGCCTGCGCTATGGCTTCATCATGTTCATCATGTCCGAGGTCATGTTCTTCGCGGCGTGGTTCTGGAGCTTCTTCAAGCACGCGATCTATCCGATGGGCGAGATGTCCCCGATCACCGATGGCGTCTGGCCGCCGGCGGGAATCGAGACCTTCGATCCCTGGCACCTGCCGTTGATCAACACGCTGATCCTGCTGTGTTCGGGCATGGCCGCCACCTGGGCGCACCATGCGCTGGTGCACGAGAACAACCGCGAGGACATCAAGTGGGGCCTGACCCTGGCCATCGCGCTGGGGGCGTTCTTCACCCTGTTGCAGGCCTATGAGTACAGCCATGCGGCCTTCGGTTTCTCGGGCAACATCTATGGCGCCAACTTCTTCATGGCGACGGGCTTTCACGGGGCACATGTGCTGATTGGCACGATCTTCCTGTTCGTCTGCCTGATGCGGGTTCTGAGGGGCCATTTCACGCCCGAGAACCATATCGGCTTCGAGGCGGCGGCCTGGTACTGGCACTTCGTCGACGTGGTCTGGCTGTTCCTGTTCGCCGCGGTCTATATCTGGGGCGGGTGAAGAATTTTCCTGCGAAAATTCTTTGCCTCCGGCGGGGATATTTGAAGCAAGAAGAAGATGCGGAAGGGGTGCCTTCCGCATTTTCGCGTCAGACGGGGCATCATGCAGAGACACCTGGCACTTCCGCTGATCTTCGGCGTCCTCGGCACGATCGTGCTGATCTGGCTGGGCGTGTGGCAGGTGCAGCGGCTGGCTTGGAAGGAGGGCATCCTGTCGCAGATCGAGACACGGATCGCAGCCGCGCCGGTGGCCCTGCCCGAAAGGTTCGATCCCGAGGCCGACAGGTACCTGCCGGTGACCCTGACGGGGCAATTCGGCGATGGCGCGCTGCGCGTTCTGGTGAGCCGCAAGCAGGTGGGGGCGGGATACCTGGTGATTTCGCCCTTCGAGACCGAAGGCGGGCGGCGCATCCTGGTGGATCGCGGCTTCATCCGGCAGGGCGACACGCTGGAGGCGGCGCCGGAGGGTGAGGTGACAGTCACCGGCAACCTGCACTGGCCCGACGACCGCAACAGCTCGACGCCCGAAAACGATGTCGACGGCAATACCTGGTTCGCTCGCGACCTGGGCCAGATGGCCGAGGTGCTGTCGACCGAGCCGGTGCTGCTGGTGGCGCGCACCCTGTCGCATCCCGAGGCGGCCGTGACGCCCTTGCCGGTGGACACGGCCCACATTCCGAACGATCACTTGCAATACGCGATCACGTGGTTCTCGCTGGCGGCCATCTGGCTGGGCATGACCGCTTTCTATATCTTCCGCGGCCGCGGCGCCGCAAAAGGACTGGACCGATGAAATACATCTCGACCCGCGGCAACGCGCCCATCCTGAGTTTCGAGGACGCCATGCTGACCGGGCTGGCACGGGATGGCGGGCTGTACCTGCCCGAAAGCATCCCGACGCTGGCGGCGGACGACATCAAGGCGCTGCTCGGGGTGTCCTACGAGGAGGCGGCGTTTCGCATCATGCGGCCCTTCATCGGCGACGCCTTCACCGACGAAGAGTTCCGCGCGATCATCGCCAAGACCTATGCCGGGTTCGGCCATGCCGCACGGGCGCCGCTGAAGCAGCTTGATGCCGGGCATTTCCTGCTGGAACTGTTCCACGGCCCCACGCTCGCCTTCAAGGATTTCGCGATGCAGCTGATCGGCCAGCTGTTCGAGGCGTCCTTGAAACGTTCTGGCGACCGGGTGTGCATCGTCGGCGCCACTTCGGGAGACACCGGCTCGGCGGCGATCGAGGCGTTCCGGGGGCTGGACAAGGTGGATGTCTTCATCCTCTACCCCCACGGCCGCGTCAGCGAGGTGCAGCGCCGCCAAATGACCACGCCTGTCGAGGACAACGTGCATGCCATCGCCGTGGACGGCGATTTCGACGCCTGCCAGGCGCGGGTGAAGGACATGTTCAACGATTTCGAGTTCCGCGACGCGGTGGGGCTGGCCGGCGTGAACTCGATCAACTGGGCGCGGGTGCTGGCGCAGGTGGTCTATTACTTCACCTCCGCCGTGTCGCTGGGCGCGCCGGAGCGCAAGGTGAGTTTCACCGTGCCCACCGGCAATTTCGGGGACATCTTCGCGGGCTACATCGCCAAGCGCATGGGGCTGCCCATCGACCGGCTGATCGTCGCCACCAACCAGAACGACATCCTGCACCGCTGCCTGACGACATCCGAGTACAGGCCCGAGGGCGTGATCCCCTCGATCAGCCCGTCGATGGATATCCAGGTCAGTTCCAACTTCGAGCGGGCGCTTTACTATGCCTATGATCAGGACGGCGCCGCCGTGGGCCAGCTGATGGACGAGCTGAAAGCGGGCGGCTTTTCCGTCAGCCAGGGCGCGCTGGAGGCGTTGCGGGAGAGTTTCGCCTCGGGCCGCTGCGACGAGAACGAGACGCGGGCCACGATCCTGGAGACGTGGAACGCCGCCGGGGAACTCCTGTGCCCGCATTCCGCCGTGGGCGTGAAAGTGGCCGAGGAGATGCGCGACGCGGCCACGCCGATGATCACGCTGGCTACGGCGCATCCCGCGAAATTCCCGGCGGCGGTGGAAGAGGCCAGCGGCCAACATCCCCCCTTGCCGGAACGCATGGCCGACCTGTATGAGCGGTCGGAACGCGTGACACGGGTCGAGAACGACCTTGCCGCCATCGAAACCCTCATCAAGGACCGCATCCCGAATTGACCGTCAACCTGACCACTCTCGACAACGGATTTCGCATCGTCACCGAACACATGCCGGGCCTGCAATCGGCGGCCATCGGCGTGTGGGTGCTGGCCGGCGCCCGGCACGAGGAGGCCGCGCAGAACGGCATCGCGCATTTTCTCGAACACATGGCCTTCAAGGGCACCAAGCGGCGCAACGCGCTGGAGATTGCCGAGGCGATCGAGGATGTGGGCGGCTATATCAACGCCTATACCAGCCGCGAGGTGACGGCCTATTACGCCCGTGTTCTGGCTGATGACGTGCCGCTGGCGCTGGACGTGGTGGCGGATATCCTGCGCAACCCGGTTTTCGACGCGCGCGAGATCGAGGTGGAGCGCGGCGTGATCCTGCAGGAGATCGGACAGGCGCTGGATACGCCCGACGACATCATCTTCGACTGGCTGCAGGAGCAGGCCTATCCCAACCATCCCTTGGGCCGCACCATCCTGGGCCCCGAGGACCGGGTGCGCGGGTTCTCCCGCGCTGACCTGACGCGGTTCGTGGATCAGCGGTACCGCCCGGGGCAGATGATCCTGTCCGCGGCGGGCGCGGTGGATCATGACGCGCTGGTGAAGCTGGCCGAAGAGGCGTTCGGGGACATGCAGCCTTCGAACACGGTCGCGCCCTCCACGGCGAAGTTCCTGGGCGGTGAAACACGCACGGTGCGCGCGCTGGAGCAGGCCCATTTCGCCATGGCGTTCGAAAGCTCGAACTATTCCAGCCCCGACATTCACACCGCGCAGATCTATGCCTCGGCGCTGGGCGGTTCGATGTCGTCGCGCCTGTTCCAGGAAATCCGCGAGCGGCGCGGGTTGTGTTACACGATCTTCGCGCAGGCCGGGGCCTATTCCGACACCGGTATGCTGACGATCTACGCCGGTACTTCGGCGGACGACATGGCGAGCCTCGGCCGGCTGACGGTGGACGAGATGAAACGCGCCGCCGAGGATTTCAGCCAGGCGGAACTGGACCGCGCAAGAGCCCAGATGAAGGCCGGCCTGCTGATGGGGCTGGAAAGCCCGTCGAACCGGGCCGAGCGGCTGGCGCGGATGATGCAGATCTGGGGCCGGGTGCCGGAGCTTGACGAGGTGGTCGAGCGCATCGATGCGGTGACGCTGAAGGACCTGCGCAGCCATGCCGAGGTCATCGCGACGCAAGCACCCGCCGCGCTGGCACTTTACGGGCCGGTAAGCCATGCGCCGTCGCTGCAGACGTTGCAGGAAAGGCGCGCCGCCTGATGTTTCTGCCGCGGCGGAAGATCCGGATCGAGACGGAACGTCTGACCCTGCGCCAGCCAGTTCTGTCCGATTTCCGCGACTGGTCTTCCCTGCGCGAAAGCAGCGCCGATTTCCTGATCCCGTGGGAGCCGCAATGGGCCGCCGACCACCTGTCGCGCAAGGGATTCGCAAACCGGGTGTACTGGTCGCAGCGGTCGATATCCGCGGGGTCGGCGCTGCCGCTATTCGTGTTCCGGCGCTCGGACCAGATGCTGGTCGGCGCGATCACGCTGGACAATATCCGGCGCGGACCGGCGCAGGCGGGCACGCTGGGATACTGGACCGGCCAGCCCCATGCGCGGCAGGGATACATGCGCGAGGCGTTGCAGGCCGTGTCGCATTACGCGTTCGAGCGGCTGGACCTGTCGCGGCTGGAAGCGGCCTGCCTGCCCGAGAACACCCCGTCCCGGCGGCTGTTGGAAAGCTGCGGGTTCAAATATGAAGGCGTGGCGCAAAGTTACCTGCAGATCGCGGGGCGGTGGCGGACGCATGTGCTTTATGCCGCGCTGCGCGGGGACCGGCGCGGGCGAACGGATGCCGGCTAGGTCGCGGGCCGGTATGGCGACGGTGTGAAATCCTGCGATACCGGTTCTGAGCGCCCGGGCGTTGCCGCGCGGGGCCGCCGGTGCACAAGTGAGTATTTATGGAACAATGAAAGCCGGGGGGCGGGCTTGATCGCGTCCGGGGCGCGCAAATAAAGAGGGGAGCCCGCAGGCCCCCCTCGACACTCGTTACGAACTTAACAGCGAACGCGTCACGATACTGAAACCTAGCGTCCCTGGGCGATGGCCAGCGCAGTGAAGCCGCCCATGCCGAGATCGGCCTCCATCGTGGCCTCGCCGGTTTCGAGGTTGATGGTGTAGAAGCCGGCGTTTTCGGCGCCTTCCATCTGCAGGATGGCATAGGCCATGTCCTCGCCCTCGGCCGGCGACATGATGTCGAAGCCGCCCCAGTCGCTGAGGTCCGCGGCCTCGCCGTCGACGGTGATTTCGGCGATGGTTTCCAGGGTGCCGTCATTGTTGGCCAGACTGACCAGCGCGTCGGTTTCGGCGTCCAGCGCATACTGGAACGTGCTTTCGGCGGTCTGGCCGTTGATCGCGTTGGTGTAGGCGTTGGCAAAGATCATCGGGTCGGCGCCGGCATTGGCGTCGCCCTCGGCATAGGCCAGATCGGTCACGCGGACGACCTTGCCGGCCTTTTCGGCGTCGCTGAAATCGGCCGGGAAATAGACCAGGTTGTCTTCGCCCGAGGAGACGGCGCGCACGGCATCGATCTTGTTGTTGAAATCGAAGGCGACCTTGGAGCCGTCGGCGACCATGGCGTCATCGTTGAACGCCGCCTCGAGGTCGGTCATTTCGCCGCTGGCGGTGTCGATGGTGACGACCATGCCGTTCTTGAAGCCCAGCAGTTCGCCGGTGACGGGGCGCCATGCGATCGCGTCCAGCGCCTCGGAGAGGTCCATCGTCTGAACATCGGTGGGCGCGCTGATATCGGCCATCGAAACCAGCGTCATGCCGTCATTGGCCAGCGCGTACCCCATGTGAGGGCCGCCGTCCTGGGCAAGGGCGGCGCCGCCGATGAGGGACAGTGCCGAAACGGCTGTAAGGGTGCGAATGTACATGGTCATCCTTTCTTCTTCCTGGTCCTGCGCGGCCACACCTTGTGCCCGTCGCTTGCCAGCAGACACGAGCAAGAGCCGCGATGAGTTTCAGGGTGGCGAAAAAAAACTTGCGGGCCCGTGCGCGGGGTCGGGGCCTGTTGATGTGCCGCGGCACGGCGCGTAGACTGGTGCACAGCCCACAGGAGCAGACCAGATGACATTTCGCGCGCCTTTCCTTGCCGTCGCCGTGACCGCCTGCCTTGGCACAGCGGCGTCCAGCGCCCCGCCGACCGCAACGCTGGGCGAGAACGCCCTGCTGGGCGGTGGCGGGTTCAGCACCGGGGGCGGCATCACCGTCGCGGTCGAGCCGCGCCGCACACTCGAGGGGCAGCTGGCGCTGTGCGGGGTCTGGGCCGAAAGCGAGCGGTTGACGGCCTATGTGCGCCAGTCGAGCCGCGACGTGCTGGCCCCGGCGACGCTGGCCGTGGACGGACAGGTGGTGCATCACGACCTGCGCGTGTTCAGCCGCGTGGATCCGGCGCCCAGCTATGCCGGCGCGGAGGCGACCTGTGTCGGTACCGGCATGGCCTATCGCCCGGGCGCGGCGATCGAGATCCGCATCCCCCGCAAGGTCGTCGTGCGCGAACGCGACAGCGACGGTATCGGGGCCGAGATCTGGTTCCTGCCCGCGCGGGGCGAGAACCCGGCGATGACCTCGGGGTCGATCCTGCCGGCGCGCTGGACCCGTTTTACCTCGCCCGGGGACCGGTACGACACCACGCGTCCCGAAGAGAACCCGCCGCAGGACTGAACGTCGCGCGGCGTCATCATCTGATTGTAAAACCCGCGGCGATCGGGCAATATCGCCGCCATTGAAGGTGAACGAGGCGGCGCGGCCAAAGACGGGGCAAACCCGCAATCGCGCTGTCCCCAAGACACGGGCAGAGCAGGACAGTCCCAATGAAACAGGTATTGATGACCCTTATGGTCCTTGGCCTTGCCGGCTGTGGACAGCCGGACCGGTTCGACGGTCGCTCCGGCTCTGTCAGCCGTTCGGCCCCGATGGCGTTCGGGCCGATCTCCAAGGCGTGTCTTGCGTCGGACCGCAAGGCGCGGTCGCAGGCGCTGTGCGGCTGCATCCAGGCGGCGGCGAACCGGACGCTGACGGGCGGCGAGCAAAGCCGCGCGGCTGCGCTTTACCGCGACCCGCACAAGGCGCAGGAAATCCGCCAGTCCGACCGGGGCCGCGACGAAAGCTTCTGGAAGGCGTATCGCGCCTATGGGGATCTTGCGGAACAGATGTGCCGATGAGCGGTCTGTTCGACTTTCTGGCCGACCTGCCGCCCTATGACGACAATGCAACCACGATCTATCGCCTGAACCAGCGCCACAAGCTGATCATCGCGCCGTTCCGTCCCCAGATCGAAGGCGCGCGCGTGCTGGACATCGCGGCCCATGACGGGCGCTGGTCCTACGCGCTGGCCGCCGCCGGGGCCGCCGAGGTGGTGGGGGTCGAGGCGCGGCCGGAACTGGTCGCGCGGTTCGGCGCCTTCCCCGACACCGAGTTCAAGCCGCGCGTGCGACTGACCTGCGGTGATCTTTTCACCGATCTCGAGGCGCGGGCGCGCGCCGGAGAGACCTTCGATGTGGTGGCACTTTACGGGATATTCTATCACGTGATGGACCATTTCCGCCTGCTGTCGCTGATCCGTGCGCTGCAGCCCGGCCTGGTGATCATCGACAGCGAGTTCATCGTGATCGACAACGCGATGATCCAGGTGCTGAAGGAAGAGGTCGCAAATCCGCTGAACGCCGTGACCGAGGTGGAGGGGCGCAGCCACACGGTGGTGGGCGTGCCGTCCCGGAAGGCGACGGAGTTCATGGCCGAGGCGCTGAATTTCGACTGCACCTGGATCGACCACGACCTGATCCTGGGCGAGGATACGCGCGGGATGCACGACTATTACCGCGAGGGGCGGAAGGTCCGGCACGTCTGCGCCCTGAGCCCGGCCGGCAGGGTCTGAGATCTCGCGCCGGGGCGCAGGAATGCGCAATGTCGCGGGCATTTTCCGTGCTGGAAATGACGGCTTCGGCGGAGATCAGGCCTTGAGCCGGTATCCCTTGCGAAAGAGCGCCCAGGCAAGTGCCGAGACCACCAGCGTCGATATCAGCACCACGGCGAAGCTGCGTGTCACGCTGCTGTCGCTGACGCCGATCATGCCGAAGCGGCCGCCATCCATCAGGTAGAAGACCGGGTTGGCGTGGCTGATCGTGTTGAGCATCGGCGGCAGCGCCTCGACCGAGTAGAAGGTGCCGGACAGGAACGCCAGCGGGGTGACGATGAAATTGGTGATCGCCGCCATCTGGTCGAATTTCTGCGCAAAGATCCCCGCCACCATGCCGAGCGCGCCGAGAAATGCGGCGCCCATCACGACGAAGGCCAGCCAGATGAACGGATGTGCCGGCACGATCCCGAGGAATATCACCAGCCCCGCCGCGATGGCCAGTGCCACCAGCACACCGCGCGACACCGCGCCGGCCAGGTAGCCCAGCACCAGTTCGGCGGGCGACAGGGGGGGCATGAGGGTATCTACGATGTTGCCCTGCACCTTGGAAATCACGATCGACGACGAGGTGTTGGCAAAGCTGTTCTGGATCACTGTCATCATCAGGATGCCGGGGGCGATGAAGGTGGTGAAATCGACGCCCATCACGTCGCCGCGCCGCGGCCCGATGGCGATGGTGAAGATCACCATGAAGAGCCCTGCCGTGGCCAGGGGCGCCAGAAGGGTCTGTGTCCAGACCGCGAGAAAGCGCTGGGTTTCGCGCAGCGCGAGCGTCTGAAGCCCAAGCCAGTTGATCCGCCCGAAGCGGCGGCTGCCCATTTCGTGGAATTCCTGCATCTCTGCCTCGATTGTCGTCTCGCGGTGCCTTGTAACTCAACGCCCAGTGATTAGAATAGGGCATTCAACAAAAAGACCACGCCCCCGGTGCACCGGCGGCGTGGTCAATCAATGAAAGGTGGCTCATGTCCTGGAGTGACGAGCGGGTCGAACTGCTGAAGAGAATGTGGGGCGAAGGCCAGTCGGCCAGCCAGATCGCAAAGGAACTGGGTGGCGTGACCCGGAACGCGGTGATCGGCAAGGTTCACCGGCTGGGCCTTTCGAACCGCAGCGGATCGGGCAATGGCGGCGCGTCCGAAAGCCCGGCCAAGGCCAAGCCCGCGCCCAAGGCCAAGCCTGCCGCCAAGGCCAAGCCCGCCGCGCCAAAGCCCGAGGCGAAACAGCCCGAGCCCAGGGAAGAGGCGGCGCCGACCGCCGCCGCCGCGCGGGTCAAGGCGATCATACCGGCGGGTCAGCCCCTGCCGCCGCAGCCGTCGGCGAACGAGATCGACCCCGAGGCGCTGGCCAAGGTCAGCGAGATCGAGAAGAAAGCGAAGCGGCTGACGCTGATGGAACTGACCGAGCGGACCTGCAAGTGGCCGGTGGGTGACCCTGCGACCCATGATTTCTGGTTCTGCGGCCTGCCGGTGCAATCGGGCAAGCCCTATTGCGAGGCGCATGTGGGCGTCGCGTTCCAGCCTATGAGTTCGCGCCGCGACCGCAAGCGCTAGGCGCCGCCGCGGTCCCGGGCGTCAGCCGGGATCGGAGAGCCACCGGGGCCGCAGCACCATCACGGTGGGTTGCCCCGGCAGGGTATCGAGCGAGACCGTCAGCGCGCTGTCCTCGGTGCGGACGACTGAAAACTCCTCTTCCATGGCATCGAGGAAAACCTGCAGCGTTCCGTCCCCGAACCAGTGCATCGGGATCACGATGGAGGAGCGCAGGCGCTTGACCGTCTCGATCATCCGGGGCAGGGGCAGGGTGTAGCCGCCATCGACCGGCGCCAAGAGCACGTCGACCCGGCCGAGGGCCGCGAACTGCTCATCCGTCGGCATGTGGTGCAGGTGGCCGAGATGCCCGATGCACAGGCCAGCGGTTTCAAAGACGAAGATCGAGTTGCCGCCCGCCTCGGCCTCGGCCCCGTAGCGCGGGCGGATGTCGGTCGAGACGTTGCGGACCACCATGTCGCCCAGATCGAGATAATGGTCGATGCCTTCGCCATGCACGTCTCCCCAGCCTTGCAGGACATGGGGGATGGCGGGGTCGGGGAACGGCGTCCAGTGGGTTTCATGGGCGTGGTTCATCGTCACCACGTCGGGCAGGAAATCGACATTGCCGACAAAGCCGGTGAAATCGGTGATCGCGTCGGTGCCCCCATGCGCCTGAATGAGGAACGACGCGTGGGCGATATAGTGCAGGCGCACGCGGTCCTGCGCCACGGGGTCGCGGAAGCTGGCCTTGCGCACGTAATCGAGGCCGGGCGCGGACTGCGCGATGGACAGGCAGTGGCTGGGCTTGCGGTCGGCGTCCTGCGCAAGGACGGGGGGTGCGACCATGCAGAGCAGCAGGGCAAGTCGGATCATCGGCGTTACCTCCTGCGATAAGTGTACCGCATGGCGCGCGGATGTCAGCGGTGCATGGAGGCCGGACCGGCACACGGTTGCGTGAGCGCCTGTTTCTGCGGCGGACAGGCGGCATGCGTGCGGAGCTTCGCGCTGTCGAGGTGATGGCGGTGCTACCTGAGGATCGCGAAGCCGGATCCCTCGGGCGCTTCTGCCGGTTCCGTCGCGACCCGGTCCACCCGCGCGGCCGGTGGCCCCGCCTTGAGCGTGCGCAACATGTCCGCAACGGCCGGTTCGGGACCGCAGAGCACCGCCCGCACCGCGCCATCGGGTTCGTTACGGACCCAGCCGCGCAGGCCACGCGCGCACGCCGCGTCACGCGTCCAGGCGCGAAAGCCGACGCCCTGCACCCGGCCGGTGATCAGAACGCCGGTCAGGGCCGTATCATCCTGCATCGGTGCCTCCTATGCTTCCCCGGATCATAGCGCGGACCGCCCCTTATGTCAGCACGCTCAAGCCACCTTGACCACCTCTCGTTTCCGCTACATACCCTGCCCATGACACCGCTTTCCCATATCCGCAATTTCTCGATCGTTGCCCATATCGACCACGGGAAATCCACCCTGGCCGACCGGCTGATCCAGGCCACCGATACCGTGCCGGACCGCGACATGAAGGAACAGCTGCTCGATGCGATGGATATCGAGCGCGAGCGCGGCATCACCATCAAGGCCAACACCGTGCGCATCGAGTATACCGCGCTGGATGGCGAGGATTACGTGCTGAACCTGATCGACACGCCCGGGCACGTGGATTTCGCCTATGAGGTGTCGCGGTCCATGCGCGCCGTCGAGGGCTCGCTGCTGGTCGTGGACAGTACGCAGGGCGTCGAGGCGCAGACACTCGCCAACGTCTATCAGGCGATCGACGCCGATCACGAGATCGTGCCGGTCTTCAACAAGATCGACCTGCCCGCAAGTGACATCGACCGCGTTGCCGAACAGGTCGAGGACGTGATCGGCATCGACGCGTCGGGCGCCATTCCGGTGTCGGCCAAGACGGGCGAGGGCATTCGTGAGGTGCTGGAGGCGATCGTCACGATCCTGCCGCCGCCCAAGGGGAACCGCGATGCGCCGCTGAAGGCGATGCTGGTGGACAGCAAGTACGACCAGTACCTGGGCGTGATCTGTATCGTGCGGATCGTCGACGGTGTCCTGAAGAAGGGCGACCGCATCCGCATGATGAAGACCGGCGGCACCTATGACGTGGACGATATCGGTGTGTATCGCCCGTCGATGAAGCCGGTCAAGGAGTTGGGGCCGGGCGAGATCGGCTATCTGAACGCCTCGATCAAGCAGGTGCGCGACACCCGCGTGGGTGACACGATCACGCTGGAGAAGAACCAGACGCCCGAGCCGCTGCCCGGCTTCAACCCGTCGCAGCCGGTGGTCTTCTGCGGCCTGTTCCCGGTGGATTCGGCCGAGTTCGAGGATCTGCGCGACGCCATCGACAAGCTGGCGCTGAACGACGCCTCTTTCAGCTACGAGATGGAAAGCTCCACCGCGCTGGGTTTCGGCTTTCGCTGCGGCTTCCTGGGCCTTCTGCACCTCGAGGTGGTCCGCGACCGGATCGAGCGGGAATACGATATCGAGCTCATTACCACCGCGCCCTCGGTGATCTACCATGTCTACATGAAGGACGGCACGCAGATCGACCTGCACAACCCCGCCGACATGCCCGACCCCTCGACCGTGGCCCATGTCGAGGAGCCTCGGATCAAGGCGACGATCCTGGTGCCGGACGAATTCCTGGGTGACGTGCTGAAGCTCTGCCAGGACCGGCGCGGCATCCAGATGGACCTGACCTATGCCGGCAGCCGCGCGATGGCGGTCTATGACCTGCCGCTGAACGAGGTGGTGTTCGACTTCTACGACCGGCTGAAATCGGTGACGCGGGGCTATGCCTCGTTCGACTACCAGCTGGAAGGCTACCGCGAGGACAACCTGGTGAAGATGTCCGTGCTGGTGAATGACGAGCCGGTGGACGCGCTCAGCATGATGGTGCACCGCGACCGAGCCGAGATGCGCGGCCGGGCGATGTGCGAAAAGCTGAAGGACCTGATCCCGCGCCACATGTTCAAGATCCCGATCCAGGCCGCCATCGGCGGCAAGGTGATCGCCCGCGAGACGCTCTCGGCCCTGCGCAAGGACGTGACCGCCAAATGCTACGGCGGCGACGCCACGCGCAAGCGCAAGTTGCTGGACAAGCAGAAGGCGGGCAAGAAGAAGATGCGCCAGTTCGGGAAGGTGGATATCCCGCAGGAGGCGTTTATTTCGGCCCTTAAGATGGATAATTGAGAGCGTCCACCCCGGTGAAAAATTGGCGTAGGGTGGGTGAAAACCCACGCGGCGCGTCGTTCCTTGGCGCGTGGGTTTTCACCCACCCTGCGCGGCGGCGCGGATATCTCGATGTATCGTCGAATAGGGCCAATCTTCGGGGCGCTGGACCAATCCGTGTTTCACCGGGTTGAAGTGGCAATAGTTCACATGCGCGACAAAGTCCGCGTCATCGCGAATTGCGTGTTCCCGGAAACGCCGCTGCCAGATCCCCTTTTCGCCTTTGCGCCTCTGGCTTCGGGTGGTGCATCCGGTCGTCCGACTATGCCGTGAAAACAGGGCCTTGATCTTTCTCCAGCGCGTCGAGAAATGGGCGTCGCCGGTCGGCAGCGTCCAGACAGCGTGAATGTGATCGGGCAAAACGACCATGGCATCGCAGCGCAGGGGGTGTTGCGCGGTCACGGACGCATAGACCGAACGCAGAAGGTCTATTTCATCGGTCAGGGTGGTCGCCGACCTGTCGGCAAGCGTGACGGTGAAGAAATACGTCCCGCCGGGAACGTACATGCGTCGGTATCTGGGCATGTGCCCACAGCCCCGAGCCAAGGTTAAGAAACCGTGTAGGGTGGATGAAAACCCACGCATGGCCAAGCGTCGCTTCGCGTGGGTTTTCACCCACCCTACGGCCTGGACGATGAAAGCCGGGCGTCGCCGCCCGGCTTGATCACTCACCCGCGTGGCGCGTTGGCCACGGCGGCGCGCACTTCCTTGGCGAGCGCGATCGGGTTGTTCACCAGGCGCGGGTCGCGGCAGATGTAGTTCGCGACGCTGGCCGCTTCCTGCTCGCTGTAGCCCGCGTTGACCAGCGAATCGACGAAGTTCGGGTTCGCCTTGTCCCAGATCACTTCGGTCCACGGTCCGCGATAGCAGCTGACGAGGATGTAGGTATCGGCCTTGGCAGTGTCGGCCATTACGAGAAATGCCGCAGCTGCGGCGCACAGAGTCGTTTTAAACATGGGTCCCCACCCTGGTGGCTAAAATCCAAACGTAGCACAGCTTTGAACTTGTCTAGAGTCTAATTTGAGAAAAAGACTGTTTTGCAACTGCAGAAAATCCCGAGCTGCAGGGCTTCGCCTGCGGGTTGCGGTTATCCCCCGGCCAAGGCAGCGGAATCATGAGGAATCCGGTACTTATCCACAGGAAATCCAGACATGATATCAACAGCTTATCCCCAGAAATCTTTCGTGCTGCGGTGCTTTTCTCTTGCCCGAAGGCGGATTCGGGTGTGAAGTTTTCATGACTGCCGACGGTCCTTGACCCGACGCAGCGCCGCAAAGGCCCCTCGGGGCCGGCGCGGGCGGAAACGGGGGTCTTCGGGCCTTATCGACCGCCTCAGCCGGTTCAGGGTGATACACGGGATGTCCGCGCTTTTCGGGGCCGGAATTCCGGGTGACGCCCGGGTCGATGCAAGCCGGACAGGGGGTGTGCCCCCCGGGTTCGGCGCCAAGGGGCTTTCGGGCCCGGAGGCAGCCATGTCCGGTGACGGATATGGAACGGTGCCGCTGCCCTTCGGGGTGACGGGATCGCCAAGGGTCTCTTTGAGGTCTGCGGCAAGGCCGGGCCGGATACCCCCCTGGGGGCGGTCAGTTCGGCAAAGGCGTCAGGGTGCGGGGTGATCCCCGCGATGCAAGGACCGCGTCTGAGCACCTGGCGCCTTTTCATTTCCGATGCGCCGAAGGGCAGTAGGTCGGAATGCGAACGGGGTCCGTGGCCAATGGCCGCCGGACCCCGCTGTCAGTGATGCTACCGCGTCTAACACCTGTGTCTGTGCCATACCGCGCGGCGCGGCTTTGGTCAACAATATCTCGCGGTCGGATGCGCGTATTTCACCAGATATGCACGGCTGCGCCTGTCGTGGCGGCACCAGGGGTCACGTTGCGCCGGTCGCGGACAGCCAGCCTCGCACGGCGGATTCGAATTCGCGCGGGCGCTCTGCATGAAGCCAGTGGCCAGCCTCCTTGATCTTGATGAAGCTGGCATTGGGGAAAAGGTTCTTGATCTTCGGACGATAGTCGCGCGCGACATAGTCGGAGTCCGCGCCGGACAGGAACAATGTCCTGCCGTCAAACCGTGCGGACACGTCGGGGAAACTGAGGATCCCCGGCATTTCCGCTTCCAGCGTGTCGAGGTTCAGGCGCCATTTCTTCTCTTTCACGTCGAGCGACTGGGTGAGGAACGGGATCAGCGCGGGGTCGTCGACGACATCCTTCAGCTGGGCCTCGGCATCCGACCGCCTGGTGATCGCCGACAGGTCCACGCCGCGCATCGCCTTGATGTACTGGATCTGGCTGTGGCCGTAGCTGACCGGCGCGATATCCGCCACGATCAGCCGGTTGACGAGTTCCGGCCGGGTCAGGGCCAGCATCATCGCGGTCTTGCCGCCCATGGAATGGCCCAGCACGTCGACCGGTCCCGTTGCGCGGCTCTCGATCACCTCGGCGAGGTCGCCGGCCATGTCTTCGTAGGAATGCGTGGAAAACCAGGGGCTGGACCCGTGGTTGCGCATGTCGACGGCCATCACGGTGCCACGGTCGGACAGGCGCTTGGCGATGACGCCCCAGTTCCGGCCCGAGCCGTAGAGCCCGGGGCGATCAGCAGAGGTGTGGCATCGCCGTCGGAGGCGTGATCGATGACATTCAACATGGATCAAGCCAATACACGCCATTGCCCCGGCAATCAATTGCGCCTAGTGTGCGCCGCCGAGAGGGGCATTAAGTGATTGATCGCAAACAATTCGACGCCCGGCGCGAGGCGCTGGAAAAGGCGCTGCGGGAAAAGCTGGGTCTGCGGGGGAAAACCTTGCGCGCGCAGCTGTCGCGTGCCGGCCGGTCATTGCCGAAACGCCTGTGGACCGAAGGGCGTTACCTGGTGGAGGCAAACGCCAAGCTGGCCCATCCGCGGCTGGCGACGCAGATCGACGGACCCCGCGTGGACAAGGCCTTTGCCGGTTTCGAGGAGTATCTGAAGACGATCGATCCGGCGGACCGGCGACGCAGCCGCCTGATACACTGGCTGGCCGGGCTGGTCTTCAACCTGCTGATTCTGGCTGTGCTGGTGCTGCTGGCACTGCGCTGGCAGGGCGTCATATGACTGACCCGCGCAAGCAGAGGCTTGCGCGGGTTCAAAGGCCTTCCGGCCGCGATCAGTGGTTCGGGTAAAGCGGGAAGCGGGCGCAGAGATCGGCCACTTCGGCCTTCACCTTTGCCTCGACGCTGTCATTGCCATCCGCGCCGCTGGCGGCAAGACCGTCCACCACCTCGACGATCCAGTCGGCGATCTGGCGGAATTCCGTCTCGCCGAAACCGCGGGTCGTGCCGGCGGGCGAGCCCAGACGGATACCGCTGGTCACGGTCGGCTTTTCGGGGTCGAAGGGCACGCCGTTCTTGTTGCAGGTGATATGCGCGCGGCCAAGCGCTTTTTCGGTGTCGTTGCCCTTGACGCCCTTGGGGCGAAGGTCGACCAGCAGGACGTGGGTGTCGGTGCCGTGGGTCACGGTATCCAGCCCGCCCTTGATCAGTTGGTCGCTCATCGCCTGCGCGTTGGTGATGACCTGCTGGATGTAGGACTTGAACTCGGGCCGCAGCGCCTCGCCGAAGGCGACGGCCTTGGCGGCGATCACGTGCATCAGGGGGCCGCCCTGGATCCCGGGGAAGATGGCGGAGTTGAACTTTTTCGCCAGCGCCTCGTCATTGGTGAGGATCATGCCGCCGCGCGGGCCGCGCAGGGTCTTGTGCGTGGTGGTCGTGGCCACATGCGCGTGCGGGAAGGGCGAGGGGTGCAGGCCCGCGGCCACCAGGCCGGCGAAATGGGCCATGTCCACGTGCAGGTAGGCGCCGACCATGTCGGCAATCTCGCGCATGCGGGCAAAGTCGATCCGGCGCGGCACGGCGGAACCGCCGGCGATCAGCAGCTTGGGCTTGTGTTCCTTGGCCAGCGCCTCGACCTGGTCATAGTCGATCAGGTTGTCTTGCTTGCGCACGCCGTATTGCACCGCGTTGAACCACTTGCCCGACTGGTTGGGCGCGGCACCGTGGGTCAGGTGGCCGCCGGCGTCGAGGCTCATGCCCAGGATGGTGTCGCCGGGTTGCAGCAGGGCGGTGAACACGCCCTGGTTGGCCTGACTGCCCGAGTTGGGCTGGACGTTGGCAAAACCGCAATCGAAGAGTTTGCAGGCGCGCTCGATGGCCAGATTTTCGGCAATGTCGACGAACTGACAGCCGCCGTAGTAGCGCCGGCCGGGATAGCCTTCGGCGTATTTGTTGGTCATCACGCTGCCCTGCGCTTCCATCACGGCGGCAGAGACGATGTTTTCCGATGCAATCAGTTCGATTTCGTCGCGTTGGCGACCAAGCTCTTTCTTGATGGCCTCGGCGATATCGGGGTCGCGAGACGCCAGCGATTCCGTGAAAAAGCCTTCTGAAACAAAATCTTGATTTCCGTCATGCGCCATTGGTGATGTCCTCCACATTGCGAGCCAAGCGATTTCGTATCGGAAACACCGTCTTTTTGAAAGGCGGTAATGCGACACATGTCACCCACGGACCGGCATCGCTGGTACGAAGGCGCGAATTATGCTTCGATCAACTTCCAGAACAAATCAAGGTAGCCAAAATGGGCAAGCCGCAGAAAATCGCTTTCGTCGCCAGTGACGTTCCCATCGCGCAGACCGCGCGTGCCGCGCTTGTCGCGCGGTTTGACCATGTCGAGCCGGCCGAGGCGGAGGTCATCGTGGCGCTGGGCGGGGACGGCTTCATGCTCGAGACGCTGCATGGCTATCAGAAGCTGGGCAAGCCGGTTTACGGCATGAACCGCGGCACGGTCGGCTTCTTGATGAACGAGTACAGCGAATCCGACCTGCTGGAGCGGCTGGAAGAGGCCGAGGAAGAAGTCATCAACCCGTTGTCGATGTGCGCGACGGACAAGACCGGGGAACGGTACGAGGCGCTGGCGATCAACGAGGTGTCGTTGCTGCGTGCGGGGCCGCAGGCGGCCAAGCTGAAGATCACGGTCGACGGACGCCTGCGGATGGAGGAACTGGTGTGCGACGGTGCGCTGCTGGCCACGCCCGCCGGATCGACGGCGTATAATTACAGCGCGCATGGTCCGATCCTGCCGATCGGGTCCGACGTGCTGGCACTGACGGCAGTGGCGGCGTTCCGGCCGCGCCGGTGGCGCGGGGCGCTTCTGCCCAAGAATTCGCTGGTGCGGTTCGACGTGCTGGACCCCGAGAAGCGGCCGGTGATGGCCGATGCCGACAGCAAGGCGATCCCCGATGTCCTGTCGGTCGAGGTGCGGTCGGACGCCGGGATCGCGCACCGGATCCTGTTCGATCCGGGGCACGGGCTGGAAGAGCGGCTGCTGCGCGAGCAGTTCAGCTAGGGCCTATTTTGCAAGGCCGAGCGTTTGCAGCGCCTCGCGAATCTCGTCCAGGATGGCCGGGTCGTCGATGGTCGCGGGCATCTTGAAATCCTGGCTGTCGGCGATCTTGACCATGGTGGCGCGCAGGATCTTGCCCGAGCGGGTCTTGGGCAGCCGGTCGACCACCACGGCCAGCTTGAAGGCGGCGACCGGACCGATCTGGTCGCGCACCAGCTTGACGCATTCGGCGGTGATCTCGTCATGGGGGCGGTCGACGCCCTTGGTCAGGCAGACGAAGCCGACGGGCAGTTGCCCCTTGAGGTCGTCGCTGACGCCGATCACGGCGCATTCGGCCACGTCGGGGTGGCTGGCCAGCACTTCTTCCATCCCGCCGGTGGACAGGCGGTGGCCCGCGACGTTGATCACGTCATCGGTGCGCGCCATAATCCAGACATAGCCGTCCTTGTCGATCATCCCGGCGTCGCCGGTCTCGTAATAGCCGGGGAAATGCGACAGGTAGCTTTTGCGGAAACGGTCCTCGGCATTCCAGAGCGTGGGCAGGGTGCCGGGGGGCAGGGGCAGCTTGATCGCGATGGCGCCCAGGGTGCCGGGCGCGACAGGGTGGCCGGCATCGTCGAGGATCTCGATGTCGTAGCCGGGCATCGCCACGGTGGGTGAGCCGATCTTGACCGGCAGCGCCTCGATCCCGGCCGGCATGCCGGCGATGGTGTAGCCGGTTTCGGTCTGCCACCAGTGATCATAGACCGGCTTGCCGGTCATCTTCTGTGTCCATCGATCCCCGGGATCGGCGCGTTCACCCGCGGTAGATGGCGCCCATCGGAGATCGTATTTCTTCAGGTATTCGCCGTGCGGGTCCTCTCGCTTGACGGCGCGAAAGGCGGTGGGCGCGGTGAAGAACGACTTGACCTTGTGATCCTGGATGACGCGCCAGAACGTGCCTGCATCGGGGGTGCCCACGGGCTTGCCCTCGAACACGATCGTGGTGTTGCCGTGGATCAGCGGCGCATAGCAGATATAGCTGTGCCCCACGACCCAGCCCACGTCGGAGGCGGCCCAGAACACGTCACCCGGATCGACGTTGTAGATGTTCTTCATCGTCCAGTTCAGCGCCACGGCATGGCCCGCCGTGGGCCGGACCACGCCCTTTGGCGCGCCGGTCGTGCCCGAGGTGTACAGGATATAGGCCGGATGGTTGCCTTCGACCGGCAGGCAGTCGGCGGGGGCGACGCCGGACTGGAACTCGTGCCAGTCGAGATCGCGGCCCTCGGTCAGGGGGGCGATGTCCTGTTCGCGCTGGAAGATCACGCAGAAATCGGGCTTGTGCGTGGCCTGCTCGATGGCGCCGTCCAGCAGCGGCTTGTAGCGCACCACGCGGCCCGGTTCGAGCCCGCAGGAGCCGGCGATGATGCATTTCGGCGTGGCGTCGTCGATCCGCACGGCCAGTTCATGGGCCGCGAAACCGCCGAAGACGACCGAGTGGATCGCGCCGATCCGGGCGCAGGCGAGCATCGCCTCGAGCGCCTCGGGGATCATGGGCATGTAGATGATGACGCGGTCGCCCTTTTCGATGCCCCGGGCGCGCAACGCACCGGCAAGGCTGGCGACCCGGTCCTGCAGTTCGGCATAGGTGATCCTGGTGACGGTGCCGGTGATCGGGCTGTCGTGGATGATCGCCAACTGGTCGCCGCGGCCTGCGGCAACGTGACGATCCACGGCGTTGAAGCAGCCGTTCAGCATGCCGTCGCAGTACCATTCGTAAAGCGGGGCGTTGTCGTCGAAGAGCGCCCTGGAGGGTTTCCGATCCCAGTCGATGGCGTCGGCGGCCTGCATCCAGAACGCCTCGGGGTCTTTCTTCCAGCTTTCGTAGACGTCCTTGTATGCCATGGTATTCCCTCCGCGATCCTCGGACATCGTTTACGCCAGCACGTGCGGGCCGGACAAGCCTGCCCGCACGGCCCGTGTCACAATATCGCAAGCCGCGCGACCGCGGAACAGGTGCGGCGGTCAACCGTAATGAGCGACCGGAGTGCCCGCGATGGCGGCCATGTTCAGCAGGCCGCGCGCGGTGATCGACGGCGTCACGATATGCGCCCGGTTGCCCATGCCCATCAGGATCGGTCCGACCTCGAGCCCGCCGGCCTTCATCTTGAGGATGTTGCGAACGCCCGACGCGGTGTCGCCGTTGGAGAAGAGCAGCACGTTGGCGGAGCCTTGCATCCGGTTGTCCGGCAGAAGGCGCTGGCGCAGGTCGGGGTCGAGCGCGGCATCGAGGTTCATCTCGCCCTCGTAGCAGAAGTTACGCGGCTCGCGGTCCAGGATGGCGAGCGCCTCGCGCAGGCGATTGCCGGAATCGCTGCCCTGGTTGCCGAACTGCGATTGCGAGCAGAAGGCGACATTGGGCACAAGCCCGAAACGCTTGACGTGGCGGGCCGCGCCGATGGCCGTTTCGGCCAGTTCCTCGGGGGTGGGGCGGATGCGGACATGGGTATCCGCGATAAAGAGCGGGCCATCCTCGAGGATCATCATCGAGAGCGCGCCATGAGGGTGATGTTCGGCGTCGCCCAGCACCTGAGTGACATAGTTGAGATGCCAGCGGTATTCGCCGAACGTACCGCAGATGAGCGAATCCGCCTCTTCGCGGTAGACCATGATGGCGCCGATCGCGGTGGTGTTGGTGCGCATGATCGCCTTGGCGAGGTCCGGCGTGACGCCGCGGCGCTTCATGATGTCATGGTACGTGGCCCAGTAGTCACGGTAGCGGTGGTCGCGTTCCGGGTTCACGATGCTGAGATCCTTGTCGGGGCGAATCTCCAGCCCGATGCGTTCGCAGCGCGCGGCGATCACGTCGGGGCGGCCGATCAGGATCGGCAGTTCCGTGGTTTCCTCGAGAATGGCCTGGGCGGCGCGCAGCACGCGCTCGTCCTCGCCCTCGGCAAAGACGATGCGGCGGGCGGCGGTGGCCGCGGCCTCGAAGACCGGGCGCATCAGCAGAGCGGACTTGAAGACCGACGCCTGGAGGTTGGCGGAATAGGCGTTGAGATCCTCGATGGGCCGCGCGGCCACGCCGGACTCCATCGCGGCCTTGGCTACGGCGGTGGGCACGACGCTGGACAGGCGCGGATCGAAGGGTTTCGGGATCAGGTAGTTCGGCCCGAAATTCATCGGCTCGCCCTGATAGGCGGCGGCGGCCTCGGCCGAGGTGGTGGCGCGGGCCAGGTCCGCGATGGCCTCGACGCAGGCGATCTGCATGGCGTCGTTGATCTCGGTCGCGCCCACGTCCAGCGCCCCGCGGAATATGAACGGGAAACACAGCACGTTGTTGACCTGGTTGGGAAAATCGCTGCGGCCCGTCGCGATGATCGCGTCGGGGGCGACCTTGCGCACCTCGTCGGGCATGATCTCGGGCACCGGGTTGGCCAGCGCGAGGATGACCGGACGTTCGGCCATCCGGCCCACGTGATCCGGGGTCAGCACGCCTGCGCCCGACAGGCCAAGGAAGAGGTCGGCGCCATCGACGACCTGGTCCAGGCTGCGCAGATTGGTTTTCTGGGCGAAGGCGGCCTTTTGCGGGTTCATGTCCTCGGCACGACCTTCGTAGACGAGGCCGTGAACGTCGCACAGCCAGATGTTCTCGCGCTTGACGCCCAGTTTCAGCAGGAGGTTGAGGCACGCGATGCCCGCGGCACCGCCGCCGGTCGAGACGATCTTGATATCCTCGAAGGATTTGCCTGCGACGTGCAGGGCGTTCGTGGCGGCGGCGCCGACGACGATGGCGGTGCCGTGCTGGTCGTCGTGAAACACGGGGATGTTCATGCGCTCGCGGCAGATCTTTTCGACCACGAAACAGTCGGGGGCCTTGATATCCTCAAGGTTGATGGCGCCGAAGGTCGGCTCCAGCGCGCAGACGATCTCGGCCAGCTTCTCGGGGTCCAGCTCGTCGAGTTCGATGTCGAAGCAATCGATATTGGCGAATTTCTTGAACAGGACGGCCTTGCCCTCCATCACCGGCTTGGCGGCCAGAGCTCCGATATTGCCAAGGCCCAGAACGGCGGTGCCGTTGGTGACGACCGCCACCTGGTTGGCGCGGCCGGTGTAGCGGCTGGCCTCGGCCGGGTTGGCCTTGATCTCGAGGCAGGCCTCGGCCACGCCGGGGGAATAGGCGCGGGCCAGGTCGCGCCCGTTGGCCAAGGGCTTGGTCGCGCGGATTTCGAGTTTTCCGGGCTTGGGAAACTCGTGATAGGTCAGTGCCGCCTGGCGCAGGGTTTCGTTTGCGTTGTCTGCCATGAGGTCCTCTGCAGAAAGTAGTTTAAGGCTAAACTATATGGAATGCGGCGCACACACCACCCTTAATAGCGGCGGATCACAGCCAACTTGCATATCAACGCGCGACGACGCAATCTTAAATCAGGTCCGATGACGGGCAGCGGGGGGAGCGGTGATGAGTTTGCTGGATCAGGCCGGTGCGGTGCGGGAAAATGCCTATGCGCCCTATTCGGGTTTCAAGGTGGGTGCAGCGGTCAGGACATCCACGGGCGCGGTCTATGCCGGCTGCAATGTCGAGAATGTCGCCTATCCCGAAGGCACCTGTGCCGAGGCCGGGGCGATCGCGGCGATGGTGGCTGCCGGCGAGACAGAGATCGCCGAGGTGGCGGTGATCGCCGACAGTCCCGAGCCGGTGACGCCCTGCGGCGGGTGTCGGCAGAAACTGGCCGAATTCGGCTCGGGCGACATCCCGGTCACCATGGCGACCTTGGGCGGGGTGACCGTGACCCTGAGTCTTAAGGAGCTGTTGCCCGGCGCGTTCGCGTCGCGGCACATGGCGCGGGACTAGGTTTGGAGGCACGCACCGTCATAGCCGCGATACGCGACGGTGCGCCGCTGCCGGATGGCGCGATTGCAGGATTCGTGCGGGGGCTGGCCGATGGCGGTGTCAGCGATGCGCAGGCCGGGGCCTTTGCCATGGCGGTGCTGCTGAAGAGGCTGCCGCCGGAAAGCCGCCGTGCCTTGACATTGGCGATGCGCGACAGCGGGCAGATCCTGAAATGGCGCACCGACCGGCCTGTTTTGGACAAGCATTCGACAGGGGGCATCGGGGATTGCATCAGCCTTGTCCTTGCGCCTGCACTGGCGGCCTGCGGAGCCGCGGTGCCGATGATCTCGGGCCGGGGGCTGGGCCATACCGGCGGGACGCTGGACAAGCTGGAAGCGATCCCGGGCGTGACAACCGAGCTGGGGACCCCGCGCCTGCAGAAGATCGTCGAGGAGCTCGGCGTGGTGATCGCGGCGGCAAGCGGCGACATCGCCCCGGCGGACCGGCGGCTTTATGCCGTGCGGGACGTATCGGGTACGGTCGAAAGCGTGGACCTGATCACGGCCTCGATCCTGTCCAAGAAACTGGCGGCGGGCCTGACCGGGCTGGTGCTGGACGTCAAGAAGGGATCTGGCGCGTTCATGAAGGACATGGATGCGGCGCGCGCGCTGGCGGGATCGCTGGTCGAGACGGCCAACGCGGCGGGCTGCCGGTGCAGCGCGCTGATCACCGATATGGACCAACCGCTGGCGGCCTCTGCCGGCAACGCGCTGGAGGTCGCCGAGGCCATGCGGGTGCTGACAGGCGAAACCGGCGAGACCGAGGGGCGGCTAGCGCAGCTGGCCTGTCACCTTGGCGGCGAGGCGCTGATGCTGGGCGGGCTGAGCGGAACCGCGGATGACGGCGCGCGGCGCATCTGGAAGGCGCTGCAGGGCGGGCAGGCGGCAGAGGTGTTCGGCCGGATGTTGGCTGCGCTGGGTGGGCCGCTGCAGTTTGTCGAGAGCTGGCAGCGTTTCCTGCCGGAGGCGACGATCATCCGCGAGGTGCCCGCGCAGGCGGCGGGGCATGTGGCGCGGATCGATGGCGAGGCGCTGGGCCATGCGGTGATCGCGCTTGGCGGCGGGCGGCAGGTGGAAACCGACCGGATCGACCCTGCCGTGGGCCTTTCGGATATCGTGCCACTGGGAACGGAGGTGGCGCAGGGCCAGCCCCTGCTGCGCATCCACGCAAGCCGCGCCGCCCATGCCGATGCCGCCGAGGCGCTTGTGCGGGACGCGATCGGGATCGGGCCGGCGGCTCCTGCGGAGACGCCCCTCGTGATCGAGCGCGTCGGGCCATGAGCCGCGCATTCCTGGTGGTGATGGATTCGGTGGGCATCGGTGGCGCACCGGATGCCGCGCGTTTCTTCAACGGAGCGGTCCCGGATACCGGCGCCAACACCCTGGCCCATATTGCGCAGGCGCGGTCCGGCGGGCTGCGCCTGCCAAATCTTGACCGGCTGGGGCTTGGCGCGGCGGTGGCGCTGGCCTCGGGCGAGGCCGTGCCCGGGCTGGGGGCCGAACCCGAGGGGCTGTGGGGCGCGGCACAGGAGATGTCGGCGGGCAAGGACACGCCTACCGGCCACTGGGAGCTGGCCGGGGTGCCGGTGGCGTCGGCCTGGCATGTTTTTCCCAAGACCGTGCCGGCCTTTCCGGCCGAGCTGACTGATGCGGTGAGGCAGGCCGCGGGGGTCGACGGGGTTCTGGGCAATTGCCATGCGTCGGGAACCGATATCCTGACGGAGCTGGGCGAGGCGCATATGCGCACCGGCTGGCCCATCTGCTATACCTCGACCGACAGCGTCTTTCAGATTGCCGCCCATGAAGAACGGTTCGGCCTGGGCCGGCTGCTGGAGCTTTGCCGCATGCTGGCCCCGCAACTGCACGCGATGGGTGTGGGGCGGGTAATTGCGCGGCCTTTCACCGGGTCGGCGGCGGCAGGGTTTCAGCGGACGACGAACCGCAGGGATTTCGCGATGGCACCGCCCGGGCCGACCTTGTGCGACTGGGCGCAGGCCGCGGGGAGGCGCGTGCATGCCATCGGCAAGATCGGCGATATCTTCTCGATGCAGGGGATCGACGACGTGGTGACCGGCAGTGATGCCGACTTGATGGTCCGGCTAAAGGACGCGGTGGCGCGGGCGGAAGAGGGCAGCCTGACATTCGCCAATTTCGTGGAGTTCGACAGCAAGTATGGCCACCGGCGGGATGCCGAAGGCTATGCGCGGGCGCTGGAGCGGTTCGATGCGGGGCTGGGGCGGTGCCTCGCGGGGCTGCGGCCAGGCGACCTGATGCTGGTCACGGCCGATCACGGCAACGATCCGACATGGCCCGGCACCGATCACACGCGCGAGCGCGTGCCCGTGCTGGGGGCGGGCATCGGCGCGCATGCCGCGGGGATCGTCGGTTTCGTCGATGTGGCGGCAAGCGTTGCGGCGCATCTGAATTTGCCAGAGCAGGGGCCGGGGCGTTCGTTCCTGCCCTGAACCTGAGCGGCGCGTTGCCCTTTACGGCAATTTCTGGAATGACGGGAAAAGCCCGACCCACCGGCCGAACGGAGCCCGAGATGAAAGACCACCTGACCGTCGTCACCCACCCGCTGGTCCAGCACAAGCTGACGCTGATGCGCGACAAGCATACGCCCACCGCCGTGTTCCGGCAGCTCCTGCGCGAGATCAGCCAGCTTCTGGCCTACGAGGTCACGCGCGAACTGAAGATGACGACCCAGACCATCGAGACCCCGTTGCAGGAATTGGATGCGCCGGTGCTGGCGGGGCGCAAGCTGGCGCTGATTTCCATCCTGCGGGCGGGCAACGGCCTGCTGGACGGCATGCTGGAGCTGATCCCCTCGGCGCGGGTCGGGTTTGTCGGCCTCTACCGGGACGAGGAGACGCTGAAGCCGGTGAAATACTATTTCAAGGTGCCCGAGCAGCTGGACAAGCGGCTGACGATCGTGGTCGATCCGATGCTGGCCACCGGCAATTCCTCGGCCGCGGCGGTGGACATGGTGAAGGAGGCGGGCGCCAGCGACATCCGGTTCCTGTGCCTGTTAGCGGCGCCCGAGGGCGTGGCCCGGATGAAGGAGGCGCACCCGGACGTGCCGATCGTCACCGCATCGCTGGATGATCGGCTGAATGACATCGGTTACATCCTGCCCGGTCTAGGTGATGCGGGCGACCGGATGTTCGGCACCAAATAGGCTAAATTCGGTTTACTCAGCGCAAATATTCAGGCAACCTTGTCCCTGACTGTCTTGGGGGCAAAATGAGACTGACGCGTGTATTGGCGATAGCTGCAATCGCCGCCACTGTCGCTCACGGCGGGGCCGTGGCACAGAGTGACCCGGGAGCAAGGGTGCCCGCGGAATTCCCGCCCGCGAGTTACACCGGCCGGCAATATGTCGACAGCCGGGGCTGCGTTTTCATCCGTGCGGGTATCGACGGCGATGTCACCTGGGTGCCGCGCGTGACGCGCGGGCGCAAGGTGATCTGCGGGTTCCAGCCCAGCCTGGCTGCGGGAGCGGCCACGGCGGCCGCCGCACCGGCGCAGCCTTCGGGACCTCAGCCGGAAATCATTACCGTGCCGAAACAGACTGTCTTGGCCCCGAAACCGGCCGCGCAGCCGAAACGTGTCGCCTCGGCCCCCAAGCCGGTCTTGCGCAAGGCGCCGAAACCGGCGGCCGCCGCGCCGGCGCCGGAGGTGATCGTGGTTGCGCCGAAGACGGTCGTGGCACCGGCCCCCGCGCCGAAACAGACGCCTGTGGCGCAGACAAGGCGCGTCGCGACCGGCCAGCCCGCCTGCCAGGGGGCCAGCGCGGTGTCGCAACGCTATTTGCGGAAGAAGAACGGCCTGGCCGTGCGCTGTGGCCCGCAGACCACGCCCCACGCCACGATCATGTCCGGCGGGGCTGGCAGCGGCACGACGATCCGGGTCGTCACCGCCACGGGCCCCCTGCCGCAGGCGGCGGCACGGCCCGCATCGGCAACAACCCACCGGACAACCGTGGTGCATTCGGTCTCGCCGCAGAATGTGCGCGTGGCCCCGCGGCATGTTTATGAACGCCAGGTCAGCAGCACGCGTGGCGTCTATGTGCCGGAAGGGTATCAACCGGTCTGGGACGACGACCGTCTGAACCCGCGTCGGGCGCACCAGACATTCGCCGGGATGGCGATGACGGATCTGATCTGGACCAGGACCGTTCCGCGCCGCCTGATCGACCGCAGGACCGGACGCGAAGTGACGTATAAATATCCCGGACTGCACTATCCCTACACCAGCTTCGAGCAGCAGCGCGCTGCCGGGGTGATCATCGCCACGCGGGGCGAGATGGTGCCTGATCCTGTTACCGTGGTGCGGAACAGGGACGGAAGCGTCCGCACGCTGAAGCGGACCCGCAAGACGGTCTCGGACGCATCGCGGGCGCCGACGCTTGCGCCGACCGTCTCGACCCGGTCGTCCACGGCCCCCAAGGCCCCTGCGAAGGCGGCGAGCCACCGATATGTGCAGGTCGGGATCTTCAGCACGCCGGACCTGGCCCGGAATGCCGCGCAGCGCCTTGCGAATGCGGGTCTGCCTGCACGGATGGGCAAGACGACGCATCAGGGGAAACCCTACACCTCTGTCGTCGTGGGACCGTTCGGCACGCAATCGCAGCTTCGCTCGGGAATGAGCGCCGTGCGTCGCGCGGGTTATACCGACGCCTATTTCCGCAAGTGACCCTGCGCGTCTGCGGCCTCAGCCGCCGCAGATGCCCTGCAACCTGATCCAGTCCGCGTCGCTGAGGATCGCCGGTGGCATCTCGGTTGCGAAGGGATCGGCCTCGATCAGGCCGAGGGTGCTTTCCCCTGTCACGTCCAGCGCGAAAGCATAGGGCTTGGACCGAACCGACCAGTCCCGGAAGCCGGTCAGAAGCGCTTCGTCCGACATCGGGGCCTGCTCGCGTGTCAGAAGGTGCTGGGCATAGTTCGACAACACGTCCTCGGGCAGGTCGCCGGTCGTCAGCAGGCGGATGCTGTCCCAGGTGCCCGCGTAATGGAGCAGGTCATCGACAGGATCGTGCAGGCTGGCGCGCAGGCGCTCTTCGACCACGAAACCGGCCAGGACATCGGGTTCCTCGTAATCCTCGACCAGGCTTCGGTTCAGAAGGATCGTCTTGCCGGGCAGGGCCACCGCCCCTTTCACGCCGTTGCGCATCACGTCGATTTCGCCCGGGTCGTCCCCGGCCGGGAGGCGCCGGGCCAGTTCGGCCAGCGCCTGGTCGCCGTCGGGCGTGCTGCAGGCCGGGCCGGTGACACGTTCGATATGCTTGCGCAGCGCCGCGCCGATCTGTTCGCGCTTGACCTGCGGCAGAACCTTGGTCACGTGATCGCGCAGCGCGCCGGGCAGCCACAGCGTCATGAGGCCGGTCACGGCCGCCATGACGCCGAGCAGAATGTAGAGCCGCAGCCGCCCAGGATGGGGCCGGGCCTTTTCGACGGCCAGGCGCAGTTTCTCGATGGCGTCGATCACCTCGGTGGCGTCGTCGCCCAGTTCCAGCGTTTCACCGGCGTCGCCGTCAGGATGGTAGAGCGCCGGACGCCGGCCGGGGTTGGCGCGCTCGATCGCGGCCAGCGACCAGTGGGTCAGCGGCCGTTCCCGCATGTCCATGATCATCAGCGTGGCGTCCCCGAGCGACACGTAGACATCGACACGTTGCGCATCCGGTGACGCCCGCCATAGCCCGGATGCCTCCAGCCGTTCATATTCGCTAAGTGCTGTCATGCCGCGTGGGTCTGCTTTGCCCCTTTATCACGCTGCACCTGTCACGCTGAGCCCCGTGCGACAGGCGAAACGATTTCGTGAACTGTATCACGCAGCCACATGCGCGGGCAATTGCCGTAAATCCCGTCAGTCCTTGAATGCCTTGCGCAGTTCAAATTTCTGGATCTTGCCGGTCGAGGTCTTGGGCAACTCCTCGAAGACGATCTTCTTGGGGCATTTGAAGCCGGCCAGACGCTCGCGGCAGAAGGCGATCAGATCGTCCTCGGTGACCGTGGCGCTGTCCTTGACCTCGACGAAGGCGCAGGGCACTTCGCCCCATTTCTCGTCCGGCATGGCCACCACCGCGCAGAGCAGGACGGCTGGGTGCATCATCAGCGTGCCTTCGATCTCGACCGAGCTGATGTTCTCTCCGCCAGAGATGATGATGTCCTTCGCGCGGTCGGCGATCTTGAGATAGCCGTCCTCGTGCTGGTAGGCGATGTCGCCGGAATGGAAATACCCGCCCCGGAAGGCCTCGTCCGTGGCCTCGGGGTTCTTGAGATACCCCTTCATCACGGCGTTGCCCTTGATCATGACCTCGCCCTGGGTCGCGCCGTCCATCGGGACCTGTTCCATGGTCTCGGGGTCGAGTGCCGTGATGTCTTCCATGAAGGGCATGAGAATGCCGGTCCGGGCCTTGATGGTATACCGATCTTCCTCGGGCAGGTCGTTCCAGCGGTCATGCCACATGCATTCGGTGACGTGGCCATAGGTTTCGGTCAGCCCGTAGACCTGCGTGACGTCGAAGCCCAGCGGCTCGATCGCGCGCAGGGTGGCGGCGGGGGGCGGCGCACCGGCGGTGAAGACGTTGACCGCGTGATCGAAGTCGCGCCGTTCGTCGTCCTTGGCGTTGACGATCATGTTCAGGACGATGGGCGCCGCACCGAAATGGGTGACGCCCTCGTCGGCGATGGCGTTGTAGATGTTGGCTGCCGTGATGTCGCGGCAGCACACCACCGTGCCGCCGACCATCGGCATCATCCAGGTGTGGTTCCAGTTGTTGCAGTGAAACAGCGGCACGATCGTCAGGTAGCGCGCATGGCGCGGCATCGGCCACGTGACCGCGACGCCGGTGGTCAGCAAATAGGCGCCCCGATGGCTGTAGACCACGCCCTTGGGCCGTCCGGTCGTGCCGGATGTGTAGTTCAGCGCAAGGCTTTCCCATTCGTCCTCGGGCATGATCCAGCTGAAATCGGGATCGCCGGTGGCCAGGAAATCCTCGTAGAGGGTGTGCTCGCCACTGGGTTTCACGCCGGCCTGCGGGTCGGGGACCTCGATCAGCTGCGGCGCGGGGCCGTCCATCATCTTGGTCGCAGCCACGCAGGCGGGCAGGAACTGCGGGTCGACCAGCACGACGCGGGCCTCGCCGTGGTCGAGGATATAGGCGATCGTCTCGGGCTCCAGCCGCGTGTTGATCGTGTTGAGCACCGCGCCACAGGCGGGTACGCCGAAATGCGCCTCGGCATGGGCGGGAATGTTGGGCAGTAGCGTCGCGACAACGTCACCGGGCACGATCCCGATCTTTTGCAGGGCCGAGGCAAGCCGCGTGGCGCGCTCGTAATATTCCGCGTAGGTCGTGCGAAAACTTCCGTAGACCACCGCGTCGTGGTCGGGAAACACGTGGCGCGCGCGTCGCAGGTGCGACAGGGGCGTCAGCGGCACGTAGTTCGCGGCATTCCTGCCCAGACCGGTTTCATCCTTCATCCAACCCATGCCAGACATCCTTTTGTAAAACGTGCGCCCTGATCGGCAGGATTTATCGCGTATTTCCGGATCGAACGCAAAGCCGTTTCGCACTTGCGGCAATCTTTCCAAGTCGCGGCGGATGGCCTAGCGTTCCGGCATGATCATCTCGCCCGGCCGCAACTACATCTTCGTGCATATTCCCAAGACGGGCGGCACGTCTCTGGCGCTTGCGCTGGAGGCGCGCGCGATGCGCGATGACATCCTTATCGGTGACACGCCCAAGGCCCGGAAACGCCGCCACCGGATCAAGGGTGCGCGAACCGACGGGCGGCTCTGGAAGCATTCCACGCTGGCCGATATCGACGGGCTGGTCGGCGGCGCCTTTATCGACGGGGCCTTCTGTTTCACGATGGTACGCAACCCGTGGGACCGGCTGGTGAGCTATTATCACTGGCTGCGGGTGCAGGGGTTCGATCATCCGGCCGTGACCCGCGCGAAGGCCCTGAATTTCAGCGCGTTCTTGAAGGCGCCGGACATAGAGGCGTCGATCCGGGCGACGGATTATGCCAGTTACATGCGTCCCGACCACGGTGAGGAGCAGGCCCGTCTGTACATCCGGCTGGAGCATTTTGCACAGGACGCCGAGCCGTTATGGGCGCATCTTGGCTTCCGCCTTGACCTGCCGCACGAGAACCGGTCGGATCGCGCCGTGGACTATCGAGACTATTACAGCGATGCAGATGCCGAACGGCTGGCGCGGCTGTGCGCGGTGGATATCGAAAGGTTCGGCTACCGGTTTTGAACAGGCTTCGTCGCAAATTTAAGGCTTGTTCTTTGAAAATGTGTGGAATGGCCTGTTCCCGGAAACAATGCCAGATTCTCGCCTTTTTTTTGACCAAGGACTGTCTTGGGAATCAATCCTCATGGGCTTGTCTGCACACGCCGCCTGCCAGCGGCACATGTCTTGGGGAAAGTTCGATGTTTGGATGGAAGTCTGCGGCGGGAAAGCATGACAGTTTCGAAGACGCCAATGGCACGGCGGTCAAATCGGGACTGATTTCCGGCACGAAGGTGGCCACCGGCATGGGCTGGCGTCCGGTCGAGGCCATTGCCGAGGGGGACAGGGTGCTGACCTTCGATGGCGGTCTGCAGATGATCACCAAGGTGAGCCGTATCCGACTGTGGAGCGGGCAGGACATTTGCCCCCGCCAGTTCTGGCCGCTCGAGGTGCCGGCGGGTGCGCTGGGAAACCGTGAGGTAATGCATGTTCTGCCCGGACAGAATATCATGGTCGAAAGCGATGCGGCAGAAGACCTTTACGGCGACCCGTTCACCCTGCTTCCGGTCGAGGCCATCGAAGGCCTGCACGGGGTGAGGCGCGTCGCGCCCGAGTGGGGAATCGAGGTGATCGTGCTGCATTTCGCCGCCGACCAGGTGGTGTTTGCCGATAATGGCGCGCTGTTCCTCTGCCCCGCCTTCGCCGACATGGTCGATGCCGCCTTCGCTGAAATGGCGCAACCGTTCTATTCGGTTCTCAGCATGGACGAGGCGCGCTTTCTGGCCGTGCACCTGGAAGACGGGATTGCCGCGGCCTGCGCCCATTCGCCCAAGGATATCTGGGCGGCGGCGGTTCCTGCCTGACACCGCGGCACCAGCTGGAAGACATGATGAAACCCGCGCAGGCCCTGGGGCCCGCGCGAGTTTTTTGCGGATAAGGTCGGTTACGCGGCCTCTGCCTGGGTGCCGAAGCGCCGGTAGAAGGACTGGTTCTTGCCGGCCATCTCGCGCAGCAGGTCAGGCGTGGTGAACCGCGCGCCGAACTTCTCTTTCAGCTCGTCACACCGCTCGGCCGCGTAGGGCGTGCCGATGATGTCGAGCCACGAGAACGGACCGCCCGACCACGGCGCAAAGCCCCAGGCGAGGATCGCGCCCACGTCGCCTTCGCGGATGTCTTCAAGCACGCCTTCCTCCAGCGCGCGGACGGCCTCCAGCACCTGCGCGAACATCAGGCGATGCTGCACCTCGATCAGGTCGGGCTGGTCCTCGGCATGGGGGTATTTTTCCTCCAGCCCCGGCCAATAGCCTTGCCGCTTGCCCTTGTCGTCATAGTCGAAGAAACCCGCGTTGGACTTGCGGCCAAGGCGGCCCTCACCCTCCATCCAGAAGATCACCTCGTCCACGGCGCCGTCGGGGTAATCGTCCCCCATCGCAGCCTTGGTGGCGCGGGCGATCTTGGCGCCAAGGTCGATCGAGGTCTCGTCGACCAGTTGCAGCGGCCTCACCGGGAAGCCCAGCTGCCGCGCGGCGTTGTCAATGAGCGCGGGCGTCACCCCTTCGGCCACCATGCGGATGCCTTCGTTGATGTAGGGGATGATGCAACGGTTGCAGTAGAAGAAGCGCGCGTCATTGACCACGATGGGCGTCTTGCGGATCTGGCGGACGTAATCCAGCGCCTTGGCCACGGCGCGCGGGCCGGTTTCCGCGCCCTTGATGATTTCCACCAGCATCATCTTCTCGACGGGCGAGAAGAAGTGGATGCCGATGAACTGCTCGGGTTTGTCCGACGCCTTGGCCAGTTCGGTGATCGGAAGGGTCGAGGTGTTGGTGGCGAAGATGCACTCGTCGCCCACGACCTTCAGCACCTCTTTCGTCACCTCGGCCTTGACGTCCGGGTCCTCGAACACCGCCTCGATGATCAGGTCGGCCCCTTTCAGCGCGTTGTAATCGGTGGTCGCGGTGATGAGGTCCAGCGCAGCGGCCTTCTTTTCCTCGGTGGCCTTGCCGCGCTTGATGCCCTTGTCCATGTAGTCAGCGGTATAGGCCTTGCCCTTGTCGGCGGCGTCCTGTTTCTGGTCGATCAGCACGACCTCCATTCCCGCCATGGCCGAGACGAGCGCGATGCCCGCGCCCATCATGCCCGCACCCATGACGCCCACCTTCTTGACCTTCTGGTCGGGCACGTCGGGGCGGTTGGCGCCTTTTTCCAGCGCTTCCTTGTTGATGAAGAGGCTGCGGATCATGGCCGACGAGGACGGGTTCATCAGCACGTTGGTGAACCAGCGCGCCTCGATCTTGAGGGCAGTGTCGAAGGGCACGAGCGCGCCTTCATAGACAGCAGACAAGAGCGCCTTGGCCGCCGGGAAGGCGCCCTGGGTCTTGCCGTTGACCATGGCCGAGGCGCCGACGAAGGTCATGAAGCCTGCCGGGTGATACGGCGCACCGCCGGGCATCTTGTAGCCTTTCTCGTCCCACGGCTTGACGAAGCTGGGCTCGCTCAAGACCCATTCCCTGGCCTTTGCGATCAGCTCGCCTGCGGGCACGACCTCGTCCACCACGCCAGCGGACTTGGCTTTCTTCGGATCGTTGAGCTTGCCTTCGAGCAGGAGCGGGGAGGCCCCCATCGCGCCCAGTTTACGCACGAGGCGGGTGGTGCCGCCCGCGCCGGGGAAGATGCCGACCATGATTTCCGGCAGGCCGATCTTGGCCTTGGGGTTGTCGGCGGCAAAGATACGGTGGCAGGCCAGCGGGATTTCCAGCCCGATGCCAAGCGCCGTGCCCGGCAGGGCGGCGGCGATGGGCTTGCCGCCCTTGTTCTTGTCGTCCATGCCGCCACGCTCGATCTTGCGCAGGATCGAGTGCATGTTCATCAGCCCGTCCATCAGGCCCTGCGCGGGGTTGTCGCCGGCCATTTCCTTCATCTTGGCGATGACGTTGAGGTCCATGCCTCCGGCAAAGGTGCCTTCCTTGCCGGAGGTGATGACGATGCCCTTCACGGCATCGTCTGCCAGCGCGTCGTCCACCAGACTTTCCAGCAGGGGCCAGCCTTCCATGTTCATCACGTTCATGGACTTGCCTTGGGTGTCCCAGGTGATGATCGCGACGCCGTCGGCGCCTTTTTCCATCGTGAAATCAGTCATGTCTCTAATCCTCGTATCCCTGGGGTTACACGCGTTCGATGATCGTGGCCGCACCCATGCCGGAGGCGATGCAGAGCGTGGCAAGACCCACTTCCTTGTCCGAGCGTTCCAGCTCATCCAGGAGCGTGCCGATGATGATCGCGCCGGTGGCGCCCAGCGGGTGGCCCATGGCGATGGAGCCGCCGTTGACGTTGACAAGTTCGGGGTCCACATCGAAGGCCTGCATGAAGCGCAGCACGACCGAGGCGAAGGCCTCGTTCACCTCGAAAAGGTCGATGTCGCCGATGTTCATGCCCGAGTCTGCGAGGATCTTCTGCGTCGCGGGCACCGGGCCGGTCAGCATGATCGTCGGGTCGGTGCCGATCTTGCAGGTCTGGCGGATGCGGGCGCGGGGCTTCAGGCCCCATTTCTCGCCGAACTCCTTGGAGCCGATCAGCACACCGGCCGAGCCGTCCACGATGCCCGAGCTGTTGCCGGCGTGGTGGATGTGGTTGATCTTCTCAAGATGCGGGTATTTCAGCTTTGCCACGGCGTCGAAGCCGGGCATCACCTCGCCCATCTGCTGGAAGCTGGCGTTGAGCGCGCCGAGCGCCTGCATGTCTGTACCGGGGCGCATGTATTCGTCGTGGTCGAGGATGGTCAGGCCGTTCTGGTCCTTCACCTCGATGATCGACTTCTCGAAACGGTTGTCCTTCCATGCCGCCGCGGCACGGTTCTGGCTTTCCACCGCCAGCGCATCGGCCTGGTCGCGGTTGAAACCGTATTCGGTGGCGATGATGTCCGCCGAGATGCCCTGCGGGACGAAATAGCTGTCCATGGCCACGCTGGGATCCACGGCAATCGCGGCACCGTCGCTGCCCATGGCCACGCGGCCCATCATCTCGACGCCGCCGGCGATATAGGCCTCGCCCGCGCCGCCCTTGACCTGGTTCGCGGCCAGGTTCACGGCTTCCATGCCGGAGGCGCAGAAGCGGTTGATGGCAAGGCCGGGGATGGATTCGTCGAGGTCCGAGGCCAGCACGGCGGTCCGTGCAAGGCAACCGCCCTGTTCCATCACCTGTGTGACGTTACCCCAGATCACGTCCTCGACGGCGTGACCCTCAAGGCCGTTACGCTCTTTCAGCGCGTTCAGCACATGGGTGCTGAGGCGCACGGCGGTCACTTCGTGCAGCGCGCCGTCCTTGCGGCCCTTGCCGCGCGGCGTGCGGACCGCGTCATAGATATAGGCTTCGGTCATGTGCGGACTCCTTTGGTTGTCCTGTCGTGTCTGTCTGTTGCTCGTGCGCGCCGAGGTCGGCTCAGGCGCGATCCGCCGGGGAGCCCGGCATCAGGTCATAGGGGTGTTTCCAGCCGGGCAGGGCCTCGATGCCCGACAGCCACCGGTCAATGTTGGGCCAGTCGGCGCGGTCAAAGCCGAAGGGTTCGGGATAGAAGAGGTAGGCGCAGCAGGAGATGTCGGCATTGGTCAGCCCGTCGCCGACGATCCAGTCGCGCCCCTCCAGCCGATCGTTTAACGTGGTGTAGGCGGCCTTGAGGCGCCCTTGCGTGAAGGTGATGACCTCCGCCGGGCGCTTTTCCTCGGGCAGGAAGTTCATCAGGAAGCGGGTCATCCCGGCCTGGCTGGAAAGCTTGTGATTGTCCCAAAGCACCCAGCGCAGAACCTCGTATTTTTCCGACTGATCCCGACCGCCGAACTTGCCCGTCTTGTCGGTGACATATTGCTGGATCACGCCTGACTGGGTCAGGCGGATATCGCCGTCGATCATGACCGGCGCTTCGCCCATCTCGTTGACGTCTTTTCGGTACGCGTCGCCCCGGGTCTCGCCGCCGAAGAAATCGACCTTCACCGGCTCCCAGTCGAGGCCGGAAAGCTCCAGCGCCAGCGCCGCCTTGTAGGCGTTGCCGCTTTCTCCGAAACAGTACAGCTTGATCGTCATGTTCTCACTCCCGGTGTGGTGCTCGTGGCAGGCGTCGCAATTGAGTATTTGAAGAACAATGAAAAGCGGGCCCTGCTTTCATTGTTCCGGAAACACTCTCGCCGAAGGCGTTCGGCGGTTTGTGTCGATCGGGTCGTCCGAAAATTCATAGTGATCTCGAAATCAGTTCCTTCATGATCTCGTTGGTGCCGCCGTAGATGCGTTGCACGCGGGCATCCGCCCACATTTCGGCGATGTCGTATTCGGCCATGTAGCCGTAGCCGCCATGCAGTTGCACGCAAGCGTCCAGCACCTCGAACTGCGTATCGGTCAGCCAGTATTTCGCCATCGCGGCCTTCTCGACACTCAGCTTGCCATGCAGGTGTTCCTCGATGCACTCGTCCAGGAAGGCGCGGCAGACCTTGGTTCTGGTCAGGCACTCGGTCAGGGTGAAGCGGATGGTCTGGAACTTGTCGAAGATGGGCGCGCCGAACGCCTCGCGCTCCTTGGTGTAGGCGATGGTGCGGGCGACGCCACCTTCCAGCGCGCCTTGCGCGCCGCAGGCGATGATCAGGCGTTCCTGGGGCAGTTGCTCCATCATCTGATAGAAGCCACGGCCCTCTTCGCCGCCGAGAATGTTCTCGGGCGGGATCTCGACATTGTCGAAGAAAAGCTCGGACGTGTCGCCTGCCTTCAGCCCGTTCTTGTCGAGGTTGCGGCCGCGGGTGAAGCCGTCGGCGCCCTCGGTTTCGACCACGACGAGCGAGATGCCCTTGGCGCCCTCTTTGGGGTCGGTCTTGGCGGCGACGATGATCAGGTCGGCGTGCTGGCCGTTGGTGATGAAGGTCTTCTGACCCGTCAGGCGATAGGAATTGCCCTCGCGCAGGGCCTTGGTCTTCATGCCTTGCAGGTCCGAGCCCGCGCCGGGTTCGGTCATGGCAAGCGCGCCCACGAGCTCGCCCGAAACCATCTTGGGGAGCCAGCGTTTCTTTTGTTCCTCGCTGCCATAGGCCAAGAGGTAATGCGCCACGATCCCGGAGTGGATCGGATTGCCCCAGCTTGCAAGGTTGGCGCGGGATTGCTCGATGCAGATCACCGCCTCGTGGCCGAAATCGCCGCCCGCGCCGCCGTATTCCTCGGGGATCGAGGGGCAGAGCAGCCCCAGTTCGCCGGCCTGCTGCCAGATCTCGCGGTCCATGATGCCGGCCTTGCGCCAGCGCTCGAAATGCGGAGCCCATTCCTCGGTGATGAACCTGGCCGTCATCTCGGTGAGCATTTCGTGCTCTTCGGTCATCCATGCGGACATGAGGGGCCTCCCTAGCGTTTGCGGGCGTCGAGTTCGGAGTTGAAGATGCGCAGCCGGTGACCAAACGTGTCCTCGTCGATCACGCTGTCGAAATTCTCGAAGAGAAAGGACAGTGCCTCGCCTTCGTCGAGCCCCGCTTCCTGCGCGAATTTTCGCAAGCGGCGATAGCCGTCCTCGGTCATCGCGGCGTTGAAGCGGCGGGTCAGGCGAAAGCGTTTCGGCATGATGTCCTCCCAGTCATCGTGGCGGGCGTAGGGTGGGTTTGAAACCCACCCTACGATGATCAGAACGCCTCGGCTTCAAGCTCCATCACGGGCTCGGCGCCGGATTCGATGCGCGCCAGGTGCATCCCCGTCGCGGGCAGTCGGCGCTTCATGTAGAAGCGGCCCGTGGCGATCTTGGTCTTGTAGAAGGCGGTGTCGCCTTCGCCGGCCTCGATCGCCGCGTGCGCGGCCTTGGCCATCTGCGCCCACATCAGGCCAAGGCAGACATGGCCGAAGAGGTGCATGAAGTCATACGAGCCCGACAGCGCCGCATTGGGGTTCTTCATGCCGTTCTGCATGAAGAACATGCCGGCCTGTTGCAGGTGCTTGGAGCTTTCCTTGAGCGGGTCGAGGAAATCGGACTTCAGCGCCGGGTGGTTTTCGTTTTCCTTGATGAAGGCCTTGACCATGTCGAAGAAGGCCATGACGTGCTTGCCGCCGTCCTGCGCCAGCTTGCGGCCCACCAGATCGAGCGCCTGAACGCCATTGGCGCCTTCGTAGATCATGGCGATCCGGGCGTCGCGGGCGAACTGGGACATGCCCCATTCCTCGATATAGCCGTGGCCGCCATAGACCTGCTGGGCGAGGATGGTCATGTCGAAACCCTCGTCGGTCAGGAAGCCCTTGATGATCGGGGTCAGCAGGCTGACCATCCCCTCGGCGGCGGCGTCATTGCCGCGATGCGACTGGTCGATCATCTGGCTGCCCCACAGAAGGAACGCGCGGGCGCCTTCGACAAAGCTTTTCTGGTCGAGTAGCGCGCGGCGGATGTCCGGGTGCACGATCAGCGGATCGGCCGGACCGTCGGGGTTCTTGACGCCGGTCACGTCGCGGCCTTGCAGCCGGTCCTTGGCGTAGTCCAGCGCGTTCTGGTAGGCCACGTCGGCCTGGGCGAGGCCCTGCATCCCGACGCCGATGCGGGCCTCGTTCATCATGGTGAACATGGCGCGCATGCCCTTGTGCTCTTCGCCCAGCAGGTAGCCCGTCGCCTCGTCATAATTCATGACGCAGGTCGAGTTGCCGTGGATGCCCATCTTCTCTTCGATCTTGCCGCAGGCGACGCCGTTGCGCTCGCCCAGGGTGCCGTCTTCCTTGACCATGAACTTCGGCACGATGAAGAGGCTGACGCCCTTGATGCCCTCGGGGCCGCCGGGGATCTTGGCCAGCACCAGGTGGATGATGTTGTCGGCCATGTCGTGTTCGCCCGACGAGATGAAGATCTTCTGGCCGGTGATCTTGTAGCTGCCGTCGCCCTGCGGTTCCGCCTTGGTGCGCATGAGCCCGAGGTCGGTGCCGCAATGCGGCTCGGTCAGGTTCATCGTGCCGGTCCAGTCGCAGGATGCCATTTTGGGCAGGTACGTGGCCTTCTGGTCCTCGGACCCGTGGGCCAGGATCGCCGAGGCCGCGCCGTGGGTCAGGCCCTGATACATGGTGAAGGCCTGGTTCGCGGCCGAGAACATCTCGCCCACTGCGGTGCCCAGGATATAGGGCATGTTCTGGCCACCAAATTCCTCGGGCAGGTCGAGCGCGGTCCAGCCGCCCTCGCGCACCTGGTCGAAGGCCGACTTGAAGCCGGTGGGCGTGCGGACGACGCCGTTTTCCAGCTTGCAGCCCTCGGTGTCGCCCACGACGTTCAGCGGCGCCAGAACCTCGGACGCGATCTTGCCGGCCTCTTCCAGTACGGCGGCGGTGAAATCGCGGTCCAGTTCGGCATAGCCGGGGGTGTCGGTGGTGCTGACCTTCAGAACATCGTGAAGGATGAACTGCATGTCGCGGGTGGGGGGCGTGTAGCTCGGCATGTGGTGGTCTCCCTAAATCATCACAGTGTCGGGCCGGGAAGTCATTCCGCGGCTTTCGGTGTCTGGCGGAGCGAGGAGATCATCCTCTCACCCCATTTCATCTGGTCGCGCAGGTCGTCGATCGCCGCGGTCAGTTCGTCGCGCTGCCGCTCAAGCTCTTCCAGCCGCTCCTGGGCGATTTCGTAGGTCGTTTCCAGCTGCGTCAGCTGCTGATCGCCACGGTCATAAAGGTTGAGAAGCTGGCGGATTTCCTCGAGGCTGAAGCCGAAGCGCTTGCCGCGCAGGATCAGTTTCAGACGGGCCCGGTCGCTTTTGGTGAACAGGCGCTTCTGGCCCTCGCGCCGCGGGAACAGCAGTTCCTTCGCCTCGTAGAAACGCAAGGTCCGGGGCGTCACGTTGAATGCGTCGCACATCTCGCGGATTGTCATCGTTTCGTCGGTCATGTCGCTATCCGTGAATCTCGTCATCTGGCCGGAACATGTGAGGCGATAACCACCGGTACAACAGATAGCCTGCTTTACGTAACCAATACGTAACGTCACTTTCAGCTTTACGTAAGATAAGGCAAGGTCAACCTAGGGCCGGCGCAACAAATTTACGGATCTGTCCGGATGCGCCCGGGTTAAACCAGGTCAGCCCAGCGACTTCTCGGTCGAATCGCGGGCCTCTTTCAGTTCGTTGATCGACTGTTCCAGCTGCGCCTTCTGGCCATGCAGTTCCTCCAGTTGCCGGTCGGCCAGGTCGATCCAGGTGCGCAACTGGGCGTCGGTGCCCTTTTCCTCGTAGATTTCGAGCCATTGGCGGATGTCTTCCAGGGCAAACCCCCAGCGGCGTCCGCGCAGGATGAGGGTCATGCGGGCGACCTCGCGCGGGCCGTAGAAACGCGACCGGCCGTCGCGGTCGGGGCTGAGCAGTTCGATATATTCGTAATAGCGCAGCGTGCGCGGGGTCACGTCGAACCTGGCGCACATTTCCTTGAATGACAGGCGTTGCTCTGACATCTCGGGCCCTCCTTGCCTCAGATTAATTGACTTAGCGCGATGGGCGCAACCGCCACCCTTGCAGCGCGCGGGCAATCGGGACCATAAAGAGGCACAAATCAGCAGGATACTGCATGACGAACAACAACAGGATGGCGGCGCAGTTCATGGGGGCGATCCCCCATGCAAAGGCCCTTGGCATGACGATCACCCATGTCGGCGACGGCGTTGCGGAAATGCGGATGGAATATGCCGATCACCTGATCGGTGATCCCGAAACCGGTGTGATCCACGGCGGGGCCGTCTCTGCGCTGATGGATACCTGTTGTGGCGCGGCGGTGATGAGTCATCCCGACTCGCCCGGTGCCACGGCCACGATCGACCTGAGGATCGAGTACATGCGGCCCGCCCAGCCGGGGCAGGCGATCCGGGCGCGGGCCGAGTGCTATCATATCACGCGTTCGGTGGCCTTCGTGCGGGCGCAGACGCTGGACGACGATGCCAAGCGGCCCGTGGCGCAGGCGACCGGTACCTTCACGGTGATGAGCAAGCCATGAGTCGCGAGCGTCCCGAACCCGTACAGGTGGTCAAGCAACGGCGCGACGGCGCGCTGCGCGCACTGGTCGACGGCGTGCCCTATATCCGGTTCCTGGGGATCGAATTCGATCGGCGTGGCGACGAGCTGACCGGGGTCATGCCGTTTGCGGAAAAGCTGATTGGCAACCCGTTGCTGCCAGCGCTGCATGGCGGGGCGACGGCAGCCTTCCTGGAGGTCACGTCGATCATCACGCTCAGCTGGTCGATGCTGTGGGACGAGATGGAATCGGGCGCCCTGGAGCTTGAGGCGATCGAGGCCGGCAACCTGCCGCGCCTGCCCAAGACGATCGATTTCACCGTGGACTACCTGCGTTCCGGCCTGCCGCGGGACGCCTATGCCCGCGCGGTGGTTACGCGGTCCGGGCGGCGCTATGCCTCGGTGCGGTCCGAGGCCTGGCAGGACAACCGCGCGCGCCCGATCGCGCAGGCCACGGGGCATTTCCTGATGCCGCGCCGCGATGGCTGAGACGCAGGCGGCGCTGACCCATCGGCGCATTCTGAACATTGCCCTTCCCATCGTGCTGGCGAATGCGACAGTTCCGATCCTGGGCGTAGTGGATACCGGCGTGGTCGGCCAGCTGGGCGAGGCGGTGCCGATCGGCGCGGTCGGTATCGGCGCGGTCATCCTGACCGGGCTTTACTGGCTCTTCGGCTTCCTGCGGATGGGCACGACTGGCCTGACAAGCCAGGCGCATGGAGCGGGGCGCACAGGCGAGGTGGCCGCGATGCTGACGCGGTCCCTGATCATCGGTCTGGCAAGCGGGATTGCGATCATCGCGCTGCAGGGTTTTCTGTTCCGCGGCGCTTTCCTTGTGTCTCCGGCCAGCGAGGAGGTCGAGGCGCTGGCACGCGACTACATGGCCATCCGGGTGTGGAGCGCGCCGGCCCTGATCTCGCTTTACGGTGTCACGGGCTGGTTGATCGCGCTGGAGCGCACGCGGGCGGTGCTGGTGCTGCAGGTGGTGATGAACGGGGTCAACATCCTGCTGGACCTTTGGTTCGTGCTGGGGCTGGATCTTGGCGTGAGCGGGGTGGCCTGGGCCACGTTCATCGCGGAGTGGTCGGGGCTGATCCTCGGGTTGTGGCTCTGCCGCGATTTCTTTCGCGTGCCTGCATGGCGCGACTGGCCCCGGGTCTTTGACCGGTTGCAGCTTGCCCGGATGATGGCGGTGAACCGCGATATCCTGCTGCGGTCGCTGATGCTGCAGGGGATCTTCATCTCGTTCCTGCTGATTGGCGGCGACTTCGGCGACGTCACGCTGGCCGCCAACCAGGTCCTGCTGCAGTTCCTCAACATTTCGTCCCATGCGCTGGACGGGTTTGCCTTTGCCGCCGAGGCGCTTGTCGGGCAGGCCTTCGGAAAGGGCGATGTCGCGCGGCTGCGCCGCGGGGCGTTGCTGACCAGCCTGTGGGCGCTGGCCATTGTCATGCTCATGGCACTTGGCTTCGCGATCTGGGGCGGGGCGATCATCGACCTGATGGCCAAGGCGCCGGAGGTGCAGGCAGAGGCCCGGATGTACCTTGCCTATGTCTGCATCGCGCCGGTGGTCGGGGTGGCGCCTTTCATGCTGGACGGAATCTTCATCGGGGCGACACGGGCGGGCGACATGCGCAACATGATGGCGCTGAGCCTGGCCCTTTATGTCCTGGCCGCGATGGTGCTTGTGCCATGGCTGGGCAACCACGGTCTTTGGCTGGCGCTTCTGGTCAGTTTCGTCGCGCGGGGCGTGACACTGTGGCTGCGTTATCCGGCGCTGGAAGGATCGGTGGCGCCGGCGCGCCATGCCGAGGCCGCGGCGGCGCGCTAGGGATTTGATCAAATAATATTTCACCGCTGGAAAACCCCCGTCGCCGCGGCGATTGTTCGCCCGATGACCCAAGTGCAGGAAATGCCATCATGTCCACTTCGCCGATCCGCGTCGCCATCAACGGTTTTGGCCGCATCGGTCGGACGCTGCTGCGGATCCTGCTGCGGGACGCGCAGGATTTCGAACTGGTGGCGATCAACGATATCGAACCGCTGAGCACCTGCGCCTACCTTTTCCAGTATGACAGTGTCTTCGGTCCCTGGCCCGGGGACGTCACGACGGGGGACGCGACCCTGATCGTGGACGGGCGGCACATCCCGTTTCATGCCGAGCCGGACCTGCGCCGGCTGGATCTGTCGGGCGTGGACATCGTGCTGGACTGTACCGGGATGGGCGGCAAGCGTGCGGTGGCCGAGCGCGGGCTGGAGGCGGGGGCGCGCAAGGTGCTGGTGTCCGGCCCCTCTGCGGAGGCGGACGTGACGCTGGTGATGGGAGCCAACGAAGCGGATCTGGGCGATCACCGGATTGTCTCGAACGCGTCCTGCACGACCAACGCCCTGGCCCGCTGGCACGGTTGCTGGACGAGGCATTCGGGCTGGTCAGCGGGCAGATGACCACGGTGCATTGCTATACCGGCAGCCAGCCCACGGTGGACAAGCCCCGCGCCGCGCCCGAGCGCAGCCGGGCCGCCGCGCTGTCGATGGTGCCGACGACCACCAGCGCGCAGCACCAGACGGGGCTGGTCCTGCCGCATCTGAAAGGCCGGATCGAGGCGCGGGCCATCCGGGTGCCGACGGCCAGCGTGTCGTGCATCGATTTGACCGTCCAGACGCGCGAGACGGTGAATGCGGCAACGGTGAACTCGGTCCTGCACGGCGCCGTACGGCCCGGCGGGGTGTTCGGCTGGACCGAGCAGCCGCTGGTCAGCTCCGACCTGCGGGGGCGGCCGGAATCGATCGTGCTGGTCGGTCCTGAAACCAGCGTGTCGACCGGCGGGCTGTTGCGGGTGTTCGGCTGGTACGACAACGAATGGGGCTTTTCCTGCCGGATGCTGGACATGGCGCGGCTGATGGCCGCGCGGTGACGAGATTATTCGTACGAATAATCCTGGGCGCGGCGGTGTAACGATTTGAATATCCTAATGAATATTCAGTCGTCGAGCGGGTCGATCAGCTCGGGGCCGCTGGCGCGGTTGGAGTTCACCTTCGGGTCCACGCGGTAGAATTCCAGCGCATCATCCGGTGCGGCGGTCATCAGGCCGGCCGCGCCGTGCCCCGCCTCGCCCAGCCAGAGTGGCCAGTCCTTTTCGGCGAGGATCACGGGCATCCGGTGATGGATCTGCTGCATCGGCTCATTCGCGCCGGTGGTGACGATGGCGCAGGTTGTCAGCGGTACATCGCCCTTGTTCCAGTCCTGATAGATCCCCGCAAAGGCCAGCGCCTTGTCCCTTGCCGGGTGGATGAACCACGGCAGGCGGTTGCCGTCCTCGTCCTTGGTCCATTCGTAGAACCCGCTGGCCGGGATCAGGCAGCGCCGCTCGCGCGCCGCCGATCTGAACGCGGGTTTCCCGGCGATGGTTTCGGCGCGGGCGTTGATCAGCAGCGGGCCGTCGTTGGGTTTCTTGTACCAGTGCGGGATGAAACCCCAGCGCATCGATCCAAGCGTCCGGTCGGCGCCGTCGGAGGTGACAACATGCACATCGTTCGTCGGACAGACGTTGTAATTGGGAATAGCCGGTAAATCGTTAACGGGGCGCGCGGCAAAGAGCTGGGCCATGGCGTCCTGTGGCAGGGTGACGGCGAAATGTCCGCACATCGGCTATCTCAGCACGTTCGAGTAGACCAGCATCCCCCAGGGCAGCAGGGCTTTTTCGACCTGGCTCCAATGGCCCCCGAAGGTGATCGGATCAAGACCGGTCTGTGCTGCGATGTCCTGAAGATTGCGGCGCCCGTCAATGGCGGCAATCAAGGGCGCGGCCTGTTTCGGCAGGGTGAGCTTGCCCTTGATGCCGTCCGTGTCGAGCGCGGGCATCTGCCCCTGCGCCACGGCGCGGGCCAGTTGCGCGGCCTGCAGGCCCTTGATGTGCGGCACCAGCGTGCGGGTCTTGCCGGAGGCGATGGGACGCGGCGTGTCGGTGGCATAGCCGGTGTGGGTGCGGATCGTCCCGTTCAGTTTCTCGGCCACGGCCATCGCCCGGACCGGGTCCATGCCATCGGGTACGGGCGCAAGCCGCGCGAGGTCATAGAGGATCGGAACGGTGAAGTCCGCAAGGGACCAGCCGGTGCGGTCGAGCGTGTCCGCCAGCGCCTGCACGTCATAGGCGCGATCGGTGCTGTGCAAGAGCAGGTCGTAGAACCCCGCGTCGCCGCTTTTGTGGTCGTTGAGATTGGGGTTCGACTTGAACGGATGGCCTGCGGGCAAGCATTCGACGACCGCCCTTGCGGCCTTGAGCCGGTCTTTCGGCGGCATGTCTCCATAGAGCGCGGCGAAGGCCTCCTGCAGGGGGTAGACCCCTGACCGGCCATAGGGGGCGTACACCATGAAGCCCATACCGCCGCCGGGCGCGAGGGCCTGGCGCAGGGCGGTGAACCCGGCATCGGGATCGGGCAGGTGGTGCAGGACGCCGCAGCAGTCGATATAATCGAACGGCCCATGATCGGGGGCGTCCAGAAGGCTGCCGGTGACGAAGGTGATGTTCTTCAGGTCGCGCGCCTTCGCGCGGGCCTCGGCCACCTTTCGCGAGGCGCTGGAAAGGTCGATATAGGTTGCCTCATAGGGTCTGCCGTATCGTGTCAGCAGGGCTGTCAGCTGGATCAGACCGTCACCGGTACCGCCCCCGGCGACGAGGATGCGCAGCGGCTGAGACCAGTCTCGCTGGCCGCCAAAGATGTAGTGGTCGATCTCTTGCGGCAGGGAGGGCGAGCCGAGAATCAGACGCTTTTTCTCGTCTCTCGGATCCCGCTCGGGATAGGGATAGGCCTCGTACTGGTCGCGCACCTTGTTCATGGCGCCTTTATGCCGCGCGCCGCCCGGATTGCAAAGCCCGCGCGGCACGCGGGTGGGTTACTGGCCGGCCTGCCGGATGCGTCCGTCGGTGATCGGCTGATAGGGTGTGTTCTGCGCAAAATATTCGGCAAGGACTTCGGCCACGTCGGGGCCGAAATCATAGGCGTCGGCTGCGTCGCGCAGCATGGAATAGCCGTCGCCGCCGTTGCGCAGGTAATCGTTCGAGACGGCAAGATAATCGCGTTCGGGATCAAGAGGTTCGCCGCCGACGGTGACTTCCGTGATGCGGTTGCCGACCTCGGCGGAGGGGTCGAAGGTGAAGCTCATGCCGGCCACCTGCGGAAAGCGTCCCGCACTCTCGCCCACCTGGCTGACACCGTTTTCCAGCGCCTCTTTCAGGGTGGCGCCGTCGATGCGGAAGGTCGAGAGCGTGTTCTGGAAGGGCAGCACTGTCAGCACCTCGCCCATGGTGACGGGGCCGGCATCGATCGAGGCGCGCACGCCGCCGCCGTTCATCAGGGCGATCTCGACGCCCTGGTCGACGACACGGGCCAGCATCGCCTCGGCCACGGCGTTGCCCATCGGGCATTCGCCCTCGCGGCAGATGTCGCGCTCGCCTCCGATGGCGGCAGCGGCCTCGGCCACGACCTTGTTGCGGATCTTTTCCAGCGGCTTGGCGGCCTCGGTGATGCGGGCCTTGACGTCGTCGTTCTCGGCCACGGCTGCGTCCATGACCAGCGGGGCGCCGGTGGCCGACGTGATCTCTCCGGCGTCGTTGAAGACCACGTCGAGACGGCCCAGGAACTTGCCGTAGGCGTAGGCCTGAACGATGGCGGTGTTGCCGACCATCGTGGGATAGGGGCCGGCGGCATCGGGATCGTCATTGGCGAGGTAGGTGTTGGAATGCCCGCCCACGATCACGTCGACGCCGGTGGTGGTTTCCGCCACGCGCTGATCGACGCCATAGCCGGAATGCGAAAGCACGATGATCTTGTTGACGCCCTGTTCGGTCAGCCTGTCGACCTCGTGCTGCACGGCCTCTGACGGATCGGTGAAGATGATGTTGGGGCCGGGACTGGCCAGTTCGTCGGTGTCCTGCGGGGTCAGGCCGATGAGGCCGATCTTTTCACCGCCGCGTTCGATGACGGTAGACTTCTGCAGGACATCCTTCAGCAGCGCCTCGCCGCTGACATCGGCATTGGACATCAGGACGGGAAACTCGACCGCGTCCATGAAGCCGCGCAGGACCTCGGGGCCGTCGTCGAACTCGTGGTTGCCGACGGTCATGGCGTCGTAGCCCAGCCGGTTCATCATCTCGGCGGCCATCTTGCCCTTGTAATAGTTGTAGAAAAGCGTGCCCTGAAACTGATCCCCGCCATCGAAGAGCACCGGGTTGGGGGCATCGGCGCGGGCGGTTTCGATGGCCGTGGCCAGCCGTGCGGAGCCGCCGAAGCATTCGCCTGCGTCGTTGTCTTCCGGCGCGCAGGTGGAGTTGTACTTGCTGATCGGTTCGAACCGGGCGTGAAAATCGTTGGTATGCAATATGTTGAGCGTGTAATCGGCCTGCGCCGCGGTGGCGGTGACAAGGCCGGACAGGGCAATGGCAATGAATCGCATGAGCGTGTCTCCTGGGTGAATGCAGGCAGAGTGGGGCAGGCGGCGCAGGGCGTCAAAGCCAATCTGCTTGACCGCGCGAAAGCGGCGGGGCATCACCAAGGCATGCTGATATACAAGATTTTCCGGGAAGACGAGTGGGCCGCGCTGCGGTCCGAAAAGGAAACGCAGGGCGCGCCGGTGGACCTGTCGGACGGGTACATCCATTTCTCGACCCCCGCACAGGCGCCCGAAACCGCGGCGAAACATTTCGAGGGGATGGACGACCTGATGCTGGTGGCGGTGGAAACCGAACGGCTGGGCGACGACCTGTCATGGGAAGTGTCGCGCGGCGGCGAAGAATTTCCGCATCTTTACAGGGTGTTGCGGCTGGAGGACGTGGTCTGGGCGCAGCCGCTGCCGCTGGTGAATGGCGTGCACGAGTTTCCGGTGGGCGCGGCATGAAACTGGCCGACCGGATCGGTCTGGGGCTGATGCACCGGATGGATCCGGAGCGCGCCCACGGGCTGGCCTTGCAGGCGTTGCGGGCGGGACTGGTGCCGCTGCCGGGGCTGGTCACGTCCGACCGGCTGCGCTGCGAGGTGGCGGGGCTGCGGTTGACCAACCCCGTCGGTCTGGCGGCTGGCTTCGACAAGAACGCGGTAGCGCTGTCGCCCCTGTCACGGGCGGGATTCGGGTTCATCGAGGCGGGGGCGGTGACACCGAGGGCGCAGCCGGGAAACCCCAAGCCGCGGCTGTTCCGGTTGTCCGAGGACCGGGCGGTCATCAACCGTTTCGGGTTTAATAACAACGGGATGGAGGCCGCGGTGGAACGGCTGGCGGCGCGCCCGCGCGACGCGGTGATCGGCCTGAACCTGGGCGCCAACAAGGACAGTGCGGACCGGGCGGAGGATTTCGCCCGCGTGCTGTCGCGCTGTGGGCCGCACCTGGATTTCGCCACCGTGAACGTGTCGAGCCCGAACACGGAAAAGCTGCGCGACCTGCAGGGGCCGGAGGCATTGTCGGCCCTGCTGAAAGGCGTGATGGAGGCGCGGGACTGGCTGGAGCGGCCGATCCCGGTGTTCCTGAAAATTGCCCCTGATCTCAGTGACCTGGAGCTGTCGGAGCTGGCCGAGGTGGCGCAGGCGGGGGGGATCGCCGCGATTGTCGCCACCAACACCACGCTGGACCGCGAAGGTCTGCGAAGCCGTATGCGGGACGAGGCCGGCGGGCTGTCGGGCGCGCCCTTGTTCGAGAAATCGACCCGCGTGCTGGCGCGGCTGTCGCAGCTGACCGGGGGGCGGATGCCGCTGATCGGCGTGGGCGGGATCGGAACTGCGGAGCAGGCGCTGGCGAAGATCCGCGCCGGGGCGAGCGCCGTTCAGCTGTACTCGGCGATGGTCTATGAGGGGATCGGGCTGGTGGAAAAGATTGCGCTGGGACTGGACAAGTTGCTGGAAGAAAAAGGCTTTTCCAATGTCGTCGCGGCGGTTGGAACGGAGAGGGACGCATGGCTGTGATCAGTATCTGGCATAACCCGCGCTGCACCAAGTCGCGGCAGACGCTGGCGCTTTTGGAAGAGCGCGGGCTGGAGGTGCAGGTGCGCCGCTACCTGGAAGATGCGCCGGATATGGCCGAATTGCGCGATGCGCTGGAAAAGCTGGGCCTGCCCGCCATCGACCTGATGCGCCGGGGCGAGGCGCGGTTCCGGGAGCTGGGCCTGAGCAGGGATACGCCGGAGGCCGACCTGCTGGCGGCCATGGCGGAGAACCCGATCCTGATCGAGCGCCCGGTCGTGTTCGCAAATGGCAGGGCCGCAATCGGGCGGCCGCCTGAAGCGGTTCTGGACATCCTGTAGCCGGGGGAGGCGACCGGCGGTCGACTCAAGGGTTAACAGGGGCGAATTGCGCTCTGGGGGAACGTCGGTATCCCGTCGGTATCATGTCGGTATCGCGTCGGTATGATTTTCCGCGTTTTGCACCATTACCGCACCGGACATGGCGCAACGCCTGTCCTTCGGCGGTCGGGCACGAAAAAGGCGGGCACCCCGGGGGCGCCCGCCTGTCTGAAGCCCCTCCGGCGCTTGCCGGAGGACAATCCGATCAGAAGCGGAAGGTACCGCGCAGCTGAACCGTGGTCGGCTCGACATCGGCGTTGGAGCCGTTGAAGTTGTCGAACTCATGGTAAAGCAGCTCGCCGCCGAGCGAGAAGTTGTCGGTGACCATCGTCTCGTAGCCGGCGCCGACAAAGTAGCCGTCATCGTCGCCGAGATTGTCGGTGAACGCCTTGGCATAGCCGCCGGTACCGTAGATCAGGCCGTTGCCCAGCTTGTAACCGGCGCGCAGCTTGGCGCGGAAGATGTTCTCGAGATCGACGGGCGGGTTCGGTGCCGTGGAAACTTCGGCATCGGTGAAATCGTAGTCAAGGCTGCTGCCCAGCACGAAGTTGCCGAAATCGTAGTCGTAGCCGACGAAGAGACCGCCGATGACGGTGTCGTCGCCGCCCGAGATGTTGGAATCCAGGTTGTTGTAGCCCAGTTGCACACCGCCGTAGAGGCCGGTCCAGTTGGGGGTAACGGCGGCCGGCGGGGGCGGCGGCGGCGGTGCGACGACATCGTCGACCGGCGGGGTGATATTGCCTGCGAATGCGGGGGCGGCGAACGCTGCGAGCGCTGCTGCGAGAATCGGAGTGGTACGTTTCATCACTGTGTCATCCTTTCAGGACCGTTTACTGCTGACCCGGCACGCGTCGTGGGCGCGCCTTTCTGCCTCGGGATATGTCCCCATGCGCACAAGCTGCAAGAGAACGGGGCGCAAATACAGTCAACTCGCCGTGAATTTCCACAAGGCGATGCGCGAAGGATACACCTTACGCGTGTCTTGAGCGGAAACCCGCTGTCGTGAAAGGAAATAGGCGAAAATCCGGAACCGATGCGCGGCTGATGCGTTCGGTCGGGTTGTGTCGGGGCCGGCGTCGGGCCTAGCGAACGCTGGCATCCTTCGACGACCGGATGTCTTAGAAGCGGTATGTGCCGCGGACCTGCAGCGTGGTCGCTTCCACATCTGTGGCGGTGCCGCTATAATTGTCGAACTCGTGATACAGCAGCTCGCCACCCATGGAGAAGTTCTGGGTGATCATGTGCTCGTAACCGCCGCCGATGAAATACCCATCGTCGCTGCCGAAATTGTCGGTGTCGGCCTGGGCATAGCCGCCGGTTGCGTAGAGCAGGCCATTGCCCAGCTTGTAACCGCCGCGCAGCTTGGCACGGAACACGTTTTCCAGCGTGGCGGCATTGTTGGCGACGCCGATATCGGCCCAGTCGTAATCCAGACCGCCACCGACGACGAAGCGCCCGAGGTCGTAGTCATAGCCTGCGGTCAGACCGCCGATCACGCCGTCGTCACCGCCCGACACGTTGGTGTCGACATCGCCGTAACCCAGCTGGGCACCGCCGTAGAAGCCGGTCCAGTTCGGGCCGACATTGACCGGTGCGGGGGCCGGGGCGACCGGAGCCGCGACGGTGGTGTCTTCCAGGGGGGGCGTGGTGTTGCCGGCAAGGGCAGGGGCCGCGCCAAGGGCAAGGGCGGCCGCGATGATGGGGGTTGCTCGTTTCATGTCTTTTATCCTTTCAACACGTCTCTGTTCGTACCGCAGCACCTTGGTCCGGCGCTGTCTGTCGGCAGATATGTGGCAATGCCCAATGCTCGCAAGGGGGGCACCGGCGCGCGCGCGATCAACTCAATGTGAGAGGCGGCGAAGCGCCGGAAAATGGCGGCAATACCGGCGGGAAGCCGCTGAATCGCGGTGCATTTTCAAAGGCTTCCGGCGGGATTCTGCCGGTTCCGGGGTAGCGCGGTTCGCGCATGAACCCGATTGTGTGCGCTGGCGCAGATGTGGCGCTGCGGCCACGGCCCGGGACCAGTCCCGGAGGGTCAGAGCACGCCGATATCGGCGAGCGCGGCGCTGAGATCGGCGGGCAGGGCGTCTTCGTCCTGTCGCTGGCGCGGCAGGTCGGCCGGGGCGTCGCCGGGCGCCAGGTAGCGCCAGCCCTGGAACGGGCGCTTGCGGGCGGCGGTGGTGCGGACGATCCCGGGGTCGAGCACGATGGCGCAGCGGCGGATGCCGTCGGCGCGGGTGACTTCCTCGAGGCGCAGGATGCGCTGGCGGCACTGGATGAGGCCCTGGATGACCCAGTAGATCGAGCCGCCCTCGAGCAGTTCGGCCTCGCGCCGCGGCCACATGCGGGTGACGTGGCGCGGCTCGCCGCCGGGGCCCCTGGCCCGGGCGGTGGATTGCCACGCGATCAGGCCTTCGACCGAGTCGGTGCCCACCGAAAGCTTGACGAGATGTATCTTCGGATCTGCCACCACTGCCCCCGATTGCCACCTTTTGTTATCCTATGGCCGGAGCGCGGGATTTCAAGCGGGTGCGGCCCCGGTGCGACATCGCGGTTGGCTTGCGGCAGGCGGGCCGGACCGCGTTCCGGCCAAGCACGCCTTGGGGGTGCCGCCCATATCGGCGTTTGAAAGGGGTTCGGTCCCCCATACCGGCCGCTTGAAATGGGGGACCAGTCCCCCAAACCGCTGTTTCAGATGGGGGACCAGTCCCCCAAACCGCTGTTTCAGATGGGGGACCAGTCCCCCATACCCCCTGGGATATTTGGGCAAGAAGAAAAGCCGGCTTGGTTGACCGGTCCCGCTACAAGGGCTAGTCTGCTCCGTCTCTGCACACACTAAAACTGCCAATTTCCTCAAGAAAAACCGGGTACTGGAATGACACGATTCGCCGCTCCCATCGCCGAGGCCATCTGGGACATGAAGTACCGTCTGAAAGAGGCGGACGGCACGCCGCTGGACGGATCTGTCGAGGATACCTGGCGGCGGATCGCCCGGGCGGTGGCCGCCGTGGAGGCCGAACCGGAGGCCTGGGAGGAGCGGTTCTATCACGCGCTGGAGGATTTCAGGTTCCTGCCGGCGGGGCGGATCACGGCGGGCGCCGGCACGGGTCGGGCTGTGACGCTGTTCAACTGTTTCGTCATGGGCACGATCCCCGACAGCATGAGCGGCATCTTCGAAGGCCTGCGCGAGGCGGCGCTGACCATGCAGCAGGGCGGCGGGATCGGGTATGATTTCTCGACCATCCGGCCGAAGGGCGCGCTGGTCGAGGGCGTGGCCGCCGATGCCAGCGGGCCGCTGAGCTTCATGGATGTGTGGGACGCGATGTGCCGCACGATCATGAGTGCCGGCAGCCGGCGCGGCGCGATGATGGCGACGATGCGCTGCGATCACCCGGATGTCGAGGAATTCATCGCGGTGAAGGGCGATGCGGCGCGGCTGCGGATGTTCAACCTTTCCGTGCTGGTGACGGATGATTTCATGGAGGCCGTCAAGGCGGACGGGCCGTGGGAGCTGGTCTTTGGCGGCAAGGTCTACAAGACCGTGCAGGCGCGCGACCTGTGGAACCGGATCATGCGGGCGACCTATGATTTCGCGGAACCCGGCGTGATCTTCATCGACCGGATCAACAAGGCCAACAACCTGCATTATGCCGAGACGATCGCGGCGACCAACCCCTGCGGCGAGCAGCCCTTGCCGCCCTATGGCGCGTGCCTTTTGGGGTCGATCAACCTGGCGCGGCTGGTGACGGATCCGTTCGAGGACGGCGCGGGCATCGACGCGGACGCGCTGGCCGAGCTGGTGGCGACGGCGGTGCGGATGATGGACAACGTGGTGGACGCGTCGAATTTTCCGCTGCCCGAGCAGCGCGCCGAGGCGCAGGCCAAGCGGCGGATCGGGCTGGGGGTCACCGGCCTTGCAGACGCGCTGTTGATGTGCGGGCTGCGCTATGGCGACGACGAGGCGGCGGCGCAATGCGAGGCGTGGATGAAGGCGATCGCGCGGGCGGCGTACCTGGCGTCGGTCGAGCTGGCCAAGGAGAAGGGGGCGTTTCCTCTGTTCGAGGCGGAGCCGTACCTGCAAAGCGGCATGATGCAGGCGATGGACGAGGACGTGCGCGCGGCGGTGGCCGAGCACGGGATCCGCAACGCGCTGTTGACCAGCGTGGCGCCCACCGGGACGATCAGCCTTTACGCCGGGAATGTCAGCAGCGGGATCGAGCCGGTCTTTGCCTATTCCTACACCCGCAAGGTGTTGCAAAAGGATGGCAGCCGCACCGAGGAAGAGGTGGTGGATTACGCGGTGCAGATGTGGCGCGAAACCAAGGGCGACGCGGAATTGCCGGACCATTTCGTCAATGCCCAGACGCTGGAGCCGCAGGCGCATGTGAAGATGCAGGCCGCCGCGCAGAAATGGGTCGACTCGAGCATTTCCAAGACGATCAACGTGCCTGCCGATATCGGGTTCGAGGCGTTCAAGGAAGTCTACATGCAGGCCTGGGACACCGGCTGCAAGGGGTGCACGACCTACCGGCCCAACGACATCACCGGCAGCGTGCTGAGCGTGGAATCCGAGGACAAGGTGCCGATGCCCGTGGAGGGCGGCGAGGTGGTCTATATGTCCGAGCCGCTGGACCGGCCGACCGAGCTGGAAGGCGCGACCTACAAGCTGAAATGGCCCGACAGCAGCCATGCGATTTACGTGACGGTAAACGACATCGTGCTGGAGGGGCGGCGGCGGCCCTTCGAGGTGTTCATCAACTCCAAGAACATGGAGCATTTCGCCTGGACCGTGGCGCTGACGCGGATGATCTCGGCGGTGTTCCGGCGGGGCGGCGACGTGAGTTTCGTGGTCGAGGAACTGAAGGCAGTGTTCGACCCGCGCGGCGGGGCGTGGATGAACGGCAAGTACATCCCCTCGATGCTGGCCGCGATCGGCGGCGTGCTGGAAAACCACATGATCAATATCGGCTTTCTCGAAGGCGAGGGTCTGGGCCTGAAGGAAGACCCGACGGCCAATGTGGTGAACCTGGAGGCGCCGCGCGGGCCGGCCTGTCCGTCCTGCGGAAGCTATGACATGCGCAAGGTCGAAGGCTGCCTGACCTGTGCGTCCTGCGGGCATTCGAAGTGCGCGTGAGGCGGGCAGCGGGTTAACGGCTTGTCAGGCAACACGTGAAATCGGCAGGCGTGGCTTTCCCGGGTCGCATCGCCTTATTCCCACCAGCGGTCGATGCTGGCGATATCCTCGTCGGACCAGCCGAAGTGGTGGGCGAATTCATGGACCGTGACGTGGGCGACGAGATCGGCCAGGTCCACGTCGCCGCGATCTCGCCATTCGGCGAGGATGGGCTGACGGAAAAGCCAGACGGTATCGGGGCCGCTGGGCTGGTCAAACACCGATTTCATGGTCATCGGGATGCCGTCATAGAGCCCGGTCAGCTCTGCCGGGTCGGTCATGTCGAGGCTGTCGAGCATCTCGCGGTCCGGCCATTCGGAGACATGGATTGCGACGCTGCGCGCCGCCTCGGAAAAAGCCTGCGGGAAGCCCGCCACGGTGCGGCGGGCCACGTCTTCCATCCAGTCAAGTGAGGTGTCGGGCGCGGGCATGGTCACGATCTATGCCGCGCGCCCCGGTCTGGCAAGCGGTCAGAGCTGAAGCTGGTAGGAACTGGGCACGTAGGCATAGCCGCTGTCCGATTTCTCGACGAAGCCGGTGGCGGGCCAGGGCATGTGGTAGCCGATGAAGGGCATCTTCTCGGCGGCCAGCATGTCGAGCAGCGTCTTGCGGGTCTGGGCGGCGGCGGCCTTGTCCATGTCGAACTTCACCTCCCAGTCGGGATGGGCCAGCGACCAGACGTAGTGGTTGGCGAAATCGGCGGCGATCATCAGGCTTTCGCCCTCGCTTTCGATCAGGTGCACCATATGGCCGGGCGTGTGGCCGAAGGCGGCCATGGCGGTATGGCCGGAAAAGCCCGCGTCGCCGTCGCCGATCATGCTGAATTGCTCGGCCAGCGGGCGGACTTTCGCTTCAAAATTGTCGTCGCCCGCGGCGGACCAGTGGTCGAACTCGGCCGATCCGGTGACGTAGGAGGCGTTGGCGAAGGTGGGCGTGTCGCCATCCATCAGCCCGCCGATATGGTCGCCATGCATGTGGGTGATGACGACCGTGTCGATCATGTCGGCGGAATAGCCCGCGGCCTCGAGCGCCTCGGTGGTGCCTTCAGCGTTCAGGCCGGTGTCGAACAGCACCAGCTCGGACCCGGTGTTCACCACGGTGGGGGTGAAGAAGAACTGCGCCTGGTCGGTGGGGATCATCGCGGCCTCGGAGACGGCGGTGAACTCTGCCTCGTCCACATTGAGGCCGAAGATCGTGTGGGGGTCGGGCCGGGTATTGGCGCCGGCCAAAAGGGTCGTCACCTCGAATCCGCCGAGCTGGAACCGGCGGAAGGGCGGCGTGGCCGCGCCCAGCATCGGCGCGGTGGCCCATGCGGGCAGGGCCGTGGCGGCGGGCAGGACGGTGGCGCCGGCGAGAAAGCGGCGGCGGGAAAGGGGCGTGGACATGTGAAACCTCCTGTTGCTGTCGACCCGATAGATATAGTGCGCCCGTGGAAAATCGCGCATGGAGCGCGCGCCATTCACGGGCATTTGAGGCACGGGGAGGTGAGGCTTCGCGCCCCGACCATGCGGCCGGGGCGCCCGTGATACTGGACAAGCGACCCCCTGTGTGACATTTGGCGCGACAACAGGAGACACCCCATGACAACCACCCGTTTCGCGCCATCCCCCACCGGGTATATCCATATCGGCAACCTGCGCACCGCGTTGATGAACTTTCTTATCGCCCGCAAGAACGGCGGGACGTTCATCCTGCGGATCGACGATACCGACCCCGAGCGGTCGAAGCAGGAATATGTGGATGCGATCAAGGAAGACCTGGAGTGGCTGGGCCTGACCTGGGACCGGGTCGAGCGGCAGTCGGAGCGGTTGGACCGCTATGCGCAAGCCGCCGACAAGCTGCGCGGGATGGGGCGCTTTTACGAGGCGTTCGAGACGCCGACGGAACTGGACCTCAAGCGCAAGAAGCAGCTGAACATGGGGCGTCCGCCGGTCTATGACCGGGCGGCGCTGGGGCTTTCGGACGCGCAGAAGGACGCCTTGCGTGCCGAGCGGGGCGACGGGGTCTGGCGGTTCAAGCTGGATCACGAGCGGATCGAGTGGACGGACGGCATCCTGGGGGATATCTCGATCGACGCGGCCAGCGTCAGCGATCCGGTGCTGATCCGGGGCGACGGGCAGGTTCTCTATACCCTGGCCTCGGTCGTGGACGATACCGAAATGGGCGTGACCCACGTGGTGCGCGGCTCGGACCACGTGACAAATACGGCGACGCAGATCCAGATCATCGAGGCGCTGGGCGGCAGCGTGCCAAGCTTTGCGCATCATTCGCTGCTGACCGGGCCGCAGGGGGAATCGCTGTCGAAACGGCTGGGGACGCTGAGCCTGCGCGATTTGCGGGCGCAGGGCGTCGAGCCGATGGCGTTGTTGTCGCTGATGGCGCGGCTGGGCTCGGCCGATCCGGTGGAGTTGCGCAGCGAGATGGCGGAGCTGATCGAGGGATTCGACATCTCGCGGTTCGGCTCGGCGCCGACGAAGTTTGACGCGGGCGACCTGTTTCCATTGACGGCGCGGGTGTTGCAGGGGCGCGACTTCGCGGAGGTGAAGGCGCATATCGTCGGCCTTGGCGTGCCCGAGGACCAGGCCGAGCGGTTCTGGAGCGTGACGCGCGAAAACATCACCACGCTGCACGACCTGGGGCCGTGGTGGGTGATGTTCCGCGACGGTGCGGAGCCGGTGATCGACGACGAGGACCGCGAATTCGTGGCCGAGGCGCTGGCGATGCTGCCCGAGGGGCCGCATGACGAAAACACCTGGGGGCAGTGGACGAGTGCCGTGAAGGAGGCGACGGGGCGCAAGGGCAAGGGCCTTTTCATGCCACTGCGCAAGGCGCTGACCGGACAGAACCACGGGCCGGACATGAGCCAGGTACTGCCGCTCTTGCAGGTGATCCGCGCCAGAGGGTGACGCGCTTGCGCGCTTCGGGGTCAAAGACCCGGGGCGCGGCCGTGCGCCTGTTTCCGGAACGGCCTGGGGTGCGGGCGCTACACTGGAAATCGGGGCGGAACGGAACGTGGTGCGTCAGGCGGCCCGGGCGGGTGCTTCGCCGCCGCCGCGCGACAGGGTGAACTGACCGACGAGCTGTTCCAGATGACCCGCATGGTTGTTGAGAGTCTCGCAGGTCTTTCGCGCATCGAGCGCCATGGTCGCGGTTTCCTGGGTGACGCCGTCGATCCGCGTGATGCTGGTGTTGATGGTTTCCAGTTCCGAGGCCTGGACTTCGGTGCCCCGCGCCATGCCGCCGACGAGCTTGTCGATCTGGGCGACCCTGTCTAGGATGGACTTGAGCGCGGTGCCGGCCTCGTTCACCAGGTCGACGCCGTTCTTGACGTGCATCGCGCTTTTCCCGATCAGGGACTTGATCTGCATGGCGGCCTCGGTGGAGCGCTGCGCCAGCGCGCGGACCTCTGACGCCACCACGGCAAAGCCGCGGCCGGCATCGCCGGCGCGGGCGGCCTCGACCCCGGCATTGAGGGCCAGAAGATTGGTCTGGAACGCGATATCCTCGATGAGGACGATGATCTGCGCGATCTGGTCGGAAGAGCCCGATATCTCTTCCATTGCGTCGATGGCCTGGCGCACCACCGGGTCGCTTTCCAGGGCGGCGTTCTTGGCGGTTTCGGTTGTGCGCTGAACCTCGCCGGCCCCTTCCGAGGCGGCGCGCACGCCCGACGTGACCTCCTGCACGGCGGCGGCGGTGTTGCGGACATTCTGCGCCTGCTCCTCGGCCTTGACGGACAGGTCGCCGGAGGATCGTTCGAGCGCGCCGCTGCCCGAGCGGAGATGGTCGGTGGCGTCGGCGACCCTGCACAGAACCTCGTTCAGACGGGCGACGGTGGTGTTGAAGTCTTGCCGAAGGGTTTCGTATTCCGCCGGAAAGGCGTGATCGAGACGTTGTTGCAGTCGCCCCGGACGCGGCTGGCACGGTCGATGGCCGTGACCACCTGGTCCTGTTCGGCCTTTATGCGCTCCTGGTCCGCTTTCAGCGCCTCGGCGTTGCGGCGCATGTCCAGCGTGTCCTGCATGAAACGGGAGATCGCCGAGGCCATGCGCCCAAGTTCGTCCCTGCCGTCCGTGCCTTCGACGGAAACGGTGAAATCCCCGCCGGTGAACCGGTTGATCACCGCAGTCAGAGACGTGATCCGTGCGATCATCCGCTCGAACGAAAAGACCGCGAAGGCCAGCACCAGAAGGCCCAGGACAGTTCCGAAGAGAGTGAATTTCCGCAATGTCTTCGCCGCCGCCGTCTCGCTCGTGGCGGAGAGCTCGGCCACCGCTTGCACCAGTGCAAGCTCCTCCTTGCGCAGAAGGTCTATCCAGTCCGAGGAGATGGCGAACCAGCGCGGCGCGGTGAGGCCGCCGAAAGCGCCGGTTTCGATCCCCTGCAGGATCTGCGCGCGGGCGGACCGGATGGCGTCGAAACTCTCGGTCTGCCGGATACTGTCCAGCCAATCCGCGTCCTGAAGCGTTCCGGACGCTTCCGACAAGAGCGCCTCCTGCGCGCCATTCAGGCGAAGGAAGCGGGTGTGGACGGGCGCCGAGAATCCGCGCCCGAGGCCGGTCGCGCCCATCGCGCGTTCGAGGCCGGCAGCCTCTTTCGCGGCGCCGACGAGGGTGCGGGCGTTCTGAAGCGCGGTCGCCGTGTCGCGCGCCGTGCCGGAGTGCAGCGGGTGGTCGATTTCAAGCAGGAGCGCGATCGTGCCGGTATAGAAGGCCGCCATGCCCGGGACGTCGAGGGAGATGTCATCCACCTGCCGGCGCATCCCGGCAAGGCGGTCCAGCCGGTCCTGCACCTGCGAGAATTTCGCCGCGCGTTCGGTGCGCAGAAGGGGAACCCCCGTTTTGACATCCACCAGGGTCTTGTCCGTGGCGCGCCGCTGTTCGGCCAGTTCTGCCCGGAAGGTGGCCCCGCCTGCGGCGATGAAGCCCGCCGAAAAGCCGCGCTCGCGCTGCAGTTCGTGCACGAGCGCGCCGAGAGTGGCGCCTTCCTGCACCAGGGCGCGCGCGGTGCCGGCGCTCCGGGCGTCCTGCCGTTTCGCGGCAATCTCGGTCAGGGTGAGGTAGCCGATCGTCGCGAAAAGCGGTGCGATCACCAGGAACATAACGAGGCGCAAGCGCAAGGCAGATACTCCGATCCGACAACGGTCGGTACCGGGTGATAAGGCCCGGACCTTTCCGCCCCGTTAATCCGTGCAAGATTTTCGCCAAGGTACGTGGCGATGGCGCGCAGGGCGGCCGGGTCAGCCCCTGAGCGGGCTGAAGGTCGATACGGGCCGAACCCTGGCGCCCACCCGGTCGAGCATGTCGTCGACCAGCCCCCTTTCCTTGCGGTCGAGCCGCTGGTGGCGGGGATAGAGCGGGCGGCGGCGGTCGTCGAGGATGGGCGCGTCCCATCCGTCGGTGGTGTCGAAGAAACGGGTCACGCCGGCCTCGCCGAAGACCTGAAGATAGCCCTGGACGACCACGTCGATATAGCTGAGCAGTACCGGGCTGACCGCGTCGGGGGTCTTGTGATGTCCGTCCTCGATGGCATAGACCACGAGATCTGCGGTCTCGGGCAGGTGGGTGTGGACCTGGTGGCGGGCGGGCACGCGCCTGTAGGCGCCTTCGCGCGCATCGAGCGCGGCCCAGTCGGCACCGGGAACACCGGCCACGAGCCCGTCGATCCGGCCCGTTTCGTCGGGCACGGCGGTCAGGTAGGCGACCTCGCGCAGGGTGGTCTTGCGCCAGGCGCGGCGCCAGCCCGAAAGCTGCGCCGGATGGGCATCGGCATAGGCATGGGTGCCGCGATTGACGAGACTGCCATAGCCAAAGAAGAATCCGGGTTGCACGTTGGAACCGCCTTTCTCGATCGCCGCGATGTCAACAGGCAAAGGCGCAAAGGTCAATGGCCGGAACGAAGCTGTGATCCGGGCCGGTCATTGTGCTTGCAGCGACTCGGGCGGCACACTACGGTACACCCAAATCGGAACGGGAGAACCGGCCATGCCGGTGCCGAAGGAGCAACCGCCCCGGAAACTCTCAGGCGCAAGGACCGTCCGATGACAGACTCTGGAGAGATCGCGGGAGAAATACCCGCGGCGCCGAAGGGATAGCGATCTCAGGCGGAAGGACAGAGGGGGCATCGGGTGCGTCGCGAGATGCGCGGAACTGATGCCGGTTGCCCTGCCAGATGCGCCCGGTTCTAGACGTGAAGGAGAGCCGATGAGTGATCTGCGCGAAACGCCGCTGACGGGCCTGCACAAGGCGCTGGGCGCGAAGATGACCGGCTTTGCCGGCTACGAGATGCCGCTGCAATACGGGCTGGGCGTGATGGGCGAGCACCTGCATACGCGGGCTGCGGCGGGGCTTTTCGATGTGAGCCACATGGGCCAGGTCCTGATCCGCCACGAGGCGGGTTATGGCGGCGCGGCGCAGGCGATGGAGCGGCTGGTGCCGGTCAGCCTGCTGGGCCTGGGCGAGAAGCGGCAGCGCTACGGTTTCTTTACCAACGATGCGGGCGGCATTCTGGACGACCTGATGCTGACCAACCGGGGCGACCACCTGTTGGTGGTGGTGAACGCGGCCTGCAAGGCAGACGACATCGCATTGATGCGCGAGGGGCTGCCCGAGTGCGAGGTGGTCGAGGTGACCGACCGCGCGCTGATTGCGCTGCAAGGGCCCAAGGCGGTCGACGCGCTGGCGCCGATCGCGGCGGGCTGCGAGATCATGAAATTCCTGGATACCGGCATCTTCACCTCGGATTTCGGCGAGCTGTGGATCTCGCGCTCGGGCTACACCGGCGAGGACGGCTTCGAGATTTCCGTGCCCGAGGCGCAGGCCGAACCGCTGGCGCGGGCGCTTCTGTCCCATGAGGCGGTGGAGCCTGTCGGCCTGGGCGCGCGCGACAGTTTGCGGCTGGAGGCGGGACTGTGCCTTTATGGGCAGGATATCGACGCGGAGACGACGCCGGTGGAGGCGGGGCTGAGCTGGGCCATCCAGAAGGTGCGCCGCCGGGGCGGCGAGCGCGAAGGCGGTTTCCCCGGCGCGGACGTGATCCTGGACCAGTTAGAGAACGGCGTGGCGCGGTGCCGCGTGGGCCTGCGCCCCGAGGGCCGCGCGCCGATGCGCGCCGGGACGCAGATTTTCGGCAGCGAGACGGGGGGCGAGGCGGTGGGGCACGTCACCTCGGGCGCCTATGGTCCCAGCATAGAGGCGCCGATGTCGATGGGCTATGTCGCGGCGAGCCGCGCTTCGGCCGGAACCGCCCTATATGGCGAAGTGCGGGGCAGGCGCCTGCCCGTCACGGCGGCGGAAATGCCGTTCACGCCCGCGAATTTCAAACGCTGAGCATCAGGGAGACTTGCATGAAATACACCGAAGAACACGAGTGGCTTGACCAGGACGGCGACATCGTCACGGTCGGCATCACCAGTCACGCCGCCGAGCAGCTGGGCGATATCGTTTTCGTGGAACTGCCCGAGGTGGGCACGGAAGTGACCAAGGACGACGAGATCGTGGTGATCGAGAGCGTCAAGGCGGCCTCGGACATCCTGGCGCCGCTGGACGGCGAGATCGTGGAGGTCAACGAGGTTCTGGCCGACAGCCCCAGCAAGATAAACGAGGACCCCGAGGGCGACGGATGGTTCTTCAGGATCAAGCCGTCGGACACCTCGCCGATGGACGATTACATGGATGAAGCCGCCTACAAGGACTTCATCGGCTGATCCGGTGCCGGGCCGGAATTTCAGGGAAATTCCGGCAAAAATCCCTGACGGATTTTTGGCCTCCGGCGGGGATATTTGAAGCAAGAAGAAGCAGGGGCGGCGCGGTCGGCCCGGCCCGGCTTCCCCGTTCGCAATCAAGGAGTTCAGGACATGCCGTTCGAGCCCACAGACTACCTGCCCTACGATTTCGCCAACCGGCGCCATATCGGGCCGTCGCCCGAGGAGATGGCCGAGATGTATGCCGCGCTGGGGGTCGAGGACCTTGACCAGCTGATCGACGAGACCGTGCCGAAGTCGATCCGGCAAGCCGAGAAACTGGATTTCGGCAAGCCCAGGTCCGAGCGGGAACTGATGCACGAGATGCGGAAGGTGGCGGGGCTGAACAAGGTCATGGTGAGCCTGATCGGCCAGGGCTATCACGGGACGGTCACGCCGCCGGCGATCCAGCGGAACATCCTGGAGAACCCGGCGTGGTACACCGCCTATACGCCCTATCAGCCCGAGATCAGCCAGGGGCGGCTGGAGGCGCTGTTGAACTTCCAGACGATGATCTGCGACCTGACGGGGCTGGAGGTGGCCAATGCCTCGCTTCTGGACGAGGCGACGGCCTGTGCCGAGGCGATGACCATGGCGCAAAGGGTGGCGAAATCGAAGGCCAGGGCGTTCTTCGTCGACCGCGATTGTCATCCGCAGAACATCGCCGTGGTCGAGACCCGCGCGAAACCGCTGGGGATCGAGGTGATCGTGGGCGACCCGGAGAAGCTGGAGGCGGACAAGGTCTTTGGCGCGCTCTTCCAGTATCCCGGGACCTATGGGCATGTGCGGGACTTCACGGCCCAGATGGAGGCGCTGCATGCCGAGAACGCGGTGGGGATCGTGTCGGCGGACCCTCTGGCGCTGACGCTGTTGAAGGAGCCCGGCGCGATGGGGGCGGATATCGCCGTGGGCTCGGTCCAGCGGTTCGGGGTTCCGATGGGCTATGGCGGGCCGCACGCGGCCTACATGGCATGCCGGGATGCCTATAAGCGCGCGATGCCGGGGCGGATCGTGGGCGTCTCGGTGGATGCCCATGGCAACCGGGCCTACCGGCTGTCGTTGCAGACGCGCGAGCAGCATATCCGGCGCGAGAAGGCCACCTCGAATGTCTGTACCGCGCAGGCGCTTCTGGCGGTGATGGCGTCGATGTATGCGGTCTTTCACGGCCCCAAGGGCCTGCAGGCCATAGCGCAGCGCATCCACCGCAAGACCGTGCGGCTGGCCAAGGGGCTGGAGGCGGCGGGGTTCAAGGTGGACCCGAAGGCGTATTTCGACACGATCACGGTGGATGTGGGCCCGTTGCAGGCGGCGGTGATGAAATCGGCCGTCGACGAGGGGATCAACCTGCGCCGGGTGGGTGAAACCCGTGTGGGCATCACGCTGGACGAGGCGACGCGGCCGCGCAATATCGAGGCGGTCTGGCGCGCGTTCGGGATCGAACGGGCGGATGACGATTTCACGCCCGATTACCGCGTGCCGGACAGGATGCACCGCAAGAGCGGTTACATGACGCATCCGATATTTCACATGAACCGGGCCGAGACCGAGATGATGCGTTACATGCGCAGGCTGGCGGACCGGGACCTGGCGCTGGACCGGGCGATGATCCCGCTGGGATCGTGCACGATGAAGCTGAACGCGGCGGCCGAGATGATGCCCGTGAGCTGGCGCGAGTTCGCGCGGCTGCACCCGTTCTGCCCCAAGGACCAGACGGAGGGGTACCGGCTGCTGATCGACGACCTGAGCACGCGGCTGTGCGAGATCACCGGCTATGACGCCATGTCGATGCAGCCCAATTCCGGCGCGCAGGGCGAATATGCCGGGCTGCTGACCATTGCCGCCTATCACGCGGCCAATGGCGAGGGGCATCGCAATGTCTGCCTGATCCCGATGTCGGCCCATGGCACGAACCCCGCCAGCGCGCAGATGGTGGGCTGGAAGGTGGTGCCGGTGAAGTCGGACGCCAACGGGGATATCGACCTGGAGGATTTCCGCACCAAGGCGGAGGCTAATTCGGACAATCTGGCAGGGTGCATGATCACCTATCCCAGCACGCATGGCGTGTTCGAGGAGACCGTGCTGGACGTGTGCAGGATCACCCACGAGCATGGCGGCCAGGTCTATATCGACGGGGCGAACCTGAATGCCATGGTGGGGCTGTCGCGGCCCGGGGACCTGGGCGGGGATGTGAGCCACCTGAACCTGCACAAGACGTTCTGCATTCCCCATGGCGGGGGCGGTCCCGGCATGGGACCGATCGGCGTGAAGGCGCATCTTGAGCCGTATCTGCCGGGGGATCCGCAGGGGCAGGGCGATGGGCCGGGGCCGGTATCGGCGGCGCCCTTCGGCTCGGCCTCGATCCTGCCGATCAGCTGGGCCTATACGCTCTTGATGGGCGGCGAGGGGCTGACGCAGGCCACGCGGGTGGCGATTTTGAACGCCAACTACATCGCCAAGCGGCTGGAGGGGGCCTATGACGTGCTTTACCGCGGGCGCAACGACCGGGTGGCGCATGAGTGCATCCTGGACACGCGCCCCTTTGCCGAGAGTGCCGGCGTGACGGTGGACGACATCGCCAAGCGGCTGATGGATTGCGGGTTTCACGCGCCGACCATGAGCTGGCCGGTGGCGGGCACGCTGATGATCGAGCCGACGGAGAGCGAGACCAAGGCCGAGCTGGACCGGTTCTGCGACGCGATGCTGGCGATCCGCGAGGAGATCCGCGCCATCGAGGACGGACAGATGGACCGCGACAACAACCCGCTGAAACATGCGCCGCACACGATGGAGGACTTGGTGCGCGAGTGGGACCGGCCTTATAGCCGCGAACAGGCCTGTTTCCCGCCCGGCGCATTCCGTGTCGACAAGTACTGGCCGCCGGTGAACCGGGTGGACAATGCCTATGGCGACCGGAACCTGGTGTGTACCTGCCCGCCGATGGAGGATTATGCCGAGGCGGCGGAGTGAGGCAGGTAATCAGGCGGCCTCCCGAAGGAAGCCGCCCTTACTTGGGTACTGAAATCACTCGCTAAAATCTGTGGGCCGTGCCCGGGACAGGGGTGTGGCCCTCGTTCTGTCGGGCGGGGATGGCCCTTGGAACGACTGCCTGTATGACGCGCAAGGGTGGCATCGGGTTCAATTTATTTTCGTGATGTGCAGACGCGGTGCAGAAGCGGCGTGGGTGTCGCGGAATTTCCGCATGGCGCGCGCGCACCGCATCTGGGGACGGCGCGATCAGTAGCGGGAGATCCCGGATCGGGTCCGGGATGACGCGCTGGCGGGCGTCCTGCCGTGCGCCGTTCTCGCGCGGCAGGAGCACGGTGCGTTATGCCGCTCTTTCCTCGATCAGCATCGAGAAGGTCCGGGCCAGGTCCTGCCAGCATTCCTCGGTCGGGGCGGCGAGCAGGAAACCGGTGTCGATGGCGGCGCTGTAGTCGCGCCCGTCGAGCATGCGCACCACGCCGCCCGCGCGCTGGACGATCAGCACGCCCGCCGCGTGGTCCCACGGGTTGAGCGTGGACGAGAGCAGGAAATCGGCATGGCCCTGCGCCAGCATCCGGTATTCATGGCACGAGCAGCGCAGCGAGCCGATGCGGCCGAAGCGCGGCATCAGGGGGGCCAGCTGTTCCTGCGCGGCGCGGTCCATCAGGTAGTAGTGCATGTAGCCGTAAAGGCTGTCCACCGCGCCGCCCTGCGAGGTCGAAACCGGGCGGGCGCGGCCCGTGGCGCGGGTCATTTCGGCGGGACCGTCCGCTTCGGCGGCGATGAAATCGTCCATGACCGGATCGTAGAGCAAGCCGTAGACCGGTCTGCCGAAGCGGGTGACAGAGACGATGACGCCGAACATGGCCAGGCCGTTGACGAAGTTCCAGGTGCCGTCGACCGGATCGAGGATGAAGGCCAGTTCGGCCTCGGCCAGCTTGCCGCGCAGCGACGGGTCGGCGCTGGCGGCTTCCTCGCCCACGATCAGGGCGTGGGGGAACATCTGTTGCAGGCCGCGGGTGATCATTGCCTCGGCGGCGTGGTCGGCCTCGGTCACCAGGTCCTCAGGACCGGATTTCGATGCGATCTGGGCGGTGGTGAGGTTGCGGAAACGGGGCATGATCTCGGCCCGGGCGGCGCGGCGGACGAGGTTGATGAGCGCGGCCTTCTGGGCGTTTGTCAGCGGCGAGGAGACAGGGATGGGCAGGGTTTCCGTCATGGGCGCTCCTTGGACGAGTCGAATTTGCGGGATTGCCGCGTGAGTGCCACCCCCGCCGCCGGACCGCAACCGGATCGGGGCGCGACATGGGCGGTTATTCGCGGCTGCGCAGAACCTGGGCGGGGCGGGCGGAGATGGGGCCCAAGGCGAAGGCGAGGCCGGCCAGCAGGCTGATGAGCGCGCCGCCCGCGACGATGCTGAGGGCGGGGGGCCATGCGACGGCGAAGGAGGTTTCCATGACGTAATGGCTGACCGCCCAGGCCCCGGCGATGCCCGCGCCGAGGGCGACGCTGCCCGCTGCCGCGCCCAGGAGCGCGGCGCGCAAGGAGAGGCCCCAGAGGATGCGCGCGCGGCTGGCGCCGAGCACCTTGAGGATTGCCGCCTCGTAGCTGCGGGCGCGGGCGTCGGCGGCGGCGGCGCCGATCAGGACCATGAACCCCGTCAGCAGCGTGGCGGCGGCGCCCCAGGCGGTGGCCGAGGCGAGGCTGCCCAGAAGGTCGCTGACCCGCGAGACGGCATCGCGCACCGAGATGGCGGTGATGTTGGGGAACTGGCGCGAGAGGTCGCGGAGGATGGCGGTTTCCGACTCGGCGTCGGAGTAGACCGTGGCGATATAGCTGTGGGGGGCGTTCACCAGCGCAGCCTCGTTCAGGATCATGATGAAGCCCATGCCGGCGGTGGAGAAATCGACTCGCGGAAGGACGTGATTTCGGCCGTCAGGTCGCGACCGAGGATGTTGAGGGTGATCTGATCGCCGAGTTTCAGGCCCATTTCCTCGGCCTCGTCGGCGGCGAAGCTGACCTGGGGGGGGCCGTCGTAATCCTCGCCCCACCAGTCGCCGGCGGTGAGCGTGCTGCGCTCGGGCAGGGCGGCGGCATAGCTGACGCCGCGGTCGCCTTGCAGGACCCAGTGGTCGCCCGCGACTTGGGCTGCGGGCTGGCCGTTTATTTCGCTGATAATGCCGCGCAGCATGGGGGCGGCGTCGACGCGGGTGACGCCTTTGTCGCTGTCGAGCCGGGCGGAAAAGTCGGGCATCTGGTCGCGCTGGATGTCGACGAAAAAGAAGCTGGGCGCGCGGGTGGGCAGATCGCGCGTGATGGCGTCGCGCAGGTTGCGGTCGACCTGGCCCACGGCGGCCAGCACGGAAAGGCCGAGGCCGAGCGACAGGACCACGGCGCTGGCGGTGCTGCGCGGCCCGCCGATGGCCCCGAGCGCCCAGCCGAGCGCGGTGCGGCCCCGCGCGAGCGGGCGCAGGCGGCGGGCGGCGGCGCGCAGGGCGAGACCGGCGAGGGCCAGCACCACGAGGGCGGCGGCGATGGAGCCGGCCGTCCAGTAGGTGAGGGTGGAATTGCCGGAGAACCAGGCGGCGACCATGACCAGCGCGGCGATAAGGGCGGCAGTGGTGAGGATGAACCCCGCGCCGGGGATGGTGCCGGAGGTGTCGGCATCACGGTAGAGCGCGGCGGGCCGGATATCGCGCGCCTGGGCCAGTGGCCAGAGGGTGAAGATGAGGATGCTGAGGGCGCTGTAGATCGCGGCCTCGGCCATTGGGCCGGGATAGGCGGCGAAGACGGCAGGCACGGGCAGTTGCGCGGTGATGATCGGCGACAGGAGCACGGGCAGGCCGACGCCGAGGGCGAGGCCGAGGGTGATGCCAAGCACGCCCAGGACGGCGACCTGCATGAGGTAGGTGAGAAAGATCGTGCGTTGGTCGGCGCCAAGGCTGCGCAGGATGGCGATGGTCTGGGTTTTGCCCGAGAGGTAAGCGCGCAGGGCGGCGGAGATGCCGACGCCGCCGACCGCGAGGCCGGAGAGGCCGACGAGGATCAGGAACGCGCCGAGACGCTCGACGAATTCGGCCACGCCGGGCGCGCCGTTGCGGGCGTCGGACCAGCGCATGCCGCTGCCTTCGAGGGCTTGCTCGGCCTCCGCCCGCGTGGCGTCGAGGTTAGTGCCGGGGGGCAGGTCGAGGCGGTAATGCGAGGAGAAAAGCGTGCCGGGTTCGAGCAATCCTGCGCCGTCGAGCGCGCTGCGCAGGACGATGGTGCGGGGGCCGAGGCCGAAGCCGCCGGTGCGGCTGTCTGGTTCACGCTCGATCAGGGCGCGCAGGGTGAAGGATTTGGACCCCAGCGTGACGGTGTCGCCGGGGGCTGCACCCAGGCGGTCGGCGAGGGTGGGGTGCATGACGAGGCCGTCATCGGCCAGGGCCTGTTCCAGGGGGATGTCGGGGGAGAGTTCTACGTTGCCGACAAGGGGATAGGCGTTGTCGACGGCTTTCACTTGCGTCAGGCTGCGTTCCTCGCCCAAGACGGCCATGGAGCGGAAATCGGCGATTTCGGACACCCGAGTGGCGGTGGTGTCCATCCATGCGCGTTCTTCGGGCGTGGCGAAGCGATAGGTCAGCTCGATCTCGGCGTCGCCGCCGAGGAGCGTGGCGCCCTCCTGTGCCAACCCCTCGGCGATGCTTTCACGGACGGTACCGACGGCGGCGATGGCCGCGACGCCAAGGATCACACAGGCGAGAAAAATGCGGAACCCGTGCAGGCCGCCGCGCAATTCGCGGCCCGCCAGGCGTGCGGCGAGGCGGAGCTTCATGCGGTGCGGGCCTTGGGGGGCTGATGTTCGGTGAGGTGGCCGTCGCTCAACTCGGCCACGCGGGCGCAGCGGTCGGCAAGGCCGGGGTCGTGGGTGACCAGCACCAGCGTGGCGCCGTGGCGTTCCTGCAGCCCGAAGAGCAGGTCGATGATGGCAGTGCCGGTTGTGCTGTCGAGGTTGCCGGTGGGCTCGTCCGCCAACAGGATATCGGGGCGCGGGGCGGCGGCGCGGGCGAGTGCCACGCGCTGTTGTTCCCCGCCGGATAGTTGCGAGGGGTAGTGGTTCAGCCGCTTGCCAAGGCCGACGGCAGTCAGTTCCTCCTCGGCCCGGGCGAAGGCGTCGGGCGCGCCGGCCAGTTCCAGCGGCGTGGCGACGTTTTCCAGCGCGGTCATGGTGGGGATGAGGTGGAAGGACTGGAACACCACGCCGATATGGTCGCGGCGCAGGCGGGCCAGCGCATCCTCGGACATGGTCGTCAGGTCGTGGCCCAAGGCCGTGACCGTGCCGCCGGTGGCGCGTTCCAGCCCGCCCATCAGCATCAGGAGCGAGGATTTGCCGGAGCCGGACGGCCCCACCAGCCCGAGCGTGTCGCCGCGGTGGACATCGAGGCTGATCGCCTCAAGTATGTCGACGGGGCCGGCATTGCCTTGCAGCGATAGAGCCGCCTCGCGCAGCGATAACACGGGGTCTGTCATGGGGTTCTGCCTGTCTTTTCTTGGTCGTTTCACATATGGGGTCCGGGCCTTGGCGGGCAAGGTGGCGGCGTTTGTTTTCCTTGGTTTACCGGCTTTTGGTGAAGAGCCGGTGACGATCCTGGCGCTGGGCGACAGCCTGACGCAGGGCTATGGGCTGGCGCAGGAGGACGGGTTCGTGCCGCAGCTTCAGGACTGGTTGCGGGAGAACGATGTGGCCGCAGAGGTGATCAACGCGGGCGTTTCGGGGGACACCACGGCAGGCGGCGCGTCACGGGTGGACTGGAGCCTGACGCCCGAAGTGGACGCGATGATCGTGGCGCTGGGCGGCAACGACATGCTGCGCGGGCTGGACCCCAATGAGGCCCGCGCGAACCTGAGGACGATTTTGGAGGCGGCCCAGGGGCGCGAGTTGCCGGTGCTGCTGGTGGGGATGCAGGCGCCGACGAATTTCGGGCCGGATTACAAGGCGGCGTTCGACGCGATGTATCCCGAGCTGTCGCAAGAGTTCGGCGCGCTTTATTTCGAGAGCTTCTTCAAGGGGTTGGGGGAGGGCGATCCGTCCGAATTGCAGGGTTATTTCCAGCCGGACGGGGTTCATCCCAATGCCGAGGGGGTCAATCGGATCGTCGAGGCGATGGGACCTGCGGTGGCGGAACTGGCCGAGGGGGTGGAGTGAGGCCGGGGGCTCTCATCCTTCGCGAAATTTCAGTCAGCGCCGAAGTAAGAGGTCCCGGGTCAGGCCCGGGACGGGACGTTTGGCGGCTGGCGGTGGCGGCCCGTCGATTGCGCGGCGGCGCGGCACGCCGCCGTTATTGGTTTCGCGCAGGTTCTCAGAGAACCGTGACCACCGTGCCCAGAGGCACGCGCTCGTAAAGGTCGATCACGTGCTCGTTGATCATGCGGATGCATCCGTTCGAGACCGAGCGGCCAATCGACCGCGGGGCGGTGGTGCCGTGGATGCGGAAATACGTGTCACGCCCGTTCTGGAAGAGGTAGAGCGCGCGCGCTCCAAGGGGGTTGCCCTTGCCGCCCGGCTGGACATAGTCGTTGCCCTTGAACTTGGCGTAGGTCTTGGGCTCGCGTTCGATCATTTCCTTGGTCGGGCGCCATGTGGGCCACTTCTTCTTGACGTCGATGGTGGCGCGGCCGGTGAATTCCAGCCCGGCCTTGCCGACACCCACGCCGTAGCGGCGGGCGCGGCCCTGCTCGGTGATCAGGTAGAGAAAATGCGCGCGGGGCAGGATCAGCATCTGGCCGGGCGCGTAGCTGGCCGAGATGTTCACGTCCTGCGGCATGTATTTCGGATCGAGCTGGAATGTCTGCGCGGCGGCAGGCAGGGCCGGCATGGTGGCGGCAGCGGCGGCGGTGGCCACGAACTGGCGGCGGTTCATCATGTTTCTTTCCCCTTGAAACGGCGTCAGGTGCGGATGGCGATATTTTGCCAACTGGTTTTTTTGAAATCAAAAACAAGTGAATGTGGAGTGGCAAGCGATTCTGTGGCCTGGGGGCCTCAGTTCCTTGCAGATGCGGCACGCAGGTAACGGAGCGTGGCGCGCGGCAGGCGCAGGGCGGTGCGTCGCAGGAGGGCGGGATATTCCATGTCGCCCGAAAGCAGGTGCATGTAGTCGCGCTTGAGGGTTCTGGAGGCGGCGAAGGTGCGGGCGAAGAAGGGCTGCAGGCGGTCGGAAAATATCAGCGGGCGCAGCAGGCGGGCCTGCGCGATGGCGCGGCGGATCGGCCGGGTGGCCTTCGTGTAAAGGGGCAGGGCGCGCCCGGCATCCCCTTGATCCAGCGCGGTTTTCGCGGCACGCGCGGCCAGCGCGCCGGAGTGGATGGCATGGCCTATCCCCTCGCCGGTGATCGGGTCGACAAGGCCCGCCGCGTCGCCCACGAGCAGGACATTGCCCTTGCCCGGTCTGGGTTTCGGCGCGCCGAAGGGCAGGAAGTGGCCCTTGACCGGTGCGCCCTGGCCGGTGCCGAGCCTGGCGAGATAGGCGGCAAGGTGGGCTTTCATCCGTGGGTTCCGGGCGTGCAGTCCGCCCAAGCCTATGGTGGTGCTGTGTTTTTTCGGGAAGGACCAGCCGTAGCCCCAGTCGGCGGCGGCAAAGTCGATGCGGATGGGGGTGGCTTCGGTCGGGGCCTGCGCGGGGGCCTCGACCTCGAGCGCAAAACCAATGGTCTCGCGGGAAAAAGGCTGTCCTAACAGGGCCTTGGCGGTGGGACTTTGCACGCCGTCGGCGGCGATGAGCAGGCGGTAGCCGAGGCTTTCGCCACTGGCCAGCGTGAGGCGGCCCGCCGTGAGGTCATGGGTCTCGACGCGGTGGCCGGTATAGTCGGCCGCGCCGGCGGCAAGGGCCTCTTGCAGCAGGCGGTGATCGAAATCCCACCGCATGGTCAGGTGCAGGGGCGGGACGTTTTCGAGCGTGCCAAGTGGTTGATCGTGCAGGTGGAATTCGAAGTTGCGGCGGGTCTCGAAGAGGTCGGGGGTGATCCCGATCCCGAAGATCTCGGTCAGGTGCGCGGCGCAGCGGCCGGTGACCAGCCCGCCGCAGAGCTTGGGGCGCGGAAACACGGCCTTGTCCACCAGCGCGGCGGTGAGGCCGAGGCGGCGGGCCTCTCTGGCGGCGGCTGTACCGGCGGGGCCGGCGCCGAGGATGACAAGGTCGAAATCGGGCATCGTGAGTGGTCAGATAGAGCATCCCGAGGGGGGCGAAAAGACGTGTCGGTATGGCGTCGGTATCCGGGTGGCAACGCGACGGTGCGGTAGGGTTATGTGTTGGTAAGGGGTCTGGGCGAGGATGCGAGCTTGCCACAGAGGAGCCCGCCATGCCCACCAAGACCGAACGCGCCGCCCGCGCCAGCCTGATGCAGAGCCTGATCTACCTGCAGCAGGAAAGCTGGATCCCCGACACCATCGCCGAGGAGATCCCGGCGGACTGGCACACGCTGGAGATGGACATGCCGGTGGAGGAGCCGAAGGAGAAGGTGACGCTCTACCTGGATCGGTCGGTGGCGCGGTTCTACCGGGCGATGGGGAAGGGCTACCAGGGGCGGATCAACCGGCTGCTGGCGACGTATATGCAGATGCATCTGGCGAAGGAGCTGCGGTTGGAGGAGGTGCTGAGGGAGCGGGTTGGGGGGTGAGAGGCGCCCCCAACCATTCGTTAACCAAACTTGCGGCATGATGGTGCCCATGTCGAATTATCTTCGCCCCCGCGTTTTCGGTGCGACCGTGTTCTTCACGGTAAACCTGGCTGACCGCGGCAGCCGGCTGTTGGTCGATGAGATCGAACGGCTGCGTGCCGCGGTGCGGCGGACCCGCGCCGAGCGGCCGTTTCACATCGATGCGTGGGTCGTGCTGCCGGATCATCTGCATGCGGTCTGGACGTTGCCGGAGGGCGATGCGGATTACTCGACACGGTGGGGGGCGATCAAGGCGCGGTTTTCCATGGATTTGCGTAGGGCGGGGTTCACCCCGCCGCGCCGCCGGCCGGTGGTTCGATCGGGTCGGTATGCCGGGGTGAACCCCGGCATACGCAAGGAAAAGGGCGAGGTGGCCATATGGCAGCGGCGGTTCTGGGAGCATCATGTGCGGGACGAGGCCGAACATGCGGCGCTGGTGCGGTATTGCTGGATGAACCCGGTGAAGCACGGATTCGTGGAGGAGCCGGAGGAGTGGGCGTATTCGTCGGTGCATCGGGACAGGGCGGATGGACGTTATGCGCCGGGATGTGTGGCGATGGGATGAACCCCGCCCGGCGCGTGTTAATGGGGTGTAGGGCGGCCCAACGCCCGAACGAGTTCCCAGCCGATACCGCCGAACTTTTCCGTGAGCAACACTTGCAGCGTGTGAGCGTCTTTCTGCGCAATCCAGTCCGCGCGCCAGCCGCTTTCGAAATCGTCGCCGTTCTGGACGGCGAGCAGGAACCGATGGTGATCGGAGACGATGATCTCGGGGATGCCGAGCTGGATCAGCCTGGGCGCGTTTTTCCTGCGCCATGTAAAGAGCGGATCGTTTTCGCGGCGGAAGGTCAATTAAAGTGTCCTTCACTTACGGATATGTCGCCAGCGGGCGTTCGCGCGGCTTTGTTGGGGGGACGCGTGGGTTTTCACCCACCCTACGTCATCCTCGGGCTTGACCCGAGGATCTCGGGGTCCGGAGGTCCCGGATCAAGTCCGGGACGGCGGCGTGGAGGGTGACACCCGGATTTGCTACCGGGGTGCGCACGCAGTTCCTTCGGAACCGCTTTCGCGCAGGGGTGACATCTGGCTTCCAGCCAGATGTCACCTTGCGAATTTCTTGTGCTTGATCCGCTTGGGTTCCAGCGCGTCCGGGCCGAGGCGGCGCTTCTTGTCTTCCTCGTAATCCTCGAAGTTGCCTTCGAACCATTCCACATGCGCCTCGCCCTCGAAGGCCAGGATATGCGTGCAGATGCGGTCGAGGAAAAAGCGGTCGTGGCTGATGACCACGGCGCAGCCGGCGAAGTCGACCAGCGCGTCTTCCAGCGCGCGGAGGGTCTCCACGTCGAGGTCGTTGGTCGGTTCGTCGAGCAGGAGGACGTTGCCGCCTTCCTTCAGCAGGCGCGCCATGTGGACGCGGTTGCGTTCGCCGCCCGACAGAAGCGAGACTTTCTTTTGCTGGTCGCCGCCCTTGAAGTTGAAGGACGAGCAATAGGCGCGGGAATTGACCTGGGCGTCGCCAAGTTCGATCACTTCGGCTCCGCCGGAGATCGCCTCCCACACGGTCCCGTTGTCCTTGAGATCGTCGCGGGACTGGTCGACATAGGAGAGTTCCACCGTATCGCCGTAGCTGACCGCGCCCTTGTCGGGGGTTTCCTGCCCCGTCAGCATCTTGAAGAGCGTCGATTTGCCGGCGCCGTTGGGGCCGATCACGCCGACGATGCCGCCGGGGGGCAGCGAAAAGGTCAGGTCCTCGATCAGGAGCTTGTCGCCCATGGCCTTTTGCAGGTTCTCGACCTCGATCACCTTGCCGCCGAGGCGCGGCCCGTTGGGGATGACGATCTGGGCGCGGCCGACCTTTTCGCGCTCGGACTGGTTGGCCAGTTCGTTATAGCGGTCGATCCGGGCCTTCTGTTTGGACTGGCGGGCCTTCTGGCCCTGCCGCATCCATTCCAGCTCGCGTTCGAGGGTCTTCTGCTTGGACTTGTCCTCGCGCTTTTCCTGCTCCAGCCGCTTGGCCTTTTGCTCCAGCCACGCCGAATAGTTGCCCTCGTAGGGGATGCCGCGGCCGCGGTCCAGCTCGAGGATCCAGCCGGTGATGTCGTCGAGGAAATAGCGGTCGTGGGTGACGATCAGGATCGTGCCCTTGTAGTCGATGAGGTGCTGTTGCAGCCAGGCGATGGTTTCGGCATCGAGGTGGTTTGTGGGCTCGTCGAGAAGCAGCATGTCGGGGGCTTCGAGCAGCAGCTTGCAGAGCGCGACGCGGCGTTTTTCCCCGCCCGAGAGGGTGGAGACATCGGCGTCGTCGGGGGGGCAGCGCAGCGCCTCCATCGAGACGTCGACCTGGCTGTCGAGATCCCAGAGGTTGTTGGAGTCGATCTCGTCCTGGAGAGCGGCCATCTCGTCGGCGGTCTCGTCGGAATAGTTCATCGCCAGCTCGTTGAAACGGTCGAGCTTGGCCTTGTGGGCGGCGACGCCCAGCATGACGTTCTCGCGCACGGAGAGGCTTTCGTCGAGCTGGGGTTCCTGCGGCAGGTAGCCCACCTTGGCGCCCTCGGCCGACCAGGCCTCGCCGGAATAGTCGGTGTCGAGGCCGGCCATGATCTTCATCAGGGTGGACTTGCCGGCGCCGTTGACGCCCACGACACCGATCTTCACGCCGGGCAGGAAGCTGAGATGGATGTTCTCGAAGCATTTCTTGCCGCCGGGGTAGGTCTTGGAGACGCCCTGCATGTGATAGACGTATTGGTAGGCTGCCATTTTCCGTGCTCTTTTCCGAAAGGA
>JBKAGF010000007.1:0-106062 GCA_046290265.1 Roseovarius sp. | reverse complement strand
CCATTGATATTGCTCAACTTCCCCTGATCCGTCGCCATGCCCAGCGTGGTATAGCGCTTGGCATGTTCGACACTCTCGAAGCCCTCGCGCGCCGCCAGCTGAACATCCGAAACCTTGACGTCGTTCTGGAAGTCCAGCCACGACTTCATCCGCAGCTTCACATTGGCCCCCTGCGGCATCATCCAGATCGGCTGGATGATGTTGGCCTGAAGGCTCTCCACCTCGGGCTTCCGGGGGTCCTCGGGCGTCTTGCCCACGGCCTCCGCGGCGGCCCGTCCAGCCGCGTCGCCATCCGCCAGCACCGCGCCGAGCTCCAGTTCGCCGCTGGCCGCGCCCGCGGTCGAAACAAAGGCCTCGCCCGCCGCCCCCGTCGGGGCCTTTTCCAGGTCGGGGCGGAACATCGCCTGCGTCTCGTCCCAGATCAGCTTGCCGCCGCAATGCGACCACAGGTGCACCACCGGCGACCAGCCGCCCGACATCGCCACCGCGTCGCAGGCGATCTCTTCCAGCACCGCGCCCTCGCCCGCCTGGGCACAGATCCCCACGCCGGTCACGCGCTTGCCGCCCAGCACCTTGGCAATGCCCTTGCCGGTCTCCACGCGGATGCCCGCCGCCTTGGCCTTCTCGGCCAGCGCCCCGGCGCCTGCCGCGCGCGCATCGACGATCGCGGGCACATCCAGGCCCGCCGCCTTCAGCGCCAGCGCGGTCAGGTAAGCGTCGTCGTTGTTCGTGACAACCACCGTCCGGTCGCCCGGCGACACGCCGTAATTCACCACGTAATCCCGCACCGCCGAGGCCAGCATGACCCCCGGCAGGTCATTCCCGGCAAAGCTCAGCGGGCGTTCGATCGCCCCGGTCGCGGTCACGATCCGGCCTGCGCGAATCCGCCACAACCGGTGCCGCGGCCCCTGCGCTTTCGGCGTGTGGTCGTTCACCCGCTCATAGCCCAGAAGGTAGCCATGGTCGTAAACGCCCGCGCCCATCATGCGCAGACGCATCTCGACATTGGGCATGTCGCCCAGCTCGGCCACCAGCGCGTCGACGAAGGCGTCCACCGGGCCGCCGTCGACCGTGCCGCCATCCACCGGCGCACGCCCGCCCCAGGCGGCGGTCTGTTCCATCAACAGCACCTTGGCCCCGGCAGCACCCGCTGCACGCGCCGCCATCAGCCCGGCAACGCCGCCGCCGATCACCACGACGTCATAGAACGCGTAAAGATGCTCGTACTTGTCGGTATCGCGGTCCTTGGGGGCTTTTCCCAGACCCGCCGACTGCCGGATGATCGGCTCGTAGACATGTTTCCACAAGGGGCGCGGATGGATGAACATCTTGTAATAAAAGCCCGCGGGCAGGAACCGCGACAGCTTGGCGTTCACCGCCCCCACGTCGAACTCCAGGCTCGGCCAGTGGTTCTGGCTCGTCGCCTCCAGCCCGTCGTAAAGCTCGGTCGTCGTCACCCGCTGGTTCGGCTCGAACGAATTGTCCCGGCCCATGTTGACCAGTCCGTTGGGCTCTTCCGCACCCGACGCCACGATCCCGCGCGGCCGGTGATACTTGAACGACCGCCCCACCAGCATCTGGTCATTGGCCAGCAGCGCCGATGCCAGCGTGTCGCCCTCGTAGCCCTTCAACCGTTTCCCGTTGAAGGTGAATTCCATCGCGTGCGCCTTGTTGATCAGACGTCCGCCCGCAGCCAGTCGCGTGCTCATGAAAACTCTCTCCAGCTCCAGCCCGGCACACGGGCCGAGATCTTGTCCTTGATATCCTTCGGCGGCTCGGTGGTCTGCGCCGAATAGGTCCCGTAGACCTCCAGCGTCACCGTGTTGCGCGCCGCGTGAAACCACTTGCCGCAGCCATTGACGTGCCGCCAGCGTTCCAGGTGCACGCCCTTGGGGTTCTCCCGCTTGAAGAGGTAGGCGTGGAAATCGTCATCGCTGGAGTCCGGCCCGAACCGCTTCAGATGCGCTTCGCCGCCCCCCGCGAACTCGGTTTCCTCGCCTCTCACCCCGCAATAGGGACATTCCAGGATCAGCATTGCGCAACTCCTTGCAAAGATTTACCTTTCCGAGCATGGATCTCGGAGTGTTGATCACGCGTGTCATCGCCGTCGCGGTCGGTGCATGCGCCATGATGCCGGCCCTGCGGATCCGCGGCGCGCGCAAGTCGCGGCCGCTCCGCAGCCACGCACCCCACGGCCCTGGCGTCGGTCATAGCCGCGCCAAGGCGATCTGACAGCCGGCGACCATCACGCATGTCAAAGGCGGAGGCGCCACGGCCCCCGCCCTCGCAATTTCGACACGCCCCGCCCGCGCGGGACGCTTCAGTCCAGGGTGTTACCGGCGCTTGCCACGTTGTCCGGCGCGTCATCCGTGACGATGAAACCTTCCGGCACTTCCGAAAGGTTCGGCGCGGACCCGTTGCCAAGAGACCCGGCAAAGACCAGCGCCCCCAGTGCGACGACGACGACAAGCAGCCAGAACAACCCCCGGTTGCTCGCGTCCAAAGCAGGCATGCCATGGCTCTTTCCACGTTGCCATTGCTCGTAATTGGACATGATCGCGACTCCTCTGGCTGAGAAGTGCACCATGCGCCCGTCCCGTGTCCGGCGGAAGTACTGGCAAATGGCCGCGCATGGTTTGGGCCGGTTCCCGCGCCTTCCCCGGCCCGCCATGCGCCGGATTCCGCCAGATGCGGCAAGTTTGCAACGCCCGTCTGCCCGACGCGCGCACGCAGAAAGGCGGCAGCGACTGATACCAGTCCGCTACCGCCATGCAGTTCCGTCCCGAAGGACCAAAGCCCGTTACTGCTGGGTTTCGGTTTCCACGTTGTCGGCTGCGCCTTCCACGTTCTCGGCAGCGCCCTCGACATCTTCGGCCGCGCCTTCGACGGCGTCGGCGGCATCATTGGCCGCGTCCGCAACGCCTTCGGCTGCGTCGTCCGAGGTTTCGACCGACACGTTGACGTCCGATGCGCCTTCTCCTCCGGCCGTGTCGGCACCATCGGCCGCGCCGAAGATGATCCACGCGATGATCGCAACGGCGATGACAAGGCCGCCGACGATAAAGGCCATGGGTGCGCTGCTGCCGCCTTCGCGCGGGGGCTGGGGCGGTGGGGTGTGATTGGGGTTGTGATCGGCCATGCCGGTTCTCCGTTTCTTCTGGATTCCGACAGCCTAACGCCCGATATGCCGATCGGGTTCCCCATCAATGCGCCACCCCGGCGGCAACGCTCTCATCGATGAACCGGCCCTCGTAGAACCGCTCCAGCCCGAACTCCGCCGTCAGCGGCGAATAGCCCTTGGCCATCAGTTCCGCAAAGCCCCAGCCGCTGCCCGGAATCGCCTTGAATCCGCCCGTGCCCCAGCCGCAGTTTATGAACACATTGTCCACCGGCGTCTTCGACAGGATGGGCGACCGGTCCCCGGTCATGTCCACGATCCCGCCCCATTGCCGCAGCATCTTCAGCCGCGAAATCATCGGGAAGGTCTCGATCAGCGCGCGCACCGTCTCCTCGATATGATGGAAGCTGCCCCGCTGGGTATAGTTGTTGTACCCGTCGGCGCCGCCGCCGATCACCATCTCGCCCTTGTCGGACTGGCTCATGTAGCCATGCACCGTGTTGGCCATCACCACCACGTCCATGCAGGGCTTGATCGGCTCGCTGACCAGCGCCTGCAACGCCACGCTCTCGATCGGCAGGCGGAACCCGGCCATGTCGGCCAGGTGCCCCGAATGCCCCGCCACCACGATCCCCAGCTTGTCGCAGGCGATATCGCCCCGGTTGGTGCTCACCCCCGTGACCTTGCCGCCCTCGGTGCGGATACCCGTCACCTCGCATTTCTGGATCACGTCCATGCCCATGGCCGAACACGCCCGCGCATAGCCCCAGGCCACCGCATCGTGCCGCGCCGTGCCGCCGCGCGCCTGCCACAGCCCGCCCAGCACCGGGTAACGCGGCCCGTCCAGGTTGATGATCGGGCACAGCTCCTTGACGCGGCTGGGGCTGATGAACTCGGTCTTAACCCCCTGCAACGCGTTGGCATGGGCGGTCCGCTCATAGCCGCGAACCTCGTGCTGGGTCTGCGCCAGCATGATCACCCCGCGCGGGCTGAACATCACGTTATAGTTCAGGTCCTGGCTCAGGGTCTCGTACAGGCTGCGCGCCTTTTCGTACATCGCGGCAGAGGCATCCTGCAGGTAATTCGACCGGATGATCGTCGTGTTCCGGCCCGTGTTGCCGCCGCCCAGCCAGCCCTTTTCCAGGATCGCCACGTTGCGGATCCCGTGGTTCTTGCCCAGGTAATAGGCCGTCGCCAGGCCATGCCCGCCCGCCCCGACGATGATCGCATCGTATTTCTTCTTGGGCTCCGGCGAGGCCCAGGCCCGCTCCCAGCCCATGTGATTTTTCAGCGCTTCCTTGGCGACGGCAAAGGCAGAGTATCTTTTCATCGGGCAGCTCTCGCTCATGACATGGACGGTTGCGGGCCCGAGGGGAATCGCCCCGGCCCGCAACTTGGAACCGGTATGTATCAGACCGCGCCCTGCGCCGACACCCGGTGCGGCACGAATGACCCGATTTGCGACATGCCGCCGCCTGTCCCCGGCCCCCAGTCAGGTCGCGACCACTTGCCCCTTTCGGTTTGCCCACCCAACCGCTAAATCGGGCCGGTACACGGGAGAGCACATGATATTCTGGGTCTTCGCCATCGCCCTGGGACTTGCCTGCGCCGCCATCCTTGGCCTGGTGCTGATGCGCGGCCGCGTCGGCGATGCGCCGCCGGCGGCCTATGACCTTCAGGTCTATCGCGACCAGCTCCGCGAAGTGGACCGCGACCTCGCCCGCGGCGTCATCACCCCCGAAGACGCCGAGCGCACCCGCGCCGAGGTGTCGCGCCGCATCCTCGCCGCCGACGCCCAGCTTCAGGCCACCGGCACCGCGGGAGCACAGCCCGCCCTGCCCGGCAAGGCACTCGCCGGCCTTGCCCTCGCCGGCATCGTTGCCGGGGCCGCGCTGCTCTACGCGCAGATGGGCATGCCGGGATACGGCGACCTGCCCCGCGCCGCCCGTCTCGCCGCGTCCGAGGCCGCCCGCGCCAATCGCCTCTCCCAGGCCGCGGCCGAGGCACGCGCCGATGCCGCCACGCCCGACACCGGCGCCGAGGCCCCGGACCCGCAATATCTCGACCTGATGCAGCGCCTGCGCGAAGCGGTCCGAAGCCGCCCGGACGAGATCCAGGGCTATATCCTGCTGGCGCGCAACGAGGCCGCGCTCGGCAACCTCGCCGCGGCCCACGCCGCCAAGGCCGAGGTGATCCGCCTCAAGGGCGACGACGCCACCGCCAGGGATTACGCGGAACTGGCCGACATGATGATCTCCGCCGCCGGCGGCTACGTCTCGTCCCAGGCCGAGCAGGCCCTGCGCGACGCCCTCTCCCGCGACCCGTCCGAGCCGCGCGCGCGCTACTACATGGGCCTCTACATGCTGCAGGTCGACCGCCCCGACGCCGCATTCCGCACCTGGGACGCCCTCCTGCGCGACAGCCCCGCGGATGCGCCCTGGACCGCCCTCATCCGCCCCCGGATCGAGGATCTGGCCTGGCGCGCCGGGATCCCGCGCTACCGGCCGCCCGAACCGGGCGCCGCACCGCCCGGACCCTCGCAGGGCGATATCGACGCCGCCGGCGAAATGAGCGCCGAGGACCGCGCCGCCATGATCCGCGGCATGGTCGACCGCCTCGCCGCCCGCATCGAAGAGACCGGCGGGACCGAGGGCGAATGGGTGCGCCTCTCCAACGCCTATGCCGTGCTGGGCGATTTCGACGCCGTGCGCGACCTCATCGCCCGCGCGCAGGACCGCTTCGACGACCCCGAAGTGATCGACACCATCACCAACGCCGCGAAACAGGCGGGGTTTTCCGAATGATCGTCGAAAATTTCGAAGACTTCGCCGCCGCCCTGCCCGGCTTTCGCCCTCTCCTGGGCCTCGATCTCGGCACCAGGACCATCGGCGTCGCGTCCTCCGACGCGCTTCCGCTCGGCCACCCGGTCGAGACCATAAAGCGCAGCAAGTTCACCGCCGATGCCGACCGCCTGCTGGCCATCGCCGCCGACCGCGACGCCGCCGGGATCATCCTCGGCCTGCCCCGCAACATGGACGGCTCCGAAGGCCCGCGCTGCCAGTCGACCCGCGCCTTTGCCCGAAACCTCGCCGCCCGCACCGACCTTCCCATCGGCTACTGGGACGAGCGCCTGTCCACCGTTGCGGCAGAAAGGGCACTGATCGAGGCCGATTTGACCCGAAAGCGTCGCGCAGAGGTGATCGACGCCGTGGCGGCGGCGTATATCCTGCAAGGAGCGCTGGACCGAATCCGCCACCTGAAAGCCTGATCATGAACGACAGCCCCGTCTGGAAACGCGACGAAATCGAAAGCCCCTGCGTGCGCATCTGCGTCGTCCACCCCGAGGCGCGGATCTGCACCGGCTGCTATCGCACCATCGACGAAATCGCCCGCTGGTCGAAAATGACGCCCGACGAACGCCGCCAAATCATGACCGACCTGCCGGACCGCGCCGGCACGCTGGCCCGCCGCCGCGGCGGCCGCGCCGCCCGGCTGAAACGGGGCTGATCGCGCCGGCACCCGGTTCCGGATGCGCCCGCCTCTTTCATTGTTCTCCAAATACTCATCTTGCGGCCCGCCCCCACGCACCGCACGCGGTCCCGGCGCCGAAAAATTGGAAATTTTTCGTTCCGGAATTTTCCGAAAATTCCGCGCCCGCCGACAGACCGGGTCTCGGTGGCAGGACATGCGCGTGCCACCCCGCGGACCGCACGGTGCCTTCATCCCGGTTCCGGCAAACATCGGCACCGTCGCGATACCGAAGTGATACCGACGTGATACCGACGTGGCGATGCCTTGCCGCCAGGGGGAGATTAACCTTTCAGTCCCGCCGCTTACGGCGCGGTCAGCCACAGGTCCCCCGACCCGGGCCATTCGGGCCGGAAATAGACGATCATCCGCCCCTCTTCCGGCGTCTCCGCCCCCGCCTCCCAGGGCGCCACCCCGTGCAGCGCCAGCCGGTGCACGGCATAGGCCTCTCCAGGCCGCGCGGGCAGCAGCCGGCGTGGGCAGGTTTCGAAGACCTCCCGCCGCGCCGCCTTGTAGATATCGGTCAGATCGACGCTGTCCCAATCCTCCGGCGCCACGCCCATCAGCGCCTCGCCGAAGGCCCTGCGCATGATGATATGGCTGCCTTCCCAGACACTTAACGGGCTCGCCCCCTCCCCGCACGCCGTCAGCGGCAACCCCAGGATATAGGCGTGCCGCTCCTTCAGGTACCGCCGCCGGTCCGGGCCTTCCAGAAGCAGCCCGTCCACATGCGCCGCGTCCCGCCGCAGCCTGTATCCGAACGCCGCCTCCCCCTCGCCCGCCTTGGGGCGCGGGTAGCCGGGATAGATGACCGACACCTGCCCCCGGTGCAGTGGCAGGCGGCCATAAAGCGCCGCCACCGCATCCCACGCCGCACCGCTCACCGGCCCGGCCGCCCCCACCGCCCCGTCCGGGCCGTTGGGCAGCGTATCGACCCCGACGAACCATGTGCCCTCGCAATAGATCCAGCGCTGTTCCCCGGGCTCCTTAACCCTCTCTTTCGCAACGGAAAACGCCGCCTCTGCCCATGCGGCCAGGGCAGGATCGTACCCGAAAAGGGTCCAGCCTTTCTCAAGGAAATCCTTCACGCGGCAACGCCCGTCACCTGCGCCAGCGCTTCCTCCACCAGCGCCGTTCCGGCTCCCGGTTTCGTCGCGCCTTCCGACAACACCCGCCGCCACGCCCTCGCGCCCGGCTGACCGGCGAACAACCCCAGCATATGACGCGTGACCTGGTGGAGCTTACCGCCTGATATCAAATGGTTTTCGATGTATGGCAGCATCGCCTGCACCGCGTCCTCGCCCGTCCGGTCCGGGCCTTTGCCGCCGAAAACCCTCCGATCCGCCGCGCCCAGTATCTCGACCGGCCGATGATAGGCCGCCCGCCCCAGCATCACCCCGTCGAACCCGGCATCAAGATGTGCCAAGCCCGCGTCCAGCGTCTCGATCCCGCCGTTCAGCGAGATATGCAGGTCGGGAAATTGTGCCTTCATCCGCAACACCAGGTCGTAGTCCAGCGGCGGAATATCCCTGTTTTCCTTGGGGCTCAGCCCTTTCAACCACGCCTTGCGCGCATGGATGACGACCCGCCGCACCCCGGCCCCGGCCACGCGCGCCAGGAAATCCGGCAGCACCGTTTCGGGGTCCTGGTCATCCACGCCGATCCGGCATTTGACGGTCACCTCCACGTCTACCGCGTCGATCATCGCGGCACAGCACTCGGCCACCAATCCCGCCCGTGTCATCAGCACCGCTCCGAACGTGCCGGACTGCACCCGATCGCTCGGGCATCCCACGTTCAGGTTGATCTCGTCATAGCCCGCCCCGGCCCCCAGCCGCGCCGCCTCTGCAAGTTCTTCGGGGTCCGATCCGCCCAGTTGCAGGGCCACCGGATGCTCTTCCGGCGCATGCTCCAACAGGTGCAACGCCCCGCCCCGCACGAGCGCCGGTGCGGTCACCATCTCGGTATAAAGCAGGGCATTGCGCGACAATTGCCGATGCAGGAACCGGCAATGCCTGTCCGTCCAGTCGATCATCGGCGCAACGGACAGACGAGAGGCTATGCAAGAATTTGATTTTGCATCACTATTCATCGCCCATCCATCAATCGCTCAAACTCGAAAGCACCCATTCGTGCCGGTTTATGCCGCATTCTGCCGGGTCTCGCGAGTTGCATTGCTACGGCGTGGCAACTCACATGGCAACCCTGCTGGGCAATCGAAAGCCCCCCGGCCCCGTCGGTCCGGGTGCAGAACTTCAGCGCCACCAAGACATTTCCAAAGCTTGCTACGGCAAGGAAACGAAGGAAGAGGAGGTCCGTTGAAGTCGGCTTTGATGGCGCGCAGACAGTGTCGACAAACGTGCACGGACGTTCACTGCAGATTTGTCTACTCGGGGGATGTCGGTTGAAACAGGACCGAAAGGGGCCCGACGCGCGGGCGTTCCTTGCCGAAGTCAATTTCGGATTCAATGTGGCGCAGATGCATGTCGACCATGTTCTGCGCCGTTGCCTCGTCGCGATTGGCGATGCTTTCGACGATCCTGGAATGCTCGTCATCGTCACACAGGCTGGCGCGGTTCGACCCGTATAGCCCGATGATCAGCGAGGTTCGCATGGTCAGTTCGGACAGGTACTTTTCCAGCACGCTGTTGCGCCCGATCCGGCCCAGCAGCATGTGAAACGCGCGTGAGGCGCGAATCGCCCGGGGCCGGTCGCTGGCCCCGCGCACGCGGTCTTCTTCCTCCAGATGGGCGCGCAATGCGGTCAGATCGGCGGCGTCTGCGTTGCGCACGACGTTGCGGATGATCGTGGCCTCGATCGCCCGCCTGGCCTGGAACACGTCGCGCGCCTCGGCTTCGGACGGGGTGGCGACGAACGCGCCGCGATTGGGAATGAGATCGACCACCTGATGCGCGGCGAGGGTCGCCAGTGCACGGCGTACATGCGCGCGATTGCAGGAAAAAAGATCGCTCAGCGCCTGTTCCCCCAGCTTGGTGCCCGCCTGAAGGCGCTGATCCGCAACCGCGTCCAAGACATGTTCCACGATCAAGAGTTCTGGATTTTCGGACATCGGATCTCCGCAATTCAGCCTGCCCCGCAGGGTGCCATTTTCCCCGACAAAATTCGACTGCAAAAATTGTCTGTTTGGATTGTTAACAATTTATGTTATCCAAAATGCAAATCAAGTGGAGGAGCACATGAAAATCGCCGTCATCAATCCGAACGCCACGGTCAGCATGACAGACAAGATCGCAGCGACGGCACGGTCGGTCTGCGCGCCGGGCGTCGAGATAGAGGCACGCACCGGCATCGGCGCGCCGGTCAGCATCGAGGGCCATTACGACGAGGCGATGGCGATGCCCAAGCTTCTGGATCAGGTCCGCGAAGCCGAAGCCGGAAACGCCGACGCCATCGTCGTGGCCTGTTTCGACGACCCGGGCCTGGGCGCCTGCCGCGAGATCGCGACCGGCCCCGTGGTGGGGCTGTGCGAGGCGGCGGTGAAGGCCGCCAGCATGATCGCCACGTCGTTCAGCGTGATCACCACCCTGCCCCGCTCTGCCCCGATCATCGAGGAGCTGGTGCGGCGCTACGGGCTGGATCACCAGTGCCGCAAGGTGCGCGCGGCGGCGATTCCGGTGCTGGCGCTGGAAGAGCCCGGGTCGAATGCCCGCATTCAAGTGCGCGACGAGATCCTGCGCGCGATCGAGGAGGATCGCTGCGAGGCCGTGGTGCTGGGCTGTGCCGGCATGTCCGATCTGGTGGAATGGCTGTCGGAGGAGACAGGCATTCCGGTGATCGACGGTGTCTCGGTGGCGACGAAATTCGCCGAGGCACTGGTCGGTGCGGGGCTGAAGACAAGCAAGATCGGAGCTTACGCCGCACCCAACCCGAAATAACAGACAACTGGGAGGAGACAGATGACAATTTCGGATACAAACAAGGGCGTCGGGTCCAAGGAAGACCACGTGCCCCATGCAATCGACAAGAAGGGACTGGGCGAGGAATCGCTGGCCCCGCAGGAAACCCGGATCATGGATCCCTGGTCGTACCTGTTCGCCTGGCTGGGCGGCTGCGTGTCGATCGGCACCTTTACCATCGGGTCGGGCCTTGTGGGCACGCTGAACCTGCTTCAGGTGTTCATCGCCATCGCCATCGGCTGCACCGTCATCGGCTTTGCGCTGATGATCAACGGGGCGGCGGGCCACAAGTACGGCATTCCGATGATGGTGCAGGTGCGCTCCGCCTTCGGGTTCACCGGCTCGCGCATTCCCGCGCTGGTGCGGTCGGTGCCGGCCATCGTCTGGTTCGGCTTTCAAAGCTGGATCGGGGCCGGGGCGCTGAACCTGGTGAGCGAGACGCTGTTCGGCTATTCCAACATCGTGGTGTTCTTCATCGGCTTTCAGTTCCTGCAGATCTTCCTGTCGGTTCTCGGGTTCCACGGCATCAAGTGGCTGGAGAATATCGGCTCGGTCTTCATCATCGGGTCGCTGATCTACATGTTCGTGTCGGTGATCGGGAAATACGGCGACGAGATCAGCACGAACCTCGTCAATGTCGAAGGCACTTGGGGCGCGCCGTTCTGGGGGGCGACGATGCTGTTCCTCGGGATCTACGCGACGATGATGCTGAACGTGTCGGACTATTCGCGCGAATTGCGCCGCTCCGTCGGGCGCACGCGGCAGGTGGTGATCTATGCCAACTCGATCCTGCCCGCGACGCTGTTCATGGGGCTGATCGGGCTGATGGTTTCGGGGGCGACCGGCGAGGTCGATCCGATCCGCGTGTTCTCGAACGCGGTGGACAACAAGCTGTTGCTGGTGATCACCCTGCTTTTCATCGCCTTTGCACAGGTGACGACCAACATTCTCAACAACGTGGTGCCGCCGGCCTATGCGCTGATGGATGTGTTCAAGCTGAACTACAAGACGTCGGCGGTGCTGGTCGGACTGCTGGCCTTTGCCACCTTCCCGTGGGAGCTGGTCAAGGACGAGTCCGCCGCCGGTCTGAACCTGTTCATCCAGACCTACAGCGCCTTCCTCGGCCCGATCTTCGCGATCCTGGTGGTGGATTACTACGTGCTGCGCCGGCAGGTTTTGGACCTCGACAAGCTGTATGACGAGACCGGCGACTACAAGGGGGTCAACCCGGCGGCGCTGATCGCCATGGTGGTGGGAATCGCCGCGGCGCTGACCTTTTCGTCGGTGTCGTGGTATGCAAGCCTGATCCCGGCGGGGCTGACCTATTACCTGCTGATGCGGCACATGCCCGCCGCGCGCCGCTTCCTCGACGGCTGAGGCACGCATAACGCCCGGAAGGGGCCGCGCGCCGGCCCCTTCCGCCCGTCCGCCGCTGGCGCGTGCCCGGACAGATTTCAACAAAGGAGCAGACATGACCCGCTATCCCCGTGACATGCGCGGCTACGGCGCGACACCGCCGGACCCGCGCTGGCCCGACGGTGCGAAGATCGCCGTGCAATTCGTGCTGAACTATGAAGAGGGCGGCGAGAATTGCGTCCTGCATGGCGACGCGGCCTCGGAGGCGTTCCTGTCGGACATTGCCGGCGCGGTGCCCTGGCCGGGCCAACGTCACTGGAACATGGAGTCGATCTATGAATACGGCGCGCGGGCCGGGTTCTGGCGGTTGCACGATCTGTTCACCGGGGCGGGTATCCCGCTGACCATCTACGGCGTCGCCACCGCTCTGGCGCGCAGCCCCGAACAGGTGGCGGCCATGACCGACGCGGGCTGGGAGATTGCCAGCCACGGCCTGAAATGGATCGACCACAAGGACATGCCCGAACACGAGGAGCGCGCGGTCATCGCCGAAGCGGTGCGCCTGCATACCGAGGTGGTCGGCGAACGGCCGCGCGGCTGGTACACGGGCCGGTGCAGCGTCAACACCGTGCGCCTTGTCGCCGAGGAAGGCGGGTTCGACTATATCTCGGATTGCTATGACGACGATCTGCCCCACTGGCGCGAGTTCGCCCGGCGCGATCAGTTGATGATCCCCTACTCGCTGGAAACCAACGACATGCGTTTTGCCGCCACCCCCGGCTGGGTCACGGGCGGCGATTTCGAGACCTACCTGAAAGACACGTTCGATACGCTCTATGCAGAGGGCGCGGCGGGCGCGCCGAAGATGATGACGGTGGGGCTGCATTGCCGCCTGATCGGCCGCCCCGGCAAGATCGCCGGGTTGCGCCGCTTCATCGAGCATGTGCAGCGGCACGATGCCGTCTGGTGCCCGCGCCGCAGCGACATCGCGCGGCACTGGACCGCCACCCACCCCCACCATCGCCAGGAACGCCCCAGCGCGATGAAAGAGGCACGGTTCACCGAGGTGTTCGGACCGGCGCTTGGCGCGGGTAAGTGGCTGGCCCCGCGGGCCTGGGCGCTGGAACTGGGACCGGGCCATGACAGCGCCATCGGTCTGCACAATGCCTTCTGCCGCGCCTTGCGCAGTGCCACTGGCGCGGAGCGCGCCGCGCTGGCGCAGGAGATGGCCGGTGCGGCGCAGTCCGCCACGGTCGGTGCGGGCGGCGATGACCCCGCGGCGGTGACAGATACGCGCGCCGTCGACCGTGCCTGCACGGCGTATGAAGCCGCGCTTCTGCCGCGCCTGCAAGAGTTGCTGCCATGAGCGGGGCGCGCATTCCGGCCGCGCCCTTGACGGCAGAGGCCTTTGCCCCGTTCGGCGACGTGATCGAGGCCCGTGGCGCGCCCGATATCATGATAAACCAGGGGCGCTGTGGCCGGTTCCACGACCGCGCGCGCCTCGATTTCGGGGACGAGGGCCGCGCCGGGCTGAGCCTGTTCGACGCCGAGGCCGAGACCCTGCCTCTCAGCCTCGGGATGATGGAGCGTCACCCGCTGGGCAGCCAGGCCTTCGTGCCGATGGATCCCGTGGCGATGCTGATCTGCGTGGCCCCGGACGCCTCGGGCCGCCCCGGCGAGCCACGTGGCTTTCTCAGCCAGCCGGGACAGGCGGTGAACCTGCTGCGCGGGGTCTGGCACGGCGTCCTGAACCCGATCGGTGGGCCGGGCCGGTTCCTGGTGATCGACCGGATCGGGGCGGGCGACAACCTCGAGGAACACTGGTTCGAACACCCCTTCACAGTCCACGGAGACCTGTCATGAGCGACCGCACCTATGCCTATCCCGAGGGCGGATTGCCGCCCCAGAGCCAGCTGCTGACCGGCCGCGCGGTGTTTACCGATGCCTACGCGGTGATCCCGCACGGCACGATGAGCGATATCGTGACCAGCAAGCTGCCGTTCTGGGACAAGGCCCGGTTCTGGGTGCTGGCGCGGCCCCTGTCGGGGTTCGCCGAGACGTTCTCGCAATATATCGCCGAGGTGCAGCCGGGCGGCGGCAGCGACCGGCCCGAAACCGAAGCCGGGGTCGAGGCGGTGCTGTTCGTCGTCGACGGGACGCTGCGGTTGACGCTGGATGGCGTGGCGCACGAGATGGGTGCGGGCGGATACGCCTATATCCCGCCCGGCACGGACTGGCAGCTGCGGGTCCCGGACGAGGCGCCGGCCCGGTTCCACTGGATACGCAAGGCATACCAGGCGGTTGACGGGATCGACGCGCCCCCTGCCTTGGTCACCGACGAGGCAGATGTCGCACCGTCCGCGATGCCCGACACCGACGGCCGATGGGCGACCACCCGGTTCGTCGATCCCGACGACCTGCGCCACGACATGCACGTGACCATCGTCACCCTGCAGCCGGGCGCGGTGATCCCGTTCGCCGAAACCCATGTCATGGAACACGGGCTTTACGTGTTGCAGGGCAAGGCTGTCTATCGGCTGAACCAGGACTGGGTCGAGGTCGAGGCCGGCGATTTCATGTGGCTGCGCGCGTTCTGCCCGCAGGCCTGCTATGCCGGTGGGCCGGAGCCGTTCCGCTATCTTCTTTACAAGGACGTGAACCGGCACATGCCGCTCGCGCCGGGTGCCTTGCCGCGTTGAGTGGCGCATCCCGGCGGCGGTAGTCGACACGCCGCCGGGCCAATTCAAAAGAACAATAATCAAGTCGACGGACAGAGAGGACACAATGACTGCAATCGAAACAAACCACGGCCACGCCGGGTCCACGCTGGACCCGGAGGGCAACACGCTGCAACCGGTCAAGCCCAGCGAAAAGACCTGGGGATGGTTCGCCATCTTCAACGTCTGGGCCAACGACGTTCAGTCGCTGTTCGGCTATTCGCTGGTGGCGTCGCTGTTCATATCCTACGGGGTCAGCGGCTGGACCGCCTTTGCGGCGCTGATCGCCGCGGGCCTCTTCACCATGTGGATGGTCAACCTGTCCGGCGCGCCGGGCGAGAAATACGGCATCCCCTACCCCGTTCTGGCCCGCGCCAGCCTTGGCACCAGCGGCGCGCGCCTGCCCGCGGTCCTGCGGGCGACGGTCGCGGTGTTCTGGTACGGTGTGCAGGTCTACTTTGCCTCCACCGCGGTTGCGCTGCTGATCCGGTCCCTGACCGGGATCGAGGCCGGGAGCGCCCAGGTTCTGGGCCTGACCGGGATCGACTGGCTGTCGTTCTTCATCGTCTGGGCCTTTCACATCGTGATCTTCTGGCGCGGGATGAACTGGGTCGAGACCTTCCTGAATGTCGCCGGTCCGCTTGTCTACCTGGTGATGATCGGCCTGCTGATCGTGCTGTGGCAAAAGGCCGACGGCCAGCTGCTCGAGGCGACGGCCACGATCTTTGCCAACCCGGATGCGACTTTCCTGACCGAGTTCAACGGTTTCGTGGCGATCGTCGGCACGATGGTGGCCTATTTCGCCGCCGTGATGATCAACTTCAGCGATTTCTCGCGCTATTCCCGCGACAAGCGGTCGATGGTGATGGGCAACCTGGTGGGGCTGCCGTTCAACATGATCCTGTTCTCGGCGCTGGCCCTGCTGACCACCGCGGGCGCGGCTGTCGTCTTTGGCGAGGAGATCACCAACCCCAGCCTTATCGTCGAGCGCACCGACAGCGTGCTGCTGGGGGTCATCGCCGCGCTGACCTTCTTTGCGGCCACAGTCGGGATCAACCTTGTCGCCAACTTCATCCCGGCGGTGAACGGCATCGCCAACCTCGCACCGGAAAAGATCAGCTTTCGCAAGGCGGGGCTGATCACCTCGTTCCTGGCGCTGATCATCGGCGGGTTCTGGACCAGCTTCATTAGCGAGGTCGGCATCAGCGGCTTCGTCAACACGCTGGGCGCGACGCTGGCCCCGGTCTTCGGGATCATGATCGTGGACTATTACCTGCATCGCGGGCAAAGCCTGGACCTGGATGACCTCTATGACATGTCCGGGGGCCGCTATCACTACAGCAACGGCTGGAATTTGACCGCGGTCAAGGTTTTCGCCATCGCCGCGATCTTCTCGGTCGCGACGGTCTGGGTGCCGTGGTTCGGGTTCCTGTCCGGGTATAACTGGGTAATCGGGGCCTGCCTTGGCGGCGCGTTGTACTATGCGATGGCCAGGACCTCCGCCACGACCTGACCCTTGCACGCATGACGGCCGGCGGCAGGATTATGCCGCCGGCCTGTCGTCATGAGGATCGCTGGCGGATCACGTCTCGCCCCGTAATCCCGATCGGCGTCCTGCGGCAACGCCGGTGGCAAGCACGGCGCCGCTTCCGATCAACGCGACGCCCAGGATATCGACTGGGCCGGGACTGCCGCTGAAGATGACGATGTCCCAGACCAGGGCGAAAACGAGATACCCGTTGTCGAACAATCCGATGACTGGCGCAGGCGCGCTGCGATACGCATAGGCGACAAGGGCGGTGATGACGCCCAACAATACACCCAACCCGATCAGAAGCGCCCAGCCCGACGCATCAAGCCTGGGCCATGCCGACAGGAGGAACCCCGCCGCGTGACCGTCTCCGCGCAAGTTCAATCCGGCGATCAGCGCCAGCCCGGCCAGGATCAGGACCACGTTCAGGTTCATCGCCATGGACATCGCAGGCACCTCGCGGCAGCGCGCCTGCGTGACAACCGCCGCAAGCGCATAGAAAAAGCCCGCAAGCAACGGAAGGCCGATCAGTGGCGACACATCCTCCAGCCCCGGCCGCAGCATCGTCAGGACACCGCCAAGCCCCAGTGCTACCGCACACAGACCGCGCAGGCCGATACGCGTGCCCAGAAGCGTGCAGGACAGCACCGCCATCCACATCGGCGAGGTATAGTAACAGGCCGCCGCGACCGAGAAGGGCAACACCGGCAGGGCCGCGTAAAAACTACCCCACATCAATGCCAGGCACAGACTGCGTACCCAGACCCAGCCAGTCACAGACGCCGATACCCCGCGCCGTCCCGAAAAAAACCTAAGCACAGCCCAAAGGCACAAGGCCGCGACAGCCGACCGGACCGTCAGGACCTGTCCAAGCGATAGCTCCGCGTTGTTGACCTTCACCAATGCATCCGAAAGCGACAATAGCAGAACTGCGCCAGTGATCGCGCCGATCCCGGACAGCAAATTCGACCCCGCGGGGCCATGCACTCTGAAACATGTCATGCGAGCATGAAACCACTCATCAAACCCGCCTTAAAATGATAAAGTTGCGAAAATGCATGTGTAAAAGTCATGAATACAGACGACATCCAGCTTGCCCGCCTCCGCCCCTTCGAGGCCGCCGCCCGATTGGAAAGCTTCACCCGTGCCGCCGAGGAGCTGGGACTGACGCAGACTGCCATCAGCCGCCAGATCGGACAGCTTGAGGCAGAGCTGGGCCTGCGCCTCTTCGAGCGCAGGAACCGCGCGGTGTTCCTGACCGACGAGGGCAGGCAACTGGGACGGGTTGTCGGCGACGCACTGGCCTCCATCCGGGCCGAGGTCGCCGCGATCCGCGGCAGCCGCGACCCCGGCATTCTCGTCCTGCGCTGCCAGCTCTGCGAGGCGTTCTACTGGCTGATGCCGCGCCTCGCCCGGTTTCACGCAGACCACCCCGAGATCCAGCTTCAGCTCGTCAGCGCGCTGGATCCGCTCACGGCAGCGACCGAACCCTTCGACCTCGCCTTGCAGACCACCGGACGTGCTTCCGGCGCGTCTCGCCTGCTTTTCACGGCCGCTGACGCGATCATCCCGGTCTGCGCGCCATCCCTTATGATGGACCTGCCCGCCCCCGTGACACCAACCACCCTGCCCGACCTGCCGCTTCTATCGCACCGGGTTACGCCGCAGGACTGGTTCGACTGGCCGGATTGGTTCGCCGCCGTCGGCGCCCCCCGGCCCGCCGGATTGCGCACCATCTCGTTCGACAGCTACCCGCTCGTGCTGCAGGCGGCGGTCGCTGGACAGGGCATCGCACTTGGCTGGAAAAGGACAGTCGGCGGCCTGATCGAAGAAGGCAAGTTGCGCCCCGCCTGCGACATATCCGTTGACCGGCCGAACGAGATATCGGTTTTTCGTGGCTCGAGGCGATCCGACCGTGCCGGCGTGGATCGCCTCGTCGCATGGCTGAGGGAAGAACTGGCCTGAACAAACATATGCGCGCCCCGAATGCCGGAGGCCCGATAACGCCGGCAATCAGCGCCCGCAGCGCGGCGCCACGAAGGCGCCGCGCATGACCTGCTCAGAACGCCTGTGTCACCGACACCTTGAAGTTCCCGGCCTTGCGGAGCAAGACAAGTGACCGACGTAATCTTGGAATGCTTTCTGATCCCGAACCGCAACTCGGTGCCCTCCAGCCAGTTGGTGTCGGTTGCCAGGTGCGCAGATTGTGCAGCGTGTCTGCCATATCACCGCCGCGCATCAAACGGTCGGTGGCATGGCTGACTCCAGCTGAGGTCGAGTGATCGCCACCTTCTTGCCCACGGTCAGCTGCACCCGGTCCGACGGGCTGTTGCGCCACGTCGCCGAACTTCGGTCCGGATTGTATTCCGTCGCCTCGCCAATATGGCCCGCAAGATCCAGGTAGAACCCGTTGGACAAGCCATAGGACGCTTCCAGCTCGATCCCTTCCGAGGTCACGCCATCGAGATCCGATCCCGTGCCGCCGGCCACGGTATAACTGGTGATGTCCCACAGCTTCGTCTGGTAAAGGTTCCCGCGCAACGCCACCGTGTCGCCCTCGGCCAGGACATCGCTTCCGGTATAGGCCGCGCCGATCTCGAACGTGTGCGACTTCTCGGTCGTGGCCAGGCGGCGCTGCGCGGTGGGGGTGTCGCCCAGATCGTCGATCGGCGGCAGCCCCTCGGTATAGGCCGCGCTGCCAAAGATCGAAATGCCGTTGCCAAAGTCATAGGCCAACGCCAGACCACCCATCAGCGCATCGCTGGAATAACTGTCCGGCACTCCCGGCAGGAGTACCGAGCTTTCGATCCGCGAACTCTCATAGCGCAGCGCCGGGGTCACCGTCCATTGCCCGATCGTCATCTCGTTCACCACGAAGGCGGCGAAACGGTCATCCGTCCCGCCCGGCGCGCTGTTGGCGTCCAGCCGTTTCTTGTGAATGCCCTCTATCCCCGCCAGCATGTCATGCTCGATTGTCCCCGTGGAGAACATCGCCCGGTTCGAGATCGTCAGCTTTGTCGTCTCGTACCGGTTATCCGCACAGATCACGCCGAAGAACGGGCTGGCACAGAACGCGTCCGGGGTCTGGCCGCCCTGCAGGGGCGAACTTCCGTCGATATAGGTCGCATCGATCCTCTGGTCGGCATAGGACAGGTTGGCCCGCAGGTCGATCAGGTCGCTGACCGGATTATAGCGATATTCCAGCGTGGTCTGGCGCGTGTCGGTCAACCGGTCGACCCGTCCGAAACTGCCCGCCGTGGTCTGGAACTGGTCATAGGGCACGTCCTTGTCGTCCGCCTCGGTCCGCGAATGGCTGAACATCAGCGAATGGGCATCGTCATTGCCGAAGGTAAACTTCGCCTTGGCCAGCCACGAAGGCGTCCGGAACGAACTGTTGCCGATGCTGGTGCCATCCCCGGCCTCCAGCGTGCCCTGGTCGCGCCAGGTATAGTTCAGCAGGAACTCCGCGCCTTTCGCCGGCATCCACGCGAGGTTGGTCGAACTGGTCAACCCGTTGCCGTTGGAACTGTATTCCAGGGTCTGCGACCCGCCGAACCCCGGCACGCCGCCGGTGAAATCCGATGCGTCCTTGGTTTCCAGCGTCACGACGCCACCCACGATGCCAGAGCCATAGGCGAAGCTGCCGATCGTGCCGCGCATGACCTCTACCTGTTTGTAAAGAAGCGGATCAGTGAACAGTTGCGTCCCGATCCGGTAAAGCTCTTCCGACCCGACCGAGGCGCCGTCGATCTGCACCGCGATCTTCTGATCCGACCCGTAGGTCGTGTTGGCGCCGAAGCCCCGGATGTTGATCCCCGACCCCTGGGGGGTGGTGCCGTTCACCAGAGTGACGCCGGGCACCGAATCGATCAGTTGGGCAACCGTGCTGGCCTGCCGGTCCTTGATCTCCTCTTCGTCGACCACGGTACGCGGCAGCGCCGTGCCAAAGGTCAGATCCCGTTTACCGGGGGTCAGTATCAGGGTTCCAAGGAAACCGGGATCGTCTTCGGCCATGGCCGGCAGGGCCAGGGAAAGACAGACAAGCGCGGTCGTGCCGCGCAGCGTCGTAGTGAGCATTCGCACCATCCTTCTGCAATTATTCGACCGTTGCTTGCAGGCGGCTGGCGCGGTGTTTTCTTGTTTGATCGCCGTTTCTCAACGCGATGGGTTGCACCGTTAAACTTACCTTACTATTATAGTCAAGTAATTTCAGAAGCCACGCACCGTTATCCCCGGGCGCAGCCATCGGACCAGACCGCGCCCCGAAGGATGCCCCATGACAGAGCGAACCACTCGCCCCCCCGAAGAAATCCGTGCCTACCTGGCGGACAACCCCAAGATCCGCGCCCGCGACGCCGCGACCCTGCTGGGCATATCCGAGGCCGAACTGGTCGCGGCCCGGATCGGACACGGCGCCGTGCGAATCGCGGCCCACCCGGACCGGATCATCCCCGCCGCCGAGACGCTGGGCGAGGTCATGGCGCTCACCCGCGTGGATGCCTGCGTGCACGAAAAGGTCGGCGCATACGGAAATTATCACCCTGGCGCACACGCCGCGATGACCCTGACCGAGGATATCGACCTGCGCATCTTCCCGTCTCACTGGGTGCATGCCTACGCCGTCGAGGCGGATGCCGGATCCGGCCCGCGCCGCTCGCTTCAGATCTTCGACGCCGCAGGGGACGCGGTGCACAAGATCCACCTGCGGGACAGCTCCGACCATGACGCCTGGGCCGGGATCGTGCCCGACCTGGCCGGCACCGACCAGTCAGCCGGCCAGACGGTCGAGGCCCGGACGCCCACCGAAGCGCCGCAATCGCGCCCCGACAAACTGGACATCCTGCGCGAGGAATGGGCCGGCCTGACCGACACCCACCAGTTCCTGCGCCTGTGTGCCAAGCTCAAGATGAATCGCCTCGGGGCCTACCGTATCGTCGGCGCCCCCTTCGCCCGCGCGCTCGCACCAGAGGCGGTGAACGACATGCTCTACGCCGTCCGGGATTCGCGGACCGAAATCATGTTCTTCGTCGGCAATCGCGGGTGCATCCAGATCCATTCCGGGCCGATTGAGAACCTGCAGCCGATGGGGCCCTGGCAAAACGTGATGGACCCCGGTTTCAACCTGCACCTGCGCCTCGACAAGGTGGCCGAGGTCTGGGCGGTCGAAAAACCAACGCGACGGGGGCCCGCCCTGTCGGTCGAGGCTTTCGATGCCGAGGGCGGCCTGATCTTCCAGACGTTCGGCCTGGGCAAAGAAGGCCGGGACTCGCGCCCCGCCTGGGGCCGTATCGTCGCGGCGCTTCCCTCGCTTGCCGAGGTGGCGGCATGATGTGCAAACGCCACCGTGTCTCGGCCCTTGTCGCCCTCTGCACCTCCATGCTGGGCGCCTTCGTCGCGCTGCAGGTCAGTGCCCAGCAACCCGGCGCGCCTGCCGATCCCCATGCCGACGTTCTGTCAATCGGCGGGTCGGTCACTGAAATCGTCGCGGCGCTCGGGCAAGAGCACCGGCTCACGGCGCGGGACACCACCTCGACCTTTCCGCCATCTGTCACCGACCTGCCCGACGTCGGCTACATGCGAGCACTGTCGCCCGAGGGCGTCCTGTCCATGGGGCCCCGCCTGATCCTCTCGGAAGAAGGCGCAGGCCCGCCCGAGACGCTGGAGGTGATCCGCGCCGCGGACGTCGCGTTCGTCGAGGTGCCCGACGCCCTGACCACCGACGGCATCCTGCGCAAGATCGCCATCGTCGGTGACGCGCTTGACGTGCCCGATCGTGCCGCCGCCCTGGCGGCAGAGGTCGAGGCTGAGTTGACGACCGCGATACAGGACGCCGAACGCCCCCAGGCAGGCAAGAAACGCGTTCTCTTCATCCTTTCGACCCAGGGTGGCAAGATCAACGCATCCGGCACCGGCACTGGAGCCGATGCAATGATCCGCATGGCCGGCGGGGTGAACGCCCTGTCAGGCTTTGAAGGCTACAAGCAATTGACCGACGAAGCCGTGGGGACGGCGGCGCCAGACATGATCCTGATGATGGACCGCACCGGCGATCATGCCATGACGGACGACGCGCTGTTCGAGATGCCTGCCATTCGCCTGACGCCCGCGGGCGCAAGCCGCTCGGTTCTACGCATGGACGGGTTGTTGATGCTGGGTTTCGGCCCGCGCACGGCGGACGCCATCCGGCAGCTCAACACCGCGCTTTATGGACAGGAAAGCTAGGACATGGCCGCCCTCTCCGACACCGGCCTGCCGCCCCGCGACCGTGTCGCGCGGGCCCGCGCGCTGCACTGGCTTTTGGCCGGCGCATTGGGTCTGGCCAGCTTGGCCAGCCTGCAGGTGGGGGCGACGGACGTGACTCTTTCGGCCCTGCTGACGAAGCTGCTTCAGGGCGAGACGCTGAGCCAGGTGGAACGCGTGGTCCTATGGGACATCCGCCTTCCCCGCCTTGCGCTCGGCGCGCTGGTGGGCGCGGCCCTGGCCGTGTCGGGCGCTGCCATGCAGGGGCTGTTTCGCAACCCGCTGGCCGACCCTGGTATCGTCGGCGTCAGCGCCGGCGCGGGGCTGGGCGCGATCTCGGCCATCGTCCTGGGCGGGCTTCTGCCCGCATGGCTTGCCGATCTGACAGGCAACAGGCTGACACCGCTTGCGGCGTTCTTTGGCGGCTGGGGCGCAACGCTGCTGCTTTACAGAGTGGCAACGCAGCACGGGCGCACGTCGGTTGCCACGATGCTACTGGCGGGCATCGCGCTGGCTGCGCTTGCCGGCGCCATCTCGGGCATCTTCATCTACATGGCCGATGACAGCCAGCTGCGCGACCTAACCTTCTGGGGCCTCGGCTCGCTGGCCGGGGCCAGCTGGGCCAAGGTCCTGACCGCCGGCCCGCTGATCCTGCTTGCCATCTCCATGGCCCTGACACTGGCACGCGGTCTGAACGGGCTTGCCCTGGGCGAGGCGACTGCGGCGCATATCGGCACCGATGTGCAGCGCCTGAAATCCGTTGCGATCCTGGCCGTGGCCGGTGCCACCGGCGCCGCCGTCGCGGTCTCGGGCGGCATCGGGTTTGTCGGCATCGTCGTGCCTCACCTTCTGCGTCTTGTGTCCGGTCCCGACCACCGCACGCTGTTACTGAACTCCGCGTTGCTCGGGGCAACGCTCCTGATCCTCGCCGACGTCATTGCACGGGTCGTCATCGCCCCCGCGGACCTGCCCATCGGCATCGTGACCGCGGTGCTGGGCGCACCGGTGTTCCTTTGGATCCTGCTGAACCGAAGGGGACTCGTCGAGTCATGAGCGTCTCTGCCCACAACATTCACGTTCGATACGGCCACCGCGCAGCGTTGCGCGGCGTCACGTTGCAGGCCCGTCCCGGCGAGGTCACCGCCATCGTGGGTCCCAACGGGTCCGGCAAGTCGACGCTTCTGGGCGCGATGACCGGAACGGTTCCCTATACCGGAGACGTCAAACTGAATGGTGAGGATATCCAGACGCTGAAACCGTGGCACCTGGCCGGCACGCGCGCGGTCCTTCCCCAGGCATCACGGCTTGCCTTCGCCTTCACCGCAATCGAGGTCGTGCGGCTTGGCCTGCAATCCGGCACCGCCGGCGACTGCTCCACCGTGCCGATGCAGGCATTGTCGCGGGTCGGGCTGGCCCAATATGCCGACCGGACGTTTCAGGAATTGTCCGGTGGCGAGGCGCAGCGCGTCATGCTGGCCCGCGTCCTGGCGCAGGTCTGGACCCCGTTTGAAAACGGGTGCGCACGGTGGCTCTTTCTAGATGAACCGGTCAGCAGTCTGGACATCGCCCACCAGTTGCAGGTCATGCAGATCGCACGGGATTTCGCGCGCGCGGGCGGCGGTGTCATCGCTGTGATGCACGACCTCAACCTGACGGCACTATATGCCGACAGGGTCGCGGTCCTGTCCGAAGGCCATTTGCTGGCCTGCGACACGCCCGCCCGCGTACTGACCGATGCCATCCTGTCGCGCGCCTATGGTTGCGATCTGCGGGTTTCCGCGCCACCTCCAGCCGACGTGCCCTATATCTTGCCGCATGCCGCCTCGGCGTGAAAGGATCCTTGCCAATGCGACTTGCCCTTCTGCTATTCTGCCTCGCGGCCCCGGCGCTGGCCCAGCCAAAGGCAGATATCGTTATCCTTGGCGAAGTCCACGACAATGCCGACGCCCATCTGGGTCAGGCGGATGCCCTGCGCCAGCTTCAGCCGACCGCCGTCGTATTCGAGATGCTGACCAGAGAAGAGGCCGCCAGGGCCGATGCCGACCGCAGCCTGGCAGAGGTTGCGTGGACGGCAAGTGGCTGGAGTGCTTTCGACCTCTATGCGCCGATTTTCGACGCGCTTGGCGAGGCCCGGATCATTGGCGCCGCCGCCCCGCGCGAAGACGTGCGCGAGGTCTATGCCGATGGCGCGGCCGCGCTTTTTGGTCCGCAGGCGGCGCTATATGGCCTCGACACTCCCCTGCCCGACGATCAGCAGGCCCTTCGCGAAATGCTGCAGTTCGACGCCCATTGCGGGGCCATGCCGCCAGAGTCGATGGGCGGCATGGTCGCCGTGCAGCGCTACCGCGATGCGGTCTTTGCCCGCGCCGCGCTCGATGCGCTCGAAAGTTACGGCGCCCCAGTCGCGGTGATCGCGGGAAATGGTCATGCCCGCACCGATTGGGGCATTCCCGCGGTGATCTCCCGCGTGGCACAGGACGTGACAACCCGGTCCATCGCATTCGTCGAGGCCAAGACCGACATCCCCTTTGACGAGACGCGCATCGTTCCACCGGCCTCGCGGGCCGACCCGTGCGCCGCCCTGAGCAAACCTTAAGGAGTTTCGAATGTATCTTGCCATGAACCGCTTCACTGTCCTGCTCGAAAACGCCGCCGATTTCGAGGATCTCTGGCTGAGCCGCGAAAGTCGGCTTCAAGACATGGACGGCTTCGTGTCGTTCCACATGCTGAAAGGCCCCGAAGAGGATGGCCGACTGCTTTATGCGTCGCACACCGTCTGGGAAACCGAGGCGCATTTTCGTGCCTGGACCACAAGCGAGGAATTCCGCGCCGCTCATGCCCGCGCGGGCCAGACTCGGAAACTGCACGAAGGCGCCCCGAAATTCGAAGGTTTCCGGTCGATCCAGAAAATCGAAGCGGCCGAACCGGCATGACGCCACATGTCACGCGCACCGCGCCCGTTTTCCGCAGCTTCGACGAAGGCAGGGCGCGCGCCTTTTACGTCGACTGGCTGGGCTTCGACTGGACCGGCGAGGTCCGGGTGCCATCCGACGGGCCGCTTTATGCCTTCCTGCGACTGGGTGACTTTCACCTGCATCTCAGCGAGCATCATGGCGACGCGACGCCAGGCTCCACGGTAATGGTCCATATCGACGCCCTGCGCAGCTTTCACGCAGCGCTTGCATTCAACGCGAACATGCGTCCCGGTCTCGCCTCGATGCCATGGGGACTTCAGATGGAAGTGACGGACCCGTTTGGAAACCGTCTGCGCTTTCTCGATCAGGCCGACGGTGCCTGATCTCATAGCCAGTCGGAACGGCTCCGGCAAGATTTCTTGACCGAAACAATCGGAATAAGATAGACGTTGGATATATCCCGACTCGAATGGTCGGTCTTTCGCATCTGCGGAAACAGACGAAGGTCCGGGCCACCTTTGCCGGAAGCCCGGATCTCATCGCACAGGAACAGGACATGACACGACCCGCGCACGACATTCCGACCGGTTCCGCACTGACCACTTGGCGTGAGATTCTGCAGTCGCAGCCCGAGACGATAGCGCAGGATGGTTTTGCGCTGGAACATCTCATCGACCTTCAAAGAGATCGTGATGCCGCTTCGAAAGTCGGGAATGCCGGATGACCCGCGTGCACCCCGTTCCCGATCCGCACCTGGCGGATAACGCCGAAGATATCGCCGCCTACGACGCCCGAGACCTCGTGGCCAACGGTGTCAAGGCAAACATCGTCCTCGACGGCCAGGTCTACACGCTGCGCATCACCCGTGCGGGAAACCTCATCCTGACGAAATGACGTCCGAAACATCACCCGAAACCTGAAACCTGCCGAAAGCCGATCCAACCACGACCGAGCCAACCGCTCACCCCTCAGCGAGGTCCTAATGTCGAAAGTTCCAAGCCCCTGCATCGATGTCTGCAAGTTCAAGCGCGCCGGGCATTGCATCGGCTGTTCCATGACCAAGGCGCAGAAATCCGCCTTCAAGCAGATGAAGAACGACAAGCAGCGCGAGGCGTTCGTCGAACTTCTGACGGCCCAGCAGACGGTGATGGGGCGCTACAAGCATTGGGAAGGCGCCTACGCCAAGAAGTGTCGCAAAAAGAAGGTCACGCTGGCCGTGCTTGACGGCGGCAAGGCCGCGTGAGCCGCCTGGCCGCATCTCATCCTGGAAAGGCAGAAAGAATTCACATGACTTCGGCAATGCGCAAACCAGCACAACGGACCACACTCGACAGCGGCCCGGGCCCCGGCGCGGACACGCTGCTGGAGCATCTGCGCCACGTCGCGCGCGATGCTCGGTGCAAAAGCTATGTCGATCTCTTCGGTGCCTGTGCGGCGCTGTCGGTCAATTCCCGCGTCGCCGCGCAGGCCGCGTCGGACGTGTTGATGCGCTGCCTGTCCCAAGCCCTCGGACGCCGGCCTCTGCTGTACCGTACCGGAGAGGCCGAAACATCATTCGACGAGGACTGGCTGCTGGCCCTCGCCCGCAGCCTCAAGAACGGCGACAGTGCCAGTGCGGCCTTTCTCCTGCATTCCCGCGTGCCAAAACACGCGCATCGCAACATTGTCTTCCTGCTGCGCAATGTGGCCGACAATTTCGCTCGGATTTAGAAAGATTCTAAAGTACCTTGCCGAACCGGTATGCCGGGCCTAGATTGGTCCTGCAAGCCAGCCGGATGCCAGCCAGCATGATTCCCCAAAACCCAAGGAGGCGAGGATGACCCAAACGGCCAAGACTCTTTCAACCGACGCCAACGCCCAGATTGCCGAAGCCCTCAACCAATGCGTTGCGGAAACCGCGGTAACGACGATGCTGGCGCAGAATTTCCACTGGAACGTGACCGGCATGGCGTTTGGCCCGCTGCACGCGCTGTTCCAGACCATCTACGAAGATCACTTCGTCGCGCAGGACGATCTTGCAGAACGGATCAAAGCGCTGGATGGCCACGCCGAAGGCATGCTGTCCGGAATGCTGAAGCGGTCCAAGGTGTCCGAGGCAGAGGGCGTGCCAGCCGCCGAAGAGATGATCGAGCTTCTGAAGAAAGCGCAGGAGACGCTGGCCGAAACGCTGGCCGGGGCCGGAGAACTGGCCGCCAAGCACGGCGACACGCTGACCGAGGACCTGTGCATCGAACGCGGTCAGGCGCACGAGAAATTCGCCTGGATGCTGCGCGCCCACCTGAAATGATGCCTGCCCGGCTGGCCTTCAACGGCCGGCCGGACCACCTGTCCGGACCGTTGCGCATTTCCCGACCTTAAGAATCGGGAATTGTAGTTTCCGACAGTTTCAGTCAGACTAGTCCCCACACCTCGATTCCGCGCCAGCGCGCCGCGATCGGGAAGCTGATTGATACAAGGGACATCCGATGCAACGAATTCTCCTTACCGCCGCCACCGCGATCACGACAGGTCTTGCCGCGTCCGCACAGGCGCAGGACGCCCCCGATGTCCTTGGCACCTATGCCGATATCGCTCACGCCACATACTCGGACAGTCTGAGCACTGCGCAAGCGCTGCAACAAGCGGTAAATGCGCTGATCGAACAGCCCTCCGCCGAGACCATGCAGGCAGCGCGCGACGCGTGGCTTGCCGCCCGCGTCCCTTACCAGCAAAGCGAAGTCTTCCGTTTCGGCAATGCCATCGTCGATGACTGGGAAGGCAAGGTCAACGCATGGCCGCTGGACGAAGGCCTGATCGATTACGTCGACGGCGCTTATGGCGGCCCGACCGATGCAAACCAGCTGGCCGCGCTGAACGTCATCGCGAACCCGACCTTCACCCTTTCGGGAGAAGAGATCGACGCCGCGCAGATCACTCCCGCCCTGCTGGAAGAGCGACTGCACGAGGCGGACGGAATCGAGGCCAATGTCGCCACCGGCTATCACGCGATCGAGTTCCTCCTCTGGGGGCAGGATCTGAACGGCCACGACGCGGGCGCCGGCAACCGCCCCTGGACGGACTATGCGCAAGGCGACGATTGCACCAATGATAACTGCGGCCGCCGCGCCCAGTATCTTGCTGCAGCGACCGATCTTCTGGTCTCGGACCTGGAATGGATGGCCGCGCAATGGGCCGAAGGCGGAGACGCCCGCGCCGCGCTGACCGGGGACGAAAAAGCCGGCCTGACGGCGATCTTGACCGGCATGGGCAGCCTCAGCTATGGCGAGACCGCGGGCGAGCGGATGCGCCTTGGCCTGATGCTGAACGATCCCGAAGAAGAGCATTCCTGCTTTTCCGACAACACCCATAACGACCATTTCTATGACGGCGTCGGCATCCGCAATGTCTATCTGGGCGAGTATGTGCGCACCGATGGCACATTGGTCAGAGGCCCGTCCGTATCGGATCTCGTGGCTGCCGAAAATCCCGAGCTTGACCGCGAGATGCACACCCGACTGGCCGATGCGGTGCTCGCGCTTGGTCGTATCAAGACTGCGGCCGAGGCCGGCTTCGCCTATGACCAGATGCTGGCCCGCGGAAACAAGGGCGGCGAGGCGTTGATCATGGGCGGCATCGACGGCCTGATCGACCAGACGCGGTCGATCGAGCGGGTGGTTGACGCGCTTGGCCTCGGCGGCATCGAGATCGAGGGCTCCGACAGTCTCGACAATCCTTCCGCGGTATTCCAATAAGGCCGCACACCAATGGGCAGGCGCGCGCGACGCCGCCTGTCCGCCCTTTGCGCACGCGTGCCGCCATGATATCGAAACCTCTTGCCCTGCTGCCACTCGCGGCAGTTTTGCTCCTTCCGGCCTTCTCGGCTGCCGAAGAGGAAAAGGCGCGCGATTGGGCCGCCCTGAAGGACGCGCACCTCGATGTCGTGCCACGCACCTCTGAAGAGCGTGAGCGTGTCGCCGATGTCACCGCCCTGCCCGACGATTTCACCGCACCCTGGGCGTTCGAGCAGAATTCCGGCGGGGCGCAGACGGTACGTGCCCGCAGCACGCCCGACGCATTCTCCCAGCCCGCCGCGAACCTGAGCTTCGCGCAGGAACTCGATTTTCGCGTCGGCAACGGCCTGTTCCGGCGCCTCTGGGTCTCTCCACCCGCCTCGACCATCGCCTCGGACGGTCTCGGACCGCTTTACAACGCGCGCTCCTGTCAGCGATGCCACCTGAAAGACGGGCGCGGGCATCCTCCCGAGGGGCCGGGCGACAGTGCGGTGTCGATGTTCCTGCGCGTCTCGGTTCCCGCCGATGCCCTCGAAGTGATCGAGCGATTTATCGAAGGCACCCACGCCACGGCGCCCGATCCCACCTACGGCTCGCAATTGCAGGATCTCAGCCTGCCGGGCCACGTCCCCGAGTACCGCCTGCGCGTGACATACAAGGAGGTCGAGGTGCCGCTTTCGGGTGACGAGACGGCCGTGTTGCGACAGCCGGCCTACGAGGCGGCGGATCTGGGCTATGGTCCCTTGGCCGAGGGTGCGATGCTCAGCCCCCGCGTGGCCCCTCAGATGATCGGCATGGGCCTGCTCGAGGCAATCCCTACGGAAGATATCCTTGCCAATGCCGACCCGGACGACAGCGATGGAGACGGCATTTCGGGCCGCCCGCAAATCGTCTGGTCCGATGTCCATGACCAGCCGATGCTGGGTCGCTTCGGGCTGAAGGCCGGCAACCCCACCGTTCTGGAACAGACCGCCAGCGCCTTTGCCGGGGATATCGGCATTTCCAATCCGATCCACCGCGCCGGGGCGGGCGAATGTACGGACGCGCAGACCGATTGCACCGCCGCCGTGCATGGTGGCGACCCGGAACAGGACGGGCTGGAGATTGATCAGGCCGGCCTTGACCTGGTGGCATTCTACAGCCGGACGCTGGCCGTGCCGGCCCGCCGCGACGTGGAGGACCCGAAGGTTCTTCGCGGGCGCGAGGTTTTCTTCGATGCGGGCTGCGCCGCCTGTCACCGGCCGAATTTCGTCACCCACCGGCTGCGGGGCGAGAACCCGGCAAGTTTCCAGCTGATCTGGCCCTATACTGACCTTCTGCTGCACGACATGGGGCCGGGCCTGGCCGATAACCGCCCCGAAGGGCGGGCAGACGGCCGGGAATGGCGCACCGCGCCACTCTGGGGGATCGGCCTGACCGAAACGGTATCGGGCCGCGTGACTTTCCTGCATGATGGCCGCGCGCGTTCCCTGCTGGAGGCCGTCCTGTGGCATGAAGGCGAGGCGCAGCCGGCCCGCGACCGCGTCATCACGATGCCGCCGGCGGACCGCGCCGCCCTGATCCGGTTTCTGGAGAGCTTATGACCCGTCTGAACGCCCTCGCGCTGACAGCTGCACTCGCCGCCACCCCGGCCCTCGCCGGGATCGACGAGGCGCTCGATGACCATATACTGCCTCGACTGGCGCAGTTCGCCGAAGCCTCTGCCACGCTGGCGGAAACCGCCAGGGACGACTGCCTGCCACAAGCCGTGCGGCCCGCCTACCAGGCGGCCTTTGATGCATGGATGCCCATTGCGGACCTGCGGATCGGCCCATCCGAAACCGGCGCCTTGTCGATCGGGTTCTGGCCCGATCCCCGCGGGTTTACCCAGCGCACGCTCACGGGTCTCGTTGCCGATCAGGACACGGTAGCGGACGATCCCACAGGCTATGCCGACGTCTCCATCGCCGCGCGCGGGGTCTTTGCGCTCGACATGCTGCTCTACGATCCTGCTTTTTCGGAGTATGCCTCGGGCAGCTATACCTGCCGCCTGGTCGCGACCATCGCCGCCGATCTCGACATGCAGGCGGCAGAATTGCAGGCGGCGTGGACTGATAGCTTTGTCGCGACACTTCGAACCGCCGGAGCGGAGGGCAACACCACCTACCTGACCGACGCCGAAGCACAGCGCGCCATCTTCACCCAGATCCTGTCCTCGCTCGAATTCACCTCGGGCAAACGCCTGGGTTTGCCGATGGGCAGTTTCGACCGTCCCCGGCCCGCACTCGCCGAGGCACGCCGCTCGGACCGATCGCTCGACAACGTGCTGCTATCGGTCGACGGCGCCGTGGCGCTTGCCCGTGCCCTGGCCGATCACGACCTGCCCCGCACCGAGGCGGCCCTCGCCGATGTCCGCGACGCGGCGGCGCGCATCGAAGACCCGACATTCAAGGACGTGGAGACGCCACAAGGCAGGCTGCATGTCGAGGTGCTGCAACAGACCGTCGACGCGCTGCACGACACCATCGCCGCTGAACTGGGCGAACCGCTCGGAATTTCGGCCGGCTTCAATGCACAGGACGGAGATTGATCCCATGGCCACCCGCCGCGCATTTCTGGCCAGCCTGCTGGCCGCCGGCACCGCCCCGCATCTGGGCTGGGCCGCCGCGGGCAATCCGGCGTTTCTTGCGGCCGCGAAAGAGCGCGACGACAGCTTTGCCCTCTATGGCCTCGATACGCAGGGTCATGCCACGTTCCGCATCCCCATGCCCGCCCGCGGACATGCCGGTGCGGGACACCCCCGCCGCGCCGAAGCGGTGGCCTTTGCGCGCAGGCCAGGGGCCTTTGCCCTCGTGATCGACTGCGCGCGCGGTGACACGCGACACCGGCTTACCCCGCCCGAGGGCCGTCAGTTCAACGGCCACGGTGTCTTTGCCGAGGATGGCGCGATGCTCTTCACCAGCGAACAGGCCAGCGACAGCAGCAAGGGACATGTCGGTATCTGGGATGTGGATGCCGGCTATGTCCGCAGGGGCGAGTTTGCCACGCACGGCATCGGCCCCCACGATCTGCGCCTCATGCCCGACGGCCAGACGCTCATCGTCGCCAATGGCGGCATCGCCACGGACCCGTTGGACCGGACCAAGCTGAACATTCCGACGATGCGGCCCAACCTGACCTACCTGTCGCTGTCGGGCCAGGTTCAGGACCAGCTCGAACTTTCCGAGGACTTGCACCAGAACTCGATCCGCCACCTTGCCATCCGCGATGACGGCCTCGTCGGTTTTGCGATGCAGTGGGAGGGTGTACCCGACAGCGCCACGCCTCTTCTGGGCCTGCACAGGATGGGCGAGAACGCGGTACTGGCCCCGGCCCCGCTGGCCGATGAACTGGCCATGCAGGGCTATGCCGGCAGTGTCGCGTTCAGCGGCAACGGTCTCGAGATCGCCATCACCTCACCCCGCGGTGGCCGACTGCACCGGTTCGCCGCCGATGGCACGTTCCTCGGCGCGGTCTCCCGCACGGACATCTGCGGGCTTGCGCCGCTCGATGCGGGCTATCTGGCCAGTGACGGTCTGGGCGGGCTTGTTGGGATTTCCGCCGACGGACCTCGCGCCCTCGACCGGCTGGACTGCGCGTGGGACAACCATATCGTGACGCTCTGATGCGCGGATAAGCCCCTCAGAACATCACCCGTGGCAGCCATGTCGCCAGCGACGGCCAGACCCACACCACCGCGACACCCAGGGCCTGCAAAGCGATAAAGGGCATTACGCCGCGATAGATATGGCCGGTCGTGATCTCTGGCGGCGCAGCACCCCGCAGATAGAACAGCGAGAACCCGAAGGGGGGCGTCAGGAACGAAGTCTGCAGGTTGATCGCCAGGATGATCCCCAGCCAGATCGGGTCATGCCCCAACAGGATCAGCGACGGGGTCACGAGCGGCAGCACGATAACCGAAATCTCGACGAAATCCAGGAAGAACCCCATGAAGAAGACGATGATCATCGTCACGATCAACGCCCCCGTGGCCCCGCCCGGCAGATTGGCCAGCCAATAGGCGACCCGGTCCTCGCCACCCAGTCCGATGAACACGAGCGAGAACATGCCCGCCGCCAGGATCGTGGCAAAGATCATCGCCGTCATGGTCATGGTCGAGCTGACGGCATCATGCACCACGCGCTCCGCCAGCACGTTGCGCAGCGCCGCCAGCACGCCCAGCACACCGATCACGGCCAGCAGAATATAGAGACCGCCCGCCACGTAGGACGCTGCGCCAAGGTCACCGCGTTGCAACCGCACAGGGAAGACACCCGCCGCGATGGCCAGCGCGATCAGCGCCGCGGCGGCGATCAGGATCAGCCACCGCGTCCGTCCCAGCCGCGCCCCGGACATCAAAAGCGCCCCCACCGCCCCGACCGCGGCGGCCTCGGTCGGCGTTGCCAGCCCGCCCAGGATCGAGCCCAGCACCGCGAAAATCAGCAGAACAGGTGGCACGATGGCCCCCAGCACCTCGCGCCCGGTGGGTTTGGCCATGGTTGCATCCGCGGGCGGCATGTCCTGCGGGCGCAGCGCACCGCGCACCAGCACGTAGATCAGGTACAGCGACACCAACACCAGGCCGGGGAGGAGAGCGGCCGCAAAGAACTGTCCCACGGACAAGGCCTCGACCGAGAATTTCCCCTGTTCGTACTGCGCCTGCTGATAGGCGTTCGACATCACGTCGGCGAGGATGATCAGCAGGGTCGAGGGCGGGATGATCTGCCCCAGGGTTCCGGCGGTACACACGATCCCGGCCGACACACTTGGATTATATCCCGACCGCAGCATCGTCGGCAGCGCGATCATCCCCATCGCCACCACGGTCGCCCCCACGATCCCCGTCGACGCCGCCAAGAGCGCCCCCACCAGGATCACGGAAATGCCCAAGCCCCCGCGCAAGGACCCGCAAGCGCGGCCCATTGTGTCCAGCAACTCCTCGGCGATGCGGCTTTTCTCCAACAGCGCACCCATCAGCACGAAAAGCGGTATGGCGATCAGCACCTGGTTCGATATCAGCCCGAACACCCTCTGCCCGAACGCGCCCAAAAGCGAGATATCCATCGCTCCCAGCGCCCAGCCCAGATAGGCGAACAGCACCGCGATCCCGGCGATGCTGAACGCCACCGGAAAGCCCGACAGGATCGCCACCACCAGGGCCGCGAACATCAGAAGGTCGAGATACTCCGTCACGCCGGCTCCTCCCCGGCGAAAAGCCGCAGCAGGATCGCGATGGATTGCAGCGCCACCAGTACGCAGAACACCGGGATCAGGGATTTCAACAGGAACACCGCCTCGATCCCGCCCACGGATATGGGCCCTTCAAGAATTTTCCATGAATTGCGCACCGACGGCCAGGACCACCAGATCAGCGCCGCCATCGATGGCAGCAACAAAAACAAATGTCCTGCCATGTCGATCCACCGCCGCGTGGCGGGCGCGGCCTTGGCGTAAAAGATGTCGACCCGCACATGCTTGTCGACCAGCAGGGTGTATCCGGCGGCCAGCATGAACAGAGTGGCGTGGAGGTACAGAACGCTTTCCTGCACCCAGATCGAATTGACACCGAAGACATAGCGCCCGACGACGATGCCGAACTGCACCAGCACCATCAGCAGCGCGAACCACCGCAATACCGACGCGATACCGCGATTGATCCCGTCGATGATCCCTGCCAGTGCCAGCATGTCCCGGCCTTCCCTGCCCCTTTGGTCGTGGCGCGCGAGGCTGTCCCCCGCGCGCCCGCGTCATCAGTAGCCCATCACCGCGGCACGGGCATTCATCTGACCGTTATCGGCATAGGTCATGTAGGCCCCGATGCTGTCGCGATAGGCGACGAAACTTTCGGTGATCCGCTTGACCAGATCGTCGCTGTCCTCACGCAGTTCGTCGATCACCTCCTTGGCGGCCACTCCCATGGCGTCGATCACCTCCTGCGGGAACTTCTTGACCTGCACACCGTCTTCCTCGACCAATTTCTTCAGCGAGGCCGCATGCTTGGTGGTGTATTCCGTCCAGACCGGGTTGTAGAGGCTTTCGCACGCCACCGAAACAGCCTCTTTCAGGTCGTCGGGCAGCGCGCCGAACACCTCGGCATTCACACCGCATTCCTCGGCCGAAGACGGCTCGCCCACGCCGGGCCAGTAGTAGTTCTTGGCAACCTGCTGATAGCCCAGCGCGCTATCGGTCCAGGGCCCGATGAACTCGCCCGCGTCCAGCGCTCCGGTCTGCAACGCCTGGAACATGTCCGGGCCGCCCATGGCCTCTGCCGCCATGCCCAGCTTGGCGCACATCTCGGAGGCAAGGCCCGTAGTACGGAACTTCAGCCCCTTCAGATCCTCGACCGAGTTGATCTCGTTGCGGAACCAGCCGCCCCATTGCGGGCCGGAATTGCCGCACAGGAACGGCTTGATGCCGAACTGGCCGTACATCTCGTCGTAAAGCTCTTGCCCACCGCCATGATACAGCCAGCCCACCTGCTCGTCCGCACGCAGGCCGAAAGGCTGCGAGCCGAAAAGCAGGATACCCTTGGATTTGGAGCCCCAATAGGCCGGAACCGCGTGGTAAAGCTCCGCTGTGCCTTCACTGACCGCGTCGAACACGCCGCGCCCGGGCACCAGCTCACCGGCGGCGAACAGCTTCACCTCGATCCGCCCGCCCGACAGGGTGGTGATCCGGTCGGCCAGCATCTGCGCGGCCACGCCCGGCCCGGGCAGGTTCTTGGGCCATGCCGTCACCATCTTCCATTGCTGCACGTCCTGCGCGATGGCCGGGGCGGCCAGCGGCGCCGCTGCGGCGCCGACGGCAGCGGTTGTCAGAAATTTACGTCTGTCCATGTCTTCTCTCCTTGTTGGATTTCAATTCTTGATTTCGCTTCATTGCAAGGCGGCCGTGACCGTTCAGCAATCGCGCGGTCGCCTGACGGATTCAAGAGCGCAACGCGGTCTCTCATGCCCGCGTTGGACACGACGGCAGAGTTCTGCGACGTCTGATAAATATGCGTGCCGGATTGCGCGGCCTCGACCGGTCTCCAAAATTGTCTTTCCGAACCGATCCAGCGTGCCATGGTTCAGTTTCCGAGTATACCCGGCAGACGCAGGCCATGATCCTTGGCACAGTCGATCGCCGTCTCGTATCCCGCATCCGCGTGCCGCCACACACCCGAGGCCGGGTCGTTCCACAGCACCCGCTCCAGCCGTTTCGCGGCCTCCGGCGTGCCATCGGCCACGATCACGACGCCCGCGTGCTGGCTGAATCCCATCCCGACACCGCCGCCGTGGTGCAGGCTGACCCATGTGGCCCCGCTCGCGGTATTCACCAGCGCGTTCAGCAAGGGCCAGTCGCTGACCGCGTCCGACCCGTCCTTCATCGCTTCCGTCTCGCGGTTCGGGCTGGCGACCGATCCGCTGTCGAGGTGGTCCCGCCCGATCACGATGGGCGCCTTCAGCTCTCCGCTCGCCACCATCTCGTTGAACTTCAGACCCGCGCGGTGCCGGTCGCCCAGCCCGATCCAGCAAATCCGCGCCGGCAACCCCTGGAACGAGATCCGCTCGCGCGCCATGTCCAGCCACGTGTGCAGCTTTTCATTCTCCGGAAACAGCTCCTTCATCGCCTGGTCGGTCTTGTAGATATCCTCGGGATCACCCGACAACGCACACCAGCGGAACGGCCCGATCCCTTTGCAGAACAAGGGCCGGATATAGGCCGGCACGAAACCGGGAAAGGCAAAGGCATTCTCCAGCCCCTCATCCTGCGCGACCTGCCGGATGTTGTTGCCGTAATCCAGCGTCGGCACCCCGTCGTTCCAGAAATCCACCATCGCCTTCACATGCACCTTCATCGACGCACGCGACGCCTTCTCGACCGCCTTGGGGTCGCTCTCGCGCTTCTCGCGCCACTCCCCCATGCTCCAGCCCTGCGGCAAGTAGCCGTTCACCGGGTCATGGGCACTGGTCTGATCGGTCACGATATCGGGCCGCACGCCCCGCTTGTGGATTTCGGGAAAGATATCCGCCGCGTTGCCCAGCAGCGCCACCGACTTGGCCTCCCCCGCCTTGGTCCAGCGCGCGATCATCTCCAGCGCCTCATCCAGGCTGTCGGTCTTCTCGTCGACGTAACGCGTGCGCAGTCGGAAATCGATGCTGTCGGGGTTGCACTCCACGGCAAGGCAGCACGCCCCAGCCATCACCGCGGCCAAGGGCTGTGCCCCGCCCATGCCGCCAAGGCCACCCGTCAGGATCCACTTGCCGGTCAGGTCGCCGTCGTAATGCTGACGCCCGGCCTCGGCAAAAGTCTCATAGGTGCCCTGCACGATGCCCTGGCTTCCGATATAGATCCACGATCCGGCCGTCATCTGGCCGTACATCATCAGGCCCTTTTTATCGAGCTCGTTGAAATGGTCCCAGTTGGCCCAATGCGGCACGATATTGGAATTGGCGATCAACACGCGCGGCGCATCCGCATGGGTCTTCACGATGGCCACGGGCTTGCCCGACTGCACCACCAAGGTTTCGTCCGCTTCCAGATCCTTCAGCCCCGCGACAATCCGATCGAAATCATCCCACGTCCGCGCCGCACGCCCGATCCCGCCATAGACCACCAGCTCATGCGGGTTCTCGGCCACGTCCGGATGCAGGTTGTTCATCAGCATCCGCATGGCCGCCTCCGCCTGCCAGCTTTTGGCAGTGATCTCGGTGCCTGTAGGCGGATAGATATCGCGCAGGTTATGGCGGGGATTGGTCATTCGGGTCTCCAACGGATCAGGTCGTCTAGAATGGTTTTCAGATGCGGGCGCAGGCGGTTCGCACGCTCAGGCGCATAATCCCATGGCGGGCTTTCGCGCATGTAGGTGGACTGCGCCAGCTCCATCTGGATCGCGTGCAGGCCCTCGCCGGGCCGCCCGTAATGCCGCGTCGTCCAGCCGCCCTTGAAGCGCCCGTTGAGGATGCTGGAATAGCCGTCGGCCGCCTCGCAGGTGCCGACCACCAGCGCCTCGATCTGCGGCGCGCAGGTCCGGCCCTCGTCGCTGCCCACGTTGAAATCGGGCAGAACACCCTCGAACAGAAACGGAATCTCCGACCGGATCGAGTGGCAGTCATAAAGTACCGCAAACCCGTGAATAGCCCGCACCCGCTCCAACTCCGCCGCCAGTGCCGCGTGATACGGTGCATGGTAAGCCTCCCGCCGCCGCGCGATCTCGGCCGCGTCGGGCTCCGCCCCCTCCTTCCAGATCGGCAGACCGTCGAAATCGGTCACCGGACACAGCGTCGTGGTGTTCTGCTCAGGATACAGGCTCGCGCCCTCCGGGTCGCGGTTCACGTCGATGACATAGCGGTGGATTGTCGTGCGCACTGTCGTCACGTTGCCAACCAGACGGGCATAAAGCTCGTGGATATGCCAGTCGGTATCGGCCAGTCCCTGCCCGGTTTCATTCAGTCCCTCGGCCACGTGCTCCGGCACCTCGGTTCCGGTATGTGGCAGCCCCAGAACAAGCGGGCTCTGCCCGCGTGTCACTTCAAGAAAGCTCACAGCCCAACCTCCACGCCCGTGTCCCGCGCCAGCGCATCGTCCCGCACGAGCTGCGCGGCCTTTTCCATGTCCGGCGCCATAAGTCTGTCCTCTTTCAAGGCCGGCACCACAGCCCGGATCACCCCCAGCGCATCGGACAGCGCCGGTGAGGTCACCAGCGGCGCCCGCGCCTCGATACCTTGGGCAGCGCACAACGCCTCGACACCCAGGATCATCGACAGGTTCGCGTTCATCCGCCTCAACCGCCGCGCGCCGTGGGCGGCCATGCTGACGTGATCCTCCTGGTTGGCCGAGGTCGGCGTGCTGTCGGTGGAGCACGGATTGGCCAGATGCTTGTTCTCGCTCATCAGTGCCGCCGTCGTCACCTCGGCGATCATGAAGCCCGAGTTCAGCCCCGGCGCCGGCGTCAGGAAGGGCGGCAGGTCGTGGCTCAGCGCCGGGTCCACCATCAGCGCCACGCGCCGCTGCGCGATGGCCCCGATCTCGGACAGGGCCAGCGCGATCTGGTCGGCGGCAAAGGCCACCGGCTCGGCATGGAAATTCCCGCCCGAAACGATCCCCGCCTCGATCACCAGCGGATTGTCAGTGACGGCATTTGCCTCGATCTCCAGCGTTTGCGCGGCAAAGCGCAGCAGGTCCAGCGCCGCGCCCGCAACCTGAGGCTGGCAGCGTATGCAATACGGGTCCTGCACCCGGCTGTCGCCTTCCCGGTGGCTTTCGCGGATCTCGCTCCCCGCCATCAACCTCGACATGGCCGTGGCCACGTCGATCTGCCCCTTATGGCCACGCAGGGTATGGATCTCGGGTTGCAACGGCTGGGTGGACCCCATGATCGCATCGGTCGACAGGGCCGAGGTCACGATCGACGCTCTCAGCGCACGCACGCCATCGAACAGCGCCGCCAGCGCGCAGGCGGTCGAGAACTGCGTGCCGTTGATCAGTGCCAGCCCCTCCTTGGGGCCCAGCACGACGGGCGACAGCCCAGCCTTGTCCAGCGCTTCGGCAGCGGGCATCCGCGTGCCGTCCAGCAGTGCCTCGCCTTCACCGATCATCGCAGCGGCCATATGCGCCAGCGGCGCCAGATCGCCAGACGCGCCGACCGATCCCTGCGACGGGATCACCGGCCCGACGCCCTTCGCCAGCATTCCCTCGATCAGCGCGCAGATCTCCCACCGCACGCCCGAGGCTCCGCGCCCCAGCGACAAAAGTTTCAGCGCCATCATCAGGCGCGCGGTCTCGGGCTCGAGCATCTCGCCCACACCGCAGCAATGGCTGAGGATCAGGTTGCGCTGCAACGTCTCTACATCCTCGGGCGGAATGCGCACCGAGGCCAGCTTGCCGAAGCCGGTATTGACGCCGTAGACCGGCACATCCCCGCGCGCCGCCGCGGCGACCCTGGCCGCCGCCGCGTCGATGCGCGCGCGCGCATCCGGCGCCAGCCGCGCGGCCATCCCGTCGCGCCAGACGGCTTCAAGACTGTCCAGCCGGGTCGCGCCCGGCTCCAGCACCAACGTCATGCCCGGCCTCCGAAAATCCGCATGTGCAGAGGGTTGACCCCGATCCGGTAACTCAGCTCGGACGGCTCATCGACATCCCAGATTGCCAGGTCCGCCCGCATACCCGGCGCGATCTCGCCGCGGTCGTACAGGCCCAGTGCCTGCGCGGCATATCGGGTGGTGCCCGCCAATGCCTCTGCCGGGGTCAGCCCGAACAACGTGCAGGCCATGTTCATCGCCAGAAGGACCGATCCCATCGGCGATGACCCGGGGTTCCAGTCCGTCGCCACAGCCATCGGCACTCCGTGGGCACGGAACGCCTCAACCGGCGGTTTCTGCGTCTCGTGCAGAGTATAGAACGCTCCCGGCAGCAGGACCGCCACACTGCCCGCATCGGCCAACGCCGCCGCGTCCGCATCGTTTGCGTATTCCACGTGATCTGCCGACAGGGCGCCGCGGTCTGCCGCCAGCCGTGTGCCACCGATATTGCTCAGCTGCTCGGCGTGCAGCTTGACCGGCAGGCCCAGCGCCTCGGCCTTGTCGAACACCCGTGTGATCTGCGCGGTATCAAAGGCGATCCCCTCGCAGAAACCGTCCACCGCGTCGACCAGACCCTCGGCATGGGCCGCCTCGAGCGCGGGCAGGCAAACCTCGTCGATATAGCTATCCGCGTCCGCCCCCTTGGGCACCGCATGGGCGCCAAGAAAGGACGTCACCACGCGGACGGGACGCGCTTCGCCGACCTTGCGCGCCACGCGCAGCATCTTCAGTTCCGTATCCATATCAAGTCCATAGCCCGACTTGATCTCGATGGTGGTGACACCCTCGGCGATCAGCGCATCGGCCCGGCTCAATGTCTGCTCCAGAAGCGCGTCCTCTGCCGCGTCCCGCGTTGCAGTGACCGTCGACACGATGCCGCCCCCGGCCCGCGCGACCTCTTCATAGCTGGCGCCCTGCAGGCGCATCTCGAATTCCTTCGCGCGGTTGCCGCCATGCACGATATGGGTGTGGCAATCTATCAGCGCGGGCGTCAGCAGCCGCCCCTCTGCGTCGATCACCCGCGCCTTCGCTGGCACCTCGCCCAGGTCGGACATCGGCCCGACCCAGTCGATCCGCTCTCCGGTCACGCGCAGCGCGGCATCTCGGATCAGACCATAACCGTCCTCCACACCATCCATCCGGGCGATGGCGGCATTGATGATCACCAGCTGGTCCGACATGAACGCCCTCCTTGTCACATGACCTACATAACGCTAATATGTAGCTACATATTTTGTCAATGGAGATTGCCCGTGCAGGAAATCCATGCCCGTCAAACCCTTACACCCGATGGCTGGGTCCACGATCTGTGCCTGACGCTGGACGGTGGGCGCATCACCCGAATCTCGCGCGGCGCCGCGCCCGGTGCGCAATCGGTCGATCTCTTGCTGCCCGCCCCGGTCAACCTGCACAGCCATGCGTTCCAGCGCGCGATGGCCGGGTTGACGGAAACCCGCGGCCCCGATCCCAGCGACAGTTTCTGGACCTGGCGGAAACTGATGTACCGCTTTCTTGACCGTCTGACGCCTGATCATGTCCAGGCCATCGCTGAACTGGTCTTCATGGAAATGCTCGAAGCCGGTTACGGCGCGGTGGCCGAGTTCCACTACCTGCATCATGACATCGGCGGCACGCCCTATGCCAACCTGCCCGAGATGGCAGAACGCATCGTCGGCGCAGCACAGGGCACCGGCATCGGCCTGACGCTACTGCCCGTGCATTACATGCAAGGCGGCTGTGACGGGCGGCCACTTGAAGGCGGCCAGCGCCGGTTCGGCAGCGACCCCGAGCTGTTCGCGCGCCTGCATGCCGACAGTGCCGCACTCATTGGCAAGGGCCCCGACGATTACAACATCGGGATCGCCCCCCACTCCCTGCGCGCCGTCCCGCCCGACGCGCTGGCCGAGGCCCGTGCGATCTGTCCCGACGGTCCCATCCACATGCACCTTGCCGAACAGGTGGCCGAGGTGGAGGAGATCGAAGCCGGTTACGGCGCGCGCCCAGTCGAATGGCTACTGGACAATGCCGACGTGACCGACAATTGGTGCCTGATCCACTGCACCCAGATGACCGACCGCGAAACCAGGGCACTGGCCGCGACGGGCGCTGTCGCCGGCCTCTGCCCGATCACCGAATCGAGCCTTGGCGACGGTATCTTCAACGGCACGGCGTACCGTGATGCGGGCGGCCGGTTCGGGATCGGATCGGATTCCAACATCCACATCGCCCTGTGGGAGAACTGGTAAGCTCGACTATTCCCAGCGCCTGCGCGACCGCAGCCGCGCTGCGATGGCAACCGCGGACCGGTCCACCGGCCGCGTTCTCTTCGATGCTGCGACCCAGGCGGGCGCACAGGCCGCAGGGCGCGCCTCGGGGCAGATCGCCGAGGGCCGGCTGGCCGACCTGATTGCCGTCTCGACGGATAATGAATTCCTCTGCAGCCGAAGCGGCGATGCCGCGCTCGACAGCCTGATCTTCACGGGACGGGGCCGCACCTGCGTCACCGACGTCTGGAGTGCGGGTCGCCACATGGTCCGCGACGGCCACCATGTCGAGCGTGACCGCATCACGAGCGCTTTTGTCGACGTGACGAAACAGCTGGGCCAGGACATATGACACCCGAACCCCGCCTGTCATGGAAGGATGTCCGGGATCGTATCCACGAACAGATCCTGACAGGCCGGTACGGACCCGGCGACCGCCTGCCCCGCGACGCCGATATCGCCGCCGATCTCTGCTGTGCTCGGTCCACGGTGCAGCGCGCAATGCAGGACCTGTCGGACAGCGGCATCGTCGAACGCCGCCGCAGGGGCGGCACACGCGTGCGCGCCGAGCCTGTCACGCGCGCCACGCTGGACATCCCCATTACCCGACGCGAGGTTGAACAGCGCGGTGGGCGCTACGGATACCAGCTGATCCGCCGGACCAAGGCCGCGGCCCCCCGCGGCGTGCTAGCGGCCTTCGGCATTGAAGGTCCGCGCCCCATGGTCCGTGTCGAGGCGCTGCATCTGTCCGATGGCCGCCCGTACATCCTGGAGGACCGCTGGATCTGCCCCGAAACCTCGCCCGAGATCCACGAGCTCGATTTCACCGATCAGAGCGCGAACGAGTGGCTGGTCCTTAACAAGCCCTATACCCGTCTCGACCTGCGCTTTTATGCCGTCTCGGCCGAAGAGGCCGTCGCCGAACTTCTGGAAACAACGGTCGGTGCGGCCCTTCTGGTGATCGAGCGCACCACGTGGATCGAGGATGCGCCGATCACCACGGTCAAGGCGATCACAACACCGGGGTACCAACTTATGACCGGAACCTGAGCAAGCGTATCACAGGCAACCGGCCAGCGCCGTCGCAAGGTTTCGCAGAAGTCCGCGATACAGGTCCGGCCCCGGCTCCAGGTCCGACCCCAAGGGATCCAGCACGCCCGTCTTCACGTTGGTGCCCTCCATCACGGTCTCGACGATTCCGGGGTCGAACTGCGGCTCGGCCAGCACGCAGGTCACGCCCTCGTCGCGCACACGCGACTGGATTTCTGCAATCCGCGCCGGGCTTGGGTCGGAGGCATCCGACAGCGAGATCGCCCCGGACGCAGGAATATCGAACGCGGCTTCGAAATACTGATAGGCATCGTGGAAGACGATGAAATTGCCGCCTCGCACGGGATCGAGAATACCGTCGATCTCGGCCTTGAGCGCGGCAATTTCTTCACGGCCGGCCTCGGCATTGGCCCTGTAGGCCTCGGCATTGTCAGGATCGACATCCGACAGGACTGTCGCAAAGATGTCCAGCCATGTCGACGCATTGTCCGGCGACAGCCACATATGCGGATCGTGATCTTCATGCGCGTGACCGTGATCCGCCGCTTCTTCGGCATGGTCACCGTGGCCGTGCTCATCGTGGCCGTCGTGGTCGCCCTCATGCTCGTGGCCTTCGTGGTTCGCGTGCTCCTCGCCCTCATGGTCGTGGCCTTCGTGGTTCGCGTGCTCCTCGCCCTCATGGTCGTGTTCGCCTGCGTCACCGTGACCGGAATGATCCGCCTCCTCGTGACCATGATCATGCGCCTCGAACAGGGCACCTTCGCGGAATGACAATGCCATTGTGCCTTCGGCCTTCATCAAACCCACGGACCGCGCATCCCCGGCAAGCGTGCCCAGCGCATCCTCCAGCCACGGTGTCAGTTCCGGCCCGATCCAGAAAACCACGTCGGCCTCCTGCAATGCGCCAGCCTCGGACGGCCGCAGGCTGTATTCATGCGGGCTCGCTCCCGGTGCCAGGACCAGCGCAGGTTCCCCCACCCCTTCCATGACGCGTGCGACAAGCGAATGCACCGGCGCGATATCGGTTGCCACACGCGGAGCATCGGCCAGTGCGGTGCCAGCCAAAAGCGCAGCCGCAGCGGAAAAGGTAAGAAGGTTTCTGGACATTTGCGCCACCTGTGATTACATAACAATTCCTGCAGATATCTGAATTGTTATACTATGACAAGTAGCACCCGCCCCGAAAATACTCCACCGACCGAACCGGTCGGGTTCGAGGCTCATGACCACACCCATTGCATCGCCACCGCCATTGCCGAGGCCGAGACCCATTGTGCCCGCGAAGGGCTGCGCTTTACGCCCGTGCGACGCAAGGCACTGGAGATCCTGCTGCAGGAACACCGCGCGCTTGGCGCCTACGAGATGCTCGACCGTCTGCGCGATGCAGGTTACGGTTCGCAGCCCCCCGTGGCCTACCGCGCACTCGATTTTCTCGTCGCCAACGGGTTCGCCCACAAGATCGAGCGGCTCAATGCCTTCATCGCCTGCTCCCATCCCGGTGCAAGCCATTCGCCCGCCTTCATGATCTGTCGCAATTGCGACTCCGTCGCCGAGGCACAGGCCGCCCCCGCGCGCGGCGCCCTGGGCGACGCCGCGCGCGCCGCCGGCTTCCGGATCGAGCGTACCGTGGTCGAGGCCGAAGGCCTTTGCCCCGCCTGTACGGGCACGACCGACACATGACACTGGTTTCGGTGCAAGATATCAGCGTCCGCTGCGGCGCTTCCCAAGTGCTGCACGGCGTGACGCTGGGCATCGAGCCGGGCGAGATCGTGACCGTGGTCGGCCCCAACGGATCAGGCAAGACGACGCTTCTGCGCACGCTTATCGGCGCGGTGAAACCGGCCTCGGGCCGGATCGACCGCCGCCCCGGCCTGCGCATCGGTTATGTGCCGCAGAAACTGCATATCGACCCGACGCTGCCGATGACTGTCGAACGCTTTCTCCGCCTGCCGGGCGGCGCCACGCGCTCCTCCATCTCCGGATCTCTGGCCCGCGCGGGCGTGCCCGACCTCGCGGCCCGGCAGATGTCCGACCTGTCCGGCGGCCAGCTTCAGCGCGTGCTGCTGGCCCGCGCTCTCATCGACGCTCCCGATCTGCTTCTGCTGGACGAGGCGACGCAAGGCCTGGACCAGCCTGGATCGGCGGCCTTCTACCAGCAGATAGAGGCCGTGCGCGCCGAAACCGGCTGTGCCGTCCTGATGATCAGCCACGAATTGCACGTCGTCATGAGCGCCTCTGACCGGGTGATCTGTCTCAACGGCCATGTCTGCTGCGAGGGCACGCCCGAAATCGTGTCGGCCGCCCCCGAGTATCAGGCCCTGTTCGGCACCGGAACCGGTGGTGCACTGGCGCTCTACCGGCATGACCACGATCACAGTCATGACGGCGCCTGCAGCCATGAAGGCGCCCATGCGCATGACCACCACACCCATGACACCGACACCAGGGCGGCCGAGTGATGCTTGACGATTTCATGACCCGCGCCGCACTGGCCGGAGCCGGCGTCGCCTGCGCCGCCGCCCCTCTGGGCAGTTTCGTGGTCTGGCGCCGCATGGCCTATTTCGGCGATGCAACGGCCCATGCAGCGATCCTTGGCGTGGCGTTGTCCCTGGCCCTTCAGGTCTCGATCTTCGCCGGCGCGGTCGCGGTGGCCCTTGCCATGGCCCTGACCGTGACACTGCTGTCGGGCCGAGGTTACGCGATGGACACATTGCTTGGCGTGCTGGCGCATTCCGCGCTGGCCTTCGGGCTCGTGGCCGTATCCTTCCTGTCGGGCATCCGTATCGACCTTATGGCCTATCTGTTCGGTGACATCCTCGCGGTGTCGCGCGGCGACCTCGCGGTCATCTGGGGCGGCGCGACGCTGGTCGTCGGCCTGATCGGCTGGCGCTGGTCGGCGCTGCTGACCGCCACGCTCAGCGAGGAACTGGCATATGCCAGTGGCATCAACCCAAGGCGCGAGCAGTTGATCCTGACGCTTGCACTGGCCATTACGGTGGCCGTGGCAATCAAGGTCGTGGGTGTTTTGCTGATCGCGGCGATGCTGATCATCCCGGCCGCCGCGGCACGGCCATTGTCGCGCACGCCGGAGCAGATGGCCATCACGGCCGCCGCCCTTGGCGCGCTCTCCGCCGTGGCCGGACTTCGCGCGGCCTACGTGCTGGACACGCCGGCGGGCCCCTCCATCGTTTGCGTCGCCGCAACCCTCTTTGCGGGCACCAGCCTTTTGCGGGTGGTCCGCGCCTGACCGGTCAGCGCGCCGCCGCATCATAAATGACCCGGTGGCACAGGGTGCCGGGGTCGTCGAGGATACGGCCATACGCCTCAGCCAGCGCGTCGAACGGCGTCTCGCCGGAAATCAGAACGTCCAGAGCGGGGTCTGCCAACAATTCCAGCGCCTTGGACAGGCGCCTGCGATAGCTCCAGCGCGCGCGCCGCGCCGGCGGAACCTGTCCGACCTGGCTGCCGACGATCTGCAGGCGCCGCTGGTGAAATGCTCCGCCCAATGGCACCTGCGGCACCCGGGTGCCGAACCAGCTTGCCTCGACCACGGTCGCCTCCTGACCGCCCAGACCGATCGCAGTCGCCAGCCCGTCTTCCGTGGCGGAGGCGTGAATCACCACGTCAACGTCGCGCGGCGCGTCCTCGGGCATCGCAAAGGCGCAACCCAACGCTTGGGCCAGCGGCGCCTTTGCCGGTTCCACGTCCACAAGGCAAATGTCCGTTCCCGGCATCCGCGCGCAAAGATAGCCCGCCAATGCGCCGACGACCCCCGCCCCCACGACGGCCACACTGTCACCCGGCCCAACGCCTGCATCCCAGCTGATGTTCAACGCGGTCTCCATGTTGGCGGCAAGGATCGCCCGGTCCGGCGGCACATCTTCGGGTACGGGCACCGCGGCATCTTGTGGAACGGCAAAGCGCGACTGGTGCGGATGCAGCACGAAGACCGTTTCCCCCGCCCGGTCGCCCGCCTTGATCCTGCCGACCGCCGCATAGCCGTATTTCACCGGAAAACCGAAGCTGCCTTCCTGAAAGGGCGCTTTCATCGTCTCATGCTCGCTGACCGGCACGCCGCCGGTCCACACCAGCCGCTCGGTGCCCCGGCTGATCCCGGAATAGAGCGTATCCACAGTAACAAGGTCCGCGCCACGCGCCAATGTGGCCTGACGCAGTTCCGCCGCGCCTTCGGCGACGATCCAGAGGGCGCGCACCGCGTCGTCCGTCAAAGCGCGTGCCCGGATTTCAGCGCCTTCACCGCAAGATACCCGCTGTTGTGGATGTTCTTGCCCACGCGCAGCGGGATCTGTTCGATCACGTCGATACCCTGCCCCCGGAAGGTGCGCACCTTGGCCGGATTGTTCGTCAGCAGCCGCACCGCGCCATACCCCAGGCTGCGCAGCATATCCGCCGCGACACGAAAATCGCGTTCGTCATCCTCGAAGCCCAGCCTGTGGTTCGCCTCGACCGTGTCCAGCCCCCGCGCCTGAAGGTCATAGACCCGCATCTTGTTGGCCAGCCCGATACCGCGCCCCTCCTGATTGAGGTAAAGCAGCAGGCCTGCGCCCTCTTCTCCCATGCGCAGCATGGCGGCGCGCAACTGCGGTCCGCAGTCGCACTTGAGGCTGCCCAGGACGTCGCCGGTAAAACAGGCAGAATGCAGGCGCGCCAGCACCGGCAGGCCCGGTTTCGGCGCTCCGATCTCGAAGGCATAATGCTCGGTCCGCCCGTCCGGGTCGCGGAACACGTGCAACCGTCCCATGTCATGCGCCTCGACCGGCAGACCGGCATGGGCCACCGGCGCCAGCGCGGGCGCGCGGGCGAAATGGGTCAGCGCCTCTGAAACCTCCAGCCGCACCATAGACAGCTCGCTGGGCAGAAGCGCCGCCTCGGGCACATCGAAGACCAGCACAGCGGGCAAAAGCTCGGCCGCTTTCACCAAGTTCAATGCAAGGGCCTGAAGCCGCCCGTCTTCTTCGTGGCGCACACGGTGCAGCGGCGCCACCGGCCCTGCCCCGGCGTCCTGCCCGGCATCGGCCAGGCGACGAAACCAACCGATGTCGGCCTGCTTCGGCGGGTAGATCCGCACCAGAGAGCCGGCGATGTCGGCGCTCTGCACCGGGGCCATTACCGCGCGGGCGCGATTGCCCGTCAGGACAAGTTCCGGCGCGCCGAAAAGTGCCCTCAACCCGTCCAGCCGCTCCTGTGTCAGCGGCTCGACCGCAACGGCAACGATGCACGATCCGGCGGGGCCGGCATCGTCGCCGACAACGCATGGCAGGCCAAGGCGAAGGTCGCCGATGGCCCGGCTCATCCGCTCGGCAACGGTCGGGATCAGTATCTGGGGAACTTGGGACATGGGACACACTCTGGGGTTATCGGAAACGGACATGACGCATCAATGGCGCAGGGCCGGCCGCGCCTGCGCGCGATGCGGCCAAAGCACCTGTGCAGGCGGTTCGGGGTGAAGGGCGCAGTCGAACAGGATGTCCGACCCCAGGCTGTAGACCTCGGTCTTCGGCCGCAGCGCCTCGGCAAGGCAAGGCACCGGAGACGTCTTCAGCCCCGTGGGCCCGGCCCCGATCAGCAGCGGGGCCACCGCCACATGCAGGCGAGTCAGCAGACCGGCCTCTAGAAATTGCGCGATGGTGATCCCGCCGCCTTCGATCAGCACGTGATCCAGGCCCAGTCCACGCAGGGCCGCAAGGATCTGCGCCGGCGAAATCCACTGGCCGCGCGGCAGGCGCACCACCTCGACGTCATCCGGCCGCGCCTTGTCCACCGACTGGATGACGATCCGGCGCGCACTGGTGTCGCGCAGCAGCCCGGCATCGTTGGGCAGCCGTCCGTGCGGATCGATCACCACCCGCGCCGGATTGCCCCCCCTGGCCAGCCGAACCGTCAGGCGCGGATTGTCGTGCAGCGCGGTCTTCACCCCGATCACGACGGCATCGACCAGCGCGCGCATCCGGTGCAGATGCGCCAGACCGTCCTTGCCCGAGATGTCCTGCGCATCCCCCGACTCGGTCGCGATCCGTCCATCCAGCGATTGCCCGATCTGCGCGGTCACGCTCTGTCCCGTCAGCGTCCGGGTCATGCCACCGTAAAGCGCCAGCGCAGACTGCTCGCCGGCGCTCCAGTCACCGCAGCACAGGCAGGCGTCTCCGTCCCGCGCGGCCAGTATCCGGGACCAGACCCGCGACGTGACGTCTATCGTATCCATGCTCATCTGCCGAACTCCCGTGTCGCATGTCCCTGCATTTCGCCAGGGATCGCCAGAAGGTCCTTGTGCCCGACGCGCAGCGCCGTCTGTGCGACCGTCGCCCTTCTGTCCGCAAGCCAACGATCCGCGCGCATCTCACCGGCTTCTGCTGCCGCCGTCGCGACACCGCGGTCAAATGCGTCCTGCAACGCGGCGTGATCGGGGCCCAGCCGCCAGCTGCTGTCGGCCAAGGTCACCGTGAAGCCTTCGGCTTCGAACGCACGCGCGGTCATCTTCGCGGCGTCCGGCCCCATCGCCGCAGCACCGTCTGCCTTATTGCCGCGCTGGTGGCGGTTGAACGCTTCGGTCATCCCTGCATCGGCCGCAGTTGGAGGGTTCCATCGCATCCGCCCGTCAAAGCTCAGCGCGGCGTAGAAGGGAATGCGCGCCGCCTTCAGACGCACCGCCAGTGCAGCGGCCCAGTCCGCGCTCATGAGGTCCAGAAGCGCCGAAGCCGAAACCAGGCTCACATGCTCCAGCGGCAGCGCATCTATATCCGTCACGCTGCCCAGCAGGCAGTCCGACATCGGATGCCGCGCCCTCGCGATCTGAAGGTGGCCATGGTCGGTATCCAGAAAACACCACTGCACCTCGTCAAGCCCCGCCATCGCGAAGGCGCGCGCAGTCGATCCCGTGCCGCTTCCCAGGTCCAGCACCCGCATCCCCGGCCGCACGCACCGCGCAGCCCGGACCAACAGGCCTGCATCCCGCGCGGCATGATCAGCCGGTTCGCGCAGGCTCAGCCAATCGGCCTCGAACCGGGTGTCAGATATCTGATTCATACCACCCCCGCGCCACATGGCTTTCATGCAGCTGAACCCGGATCCGCTTGACGCGGCCGCCGTCGCCCAAGCCTGTGGATCTGGTCCTGTCGCGAAGCTGCGTCCAGATGTGATGACACAGGAACTCGGTCGTCGTGATCCTGCCCTCGAATTCGGGCTTGTCGTCGAGGTTGCCATATTTAAGCGGCTCCAGTACCGCCGACAGCGCCTCCATTGCCAGCCCGATATCCACCACCAGCCCGTTCTCGTCGAGATCCTCGGTATAGAAAGCGGCATCCACGACGAAGGTCGCGCCGTGCAGGCCCTGGGCGGGTCCGAAAACAGGCGATGGCAGGGAATGTGCGATCATGATGTGATCGCGGACTTCAACAGCGAACATGGCTCTTCCAATTTTTGTGGGTACGCGGGGTAAATCCCGCAAGTGATTTGTGAAACAACGGTTTCATGGTGCAATCCGTTCCAACACGTCGGCGAACACACCGGCCGTGTGATCCCAGCCCGGCAAGGCCGCGGCCCGGTCCCGCGCCGCGCGTGCGTATTGCGCCGCCAGATCCCGTGACCCCAGCAACGACCGCAGCGCCCCGGCCAGCGCTTCGGGGTCGTCGGGCGGCACCAGCAACCCCGCCTCGCCCACGGTCTCGGGAACGGCGCCGACGCGGCAGGACACCACGGGCAGCCCGTGTACCATCGCCTCGCTCAGCACCATTCCGTAACCTTCGTAGCGCGTGGCCAGCGTAAAGACATGCGCCCGTCCATAGGCCTCTTCCAAACCGGCCGCACCAACCTCCCCGGCAAAGCGCACCCGATCCTCTAGGCCCAGCGCAGCCGCCTGCCTCCGCAGCGCTTCGGCAAATTCGGGGTCGTGCGCCTTGCCCACGATCTCGGCCTGCCAGTCCAGGTCCGTCAGTCGCGCCAGCCCCTCCAGCAGAACGTCATGCCCCTTGCGACGCGCAAGCAGTCCTACTGAAAGTATCAAGGGCGGTGTCGCCTTTCGCGCATCCCGGCCGACCGCTTCGGGCCTTTGTCGGAAACCCGGGCGCGCAACCGTGACCTTGCCGCGCGGCACGCAAAGATCGCATATCACCGTCTCCGCGACATGTTCACTGGGCACGATCACATGCGCCGCGTGACGCAGAACCTCGGTCTCGTTTTGCAAGAGTGCCCTTGCGCGATCCGGAGCAAGCCCGCTTTCAAGACCCAGCGGATGATGCACCATACCGACGACCGGCGCCGCGATCGTGGCCATCCGCTCGGGGTCCAGCGCACCCAGCGCAAGCCCGTCTACGATGATCGGACGCGACCGGGGAACCGCGGCCAGGGCGTCGAATGTCCGTTGCATGTCGCTATCAGATGGATCGGGAAAGCTGTCCGGCAACTGCAGATGGTCCGTCGCATGGCCCAGCGTGTTCAAATGCCGCAGCACTGTCGCGTCATAGATCGTCCCGCCTGTGCGCTGGTCCCTGTCGCCCGGAATGGCAAAGACAGCGCGGCTCATGACGGGCTCGCCCCTTCTGACGCAGCGGCCGCTTCCCTATTGCCACGCGGCGGCATCCACAGGAATACCAGCGCCGGCAGGGCCGAGACCAGCATCATCGCGCCATAACAGATGCCCATCGCGACACCGGCATCCGCCCCCAGCCCGACCAGCGGGAACAGCGCCGCCGCCGCCCCCTCGCGCCAGCCCCAGCCGGCTATCGACAGCGGCACCAGCATCGCGCAGAAGACCAGCGGCAGGATCGTGAACCAGCCCACCGGCGGCACGACAGACCCCGTCGCGCGCGCGCAGGCGTACAAGGCCAGGATCAGCAGCCCCGCGCCCATGATCGCGTGCAGCACGATCCCGCGATGGCGCAGCAGCCGCACCAGAAGCAGAGGGAAGGACCGGGTCGCCTCGATCCGGCGCGCACCCCACAACGCGGCCGCACATATCAGGGGCAGCGCGATCAGGATCGCCCAGACGGCGCCGGGCCAATCGATCCCGCCCGGCACGACCGCCGCCCCCAGCAGGCCCGCGGCCAGGATGCCGAACATCGCCACCTGCCCCATCAACCGCTCCGCCGCCACCGATTGACCTGCCCGCGCAAGCGTCGCGCGGCCCCGGACGCGCACCGCGCGGCCCACGTCGCCCATGACGCCGCCGGGCAGCAGCACGTTGATCAGTTGCGCCAGGTAGTATTCGCGCACCGCCGCATGCGCCCCGATCCGCAGGTCCAACGCGCGCGCCGTCAACTGCCAGCGCCGTGCCATCGACAACGTCGCCAACGTCAGCGCCGCAAGGCTCAGCACCAGCCAGCTCCAGTCGGCACTGGCCAGCCGGTCGAAAACCGCCGCGGTATCGGTCCACCACAGCATGACCGCCATCAGCGCCGCGGACGCGACAAGTTTTGCCGCCCACGCTTTCACTGGTCCATCTCCGCCACCTGCTGCGCCGAGGTGAAGGCGCGCACGAAATCCGCCCGGAACGTATCCATCCGCCGCGCCGGCAGGTCACCTGCCGGGATCAGGCCGTCGGTCCAGCCCCAGGCGCCGATCCTCTCGATCACGCCGGGCGGTCCGATCATGTGCACGGGCACGTCCTTGTTGTCGCTGCCGGCGACGAAACCGGCCGGCTGATGATCACCGGCGACGATCACCAGCGGGGCGTCTTCGCCCAGACGCGCGACATGGCCGAACGCCGCGCGCAGCGCATAGTCCACCGAACGGCAATAGGCGTCGCGCACCGCGTCCCGGTCCTTCCACAGGGCCTTGGGCGTGGGGCCGCGCACGGCCATCTCGTTAAACTCCGTCCCGTCGCCGATATCCTCCCATGGCAGCATGTCGGGCACCGGTGTCCACGGCGCATGGGACGAGATCAGCGCGATCTGGATGAAATCCGGCCGGGTGTCGTCGGGCAGAAGGTTCCGATAGGTCGCCAGCGTGAACTGGTCGGGCATGGTGACCCAGTTGAACGGTATCCCGGCATAGGGGATATCCTTGGCCGCGAACACGTGATCGAACCCCATTGCGTCGCTTTCGGGCCACGCCGCCGTGATCGCGGGCATCACCGCCGAGGTCCGGTACCCGGCGCCGCGGGCAACCTCGAACAGCCAGTCCTGTCCACTGGCGATCATCGCCCGGTACCGCGCGTTGTCAGATGTCCACAGACCGCTGCCAAGCGCCCCATGCGCCAGCCAGCTTTGTCCGCCCGAGGTGGGCGAGGTCAGCCAGCCGCTCCTCATTGCAAGCCCCGCGGTCTCGATCTCGGTCTGCGCGGCACGCAACGTGGCACCGTGGGTCGGCGCGTAACCCGGATTGTCGAAACTCGCCCTCCCGTAGCTTTCGATCCAGATCAGCACCACGTCGCGGCCTTCAAGCCGATCCAGCCTATGGGCCAAGTTGCGCAGGGGGTCCGCGTCAGCCACGCGCCGGAACCGCGCAAGGTCGGCCACGGTCTCGCGCGCATCCGCGATCCGCGCCGTCGCGACCCGCGTCGTGCGCGCCGATCCCGGCGGGCTCCGGTCGAATTTCCATGCACCCAGGTGATGCCCGGTATCCGCCACCGCCCATCCCGCCGAGCCCAGCACGACAGCCATCGCACCCACCCGCACCATGCGCGGCAGGTCTAGCCGGCCCCACGCCTTCAGCCCGCCCCGCAGCAGGGTAAACAGAAGGATCGTCGCCAGCACCGCCCCGATGGCCACAAGCCCGGTGCGCACCGACCCGATACTGTCGCTAAGCAGACCCAGCCCGGCCTCGATCAGAAACAGGTCCGCAACCGGGTTGAAGGCGCGGTTGTAGGCCGCGAAACTCGCCAGGTCCGCAAGCTTCAGCAGTGTCACGGCGACCACGATCATCGCCAGCAGCGCCGGCACGCCTCGGGTCCGGCCGACCACGACCATCAGGCCCAGCAGCGCACCAAGTTCGATCGGGAAATACGCCAGACCGGACCATGTCATCTGTGACGGATGGTTGGGCAGCATCAGGACGCTGGCCAGCACTGCCGCAAACACAATCAGAATCAGTGCGCGCATCATCTCGCGTGCCGCGCCAGCCAAGCCGTGTCGATGGCAAAGGACGCCACGAGCATCGCCGCCGCCGCCATCGCCACCGGCGCCAGCAAGGCCGCCGGCAGCAGTGGACAGACCAGTGCTATGAGCGCGCCGTTCTGAACTACGCAGATCGTCTTGCGCCGGAACGATTCCGGCAACTCCGCCCGCAGCGCCGGCCAGACCAGCCCTGCCAGCACGAAGGCATAGCGCAGGAACCCAAGCACCAGCACCTCCGCCCCGACCCGTCCCGAAAGCAGAAGATAGAGCGCCAGAACCGCGCCCAGCGCTGCATCGGTCTCCATGTCGAATCGTGCGCCGAAGGCTGATTTCAGGTGCGACCGCCGTGCAAGCCACCCGTCCACGCCATCGAGCACAAGGATCGTCAGCGCCACCCAAAACACCAGCCACGGCGACACGCGCGCCGCTTCAAGCAGAGCACCCGCCAACAGCGACAGCAGCGCTGCACGTCCCAGCGTGACTGTGTTGCACATGCCGAATTCCGCATGCGGATAGGACCGTCGCAGGCCGGCCGCCACCAGCGCAACGCACAGGCCGAACGCCAAAAATGCGGGCCACGGGTTCGAAAGCATGACCAGACCCGCTGCCGTCACGCAGAGCCCGAGAATTGCGGCGATAACGGCAAATTCCATCACGGGCGGACGGGCAACAAGTGTCCCAGGCTCTTTTCGGGGGGTGACGTCGACCATTCTTTATCCCTGTACCTTCGATACTTAACTAGAACGTGCCAGAGGGCACCAGATCCATATTGGTCATCAGGCTGTCTCTTGCGCATCAGCTTCAAGCGCCACGATCCCGCACACCGGCAAGTGGTCGGACGCGGCACGAAGGATCGGCGAGTCCATAACCTTGACGCCGCGCACCGAACCGCACCGGTCGGTCAGAATGCGGTCCAGCGGCAGCAACGGCCGGTGCGAGGGAAACGTCCGCCGCGACGGGCCGTGAAACCGGGCTCCCAGAAGACGCGGATGAAACATCAACCCACCCCAGGGACGCCATTCGTTGAAATCCCCCAGCAGGATCGTCTGCATCGCCGGTCGGCGCCTCAGATACTGCCCGATGATGCGCATCTGCACCACGCGCAGCGGCTGCGACAGCGACAGGTGCATCGAAATCACCCGGAACGGGGTTTCCCCGGACATGGCCTCGACGACCACGGCCCCGCGATGGCAATGCCCGGGCAGGTCTATCACGTCCCGGTGGCTTCGCTCGAACCGGGGATGCAGAAACACGATCGTGCCCAGAAACCCGTCGCTAAGCGGCCCCCATCGCATCGCGGCGCAGTCATGCTGCCAGCGCAGGCCGGTATCTTCCGCGATGCCCGCCACGTCCAGGATGCGCGAATGCGGGCGGCATTCCCCGTCCGCCTCCTGCAGCGCCAGCACGTCCGGCGCGCCTGGTACAAGCGACCGCGCGATCGCGCTGCGTATCCGCGCGGGATCGACCCGCCCGTCGCTGCCCCGCGCCCGGTGCACGTTCCACGTCGCGCAGCGCAGCTCTCTGTCATCGTATCTTGCCTTTGCCGGGGGCGCGTCCTGCACTATCGTCTCCGCATCGCGTTCTCTGCCAACGCCAACAGATAGGAGATCCCATGCGAATTCAATTGATCGCCGCCACCCTTGCCGCCGCCCCGCTGACCGCCCAGGCCGAAATGGCCCGATACGAGCTTGATCCCACCCATACCAATGTCTTCTTCACGATCGAGCATGTCGGCTATGCCGGCACGCTCGGCATCTTCCCCGAGATCGAGGGCAGCTTCACCTACGACGCCGAGACCCGCGAGCTGGGCGAGGTCAATGTCACCATTGCGGCCGCCAGCGTCGACACCTTCCACGAGGCTCGCAACGAGCATGTCCGCAAGTCGGATTTCCTCGATGTCGAAACCCACCCCGAGATCACCTTCACCGCGAACGGCGGCAAGGCCAGTTCCGATACTGAAGGGACGGTCGAGGGCGAACTGACAATTCTCGGCGAAACCCGCCCGGTAACGCTGAACGTCAGGCTGAACAAGGCCGATACCTATCCGTTCGGCCACAAACGCTTTGTCCTCGGCCTGTCCATGGACACCAGCATCCAGCGCAGCGATTTCGGCATGACATACGGGGTCGAGAACGGGCTTGTGGGCGATACCGTCGATATCCGTGTCGAAACCGAGGCAATGCGCATGGACTGACGCGCGCCCCGGGGTGTTCCCGGGGTGCCATCTCGCTAAACCCTTGCCGCCCCCCGCTCCGACACGCTACCTCTTTTCAGGGGGGCCGGCCGGGAGGGCCGCAAGGCGGATGATACGAACGCTCACGACACAGGTCTGCATCATCGGCTCAGGCCCCAGCGGCCTGTTGCTGTCACAGCTTCTTGCCAATGCCGGGATCGACAGCGTCGTGATCGACCGCCGCGACCGCAGCTATATCGAGGGGCGCATCCGCGCCGGGGTGCTCGAACAGGGCACCGTAACCGCGCTGGAAGAGGCCGGCGCTGCGGACCGACTGCACCGTGAGGGCCTGCCGCATCAGGGTTTCGAGCTGTCCTTCGACGGCGACCGGCACCGGATCGACCTTAAGGCACTGACCGGCAAGACGGTCACGATCTACGGCCAGACCGAGGTCACCCGAGATCTCTTCGACAAACGCTTCGCCGAGGGCCAGAGCTTCTTTTTCAACGTCCCCGACGCCACCCCGGTCGGCCTGACATCCGGCACGCCCTCCGTCAGCTTCACACACGAGGGCCAACCCGTGACAGTGGCCTGCGACTTCATTGCCGGCTGCGACGGCTTCCACGGTGTTTCGCGCCGATCCGTTCCGCGCGACGTGCTGAAGACCTTCGAGCGGGTCTATCCCTTCGGCTGGTTGGGTGTCCTCGTGGACCGGCCTCCGGTCAGTCACGAACTGATCTATGCCAATCACGCCCGGGGCTTTGCGCTGGCCTCCATGCGCTCGGCGACCCGCAGCCGGTACTACGTGCAATGCGACCTTGCCGACGACATCGCCCATTGGCCCGATGACCGCTTCTGGACCGAGCTTGCCCGGCGTCTGGGATCCGACGCGGCAGCGCGGCTTCAGACCGGCCCGTCCTTCGAGAAATCCATTGCCCCGCTGCGCTCGTTCGTGGCCGAACCGATGCGGCACGGCGCGCTTTTTCTGGCCGGCGATGCCGCCCATATCGTACCACCCACCGGGGCCAAGGGGCTGAACCTCGCCGTGGCGGATATACGCCTGCTGGCCCGTGCCCTCGTCGCCCGCTACAGGGACGGCAATGAACGACATCTCGACGCCTATTCCGAAACCGTTCTGAGAAGGGTCTGGAAAGTCGAACGCTTTTCGTGGCATCTGTCGATGCTGATGCACCAGTTCCCCGATCACTCCGCCTTTGCCAAGCGCATGCAACGCGCCGAGTTCGACTATATCGCAGGGTCCGAGACCGCCTCGCGTGCCCTCGCCGAGAACTATGTCGGCCTGCCCCTGGAATAAGCGCATGGAAGCGAAAAAACTCAACAACCAGCTTATCGCCTATCGCCACCGCACCGGCGGCGGGGCACCCTGCGTGGTCTTCGCCAATTCGCTCGGCAGTGACCAGAGCCTGTGGGACGATGTCATCGCCCGCCTGCCCCGCGGCTTCGACACGCTAACCTACGACCTGCGCGGCCATGGTCAAAGCGGCCTTTCGGACGGCCCCGCGATTGCCGACATGGCCGACGATCTGATCGCGCTGCTGGAGGCGCTCGGCCTTTCCGGCGTTATCCTCTGCGGCGTGTCGGTCGGCGGTATGATCGCGCAATCCCTCGCCGCCCGCCGTCCCGACCTGCTGCGCGCGCTGATCCTGTCCAACACCGCGCCCCGGATCGGCACCGCCGACCGCTGGAACACGCGGATCGATGCGGTCACGCGCGAGGGCATGGACAGTTTCGCGGACACGATCCTGGAAAACTGGTTCGCACCCTCCTACCGCGACCGCAACCCGGATCGACACGCCCTGCATCGCAACATGCTGGCCCGCGTGCCCGCCGACGGATACGCCGCCCTCTGCGCTGCGATCCGCGATGCGGACCTCTCCGCCGACGCGGCGCGCATAACCACGTCCACGCTTTGTGTCGGCGGGGCCGAAGACCGCTCGGTGCCGCCCGAAGAAACCCGCAAGCTGGCAGCGCTCATTCCCGGCGCTGGGTGCGAGATCCTCGGCGATGTCGGCCACCTGCCGGCGCTGGAAACACCCGATCGCATGGCCCAGCTGATCGAGGATATGGCCACGCCCGAAACCTCCCGCCTTGACGCGGGCATGGCCACCCGCCGGCAGGTTCTCGGCGACGCCCATGTGGACCGGGCCGAGGCCGCCAAAACCGCCTTAGATGCGCCGTTCCAGACCCTGATCACCGAAGGCGCGTGGGGCACGGTCTGGTCGTCTGCCGGCATCGCGCGGCGCGAACGCTCGATGCTCACGCTCGCGCTTCTGGCCGCCACCGGCAATTTCGAAGAGATCCCCATGCATGTCCGCGCCACCGCCCGCACCGGTGCGACAGAGCGTGACCTGCAGGAAGCCTTCCAGCACGTGGCGATCTATGCCGGGGTGCCCCGCGCCAACCACGCGCTCAGACTGGCCCGCGCCACGCTGGCCGAGATGAAAGCCGAAAGCGGATGACCACCCTCATAGCCCCGCGTGATCTCGACTGGCATCCGCCCGCACTGGCACCGGACTATCGCAGTTCTCGCCTGCGCGCTCCTCTACAGACGCGACTGACCTACGACCCGACGCAGACGGAAATGACCGGCCCCACCTTCGGCCCGGGCCTGCTTGGCCCGCTCGATCATGATCTGATCCGGAACTACGCCGCCGAGGGACTGGCCGCCATCGGCCCCCGCATCCTGGTCCATGGCAGGCTTCTGGACGAGGACGGTACCCCGGTCCCCGGCAAACTGATCGAAATCTGGCAGGCCAATGCCGGCGGCCGTTACCGGCACCGCAAGGATGGGTATGCCGCACCTCTCGATCCCAATTTCGGTGGCTGCGGACGGTGCATCTCGGCGGAGGATGGCAGCTACAGCTTCCGCACGGTTCAGCCAGGGCCCTATCCCTGGCCCAATGGCGGCAATGACTGGCGCCCCGCCCATATCCACTTTTCCGTCTTCGGCGACGGCTTTGCCCAGCGTCTGATCACCCAGATGTATTTCGAAGGCGATCCTCACATCGCCCTCTGCCCCATCGTACAGGCCATTCCCAGCGCCGAAGCCATCGACCGGCTCGTCGCCCGGCTCGACATGGACCAAACCATCCCGATGGATATCCGCGCCTACCGCTTCGACATCATCCTGCGCGGGCGCAGCCAGACCCTGTTCGAAAACATGATGGAAGGCCTCTGATGGCGGACATGAAAGAATCCCCCTCGCAGACCGCCGGCCCCTATGTGCACATCGGTTGCGTGCCCGGCCATGCCGGGCTGGACGGGATCTATCGCGACGGGGACCTGGGCGCATCGATGATTACCGGTGCGCCGGATGGCGAACACCTCACCCTGACCCTGCGCATTCTCGACGGCGAAGCTGAGCCTGTACGCGACGCGCTTGTCGAGATCTGGCAGCCCGGCCCGGACGGCTCGTTCGGCCCGACCGAAGGTTTCAGCCACTGGGGGCGGCAACCCGCGCATCCCGAGACTGGCGACATCACCTTCGAGACGCTCATGCCGGGCAGCCCCAAGGGACAGGCCCCACATATCCTCGTCTGGATCGCGGCACGCGGCATCAACCTTGCGCTCATGACCCGCATCTACTTTCCGGGGCAGGACAACGACGCCGACCCGATATTCACCCTTGCGGGCGACCGCGCCGAAACCATGCTGGCACGCCCCCGCGCCGGCGGCTTCGGCCACGTGATCCATCTTCAAGGCAACAAAGAAACGGTATTTCTCGATGTCTGACATCTCTGGCAAACCCTGCATCCTCTGCTGCGCCATCACCGGCTCGGTGCCGCGCACCTCCGACAACCCGGCGGTGCCCATCACGGTCAGCCAGCAGGTCGAAAGCAGCCACGCGGCAGTCGAGGCCGGCGCCACGATCATCCACGCGCATGTGCGCAATGATGACGAAACACCCTCCTCCGACCCCGACAGGTTCGCGGCGCTCAAGGAAGGGCTGGAAAAGCACTGCCCCGGCGTGGTCATCCAGTTCTCCACCGGGGGCGCTCGGGCGCGGGCAAGGCACGGGGCGGGATGCTGTCCTTGCGGCCCGACATGGCCTCGCTGTCGGTGGGATCCAACAACTTTCCCACCCGGGTCTACGAGAATCCGCCCGATCTCGTCGACTGGCTGGCCTCCGAGATGACCACTCACGGCATTACCCCCGAGGTCGAAGCGTTCGATCTGTCCCACATTCTTCAGGCCATCGCGAAGCACGACGCGGGCGACCTGCCCGGCAAGCTTTATGTCCAGTTCGTCATGGGCGTGAAGAACGCCATGCCCGCCGACAAGGCGGTATTCGATTTCTACGTCAAGACAATGCAGGACCGCGCGCCGCAGGCCAACTGGTGCGCCGCGGGCATCGGCGCCAACCAGGTGGTCGTCAACGAATGGGCCATTGCGGCGGGCGGCCACACGCGCGCCGGCCTGGAAGACAACATTCGCCTCGACCGCGACACGCTGGCGCCGTCGAACGCGGCGCTGATCGCGCGGGCCGCCGATCTCTGTGCAAAATACGACCGGCCCGTCGCCACAATCGCCCAGACGCGCGAAATCCTGGGACTACGGCCTGCCTGAACCAAAACGCGTCGCAGAACTTTGACCTACCCGGACGCGACGCGCGTTCGCATAGGACAGGTATTCGGCATCACCGCATGAAGCGAATGAAGCGAAAAGGCGATATTTATCCGCTGCTTGACGTGACATGTTAATGCATCACCGCATCAAGCCGACGCCACGAACTCCGCCGTTTCATCCAGCATCTCGGGATACCAGCGCTCAAGCACTGGCGCAAAGGCCTCGCGAAGCCGTGCCACCTGAGCCGGGGTCAGGTCGTCTTTCCATCCACCTGCCGTGCCCTTGGAGAAAAAGCTCTGCATTCCTTTGGGCCGTTCGGTGAACCCGTGTTTTTCTTCCTGCTTCTTCATCGCCGCGAAACTGGTGGCCTTGATCGCCCTGGCCAGTTTCGGTCGGTCGGGCTTGACGCTCAGGAAGTCCAGCAACCGCTCCATCGTCTTGGCCGGCCGGTCCAGCATGTCCTCATACCGGATCAGGTGCCGCGGCATTCCAGGCACCGTGGCCCATCGCGTGACATGGTCGTCCCACCGCCCCAGAGCATCCAGAATACCCGTTTCCGTACCCATCACGTTTTCCGGGTCGCACATCTTGTCGATCGCGGCATCCATCGGCACAGATGTATGCCGCGCAAAGGAGGGCGCCACATCGAAGGGATTGCGCATGATGTAAAGCGCGCCCGCCGTGACCTCTGGCGGAATCAGGTCCACCGGGCCCACCCGGACGGGCGTGCAATGCGTCTTGACGAAATGCTTGCCCGGCTTGGCCCCCGCGATCATGTGAAGCGCCTTGGTGCGCACCTTCAGCCAGTCCTCCACGCTCTTGCCCCGGAACGGCGCGCCATTGGCGGCGTCAAAGAAATCCTGCCGGATATCGGCGGTGGTGAACTGGCGCAAGTTATTGATATCAGGCGCCATTCCCGGCGGCATGAAGTAATGTGCCAAAAGGCTGCGCAGCCATGTGTTGCCCGATTTCGGGTAGGATGCCAGCCAGATGATCCGCCGCAGGTCAGACACTGTAATATCCGTGTTTCTTCATCATGCGTTTATGCTCCCGCCGCACCTTCGTCACCAGCGCCGGCTCGAGGTCGTCTTTCCACTGCCCCGCCTGCCCCTTGGCGAAGAAGCGCTCGGAATTGGGGGATTTCTCGGCGAACCCTCCGGCGTCTTCCTGCTTCTTCAGCTCATCGAAACTGGCAAAGCGTATCGCCCGGTCCAGCCGCTCGGGCACCACGGGGACACCCATGAACTCCAGCGTCCTGCCAAAATGGGTCCGGGGATCTTCCAGCAGGTCCTCGTAGCGCAGCGCCAGAACCGGGAAGGCGCCGCCTTGCGTCCAGTCCTTCACGTGATCGCTCCAGCTTCCAAGAAACTGCCAGGTCGTCGTCGTATCCGGTGCGTTGGCATTGTCGGCTCGCCCGATCGCGTCGGCCGTTTCGGCATGGCTCATTCCGTAATGCCGCGCGTAGGATAACAGCATGTCCAGCGGATTGCGCAGGATATAGATCGCCTGCCGCGTAAACCGTGGCGGGATCAGTTCTGTCCCGAAGGCCACGTTCCGGCAGTTATGCGTTTTGACGAAATTCACGTCCGCGTTGTTGGCAACGATCCCCTGCAACACACGGTCGCGCAGCTGCAGCGTGGCTTCCGGGCTCTTGAAGTCGACGGGCCGCCCCGCCGCCGCGATGTACCGGTCCGGCTTGGAGTCGCCGAATCCGAAACGCTGGATCTGGTTGATATGAAGCGGCTTCTGCGCGTCAGACAGGTAGTTCGCCAGGAATATCCGCATCCACGTATTTCCGGATTTCGGATAGGAGGCCAGCCAGACAATGCTTCGTTTCATGTCCATCCTTCGCGGCGCATCAAAAAGGGAACGGTTTCCCGCTCCCTAAAAGAAAACGGCGGGAGAGTACACTCCCCCGCCGTTCATACTCGTTCAAGCTAAGCTTAGAAGCTCAGGTTGATCGCGGTACCGATTGCGGTGCCGTCGATGTCGGTGTTGATCGAGTCGTTGCGGGTCTCACCGTACAGCAGGTAGGTCGTCCAGCTGACGCCCGGTCCCAGGTCACGGTTGGCCGCGAGCTTGTAGTACTCGTAGTGGTCGTCGAAACCGCCGCCATCGTTGATTTCACCGATGTAGGCTTCGAGGCCGAAGGTCCAGGGACCAGCCGCGTCGTAAGCCACACCAACGCTGTAACCTTCTTGGTCGGTTGCGCCGGAAGCGATGCCGTTGTCGTTTTCAGCATATGCAGCACCGAAGGTGAAGCCGCTGAAGCCGACTTGGAAGCCAACGCCCCAGGTTTCGGGATCCGAAACACCTGCAACCTGGCTGTCACCGGTACCCCAGCGAGCCGCCAGCGTGATGTCGGTGGTGCCGAAGGACTGGCTGTAGTTCACACCGATGTCGAAGATGTCGACCAGGCCGGCGTTGCGGTTGACCGGTGCCACGTTGGCAGCGTTACCAGCAGCCGACGGAGCGTACGAGATACCAGCCGTGAAGCCGTTGAAGCTCGGCGTGTAGTAGCTGATACGAGCGACGTCGTTGTTGCCTGCAACCTCGGTGTAGGAGGACAGACCGGCTTGACGGAACTGACCACCGGCGAAGGCGCCGACGAACGGGATGAAGGCCGAAGCGGAGGGCGAGTTGATCGCCATGGAACCGACTTGCGGTGCGCCAACCATCATCTTGTAACCGGCCGAGTTTTCGTAGCCGGCGTCGATGCGACCAAAGGTGTCGCCCGAGATCGACATGTACGCTTCGTCGATACCGTCTGCACCACCACCGCTGTTCAGAGCTTCCATCTGAACGTTGATGCCGAAGGTCAGGCCGTTGTCCAGCGTGATGTTCGGGGTGAAGATGATTTCGGCGTTGGTGAACATCTGGATGCCGTCGAAATCAGCTGCACCGGTGCCGCTGACATCGGCATACGCGATGTGCTGTTGGAAGAAACCACCCCAATCCAGGTTCCAGTCCTGGGCCGAGGCAGGGGCAGCAGCGACGCCGAGGGCGATTGCGCTGGTGCAGAGAAGTTGCTTTTTCAAGGTTATCCCTCCTTCAAAGCAGAAAAGTTACAAGTTCCACCGCCCCCGATCCAGGACACGGCTTGTGGGATGAATGCTGTAAATGCCCCCTCGCTGTCAACGAACCGCCCCCCTCGCGCCGTGTTGTTGATCGGTCTGTGACGAATTTCACACACAGATCGGAAGGGCGCGGTCGCTTCCTTTGAGGAAACCCGAAAAAAACACTGAATTAAAGGGGTTTCGGCCAACACGCAATGCGCACGCGACGGGCGGCCTCCGGCGCTTGCCGGCAGGTTTTCCGACTCGCCAGGGCGTGATCCCGGCGACTCACCCCCGGTGCTGCGGCCTTCCGGCAACACCCTGTTCCCCGGCCCTGACCCGGCACCGAGTTGATGCCGCGAAACGCGCAGCGGCGCATCCCCGCCCTGCGGCGTCTGGCGATCCGGCGCGCCGGCCCCGGGACATTCCCGCGTCGCGGCACTCCGGTCCGCGGCCCGACGCCTGCAACACCGCTGCCCCAATGCAGATCACGATCCGGGCGCCGTTACAGCCCGCGTTCCTCCAGCACCTTGCGCGCGTGGCGGAAACATTCCAGCCCCTGCGGTACCCCGCAATAGATCGCCACCACATGCACGATGGCGCGAATTTCCTCCTTCGTGACGCCGTTGTTCAGCGCCCCCCGGCAATGGATCTCGAATTCGTTCATCTTGCCCAGCGCCCCGATCATGCTCAGGTTCATCATGCTGCGGGTCTTGGCGTCGATCACCTCGTCGCCCCAGCCGAATCCCCAGCACCATGCCGTCATCGCCTCCTGGAAGGGTCGCGTGAACTCATCCGCGGCCGCGAGATTCTTTTCCACATACTCGGCCCCCAGCGTCCCTTTCCGCTGCTCCAGCCCTTTTAGGAACAGGTCTTCGTCGAACAGGCTCATGGTCTTTCCTTTCCGTTACAGGTCGATCGGGCGCAGCGCATAAAGATCCTCGGCCGCGGTTCTGATCTTGTCATGGTCGTATAACCGGTCCCGCCACGCCTGCGGAATGCCTTCGTACCCGTAGAGTCGCCCGGCGAATTGCCCGATCACGGCCCCCACCGTGTCGGCGTCCCCACCAAGGTTCACACCGGCCAGCACCACATCGCGGAACGTGTCGCCCTGCGTCAGCGCCCAGAACGCGGCATGAAGCGTGTGCACCACGTAACCGCTGGCCTCCTCCGGCGGTGCGTCGGGCCGTGGCAAGAGTCCGATATCGCCGGTCACAAGGAACTCCGCCATATTCGCCGCCGCCCGCTGGCACAGCGGGCTGGCATGGGTCAGCCGGCTCTGCAACCGCGCCACCGCCATGGCGCTTTCCTTCGAGGCGCCATAGGCGATCACCACCGGCGCCAGCGACCCGCCATTGCCGCTGTGGTCGTCCTCGACCGACCCGGCATAGGGGTTCCCGGTTTGCTGGAACCGGGTCAGCGCCGCGTCGGTCTGGGTGCCGATATCGAAACATACCCGCGTCGACGACAGATAGCCGTTGTCGCGCCAGTTCACGAACCGCTTCATCGCATCTTCGGGATCCCATCCGTTGGCCGACCGCAGCATCTGCGCCAGGCACATGGCCATCGATGTGTCGTCGGTCCACTTGCCCGGCTCCAGGTTGAACGGCCCGCCGCCGACCATGTCGGTGATCGGTGCAAAGCTTCCCCGCGGCCGGAATTCCAGCGTCGTGCCCACCGCGTCGCCCACGGCCAGTCCGACCAGCATCCCCAGGGCCGCGTCTTCGGTGAAGGCTTTCTGCATCATTCCCCCGGCATCGCGTCGCGAAACTGCCCGCTCTGCGCGCGCTGGAAAGCGCCCGCTTCTTCATCCTCGTCACGCGCGTCCAGCTCGGTCAGCCGCAGCCCTTCATGGGCATAGACGGGCCAGCCTGCCGCCACCAGCCCCCGCAACCGCGCAGCCATGGCCCGTTTGCGATGCACCTGGTGCGGCTGGAACCCGTCATAGTCCCGCGGGGCGTGGTCTCGCCCCTGCACAAGGTCACCCGCCGCCACCGCGTCGTCGAACAACGCCTGACCGGCGGGCGAACGCAGGATGACGCCGTTGAACCCGGCGTCCTCGCCCTCCGGCTCTGCACCGGGCCAGATATCCGCGGCCGCGATGTCCGCCGCCTCGCCGATCGCATCGGGGCACAGCTTGCAGCGCGTCTGGATGCGCCATCCCGCCTCGTCCGCCCACATCTCCTGATAGGTCTTCTCGAAGGCACTGCCCTCGCGCGTCTCCACCCGTGTCGGGCCGGGGTTGCCATGCCCGCGATAGCGAAACAGCGCCAGCGCCTCCTCCTCCACACCAAGTTCGTCCAGCACCGCCTGCGATTTGCCAAGGTCCGACGCCCCGCCACAGACCATGACCAGCATCGCCACCAGCAGCCGGTCCAGCCGCGCATCCGCCCGCGCCCTTGCACGCACCGCACCCGCGTCGCAGGGCTTGGCGATGATGGCAAAGGGCTGTCCCCGCGCCAGCGCCGCCTCCAGCCCCGCCAGGGTATCGGTGGGCCCGTAGCGTGATCCGGCCCGCGCCGCCACCGCGTCCGGCGTTTCCGAAATCACCCATGTCGACCGCATCGGACGCGCCGGATCCGCCGCGCAATGCAGGATGAAGGCGGCCTTGCCCGTCCGCAGAAGATGCACGCCCAGCGCCGTCAGCACACCGCCCGACGCGGCGCGAAACCGGATGTCGGCATCACCGGCCCAGGCCGCGCCCATATGCACGTAACTGCCCCAGACGGCATCCGCCTTGTCCCCTTGCGCCTCGGCGCGCGCGACCACGCCCGGACAGGCGGCAAGGATCTCTGCATCCGCGTCCGGGTCCTCGGCTGTCACCGGCGCAGGACGCAACCGGCCCCCGGCATTCATCAGCATGGCCCACCGCGCGGGTGCCAGCGCCTCGCACAACCCACAGCCGATGCAAAGCCCATGCGTGACGACTTCCCGTATGCTCTCCGGCTGGCGGCCTCGTGACATCCCGCCTCCCTGTGCGTGTCCTATCCCCGATTGGTGACCCGCCCCGGCCCCTTTCGCAAGTCCTGATCCATTGCAACACCCCCACCGCCACGCACCGCACCGCACCCGCATCCGGTCAGGTTTGCCCGGTGGCCAGCCAATAAGGCGCAGCCCCCCGGCTTTTTCTGGTTCAAATACTCACATCCCGCAATTGCATCACAGCGCCGATTCTGCAGATTGTGATCCGAATCCGTCAAAAATGGCCCGAAAACCGTCATCTGGTCGCCCTGAGCAGGGGCATTCCGTCCCGCAGGGGCACGCGCAAACCTTCGCTTTTCCGTAATAAAATATTCTTAAGGGGAAATTTTTCTTCCCGAAGAGATTATTTTCATAGCGAGACGCTTATCGATTGCGCATTCTTATTCCATCCAGGCCGGCGCAGAGGACGCCGACCGGGAATCGCCGCCTGTGACAGTGAGCGGCCAAATGATGACAAGGGTGCGCAGGAAACGGCGCCATCCCGGCACCGCCGACCGGACGCACCGCACTGGGAGGACAGAAAATTGGATACCGATATCGGTGCATTGACGGTGATCTTCACCGAGTTCTACTACTGGGTGACCGTTCCACTCATGTTCCTGATCCACGTCGGGTTCTGCATGTACGAGGTCGGCGCCAGCCGGCACAAGAACCACATGCACACCGTGATGAAGAACACCATGCTCATGCCGCTGGTGACCGTCACCTTCTTCTTCTTCGGATGGTGGATCTACTTTGCCTTGCCGAACGGCCCCGGAATAACCGGCGGTCTGACGCAATCCGACAACGCCGTGCCATGGTCCGAACTCATGGGCACGCACCTTGGTGGCCCCGGCCCGGCACTGGAAAGCGCGCAGGGTTACGGCGCCGAGCTAGGTAACGCCTTCTGGAACCGTCTCAACGGCGTTTTCTGGGCCGCCTTCCTGCTGTTTTCCTGGACCGCGGCCTCGATCGTGTCGGGCGCCACCATCGAGCGCATCCGCCCCACCGCATTCTGGATCCTGGCCGTGGTCATCGGCTCGGGCACATGGATCATCGACGCGGCCTGGGGCTGGCACCCCGACGGCTGGATGGTCACACAGCTGGGCTATCACGATGCCTATGCCTCGGGTGTGATCCACGCCATCGCGGGCGGGTTTGCCCTCGGCGTGATCGTCGTGCTGGGCCCACGGATCGGCAAGTTCGCCCCCGACGGAACACCGCGCAACATCAACCCGCACAACAAGTGGCTGGTCACGATCGGGCTCTTCCTGATCTATTGCGGCTTCTGGGGCTTCTACGTGGCCTGCAACGTGCCGATCATCGACCACGGCACGCTGGGCGGGGCCGAAGGCGTGGTGAACTTCACGGCCACGACGATCTATCTCACCCCCACAACCCTGTCGGCCATCGTCTTCAACTTCCTGATGTCGCTCTCGGGCGGTCTTCTGGCGGGTTACGTCGTGTCGAAGGGCGAGGCGTTCTGGACCTATTCGGCGGGCCTCGCGGGCGTCATCACCGCCTCGGCGGGCAACGATCTCTACCACCCGATCCAGGCGATGCTGATCGGCGGGGTCGGCGCCATCTTCGCCTACAAGATGCACTTCTGGGTCGAGCGCCGCTTCAAGATCGACGATCCGGTGGGCGCCGTGGCCGTACATGGCTACGCGGGCTTTCTCGGTCTGGTGATCTGCGGCTTCATGCTCTGGGGCCATCCGGCAACGGCGGCCTATCATGAAACCGTCGCGGTCATCACGCCCTGGGGTCAGTTCGCGGGTGCCATCATCATGTTCGGCTTGCTGGGCTTCCTGCCCGCCTTCATCGTGTCCAAGATCCTGATGGGGATGGGCATGCTCCGGGTCCCGCCCGCGGTCGAACTCGTCGGGCTCGACATGTCCGAGGAGATCGCCGAGGAAATGGATGCCATGGTGGTGTCCGAGGCCGATATCGCCGAGGCGAAACGCCTTGGCCTGCTGACATAAGGAGGACCAAGCCATGTCAACCACACCCATCGAAACCTGGGCCGGCGCGGACCTGTCGCAGATCGGCCCGATCTATCCCATGGTCGGCACCGAGATGGTGCTCGTGATCGCGGGCGCCCTGTTCTGGCTGGCGTTCCACGTCCTGCAGGCCCGGATCGAGCGCCGTGAGCTCGAGGCGGACGAGGCCGCGGCCCGCAGTCCGGGGCGCATCCAGCGGGTCTTCGACGCCGAAGCGAAGGAATAGGGTCCGACCCGGTTCAAGCGCAGACATCAACGGCAACGCCGGCCCCACCAGGCCGGCGTTTCTTTTGCGTCGCGGTCGGCATACCGGCCTTGCATCTGGCGATATGGACACCTCTCCGACCCTCTGCCACTGATCGCGCCATGACCGTCCAGACCCCCCTGCCCGAAGACGTCCAGAACCGCTCGCTCGGGCTTGCCGCAGCCTCGGGTGTGCTGGTGATCTGGTCGGGTTTCATCGTGTTTTCCCGCGCGGGCGTTCAAACGGCGCTGACCCCTGGCGACATCACCGCGTTGCGCTTCATGGTGACCGGGGTCCTTCTGGCGCCCTTCGCCTGGGCGTGGTGGCCCCGGCACCTTGGATGGGTGCCGGTCGCATTGATCGTCCTCTGCGGATCGGGGGCGCTTTACGCGATGCTGGTCTACATGGGCCTGCGCTACACGTCGGCGGCCTATGCCGGGGTCTTCACCAACGGCGCGCTGCCCTTCTTCACCGTGCTGCTGGTGACCGCCTTTACCGGCGCCCTGCCCAACCGCTTGCAAATCATCAGCCTTGTGGTCGTGACCGTCGGCGCCGTGCTGGTCGCCGTGACCGGGCTGCGATCCAACGGCGAGGGCGCGGCCCTCGGCATCGTGTTCTTCCTGACCGCCGCAGCGATCCAGTCGGTCTATATCTTCGGCGTGCGCCGCTGGCGGCTGACCCCGCGACAGGCATTGGTGACAATCAACATTCCGAACGCCCTGGCCTTCCTGCCGATTTGGTATTTCTTCCTGCCCTCGGGCCTCGCCCAGGCCGATATCGGCACGATCCTCTTCCAGGCCGCCTATCAAGGTCTCGGCCCCGGCATTCTCGCCATGGTCTGCTTCGCACTGGCCGCAAATCACCTCGGCCCGACTCACACCGCCGGGTTCTCGGCCGCCGTTCCCGCCTCCGCCGCGCTGCTGGCCATCCCCGTGCTGTCGGAAATCCCCGGCCCGCTGGAATGGACCGGCATCGCGCTGGTGACGATCGGCCTCATGATGCTGGTCCTCGCCCGCGAGAGCTAGGAACAGCCGAAGGGCACGAAGGTGCTCGCCATTCCCTCGTTCATCGTCATCTTCAGCAACAGGTCGGCGAGCGACCATTCCTCCTGCGTCATCGGACAGATCTCGGCCCGCCCGGCACAGCCGGCATCGATGAACTTCTGGTTCTCGGTCAGAAATTCCACGCGCAACCCCTCGGGCCCCTGAAGGGAAATCGCGTCACGCACGGACGATTCGTACAGAACGCATTTCTGCAGCGTCCAGCTGTCGGCCCGCCTTTCGGTCGCCAGCGCGGGATCCGCACAGATCAGGCTCAGCCCCACGACGCAGGCAATTTTGCCGCCTCGTTTCTCCATCCACCTGCTTTTCATCGGAAAATCGTCCTGCTCGATTTTTCCCGAAACGCTACGCCGATGCGCGAAATTGCGCCACTCTGCCATTGCGTGTGCGGCGGAAAACCGCCGATGCGCCGGGGCCGGCTCAGCGCCGCGCCTTCCACGCCTCCGCCCGGTCCACCCAATGACGATAAAAGATATCCGCCGCCTTCAGGAAATGTGGCGTATCGAAGACATGCAGCAGGTGACGCGGCAAATGGGTGCGGGCATAGGCGGTCTCGGCCCGGGCATCGCCCAGCATCATCCAGGCGGCCTTTGCCCCAAGGTAGGGCGCCATGACCGTTCCCGACCCGCTGAATCCCATCGCGAAACCGATCCCGTCGCGCTGGCCCACATGCGGCATCTGGGCAAAGCTGAAACCGGTATGGCCGCTCCAGACATGGCTCAGCTTCACCTCCGACAGCTCGGGCCAGACCTCGACCATCGTCTGCCGCTGCCGTTCCGCGGCCAGCTCCAGCGGGATATCCCGCATCGCGGCCCGTCCGCCGAACAGGATGCGCCGCCCATCGGGCGACACCCGGAAATAGCTGTGCCGTGCCCGCGTCTCGACCATCATCCGCCGCCCCGGCGCTATATGCCCGATCAGGTTCGCAGGCAGTTCCTCGGTGGCGATGATGTAGCTGGGCAGCGGAAACACCCGCTTCAGGTGCCAGCCGAAGGGACGCGTGGTATAGCCGTTTGTCGCCAGAACGACCCTGTCCGCCCGGATCTGCCCCCGGGGCGTCCGCGCGACGTGCCGCAGACCGTCGCGCTCCATCGCCTCGACGCGGGCGTGGCTGACAACCGGCACGCCGCGCCGCTGCACGGCCTGCAACAGGCCGCGGTGGTATTTGGCAGGATGCAGCGCGCCATGCTCGGGAAACAGGATGCCGCCCCTGTAAAGCCCCGTGTCGATCTCGCGCCCCAATTCGGACCGCTCCACCAGTTCGACACGCACCCGGCTTTTCGCGCGTACATTCTCCGCCAGCCGCTTCTGGCCCTCGAAATGCGACGCGGTAAAGGCCAGCTGGATGCGCCCCGTCTCCTGGTAATCGCAGTCGATGCCTTCATCCGCGATCAGCGCCTTGGCCCAGTCCAGCGCCGGGGCCGCCTCGGCCAGCAGCGCATCCGCGACTTCCTCGCCAAAGGCCGCCGCCATACGCTCCCGGCTCAGCCTGGGATGCGCTCCCACCATACCGCCGTTCCGGCTCGATGCACCCGTCCCCGGCACGCCGGCCTCTACCACGACGACCTTTGCGCCGCTGTCATGCGCGGCGATTGCCGCCGACAGGCCGGTATAGCCCGCGCCGATGACCAGCAGGTCGCAGCGGTCCGGCAAAGCGTCCTCCGTGGCTTCCGGCTCCGCGGCCTCCCACCAATAGGGGCGCCCCGGCGCCGACTCACCGGTCCAGTCGATCATCGTCATTCTCCTGTCACTCGCCCCAGATTGACCGGCACGGCCCAAGGGTCAAGCCGCGTTGCCGACAGCAGTAGCCGGGTTTGCGACCGGCGTCACAGGCTGGCCCGCACGCCGCCTGGCGCATGATTCACATCGCCTCCGCACGGGTCTGACAACGTGTCGCAGGCCGCGCCGCCTGCGCGGACGCCGGGGCAGGTTCCGCAGGGGCAACTTTCCGCTGACCGCGGGGGATGGCTAGATCGCGAGAAAGACTGAATATTTTCCCGCAGTGTAAACTTATTGACACACCTCTTTTGCGCCTGTCACAGTAATTTACAAATAAAACTTAATGATCCCAATGACTAACTATAAAATTTTACTGAAATTGCTATAAGCCTTCCAAAGCACGTCCGCGCCGCCTGGCCCATTCTGCGGGGGTGCAGCGTGTCAAGGAGGAGAAACATGACCGAACACCCCGAGACAGGTGCGTCCACCTACCCGCCCAGTGCCGATTTCACGGCCAACGCCCATGTCGACGCGGCCAGGTATGACGAGATGTATGCCGCCTCGATCAAGGACCCCGAGGCGTTCTGGGGCGCGCAGGGCAAGCGCATCGACTGGATCAGGCCTTACTCGAAAGTGAAGGACGTCGATTACACTTACGGCAACGTCTCCATCAAGTGGTTCGAGGACGGCACGCTCAACGTCGCCGCCAACTGCATCGACCGGCACTTGAAGGACCGCGCCGACCAGACCGCCATCATCTGGGAACCCGACGATCCCAATGACGAGGCCCAGCACATCACCTACCGGCAGCTCCACGCCGAGACCTGCCGCATGGCCAACGTGCTCAAGAACCTCGGCGTCGGAAAGGGCGACCGCGTCGTCCTTTACCTGCCGATGATCCCCGAGGCCGCCTATGCCATGCTCGCCTGTGCCCGCATCGGCGCCATCCATTCCATCGTCTTCGCCGGCTTTTCCCCCGACGCGCTCGGCGCCCGGGTCGATGGCTGCGACGCCAAGCTGGTCATCACCGCCGACACCGCCCCGCGCGGGGGCCGCGTGACCAAGCTCAAGGACAACGTCAACCAGGCGCTTCGCCGCGACTTCGACGAGGTCAAGTGCCTCGTGGTCAGGCGCACCGGCGACCAGATCGCCTGGCGCGACGGGCTCGATTTCTGGCTGCACGAAGAGGCCGAAAAGGTCGACGACACCTGCGAGCCTGCCGAGATGAACGCCGAGGATCCGCTCTTCATCCTCTACACGTCCGGTTCGACGGGCCAGCCCAAGGGCGTCGTGCACACCACCGGCGGCTATCTCGTCTATGCCGCCATGACGCATGAGATCACCTTCGATTACCACGAGGGCGACGTCTACTGGTGCACCGCCGATGTGGGCTGGGTGACCGGCCACAGCTATATCGTCTACGGGCCGCTCGCCAACGGCGCCACGACCCTGATGTTCGAGGGCGTGCCGACCTACCCCGATGCCTCCCGCTTCTGGCAGGTCTGCGAAAAGCATAAGGTGAACCAGTTCTACACCGCCCCCACCGCCATCCGCGCCCTGATGGGCCAGGGCGACGAATACGTCACCAAGTGCGATCTTTCCGACCTAAAGGTGCTGGGCACCGTGGGCGAGCCGATCAACCCCGAGGCCTGGACCTGGTATCACAACGTGGTCGGCGGCGGGCGCTGCCCGATCGTCGACACCTGGTGGCAGACCGAGACCGGCGGGCATCTCATGACCCCCCTGCCCGGCGCCCACGCCACCAAGCCCGGCGCCGCGATGAAGCCCTTCTTCGGGCTGAAGTTCGAGGTGCTGGACCCTGAATCGGGCAAGACGGTGGAGGGCAACCCCGCCGAGGGTGTGCTCTGCATCGCCGACAGCTGGCCGGGGCAGATGCGCACCGTCTGGGGCGATCACGAGCGCTTCATGAACACCTATTTCCAGCAGTACAAAGGCTATTACTTCACCGGCGACGGCTGCCGCCGGGACGAGGACGGCGACTACTGGATCACCGGCCGGGTCGACGACGTGATCAACGTCTCGGGCCACCGCATGGGCACCGCCGAGGTCGAAAGCGCGCTGGTGGCACATTCCAAGGTCTCCGAGGCCGCCGTGGTGGGCTATCCGCATGACATCAAGGGCCAGGGCATCTACTGCTACGTCACGCTGATGGCCGGCGAGGAGCCCACCGAGGAGCTGCGCAAGGAACTCTCCGACTGGGTCCGCCAGGAGATCGGCCCCATCGCCAAGCCCGACCTCATTCAATGGGCCCCCGGCCTGCCCAAGACCCGCTCGGGCAAGATCATGCGCCGCATCCTGCGCAAGATCGCCGAGAACGACTATGGCGCCCTCGGCGACACCTCCACCCTCGCAGAACCCGCCGTCGTCGACGACCTCATCGACAACAGAATGAACAGGGGGGGCTGACCATGGATGGCACGGCCAATCCCGGGACCACCCCGGTTCTGATCCTGCTCGGCCCCCCGGGCGCGGGCAAGGGCACGCAGGCGCGCCTGCTTCAGGAGCGGCACGGATACGTGCAGCTTTCCACCGGCGACCTCCTGCGCGAAGCTGTCGCGGACGGCACGCAGGCGGGCAAAGAGGCCCGCGCAGCGATGGAGGCGGGCGATCTCGTCAGCGACGCCATCGTCATCGCCATCCTGCGCGACCGCCTCGCCCGGCCCGATTGCGCGAAAGGCGTCATTCTCGACGGTTTTCCGCGCACCACCGTGCAGGCCGAAGCGCTCGATACTCTGCTGGCCGAGACCGGCCAGCGGATCGACGTTGCCATCAGCCTAGAGGTCGACGACGCGGCGATGGTCGAACGCGTTTCGGGCCGGTTCACCTGCGCCGCCTGCGGCGAGGGCTATCACGACAGCTTCAAGCCCACGGCACAGCCGGGACTGTGCGACAATTGCGGCGGCACCGACATGACCCGCCGTGCCGACGACAATGCCGAGACCGTGGCGCAGCGCCTCAGGGCCTATCGCGCCCAGACCGCGCCGCTGATCGACTATTACGAATCCAGGGGCACGCTGACCCGCGTGCCCGCGATGGGGGCCATCGACCAGATCGCCTCCCGTTTGGACAGCGTCGTGCCGCAACGGACGGCATGACGGAACGGGCGGTCGGTGCGCATGCTGCGCTCCGGCCATTTCACGAAGGAGGAGGGACCAACGACATGTCTCTAGACAAAACCAGCCAGGCATATTGGAAAGCCAATGTGCGTCTCATCCTGATCAGCCTCGTCATCTGGGCGCTGGTCTCTTTCGGGCTCGGGATCATCCTGCGCCCGCTCATTTCGGGCATCGAGGTCGGAGGCACCGATCTCGGCTTCTGGTTCGCCCAGCAAGGCTCGATCCTCGTCTTCCTCGCGCTGATCTTCTTCTACGCGTGGCGGATGAACAAGCTCGACCGTGAATACGGCGTCGACGAGGTATAAGTCATGGATCAGTTTACCATCAACCTGCTGTTCGTGGGCGCTAGTTTCGCGCTCTACATCGGCATCGCGATCTGGGCCCGCGCGGGCACAACATCGGAATTCTACGCCGCCGGCCGCGGCGTTCACCCGGTCACCAACGGGATGGCCACGGCCGCCGACTGGATGTCGGCGGCCTCGTTCATCTCGATGGCGGGCCTCATCGCCTTCACCGGCTATGACAACTCCACCTACCTCATGGGCTGGACCGGCGGCTACGTGCTGCTGGCGCTGCTGCTGGCGCCCTACCTGCGCAAGTTCGGCAAGTTCACCGTGTCGGAGTTCATCGGCGACAGGTTCTACAGCTCCTCGGCACGCCTCGTGGCCGTGATCTGCCTGATCGTCGCCTCGGTGACCTACGTGATCGGCCAGATGACCGGCGTGGGCGTGGCCTTTGGCCGCTTCCTCGAGGTCGACAATACCACCGGCCTTCTGATCGGTGCCGTGGTGGTGTTCGCCTATGCGGTCTTCGGCGGCATGAAGGGCGTGACCTACACGCAGGTGGCGCAATATGTCGTGCTGATCATGGCCTACACCATTCCGGCGGTTTTCATCTCGCTGCAACTGACCGGCAACCCGATCCCGGGCCTCGGTCTCTTCGGCACCGACCAGGCAAGCGGAGAGCCGCTGCTGGCGCGTCTCGACCAGATCGTGCGCGAACTGGGCTTCAACGAATACACCGCCCATAACGGCGATACGTTCAACATGGTGCTCTTCACGCTCAGCCTGATGATCGGCACCGCCGGTCTGCCGCACGTGATCATGCGGTTCTTCACCGTGCCCCGCGTGTCGGACGCGCGCTGGTCGGCAGGCTGGGCGCTGGTCTTCATCGCGCTGCTCTACCTGACCGCTCCGGCCGTGGGCGCCATGGCGCGGCTCAACATCACCGAGCAGTTCTGGCCCAACGGCACGGAAGGCCAGGCGGTGTCGGTCGAAACCATCGAGAACGATCCGGCCTATGACTGGATGGCGACCTGGCAGCAGACCGGTCTTCTGGGCTGGGAGGACAAGAACGGCGACGGCCTCATCCAGTACTTCAACGAGAACTCGACCGCGATGCAGGAAAAAGCCGAGGCCGAAGGCTGGCAAGGCAACGAGTTGACCAACTTCAACAACGACATCCTCGTGCTCGCCAACCCCGAGATCGCCAACCTTCCCGGCTGGGTCATCGGCCTTGTCGCGGCAGGCGGCCTTGCCGCGGCTCTGTCGACGGCGGCGGGCCTTCTGCTGGCGATTTCCTCGGCCGTAAGCCACGACCTGATCAAGGGGCAGTTCGCGCCGCAGATCAGCGAAAAGGGCGAGCTTCTCTCGGCCCGGATCGCCATGGCCGTATCCATCGCCGTTGCGACCTATCTGGGTCTCAACCCACCGGGCTTTGCGGCGCAGACCGTGGCTCTGGCCTTCGGCCTTGCGGCGGCCACGATCTTCCCGGCGCTGATGATGGGGATCTTCTCGACCCGCATCAACAATACCGGGGCGGTCGCGGGGATGCTGGCGGGTCTCGTGGTCACGCTGGTCTACATCTTCCTGCACAAGGGGTGGTTCTTCATTCCCGACACCAACTCCTTCACCGATGCCGATCCGCTTCTCGGGACGATCAAGTCGACGTCCTTCGGGGCGGTCGGGGCGGCGATCAACTTCTCGGTGGCGTTCGCTGTCGCCGGTATGACCAAGGAAACGCCGCAGCGGATCAAGGACCTTGTCGAAAGCGTCCGCGTCCCCCGTGGCGCCGGTGCCGCGGTCGACGGCCACTAGGATCGGGACTCCCTGCCGCGACACCATGCGGCGGGGCTTTCGCTTTAAATCCGGTCCGGCCCGCGTCACAGTGGGCCGGACCACCCTGCAAAAGGCCCGGCCATGCCGCTTTCCAGCGATCTGACGCAATTCCTGCGCTCCGTTCATCCCTATGACAGCCTCGAAGACACCGAACTCGACGCGCTGGCCGCGCGTTGCGATGCCGTCGCGTTCGCCTCAGGCAGCGCCATCTTCAGCCTCGGCGACACGGTCCGGAGCCTCTACATTGTCGTCACCGGCGAGATCGAGATCACCGACGAGGCCGATGTCCAGCTGTCCCTGCTCGGCCCCCGCAATTCCTTCGGCGAACGCGCCCTTCTGCGCGAGGACGTGGCCAGCCGCACCGCCACCGCCCGCACCGATGCCACCCTGATCGCCCTGCCGGCCGAAGACCTTTTCGCCCTTGTCCGATCCTCTCCCAAGGCGGCCCGTTTCTTTGACCGCCGCCGCCCGGCCCGCAGCGACCGCAAGGATCTGACCACGCTGCCGGTCGCCGACCTGATGACGCGCGACCCTCTCACCTGCACGCCCGACACGCCGATACGTGACGCGGCGCTTCGCATGCATGAACGCAATGTTTCGTCGATCTGCGTCACGGAAGGCGGCGACATTCGCGGCATCCTGACCGTGCGCGACATCAATGGCCGCGTCGTGGCCCGAGGCGCCGACAGCGCCGCCCCCATAGCCTCGATCATGACCGCGTCCCCCATGACGCTCGCCCCCGATGCGCTCGGCACGGATGTTTTGCACCTGATGATGGAACGCGGCATCGGCCATGTCCCCATCACCGAGGGCACAAGGCTGGTGGGTATTGTCACGCAGACCGACCTTACCCGCGTTCAGGCCCTGTCGTCCGGCGCCCTTGTCGGCCGCATCGCCCGGGCCGGCGACGCCGCCGCCATGGCCCGCGTTACCGCCGAGATCCCGCAGCTTCTGGCCCAGCTTGTCGGGTCGGGCAACCGGCACGACGTGGTCACCCGCCTGATCACCGATATCGCCGACACCGTCACCCGCCGCCTGCTGACGCTGGCCGAAGCGCAGCTTGGCCCTCCTCCCGTGCCCTATCTCTGGCTCGCCTGCGGCTCTCAGGGCCGCCAGGAACAGACGGGCATCTCCGATCAGGACAATTGCCTGATCCTGTCCGACGACGTGACCGACGCCGACTGGCCGTGGTTCGCAGACCTTGCCCGCTTCGTCAGCGATGGCCTGGACAGCTGCGGCTATTTCTACTGCCCCGGCGACATGATGGCGACCAACCCGCGCTGGTGCCAGCCCCTGCGCGTCTGGCGCAGCTATTTCGACGACTGGATTGCGCGCCCCAACCCCGAGGCCCAGATGCTGGCCTCGGTCATGTTCGACCTGCGCCCCATCGGCGGTGACGCAGGCCTCTTCGACACGCTCCAGACCGACACTCTGGCCAAGGCCGCGCGCAATTCGATCTTCACCGCCCACATGATCTCGAACTCGGTCAAGCACCAGCCGCCGCTGGGCCTTCTGCGGGGTCTCGCCACCATCCGCTCGGGCGAGCATCGCAATCGTCTCGATCTCAAGCATAACGGCGTCGCGCCAGTGACCGACCTGGGCCGGATCTACGCCCTTCAGGGACAGTTGCGGCAGGTGAACACCCGCGCCCGTCTCGAGGCCGCGCGGGCGGCCGGTCAGCTATCCGCCACCGGCGGCGCGGACTTGCTCGATGCCTACGACCTCATCGCCACCATGAGGCTCGAACACCAGGCGGCGCAGGTCAAGACGGGCGACCTGCCCGACAATTTTCTCGATCCCTCCACCCTGTCGGATTTCGAGCGCAGCCACCTGCGCGACGCCTTCGTCGTGGTCAAGACCATGCAATCGGCCGTGTCCTCCGGCAAAGGCATGCTAGGATAGCCCATGTTCATCGAACTGATCGCCACGATCTTTGCAGGAATCGCCGCCGCCGGGCTGATGATGCTCGTCAATTTTGCCACCGCTCGCCGCCTGCCCCGCTGGCTGACACCCGTGGCGGCAGGCCTCGGCATGATCGCCGCCACCGTCTCGAACGAATACACCTGGTACGATCGCACCGCGGACGCCCTGCCCGACGGCATGACAGTGGCCGTGACCGTCACGGAACAAAGCTGGGTTCGTCCCTGGACGCAGGCCTGGCCCTATACCGAGCGTTTCATCGCCGTCGATACCGGCAATGCCCGCCGCAACGACAACATTCCCGGCCAGGTCCTGACCGACATCTATTTCTTCGGCCGCTGGTCCCCGGTCTCCAAGGCGCCGATGCTGTTCGACTGCACCGGCCAGCGCTCGGCGCTCCTGATCGACGGCGCCGCCTTTGCCGAGGACGGCAGCATATCGGATGCCGACTGGCAGCCCTTGCCGCCCGGCGATCCGCTGCTCGGCACCGCCTGCGAGACCTGACGTGACGCCCCGCCTCGGCCTGCGCCTGCGCATCTTCCTCCTCTTCTGCCTTCTGGCTCTGGGGGCCGTGGCCCTGGCCGGCGCAGCGCTCTGGCTGGGCTGGTCCCGCGCCGAAGACGCCCTGCCCGCGACACCCTTTCTGACCGCGTTCATCGTCTTCACCCTGTTGAACACCGCGCTGCTGACCGGCGTCTGGCTGCTGTTCCATGAACGCATCGCCAAGCCCATCGAGATGCTTTCGACCAGCTTGCGCCTGCGCGCCCATTCCGGCGTCGGCGCTTCCATCCCGGAGAGCACGACGCGCTATCTCGGCGATCTGGCTCCCGCGGCGGATGCGGTCACGCGCACGCTGGACGCAAGCGTGCTGAACAGCGCCGCCGACATTGCCCGCGAAACCGAACGCCTGAGGTCCGAGACCCGCCGCCTGACCGACCTGCTGACCGAAATCCCCGTCGCTGCCATACTCGTCAATCCCGCGCAGGAAATCGTCCTCTATGACGGGCAGGCCGCCGAAATCCTTCGCCAGATCGCCCAGCCCCGGCTGAAGGCACCGCTGACCGACTATTTCGACGCGGACAACCTTGCCGCGGCACGGCAAAGCCTGTCCGGTTCCGGTGCCGAGGTCACCGCAGACCTGCACGACACCTCCGGCGCGCGTCTCTTCAGGGCACGGCTGAAACCGCTGGGCGACAGCGGCTACCTTCTGCTGCTCGACACCCAGGAAACCGAGTTCGACTCCACGCGCTCCCGCCCGCTGGTCTATGATTTCGACCTGCTGGAAACGCGTCCCGCCCGCGAAATCTTCGATACGCCGCTCTCATCGCTTTGCTGCGTGGCCTTCGACACCGAAACCACCGGCCTGTCGCCCATCCTCGACCGGGTCATCCAACTGGGCGCGGTCCGCATCCTCAATGGCCGCATCGTGCAAGGCGAGCGCATCGACATGTTCGTCGACCCCAAACGCCCGATCCCGCCCGAATCGACGCGGATTCACCGTATCACCGATGCCGATGTCCGGGGCGCGCCGGACTTCGGCACCGCCTGCCACGCCCTGCACCACTTTGCCCGCGACGCCGTGCTTGTCGCCCACAATGCGCCGTTCGACCTTTCCTTCCTGCGCCGCGCCGAACGCCATACAGGCCTGTCCTGGGATCATCCGGTGCTCGACACTGTGCTGGTATCAGCCGTCGTCTTCGGCACCACCGCGCCGCATTCCCTCGACGCCCTGTGCACGCGGCTGGAAATCGCCATCCCGCCTCGGCTGCGCCACACCGCCCTGGGCGATGCTCATGCCACCGCCGAGGCGCTTGTCAAACTCATCCCCCTGCTCGAGGCACGGGGCCTGACGACCTTCGGCCAGGTGATTGCCGAAACCCGCCGCCATGGCCGCCTGATCCGCGACCTCAACACGCCGCAAACCTGACCCGGCCCGTGACGGACACGCAAGCCCCGTGTGACAGCAAAGGCGTGCACCGATGAAAACCTTCCCCCTGAACGCATCGTCTGCCTGACCGAGGAAACGGTCGAAACCCTTTACCTGCTGGGCGAATCGGACTGCATCGTCTGTGTCTCCGGCTACGCCGTCCGCCCCAGGGGCGTGCGACAGGAAAAGCCGCGTGTCTCGGCCTTCACCTCCGCCGATATCCCCAGGATCCTGGCGCTCCAGCCGGATCTCGTTCTCACCTTTTCGGACCTGCAGGCCGACATCGCCGCCGCCCTGCTGCGCGAAGGCATTGCCGTCATGGGCTACAACCAGCGCGACCTGGCCGGCATCCTTGCCATGATCCGCCATCTCGGCGCGACCGAGGGACAAGGCATGAAAGCCGCCGAGCTCGTGGATCACTATCGTGACCGACTGGCACAGGTCGCCGCTAAGGCTGCGGGCAAACCCCGGCCCCGCGTCTATTTCGAGGAATGGGACGATCCCATGATCTCGGGCATCGGCTGGGTCTCCGAACTTGTCGAGATCGCCGGCGGCACGGATGTCTTTCCCGACCTGGCCAAGATGGACAAGGCCCGCGAGCGCGTCGTCAACTCCGAACAGGTCATCGCCGCGGCACCCGACATCATCATCGGCTCCTGGTGCGGCAAGAAACTCCGCCCCGAGAAGATCGCCGCCCGTCCCGGATGGGACGCCATTCCAGCGGTACGCGACAACCGCATCCACGAGATCAAGTCCCCTCTCATCCTGCAACCCGGCCCCGCCGCGCTGACCGAGGGACTGGATGCCATCGTGACGGCCCTGTCCTGAGCCGGGCCTCCGCCCTGACGCAAGGCTCGATGAAGCATCCCCTGCGCACGGGCGCGACCAATCCGCCTGATCCGGCGTCCAGGTCCGGTCTCGGGCCTGCATCCGGGCGAATTCCGGCTTGCAAACCGGGACAGGAAGCTAATTATCAAGCTGATGCAAGAAGCTCACAACCAGTTCGACGACTACATCGTCTGCCCGCAATGCGATGCGGCCTACCGGCTGCGCCGCCCCGAAAAGGGCGAGCGAGCCCGCTGTGTCCGCTGCGGGACAACCCTGATCACGAACCGGCGCAAGGCCGGAATGCAGATCATCGCGCTGTCGCTCTCGGTTGCCATCTTGATCATTTCCGCAACCGTCTTTCCGTTTCTCACGATCACTGCGGCGGGCACCTCGAACTCGGTCTCGATCCTCGACGCGGCGCTGGCCTTCAGCGACGGTCCCATGATCGTGCTCTCGCTGGCCACGGCCGCGCTGATCGTATTCATCCCCCTTGCTCGCGTCCTGCTGGCTATGTACGTCCTCGTCCCGATCGTCCTCGACCGCCCCCCGGCGCGCGGCGCAAGTCAGGCCTTCCGGCTGTCCGAGGCCATGCGCCCCTGGTCCATGGCCGAGATCTTCGCCATCGGCTGTGCCGTGGCACTCGTGAAGATCACCGATCTTGCCGACGTGGCCTTCGGGCCTGCCTTCTGGATGTTCGCCGGGCTGGTTTTCCTTGTTGTCGTGCAGGACAATTTCCTGTGTAGGTGGTCGGTATGGAACTCGCTGGACAGAACCAGGACATAAAAAGCGCACGCGAGATGGGCCTTGTCGCCTGCACCCGCTGCACCAAGGTCTGGCCGCGCGGGACCGAAACCTGTGGCCGCTGCGGCAAACGCCTGCAATCGCGTGATGCCACCAGCTTGCAGCGCGTCTGGGCATTCTGGATCGTGGGCCTGATCTGCTACATCCCGGCCAACATGTACCCGATGCTGCAGACCCGCACGCTTCTGACGGTTCAGGAAGACACGATCGTCGGCGGCGCGATCGAGCTGTTTCACTACGGCTCGCCGGGCGTCGCGCTGATCATCCTGGTGGCAAGCGTCGTTATTCCGCTCGCCAAGTTCATGGCCATCGCCTTCCTTGCCATCTCGGTGCTGCGCGTCTCCAGCGTTTCGATGCATCAGCGCCAGATGCTCTACGAAGTCGTTGAATACATTGGCCGCTGGTCGATGATCGACATATTCGTGGTTGCCATAATGTCGTCTCTCGTGCAGTTGAATACACTGGCCGCCATCACGCCCGGCCGCGCCAGCCTGTTCTTTGCCCTATCGGTGATCTTTACCATGCTCTCTGCCCAAGCCTTCGACAGCCGGTTGATATGGGACGTCCAATCCCGCCAGGACGATCCCGACCACAACCCCGGCCAAGACCCCGGCGCCACCGACAGCCGCGCCTCCCAGGACCGGACCGTTTCATGAGCGACACGCCCCCCGACGTCCGGATCGAGAAACAAAGCCAGTCACGCTTCAGCCGCGTGTCCATCATCTGGGCAATCCCGCTTCTGGCCATCGTGATCGCCCTGGCCGTGGCGTGGCAGACCTACAACGCCCGCGGTCCCGTTATCAAGATCGCCTTCGAGAACGGCGCCGGCATAGCCGAACGCGAAACCGAACTGCGCTACCGTGACGTCGCCGTCGGCATCGTCGAGGATGTCAACTTTTCCAGCGACCTCAAGGCGGTCGTCGCCTCGGTGCGTCTCGACAAGAACGTGGCCTCGTTCATCGACGTCTCCGCCACCTTCTGGATCGTCCGCCCCGAGGTCACCGTCCGTGGCGTGACCGGTCTCGATACGGTTCTGTCCGGCGTCTACATCGAAGGCTCCTGGGACAGCACGCCGGGTGCGCCGCAAACCAGCTTCACCGGGCTCGAGGATGCGCCGCTCTTCCGCCCCGGCAGCGGTGGGCTGGAGATCGTCATGCGCACCACCCCGGGCGGCAGCATGACCGACGACAGCCCGATCACCTTCCGAGGCATCGAGGTGGGCCGCGTCGGCAAGGCCAGCATCTCGCCCGATGGCAATTATGCCGTGGCCGAGGCGCTGATCTACGAACAGCATGCCCGCCTGATCTCCACGACCAGCCGCTTCTGGGAAACTTCCGGGTTCTCCTTCAGCCTTGGCCCTTCCGGTGCCGCGATCGACTTTTCCTCGCTCGCCACGCTGGTCAGCGGCGGGCTGACATTCGACACCTTCGTTTCGGGCGGCGAACCGGTGCGCAACGGCACCGTGTTCGAGGTTTACGCGTCCGAAGCCGAGGCCCGGAACAGCCTGTTCCAGGCCAGCGATGTCGAGACGCTCGAAATGCGCGTGATCTTCGACGAGAACGTGTCCGGCCTTGCCGTGGACGCGCCAGTGGAAATCAACGGCCTCAAGATCGGCGAGGTCCAAAGCGTTCTTGGCGTCATCGACGAAGAGCAATTCGGCGATGCCCGCGTGCGGCTCAACGTGGTGCTGGCGATCCAGCCGTCCCGCCTTGGCCTTCAGGGCGACGCGTCCCCGGACGGCGCCCGCAACTTCCTGATGGACCGTATCGAGGCGGGTCTGCGCGCCCAGCTCACCAATGCCAGCCTGCTGACCGGCGGGCTCAAGATCACTCTGGTCCAGATCGACGACGCCGAGCCGGTGACGATGGAAACGCCCGAGGGCGCGATCCCGGTCATTCCCACCACCGAAAGCGATATCGTCGATGCCGCCGCAACTGTCGAAGGCGTGATGAACCGCATCGGCAGCCTGCCGATCGAGGAACTGCTGGGCAGCGCCATCGACTTCCTCGACAGCGCCCAAGCGCTGGTCGCCAACGAGGACCTTCAGGAAACCCCGGGCGAGATCCGCGCCATCCTCAGCGAGATCCGTGGTATCGTCGCCTCCGACGATGTCCAGAACATCCCTGTCGCGCTGAACTCCGCGGTCACCCGCCTGGAAACCCTACTGCGGGACATCGAGGAGACCGAGCTTGCCGAACGGTTGGTCAATGCCGTCGATGCCGCCGCCGACGCCGCCGACGGGATCACCACATCGGTCGAGGGCATCCCCGCGCTGGTGGAAGAGATCCAGGCCGTCGCCGCCAAGGCGCAGGCCCTCCCGGTCGAGGAACTGGCCAACCAGCTGACCGATCTTGCCGCCGCCGCCGAACGCATCCTCGACACCGATGCCGCGCGCAAGCTGCCCGAGGATCTGGGCATCGCGCTGAACCAGATCAACGCCACCCTTGCCGAACTGCGCGAAGGCGGTGCCGTGACCAATCTGAATGCCACGCTCGGCTCCGCCCGGCGGGCCGCCGATACCGTCGCCACCTCCGTCGATGACCTGCCCGTGCTGGTCGAACGGCTTGGCAACGTGCTGACCCAGGCCAGCGTGACGATTGCCGGCTACAACAAGGGCGACACGCTCAGCCGAGAGGCCCAGAACGCCCTGCGCGACATTTCCAAGGCCGCCGAGGCGCTGACTTCGCTGGCCCGCATGCTGGAACGCAATCCCAGCGCGCTCATCCGAGGAAGGTGAACCCATGACCAGACTACACACCTCAACCCTGGCCGCCGCGACGCTGTTGCTGGCTTCCGCCTGTGGCGGCCCCAATCCCGATCTCTATCCGGTTGCCGCGCCGCAGGTGACCGACACGATCCGCATTTCCTTCGGCACCGTCGAAGTGCGCGAGGTGTCCCTGCCCGCCTATGCCGCTGCCGACGAAATCGCCGTCGAGGACGAAAACGGCAAGCTGGTGACCGACGCCGATGTCCGCTGGGCCGACAACCCGGAACGCGCCGTCGCACTGGAAATCGCCCGCAACCTCGCTCAGCTGTCCGGCGCGCGAGTGGCGTCCGAGCCATGGCCGTTCGAGGAACTTCCCGACGCCCGGCTCGAAGTGCGCTTCGAAAGCCTCGTCGCCGGCGCCGATGGCAACTTCCGCGGGTCCGGACAATATTTCGTTGGCGTGCCCGATGGCCGCCGCGAACGCTCCGGGCTGTTCCAGCTTGCCGTGCCCTACGACCTGGAAGGCGGCACACCGGCCCTCGCCCGTGCGCGCGGCCAGCTTGTGCTCGACCTCGCCCGCGTGATCGCGCGCGACGGGCTGCGCTAGGCTCCGCGCGCCACGCGCACCGGCAGAACGAAAAACGCCGCGCCACGATCCCTCGTGGCGCGGCGCTGCATTTCAGCGGGCAGGATCAGCCCGTGGCCATCATCACCAGCACGTAGACAGAGATCAGCGCCAGGCCGATGGTCCCGGCCCAGGCCAGCCCCATCATGAACGGCCCGGGCATGTGCTCGCGCTCTTCGGGTGTTTTGAACCCGTCGGTGATCGCCTTGATCGTCAGCCAGTAGATGATCGGCGAAAAGACCAGCGCCAGGATCGACGCCGCCTGCACCACGACGATCGGCTTGGGCATGCCGAACATCACGGCCGCGCCACCGACGACCCAGAGCACCTGGAAGCCACGGTTGATCAGCTTGCGGGTCTGCGGCTTGTCCCAGCTGCTTTTCAGCCGGACGCAGCACTCCTCGAACACCCGCGCCTGCCCGTCGAAATACGTGAAGACGGTCGAGAACAGCGCCGCGATGCCACCCGCGATGATCACCGGAAAGATCCAGGCGCCGAACGTGTCGGTATAGATCCGGGCGATCGTCACACCCATTTCACGGCCCGCCGGCACCAACCCGATCGGATGCAGCACGACGGCGCCCACGATCAGGAACACCATCCCCGTCAGCGCCGCGATGACGTAGGACACGTTCATGTCGCGACGATACAGGATCATCGAGTTCTTCATGTAGTCGGGATGCACCTCGACCTTGTGGCCCTTGGCACGCATCTCCTTGACGTAGACCATGCCGCTTTTCTTGTCGACGGCCCAGTTGGACTGCATCGCCGACACCTCGGTCGTGGTCGGGAAATAGCCCCACATCGATCCGAACAGGATCATCGCACCGGCCGGCGGCAGCGCAGGCAGCAGCCGCGACATGTACTCGCCCGGGGGCGGTGCCTGCAAGGCAAACGCGATGAAGGACGACAGTGCGAAGACGATGATCGCGACCTTCACGACCCCCTCGAACACCTCGTACTTGCCAAGCCACAGGATCGCGACGCTGACCAGCAGCACCGCCATCGACCAGATTTCCAGCGGCATGAACGGAAAGGCGGCCCAAAGCAGCGCACCGCAACCCAGCGCGCGCCCCGCGATACCGAACGTGTTGGCCAGCGATTGAAAGCCCAGGTACCAGAACGGCCAGTTGCCCAGCTTGGCATAGGCATTCATGATGCTTTCGCCCTTCACCATCGTGTAACGGTGGGCAAATTCGAAACAGCAGTATTTCAGGATATAGGCCGCGGGAATGATCCACAGCAGGGCATATCCGAACTGCGCACCCGCAGTGGGCCCGTGCATGATGTGGCTGGCACCGATGCCCGTCATGGCGGCGGCAATGCCGGGGCCCGCATTCTTCCACGTGTCGCGCAGGGTCGTTCCCGGCGCATCCAGATAGATCGTATCACCCTGTTGCGCAACGGGGTCGTCGACGTCGGTTCTACCCAATCCCGCATTCGTTACAGTATCGCTCAAGTTTGGTCCTCCCAGACAGGACGCCGGCCACCAGAGCAAAGAACGGCGGGCCGGCGCATATGGCACCCGCCACGCGGCGGTTGCTTTGACAGGTGCACAAGTCGCCGCGACACTCCTCACGCGCGGATTCCGGCCCCTGTTTTGGTAGACTGGCATGCCAAACACCAACGTTCAAGCCAGATTTGCGCATCCGCGCATTTTCGGCAGGGTCCCGACGGCTTGTACCGTCCCTGTCCGGCCTCGCCGAATAACGATTGAACGCTTCCGGACCGCGCCGCAACCCATGACAGGATAGCAAGGAGACGCCCCGATGCCCTATTACCCCGGAACCCCGTTCGACGACCAGATCTTCGCCAGCACGCGCAATGACACGATCACCGGCGGCGATGGAATCGATTCGATCTGGGCACTCGCAGGCAACGATCTCGTCTTCGGCAATGGCGGCAACGACCACCTCTACGGCTATTACGGCAACGACCTCATGTTCGGCGGCGCCGGCCACGACAGTCTTCACGGCGAACAGGATGACGACACGCTTTCCGGCGGCAGCGGCAACGACACGCTTTCCGGTGGAGAAGGCGAGGACGTGCTGAACGGTGACAGCGGCGACGATGTTCTGCGCGGCGGCCCCGGCGCCGACACGATCGACGGCGGCACGGGGGTCGATACCGTCTCTTATTACAACGCCGCGGCGTCGGTTGTGGTCAATCTCGGCCAAGGAACCGGATCCGGCGGCGACAAGATCACCAATGTCGAGAATATCTACGCCACCGCCTACGCAGACATCCTCGTGGGCAATGCCGCCGCCAACCGCATCACGGCCGGCGGCGGCAATGATATCATCCTCGGCCAGGGCGGCAATGACGTCCTTCTTCCCGGCACCGGCAACGACGTGGTCAACGGCGGCACCGGCTTCGATATCGTCAGCTACGAGGATTACGGTTCCGGCAACGGCTTCCACATCGATCTCTTGGAGGGCAGCGCCAACCGCGGCAACGTGACCGGTCGGTGGTACACCTACGAAACCGACAGCCTTTTCAGCATCGAGGGCGCCATCGGGTCCGAGGGCCAGGACACCATGACCGGCAATGATGCGGCCAACAGCCTCAGCGGCAATCGCGGTGACGACCAGATCGACGGCGGCGCGGGCAACGACACGATCGACGGCGGCTCTGGGCTGGACACGGTCACCGGCGGCGCCGGGGCCGACACCTTCGTCTTCACGCTTCAGGACCTTGTGGCCAACGGCGGGCCGGACTGGGGCGTCATCACAGACTTCTCCGGCAACGACGGCGACAGGATCGACCTGGGCGAGCTTTCCCACTGGTACGGCCCGCTCTCCTTCATCTCCGACGCCGCGTTCTCCGCCAGCGGCAGTGCCGAAGTCCGCATCGCCCAGTTGGGGTTCGGGTCAGCCGTCGTTCATGTCGACCTTGGCGGCGACGGCGAGCCTGACGGCATCATCGCGGTCACGGTGTCGGATTTCGACCTTCTCGGGGCAGAAGACTTCCTTCTCTGACGGCTGACCGGCCTGGCGTTTCCCAGCCGCGGCTTTGCCGCGTCCCGTCGCCGCGAGGGCGTTCCCAAGGACAATTGGCATATGTCTGCGAAAGTGATTTCCGGCAGGTGATCTCGTGGTGCCCCCACACGGACTCGAACCGCGGACCTACTGATTACAAATCAGTTGCTCTACCAGCTGAGCTATAGGGGCACTGGCCGTCTGATTACGCATCCGCGCGAGGTTCTGCAAGGTAAAATCCACGCCCCTAAAACCGGTTTAACTGGCGCCAAAAGACTCTATATTGCGCCCGCAGGCAACAGGACGGGAACAGACGGGATGCAGGTGGTTATCCACGCCGGCGCGCACATGACCGACGAGGATCGTCTGGTCAACACGCTGATGGCCAACCGCAACGCGCTGGCCGCGATCGGAACCGACGTGCCGGACCCCAAGACCTACCGCAAGCTCCTGCGCGATATTCTCAACGCGGTGACCGAAAGCGGCATCAGCCCCGAAACCCGCGAGGACGTGCTGCGTGCCGTCAACCACGAGGACGGCACGGACCGGCTCGTGCTGTCAAACCAGGCCTTTTTCGGAACCCCCAGAATGGCCGTGGGCCAGGGCATGTTCTATCCCGCCGCCGAGATGCGCCTCGAGGCCTTCCGGCAGATCTTCGTCGACGACCGGCTGGAGCTTTTTCTCGCTCTGCGCGACCCGGCCACCCACCTGCCCGCGCTGTTTGACAAGTCCCCCCATGACACCATGGCCGATTTCCTGAACGGCGTGGACCCGTCGGCATTCCGCTGGTCGGAAACCATCGCCCGGTTTCGCCGCAACTTCCCCGACATGCCCATCACCGTCTGGTGCAACGAGGACAGCCCGATGATCTGGGCGCAGGTGGTGCGCGAACTGGGCGGCATGCAACCGCACGCGCAATTCGAGGGCGAGTTCGCGCTGCTGCGGGAAATCATGACCACGACGGGCATGAAACGGTTCGAAACCTACCTGGCCTCACACCCCGGAATGACCGAAACACAGAAGCGCCGCGTCATCTCGGCCTTTCTCGACAAGTTCGTCAAGGATGAGGAAATCGAAGAGGAACTGGACCTGCCCGGCTGGACCGAGGAACTGGTCGACAGCCTGTCGGACGCCTATGACGAAGACATCTACGAGATCGAGCGCATCCAAGGCGTGAATCTCATCACCCCCTGATCCGGCGCGGCTGTTACGCCATGCCCAGCGCTTCCTTGTACATCTCCAGAACCGCCTCTTCCTCGGCGATGTCGTCCTTGTCGCGCTTGCGCAGCGCGATCACCTTGCGCATCACCTTGGTGTCATAGCCACGTGCCTTGGCCTCGGCCATCACCTCTTTCTGCTGCTCGGCAACGTCCTTCTTTTCCTGCTCCAGCCGCTCGAAACGCTCGATGAACTGGCGCAATTCATCGGCGGTCACACGATAGGTGCTGTCGGCGGCGGAAGGGGAATTCTGATCGTCCATGAAGGCTCTCCGGGGTCACTGCTCGGCCCCCTGACTACAAGCGCGCCAACGCCCCCGCAAGCCTGTTCTGACGCCACGACCCTTGCAGCGCAGGCCTGAATGTTCTACCCGCTCGGCCTGACCAAGGGGCAGAATGCGGAGACATGCCATGGAAATCCTCGTCTGGCTCGGGGCCGCGGTGACACTGGCGGGACTTGCCCTTCTGATATGGTGCATCCTTCGCGTGGTCCGTGCCCGCCGCGCCGGACTGTCCGAGGATGACCTGCGCGCCGCCCTGCAGCGGATCCTGCCGGTGAACACCGGCGCGCTCTTCCTCTCCGTTATCGGACTGATGCTGGTGGTCGTGGGGATCCTGCTCAGCTGACGCCGGGGCCGAAGAAACGCCGCCCGAACTTCACCATCTCTTCCAGGGATGCAAGCGGCGTCCACAGCGCCTCGCCCAGCGGCATCAGCGCCTTCATCGACCGCACCAGGCCCAGCACGCCCTGCAGATCCGCCCACAGAAGCGGTCCGCCCCGCGTCTTGTCAAAGCCATAGCCGCGCACCATGCACAGGTCGATATCCGACGCGCGAGACACCGTGCCGTCCGCAATCATCCTCGCGGCCTCGGCCACGACCGCTGCGTGCAGCGCCCGCTCCAGTGGCACGTCCGGCAGATCCGGCCCCCCGCCGCCCTTCCCGTCACGCCACGCACGCAGCCAGTCGGCAAGCCCGGGGTCGGGCGCCAGGGCCTGCCCCTGTGGCGCAAAGAACCCCTGCCCCGGCGTCTTGCCCGCCGCCACCGCGTCGGCACGCGCCTCCAGCAGGGACAGTTCCGGCACGCTGCCGAAAATCCGCCGCAACCGCGCCACCACCACGCCGATCCCGTCCATCTCGATGATTTCCAGTGGCCCCCGGGCAAAACCGAGGCTCCGCGCCGCCGCCTCGATCGCCGGCGCGTCGGCCCCGGCCGCCATCAGTGCCATCGCCGCGCGCTGCACCGCCCCCATCAGGCGGTGTCCGATCATGCCCGGACGGTCCGCGCTGCGCAGTACCGCACGCGCAGGGCCACCGAAATACCCCACCACCGTCATCACCGCATCCGCCGCCGCGCCCTCGGGCACCGCCAGTTCCACCAGCGGCAGGCTGTGGGCCGGCCGGTAGGCCTGCATCGCCAGCACGTCCACGCCCGAGCCCTGCTGCGCCCGCCGCGCCGCGGCCCCGTCGCGCCCCGACACCATGCACCAGACCGCACCCTTGCGGCCAACCGCGCCATTCAGATCGCCGCCGCCGTCCAGCACTAGGTCCGCGGCCATCAGCACCGCCGGGTCGCTGCCCCGGCTCAGCCGCGCCAGCCGCGCGTCGCGCTCCTCGGGCGCCATCCGCTTGCGCGCCACCGCACCCTCATAGACTGCACGGGCCCGCGCCGTTACCGCTTCGCCCGCCGCGCCACCGGCCAGAATCGCCACGCGCTGCCCCTGTCCAGGCAATGCACCGCCAGCTCCGACAGCACCGGGTCCGAGCCGGCCAGAACCACCGTCGCCACCTTGCGCGGGCTGCCCTCCCGCGCCTCGGGCCAGGCCGCCGCGCGCCGCTCTGCGGCATAAAGATGCCGCGCGGCACGCGTATCCGTCCGCGCCATCCGCGCCTCGAAGGCCGCTGCTTCGAACGCCAGCCCCTGGTCATACGGCAACAGCTGCGCCGCCTCGACGCAGCGCAGGATATCGGCCTCGGCGCCATCCTCATCCGTGATCCGCGCCGCCACTTCGCTGACCGAGCGCCGATAGGCGGCCGGATCGGAAAACCCGCGCTCGATCTGCCCGGTCCGGGGAAAACCCGCGGCCTGCGCGAACCGCCGCGCCACCGCCAGCCCGGTTTCCAGCGGATCCCCCTCGGTCAGATCCGCAAACAGCTTCGCCAGCCGCGGATCGGCGGCCTCGACAGCGCGCCCCGACAGCAGCAATTCCAACGCCACCTGCGCGCCCAGAAGCCGCGGCAGCCTTTGCGTGCTTCCACCGCTCGGCATCAGGCCAAGGCTCACTTCGGGCAGCGCCACCCGGCACCCGCGCCGTGCCACCCTCGCATGCGCCGCCAGCGCCAGCTCGAATCCCGCCCCCAGCGCTGCGCCATCCATGACGGCGATCACCGGTTTGGGACAGGTCTCGATCTGGCGGGTCAAAGCGTCCACCCAGGGCGCCGCCAGCGCTCCGTCATATTCGGACAGGTCGATCCCGGAACTGAACGTGTTGCCTTCGCCGATCAGGACGACGGCGCGCACCTCCTCCGAACCCGCCGCGCGGTCCAGCGCCGCGGCCAGATCGGCACGCATGGTGGGCGACAGCGCATTGGTCTCCCCGCGCGAAAGCGACAGGACAGCGACGCCATCAGCCAACTCGTTTTGCACTTCGGACACGGTTTCCGACGTCCCGGTTCACCTCAGGTTTCCGGATCGATTAGAGACTGCAAGTCCCTGCGAACGCAAGAGTTTCCGGCGTGACGCCCCGGGATCAGACCGGCATATTCTCGAACTGTGCCTCAATCGCCTCATGCAACAGCGCCTCGTTCAGCCGCTGCATGTTTTTCGGCACCGGCTCGCCAGCGTGGCGCATCTGCCCCAGCAGCCCCGCCAGCCGGGGTTGCAGCCGATAGCGTTCGCACTCGTTCAAATCAAGGATCTGTCGGTGCAGCTGTTTGATTTCCTGAGATAATCTGTTCATGGCAACTCCTCCCAGGGGCAACCTGCCGCGTTCGGCCGTTTCGGCCGCAGGCCCCGCTCTACAACTGTAACACGATACGCCCGCGCAAATGAAGTCTCGAGCGGCGCACCAGGGTGTGTTTGGCGGCGTCCCGCCCGCTCCGCCCGGATTTTGGGCAAACCTTCGCGCCGACGCTTCTGACGCGGGCGGAAAACCTTGGTCGCGCAACCCGTTGGCGTTTGCGCTGCGCGTCGAACGCCGCGGTGTCGCCTCGGCAATGTCCCGCCCGCATCGCCGGCCTCTGCGGCTCCGTCGCGCCCCCGGGCCTAGCGCGCGCCAAGGCTGGGGCCACCGGGCATCGGCAATTCGTCATCCTCGCCCTCCGCTTCGAACCGCGCGGCCGCTCGGGCCAGTTCCTCCTCCACCAGAGCATCGAGCCCGGCATCCTCCTCGGCGATCCCGCTGTCCGGTCCCCCGTCCGGCATTGGCAGATCCGGCAGGCCCGGCAGGCTCGTTAGATCTGGCAGGTCTGGCCCATCCGATGCGTCCGGCAGATCCGGCAATCCCGCCCCGAAGGACAGGTCCGGACCCTCGGGCAGGTCCGGCGGCTCTGCCGCGCCGGGCACAGCGGGCAAACCCGGCAGGTCAGGCAGGTCCGAATGGGCCAGCGTCGCGCCCTCATCGGGCCATGCCCCTTCCGACCCGTCCGCCGTTTCCGCCACGGGCGCCGGCTGATCCGCCGCAGCGTCGCTTTTCAGAACCATCCGCACCGCACGGAACCCGTTCAGCTGGCCCAGTTTCGCCGGCGCCACCTTGTGACCCCTGGCACCGATCACCCGGGCGCCGCTGACCTGTTCGGGTGCCAGCGGCAACAGCGTGCCCGGTGTCCAGCGGCAGATCTCCTGCAGCGGCAGGCGCAGCGGGGCCAGCACCGCGTCCAGCATCACCGGCGCATTCATCGCGTTTTCCTCCAGCTTGCGCGCAAGGCCGCCGCCGTCCCCCGCCTCCGCCACCGGCTCCGGCGGGCGCTCGGGCAGGATCAGTTCCATGACCCCGGTCTTCGCGCCCGGGCCGAAATCCACGTTCAGCCGGTAAAGATCGTAATCCGCGGCCCACAGCGCCAGCGCCAGCGCACGCCCGTTCTCCACCCGGTCCCCGAAACGGAACCGCGCCGCGTCCGGCACATGCTCGCACCCCCTGACCTCTTCGGCATAAAGTTCCAGCACCGCGTTCATCAGCGGCTGGACGATTGCGGCATCCGTCGGCGTGAATGCCCGCGGTTTCGCCTCGCCGCGACGGACCTCGCCCATCAGTTGCACCTCCACCAGCGCGGTCACGAAGGAAAGGTCCAGCTTTATCGCCCCCGGCGGCCCGTCGAGCCCGTCCAGCAGGATCAGCAGGCCATCCTCGCCCGCGACCTCCTCGATTCCGGTCAGCGCGACGCCTTCATGCTCGACGACGCGCACCACCAGCGGCAGGTCGAACTGCGCCGACGCCGCCTTGGCCAGGGCCAGCCGCAGCGCCTTCGACGGCGACATCTCGCGCGCGTCGAACTCCTCGCGGGCCACCCTGGCCTTGCGATGGATGACCGATGCGTTGTCAGCGGGCTCTGCGCTCATGGCCTTGGATGTCCCTTCCTCCGGTCCCCGTCATGCCGTGGTTTCAACCCGCTCGGCCGCGTCAATACCAGCCGGTCAGGCCGAATGCGCCAACGGACCCCGGCGATTGCGAAGAGTTAAGCCGAAGAAGGTTACGATAGGATTGACACCGGCATGAAACGCGCCGGCGCGGCACCGGCGGGTCTCATTGCGCCGCCTGCGCCGTATGGCCACCGGAAACGGGCAGGTACACCCGGAACGCGCCGCCATCCTGCCCCGGCAGATAGTCGATCCCGCCGCCCAGCCGCGCCATGATCTCGCGGCAGATCGCCAGGCCTAGCCCCGCCCCTCCGGCCCGGGTCTCGCTCACGCGGGCGAATTTCTCGAAGATCGTTCCCTGCTGGTCGGCCGGGATGCCACCGCCATTGTCGATGAAATCCACCTGCAGCACGTCGCCCTCCCTGCTGACGCGAATCTCCAGCCGCGGCACCGGCGCATCGCAGTATTTCCGCGCGTTCGACATCAGGTTGATGAACACCTGCGCCAGCCTGTCGGTGTCGGTGTACAGCAGCACGCGTTCGGCCTCCGGGTCGCGCAGCAGCGCCATCTCGCCATCCGACAGCCCTGCCGCCACCGCCGCCCGGTCCAGCAGGCTGCCCAGGTCATCCTCTTTCAGCGTCAGCACGATCTGCGCATTCTCCAGAACGCTCAGGTCCAGCAGGTCATCCAGCAGCCGCGTCAGCCGGATCGCCTCGTCATGGATGATCGAGGCATAGCGGCGCTGCGCGTCGGCCGGCATCTCTCCGCCGTCCCGCAGGATCTCCGAGAACGCCCGGATCGAGGTCATCGGCGTGCGAAGCTCGTGGCTGATCTGGCTCAGGAAGGCATCCTTCTGCACCGAGATCTGGGTCAGCTTCTCGTTCACCTGTCTCAGCTGCCGCGCGGTGCGGGCCTGTTCCTCGGTCTTCATTTCCAGCTGGCTGGAATATTCCATGATCTGCGCGGTTTCATCGGCCACCGCCATCAGGTCCTGCACCGATACGCTGGCCCCGCCCACGATCTGGCTGATCATCGCATGGGCCGTGGCCGCCCCCACCGACCCGGCCAGCGACCGTTCCAGCAGGCTCAGGAAATCGGGGGTCGGCTCGGGCAGGTAGCCGGCCATCCCCTGCGCGCGCGCGCCACCTCGCCGAACAGCGCCTGCGCCTCCTGCGCGCCCATGATCCGCTGCGCCATGATCATCAGGTCCTCGCTCTGCGCCAGCCCCCCGGTCCAGCCGCTCGCGGTGCTGGAATGGTCGAACACGTTGACGAACTGCGCCCCCTGCAAACGCTCCACCGGCTGCGGGAAGCTGACCAGCGAGACGAAGACGAAGACCACGATGTTCAGCGACAGGCTCCACATGAAGGCATGCACCACCGGGTCCATGCCCGCCGCCCCGAACAGCGCCTGCGGGCGCAGCCACGCAAGGCCCATCAGGCCGTTCTCCAGAATCGTCTGAGGCAACAACGCCGAGGCGCCGAAACTGGGCAGGAACAGGCTGTACAGCCAGACCGCGAACCCCACCGTCAGCCCGGCCAGCGCGCCCCGCCGGTTGGCTCCGCGCCAGAACAGACCGCCCAGGAGCGCGGGCAGGAACTGCGCCACGCCGACGAACGAGATAAGCCCGATCGCCGCCAGCGCCGTACCGCCGCCCGACACCCGGAAGTAAAGGTAGCCCAGGAACAGGATCACCGCGATCGACAGCCGCCTGGCCCGGATCGCCACCGCCCGCACATCGCCCGAGATGACGGCGCTGCCCCCCGTCATGTACAGCCACACGGGCATGACCACGTGGTTCGACACCATCGTCGACAGCGCGATGGCCGCCACGATCACCATCGACGTGGCACTGCTGAACCCGCCCAGAAAGGACAGCACCGCCAGCCCCTCCTGCCCGTTCTCCAGCGGCAGCGTCAGCACGAACAGGTCCGGGTTGGCACCCGCCGGGCTCAGGTCCAGTCCGACGGCGGCGATGGGCACCACGAACAGGCTCATCAGCATCACGTAGGTGGGAAACGCCCAGGACGCGGTGCGCAGATGCGCCTCGTCCTCGTTCTCGACCACCATTACCTGGAACATCCGCGGCAGGCACATGAAGGCCGCCGCCGACAGCAGGGTCAGCCCCACCCAGCGACTGCCGGGCACCTCCCAGCGGGCGATGGCGCTGGCGTCGATCCGCGCCAGCGTCTGCTCGACACCGCCCGCCAGCCCCCAGACCACGAAGATCCCCACCGCCAGCAGCGCGCACAGCTTGACCACCGCCTCCAGCGCGATGGCCATGACCAGCCCGTGATGCCGCTCGTTGGCGTCAAGGTTGCGCGTGCCGAACAGGATGGTGAAGACCACCAGCCCGACGGCCACCCACAACGCCGTGCCGGTCTCGCTGATCTCTCCGGTATGCGTCGGGTCGGCGGCGGCGAAGGCGGCAAAGGATATCGTCACCGATTGCAGCTGCAGCGCGATATAGGGCGTCGTGCCGATCACCGCCAGCACGGTCACGAACACCGCCAGCGCGTTCGACTTGCCGAAGCGGCTGGAAATCAGGTCCGCGATCGAGGTGATCCTCTGGCTGCGCCCCACCCGCACCATCTTGCGCAGGGTCCACCACCAGCCCAGCATCACCAGCGTCGGACCAAGGTAGATCGTCAGGTATTCCAGTCCCGACCGCGCCGCGAAACCGACCGCGCCGTAAAAGGTCCAGGCGGTACAGTAGATCGACAGCGACAAGGTATAGACAATGGGCGAGCGCAGCCATGTCCCCCGGCCCCGCGCCGCGGCCCTGTCGGCGGCAAAGGCCACCCCGAACAGCATGATCACGTAGCCGACGCAGATAAGGACGATGACGTCGAGCGCGCCCATTCACCCCTCCCGGGGCGTGCGCACCTGCTCGGCCGGCCGGTCCGGCGTATCGGGCGCGTCCGGCGCGGACAACCGCCGCGACACCAGCCAGCCCAGCCCGATCAGCGCGGACCAGCTGAGAAAGATATAGAACATCACCACCACCGTCCGGGCCCCCTCGCCCGATTTCCACAGTAGCGGCAAGACGAAGACCCCGGCGCCCAGGACCGGCAGCATCCGCGCGGCATCCATCATCCGGCGCCGGAAATAGGCCCTGCGCGCAAGAAAGACCGGCCCGGGCTCGCGGCTCATTCCGACACCAGCGCGCGCACCGCGTCCAGCACTTCGGCATTGGAAAAAGGCTTGGTCATATAGCGGTTGGCCCCGGCGCGCTCGGCCATTTCCAGGTCCTTGGCCTGGCCGCGGGCCGACAGCATCAGCACCGGCAGGCTTTCGAACTGCGCCTCGGCGCGGATCTCGGACAGGATGTCAAAGCCGCTCTTGCCCGGCAGCATGACGTCAAGGATCACCACGTCCGGCTCGCGGGCCCGCACCGCGTCCATCGCGTTCTGGCCGTTGGCATGGGTCTTCACCTCCCAGCCGTCGCGCGACAGGATGAAACTGACGGCCTCGATGATGTTCTGCTCGTCCTCGATCAGAAGCACGGTTTTCCCCATATCACCGGCCTCCCCTTCCGATCATGATCTTCTCCCGTCCGCCGACTATTGCGAAACTCGCCGCGCCTGTCAAAAGAACATCTCTCAATACCCGTCCTTCAGGATGGATACCTCGCGTCGCGCCGGACATCCCTCGATCGGGCAGATCCGGCAGGTCACGCCCACCGGTCTCGGCTGGCTCGTCTCCGCCGCGGTCCGGTCCGGCAGGATCAGCATGTAGGCCCGCATCAGCGACGGGGTGTCAAACCCCGCCGGCACCGTCTCCTCGGCCACCGCCAGCGCGCGAACCCGCAGGTCGCCCTGCACCAGCGTGGCCTGCACCGGGCGGGTCGGCTGGCCCAGCACCTCGTAAAGCGGCCACATCGCACAGCCGGCCCCGCTGCGCGGCGTGGCAAATCCCATCACCGCCTTGCGCAGGATAAGCGCGCCCGCCCCGTCGACCACGATCAGACCGACCGGGCCGGACACGTCCTCGGGCAACGAGGCCAGTCGGCGAAACACCTGCGCCATGGGACGTCCCGTGGCGCGGGCGATCGCCTCGGGCGCGGCGCCGTGCGCTTCCAGCGCCGCGCTCATCGTCTCGCGCGGCAGCGTCTTTGCGTCCTCCAGATATTGCCGCAGCGCCACCCGCGCCAGCGCCCGCGCGGGACGATCCTCGATTTCCGCGATCAGCGCCTCCACCCGCGACGTCGCCCCCCAGCCCTCCAGTTGCGGGAAATGAAACGCGTGCCGCTCGAGAAAGGCATGCATCTCGTCCTGCGGCGAGGTCACTTCCGCCCCCGCCTCGGGCGCGGCCTCCAGGTAACGCATCAGCGCCTCGGCGCCTTCCGCCAGCCGCGCCCCGTCCTCGTTGAGGTTGCGGTGGAACCGCGTCTGCCACTCGGGCTCCAGTTCCCGCGTTTCGGCCAGGATCGACGCGGTCGACCGGATCGACGTCACGGTCGAGATCACGTCATGCAGCGTCGCCGACAGTTCCGGGTCATGGGCCAGCCGCTCGCTCAGCGCCTTGACCGTGCGTTCCAGCCCGTCGCGCTGCCGGCCCAGTTCGGCCAACCGCCCGGCCCATCCCGGAAAACGCCCGACGAATTCCTCGATCCGGTCCAGCTCCGGCGCAGCCTGGGCAATGTCGCCTCCCGACTTGCCGTCGCCCGCGGCCTCCTGCAACGCTGCAAGAAGCTGCGCCTCGACCCCCTCTGTCAGCGCCGACGGCTCGACGTTCAGCGCCTCCGCGATCTGCAAAAGCGTCCGGCCGCCGATTCTGCGGCGGTTATGCTCGATAAGGTTGAGGTAGCTGGCCGAGATTCCCGCCGCCTGCGCAAGTTCGGCCTGCTTCAGGCCCGCCACCAGGCGCCGCTGCCGGATGCGCGTCCCCGCCATACCCGTGCTTGCCATTGTGCAACTCCCAGAGAAACAACCGTTTGCGGCGGCCACTGCAAACTAATTTACATTTTTCTGCACTGCGTTGAAGATCTTTTTTACAAAAAAGATTAACAGGCCAAGGCACTTGTTGAACGGTTTTCTGGCCTTTCCAATAATGCTTGCAGCACATCGTGCGCCCGCCCGGTCCTGAGGAGTCCCGGGCGGGAAAACATTCAAGGGAGGGATTTCATGTCCAAAACTGACCTCACGCGCCGTGGTCTGCTGAGAACCGGCGCCATTGCCGGCGCAGGCGTCGCATTGCCGACCATTTTCACCGCCGGCTCCGCCGCGGCCTTCACCAACGAACCCACCGGCGACACCGTCACGCTGGGCTTCAACGTGCCCCAGACCGGCCCCTACGCCGACGAGGGCGCGGACGAGCTGCGCGCCTACGAACTTGCGGTCGAGCACCTGAACGGCGGCGGCGACGGCGGCATGATGAACACGTTCTCGTCCGACGCCCTGCAGGGCAACGGCATTCTGGGCAAGAAGGTCGAATACGTCACCGGCGACACCCAGACCAAGGCCGACGCGGCCCGCGCCTCGGCCAAGTCGATGATCGAAAAGGACGGCGCGGTGATGATCACCGGTGGCTCGTCCTCGGGCGTGGCCGTGGCCGTTCAGGCGCTCTGCCAGGAGGCGGGCGTGATCTTCATGGCAGGTCTCACCCATTCCAACGACACCACCGGCAAGGACCGCAAGGCCAACGGCTTCCGCCACTTCTTCAACTCCTACATGTCCGGCGCGGCCCTTGCGCCGGTGCTGGCCAACGCCTACGGCACCGACCGCAAGGCCTATCACCTGACCGCCGACTACAACTGGGGCTACACCACCGAGGAAGCGGTGCGCGCCTCGACCGAGGCCATGGGCTGGGAAACCGTCGCCGCCGTGAAGACGCCGCTGACGCAGACCGACTTCTCGTCCTATATCGCGCCGGTGCTGCAATCGGGCGCCGACACGCTGGTCCTCAACCACTACGGCGGCAACATGGTCAACTCGCTGACCAACGCCGTGCAGTTCGGCCTGCGCGACAAGCAGGTCAACGGCAAGGATTTCCAGATCGTGGTTCCGCTCTACAGCCGCCTGATGGCCAAGGGTGCGGGCGAAAACGTCAAGGGCATCTTCGGCTCGACGAACTGGCACTGGTCCCTGCAGGACGAAGGCTCCAAGGCGTTCGTCAAGTCCTTCGGCACCAAGTTCGGCTTCCCGCCGAGCCAGGCCGCGCATACCTGCTACGTCCAGGCGATGCTCTACGCCGACGCCGTGGAACGCGCGGGCAGCTTCAACCCCTGCGCCGTGGCCGAGGCTCTGGAAGGCTTCGAATTCGACGGCATGGGCAACGGCAAGACGCTCTACCGCGCCGACGACCACCAGTGCTTCAAGGATGTGCTGGTCGTGAAAGGGAAAGAGAACCCCGAAAGCGAGTTCGACCTGCTCGAAATCGTCGAGGTGACCCCGGTCGACCAGGTGACCTATGCCCCCGACCACCCGCAGATGGGCGGCGCCGAGGCACAGCTGGGCACCTGCAACGAAGGCGCCGCCGTCGACAGACCTGACAGCCAAGATGCCGGGCGAATCGGCGCCCGCGTCCACAACCAGGCCGGACCACGCGCCCCGCGCGCGTCCGAACGAAACCGGCATATCTGAAAAACCCGAGGGGCACCCGATGGAAGCCATCATCCTGCAAATTCTGAACGGGCTGGACAAGGGCTCGGCCTACGCGCTGATCGCGCTGGGTCTGACACTGATCTTCGGCACACTGGGCGTCGTGAACTTCGCCCATGGCGCGCTGTTCATGATCGGCGCCTTCTGCGCGGTCACGCTCAGCCGCATTCTCACGCTTTCCCGCACCGTCGTCGACGAAACGCAAACCGACTTCCTCGGCAACCCGCTGCAGGTCCAGGTGCCCTACGTGCACGACTGGTTCGGACAGGCCACCGGCGACGCCATCATCGACTGGGCCGTGCCGCTGTCGATCCTCTTCGCGATCCCGGTGATGATGCTCCTGGGCGTGATCATGGAACGCGGGCTGATCAAGCATTTCTACAAGCGCCCCCATGCCGACCAGATCCTCGTGACCTTCGGTCTCGCCATCGTCCTGCAGGAAATCATCAAGTATTTCTACGGCGCCAACCCGATCCCGACCCCCGCCCCCGACGCGTTTGCCGGCTCGTTCGATTTCGGCGCGGTGCTGGGCTTCGATCCCAACCTGATCATCTATCCCTACTGGCGCATCATCTACTTCATCTTCGCCGCGATCATCATCGGCGCGGTCTTCGCCTTCCTGCAGTTCACCACCTTCGGAATGGTGGTGCGCGCCGGCATGGCCGACCGCGAGACGGTCCAGCTTCTGGGCATCAACATCGACCGCCGCTTCACCTTCATGTTCGGTATCGCCGCCGCCGTGGCGGGGCTGGCGGGCGTGATGTACACGCCGATCAACTCGCCCAACTACCACATGGGCATGGATTTCCTCGTGCTCAGCTTCGTGGTGGTCGTCGTCGGCGGCATGGGCTCGCTACCGGGGGCGGTGCTGGCCGGGTTCCTTCTGGGCATCCTCGAAAGCTTCGCGTCCATGGGCGCCGTGCTCGAGGTGCTGCCCGGCATCAACCAGATCATCATCTACCTGGTTGCCATCATCATTCTGCTGACCCGTCCGCGTGGCCTCATGGGCCGCAAGGGCGTCATGGAGGACTAAGCCATGCTCGGTCTCGACAAGAAAGACTTCCGCCTGCTGCTGATCGTCGTGGTGCTCACGATGCTGGCGCCCTTCATTCTCAACCCCTTCCCCGAAGGCTCGGGCCTGGCGCAGTTCAACGCGGGCTATCCCGACCTGATGCAGCGTTTCGTGATCTTCGGGATCTTCGCCATCGGGTTCAACATCCTCTTCGGCCTCACCGGCTATCTCTCCTTCGGCCACGCCGCCTTTCTCGGGGTGGGGTCCTACGCCGCGATCTGGATGATGAAACTGGTCACGCTCAACGTCATACCCGCAATCCTGCTGGGCGTCGTCTTTGCCGGGCTCTTCGCGATGGCCGTCGGCTTCATCTCGCTGCGGCGTTCGGGCATCTACTTCTCGATCCTCACGCTGGCCTTCGCCCAGATGTCCTATGCGCTGGCCTATTCCGTTCTCACGCCCATCACCGGCGGCGAGACCGGCCTGCAGATCAAGAACACCGACAGGCCGCTCCTGTCGAACCTGGAACCGGGCGAGATCGGCCGCGCCAACCTCTTCGGCATCGACATGCGCGCGGGCTTCGACCTTGCCGTCGGCGACTGGCTCTTCACCTTCAACGCGGGCTACTACATCGCGGCGGTCTTCATGATCCTGGCCTTCTACCTGTCGATCCGCATCTTCCGCTCGCCCTTCGGCACCATGCTTCGGGCGGTGAAATCCAACCAGACCCGGATGTACTATACCGGCCTCAACGCGCGTCCCTACACGCTGGCGGCCTTCGTCATCTCGGGCATGTATGCCGGTTTGGCCGGTGGCCTTCTGGTGGCCATGGACACCCAGGCCGGCCCCGAACGCATGTTCTGGACAGCCTCGGGCGAGGTCGTCCTGATGACCATCCTGGGCGGCGCAGGCACCCTCATCGGCCCGGTCCTCGGCTCGGGCGTGATCAAGTACATGGAAAACATCCTGTCGAAGATCAACAAGGACATCCTGCACGACTGGTTCGCCTTCATGCCCGACGGGCTCGAGGATTTCATCATTACCCTCGTCTATCCCTTCATCGGCAAGGGCTGGCACCTGACGCTCGGCCTCATCTTCATGGCCGTGGTGATCTTCCTGCCCGGTGGCCTTGTCGAGGGCGGACAGCGCATCGGCCGCATGATCCGGGGCCGCCGGGCCAAGGATGACGGCAGCAAATCCACCCAGTCCACCCCGGCCGAATAAGGAGCGACGACAATGGGCATTCTCGAAGTCAAGAACGTCAACAAGCGCTTCGGCGGCCTCCAGGCCCTGAGCGACGTGAACCTCAGCGTGGCGGAAAACACCTGCCATGCCATCATCGGCCCCAATGGCGCGGGCAAGTCCACCCTGCTGAACTGCCTCATCGGCAAGCTCATCCCCGACACCGGCTCGGTCATGTTCGACGGCCAGTCGGTGCTGGGCCGCAAGCCCTACCAGATCAACCAGATGGGCATTTCCCGCGTGTTCCAGACGCCCGAGATCTTCGGCGACCTCAGCGTGCTGGAAAACATGATGATCCCGATCTTCGCCCGGCGCGACGGGGCCTTCCGCATGCATGCACTGGCCCAGGCGACCCGTGAAAAGGACATCGTCGACCAGGCCGGGCACATGCTCGAAAGCCTCAACCTCGCCGATGCCCGCCACGACCACGCAGCGGCCATGTCGCGCGGCAACAAGCGGCGGCTGGAAATCGGCATGTGCCTGGCGCAGAACCCGCGCCTCCTGCTCTTGGACGAGCCCACCGCCGGCATGGCGCGGGCCGACACCAACAACACGATCGATCTCTTGAAACAGATCAAGGACGAGCGCGACATCACCATCTGCATCATCGAACACGACATGCACGTGGTGTTCTCCCTGGCCGAGCGCATCACCGTCCTGGCCCAGGGCACCCCCCTGGTCGAGGACACGCCGGACAAGATCAAGGGCCACCCCAAGGTCCGCGAAGCCTACCTGGGCGAAAGCGCCTGAGGTGCCGCGATGCGCGTTTCTCCTGAAGCCACCCGTGGCCTCGAAGTACTGGCAGAACATTTCCACCAGGATGCAGACCTGATGGCGGACAGTGTGAAAGAACTCGCCAGACTGAGCGCACAAAGTATGGATACCGACGCACACAAGGCGCTTCGGAATCTGGTAACCACGGCGCTCGACACCGGTACGGTGATTGAACTCAGGAACCCGTTCCGACGTGCCGGAGCGGACATCCATCCCCAACCGGGACACGACGCCGCGTTCTGGAGCGAGATCGCGACAGGCCTGTCAGCCCCAACACCCGAACAGCGCAAGCTTGAGAGGACCCGAAAATGAACGTCAAACCCGACTTTTCCAAGCACCGCAACCATGCCGAAACCGCGCCCGCCTTCCTGTCGGTCTGGGGGATGCAGGCCTATTACGGCGAAAGCTACATCGTCCAGGACATCTCCTTCAACGTCCACGAGGGCGAGATCCTGGCCCTTCTGGGCCGCAACGGCGCGGGCAAGACCACCACGCTGCGCGCCATCGCCCGCATGGACAGCCCCCAGCTCAATCACGGCGAGGTCTGGCTCGATCACCAGCCCCTGCACAAGATGAAAAGCCACGAGGCATCGGCCTCGGGCATCGGCCTCGTCCCCGAGGATCGCTGCATCATTCCCGGCCTCACAGTCGAGGAAAACCTGCAACTTGCCCAGATCGCCCCGCCCGTGGGCTGGTCGCTCGACCGTCTCTACGATCTCTTCCCCCGCCTGCGCGAGCGCCGCAAGCAGGAAGGCGTCACCCTGTCGGGCGGCGAACAGCAGATGCTCGCCGTGGCCCGTGCGCTGGCGCGCGACATCAAGGTGCTTCTGCTCGACGAACCCTACGAGGGCCTCGCCCCCGTGATCGTCGACGAGATCGAAAAGACCCTGCGCATCATCAAGGAACAGGGCATCACCACGATCCTCGTCGAACAGAACGCGGTCCGCGCCCTTGAACTCGCCGATCGCTGCATCATCCTCGATACAGGTGGCATCGCCTTCGACGGGACCGCGTCAGAGGTGCTGGAAAACGAAAGCCTCCGCGCCGAGTATCTGGCCATCTGACGCCAACCTTCCTAGGCTGCCATCAGGAACATGCCTGCCCCCGCTGCCGCTTCGCCGGCGGGGCGGGCCTGAAAGACATTCAAGACCACGTGAGGGAGGAACCATGTCCGATAAAACCTATGCCCCCAGTGCCGATTTCACGGCCAACGCCCATGTCGACGCGGCCAGGTATGACGAGA
>JBKAGF010000006.1:0-132440 GCA_046290265.1 Roseovarius sp. | reverse complement strand
GGCCTCAGACCCGCAAGACCTCACTCCGATTGCAGCACGCCCAGGCACTGCCCCGGAAGGTCCGCCATGGTCAGCTCGCGGCGCGGTTTGGGCGGCGGCGCGTTGGGGTTCGGGGGCGGCGGGTTCAGGATGTTCTTCACCCATTGCCGCGCATCGGCGCAGCCATCGCCCGCGGGCGGCGCCGCCTGATCCACGCATCCCTTGGCCCCGCGCGGGCATTTCAGCCGCACGTGGAAATGATAGTGATGCCCGTACCACGGCCGGATCTTGCGCAGCCAGCTGCGGTCGCCGGTCTCTTCCTCGCACATCCGCACCTTGGCGCCCGGAAAAACGAAGATCCGCGCCACGCGCGGGTCCTTCGCCGCCGCCTTCATGATTTCATGATGGGTGCGGTTGTAATTGTCATTCGTATAGGCCCCGTTCGCCCGCCGCAGCGAGGTCGAAGACAGGCTTTCGCGCTGCGCCCGGCTGAGGTTCAGATTGTTCGCCGGCCGCAGCCAGATATCCACGTCCAGCCCCAGCTGGTGGCTGGCATGGCCGGTCAGCATCGGCCCGCCGCGCGGCTGGCTGATATCGCCCACGTAAAGGCCGTTCCACCCCGGCTGCGTCGCGGCAAAGCGCGACAGTTTCTGGACAAAGTCGATCACCTCGGGATGGCCCCAGTTACGGTTCCGGCTCAGGCGCATCGCCTGCCAGGTCGGTCCGGTCTCGGGCAGCTGCACCGCCCCGGCAACACAGCCTTTGGAATAGCCGCCAAAGGGCCGCGCCGCCTGCTGCGAGCCGCCGCGCTTGGCGCCGAACAGCTGTTTCGCCTGCACCCCGCGCATGTCCGCCGGAATGTTCTGTGTCGACAGCACCGCCGGCTGCGCGCTTTCCTGTTCCGCTGTGGACCCGCCACACCCCGCCAGCACCAGCGCCAGCAGGAACGGCTTTACGATACGGACCATGTTTCACTATCCCCTTTTGCCTGCACCCAGCGTAGCAAGATCAGCCCCACCAGGAAAAGCAGAATGAGCGGCGTGACCCCAATTCGCGCGCTTCCGCTGATATAGGTCACCAGCCCGATCAACGCCGGTGCCACGAAGGCCGTCGCGCGCCCCGACAACCCGTAAAGGCCAAAGCTTTCCGTGGGCACCGCAGGGTCGGTATGGCGCACCATCAGCGACCGGCTGGCCGATTGCAGCGTGCCGCCCAGGCCCCCGATCAGCACGCCGCAGCCGAAGAACACCATGTCCGGCAGGTTCGACCCTTCTTCCAGGGGAAACCCGAAAATCATCGAGCGGTCCATGCTTACGATGGTGATGCACACTCCGATCAGGATCCACACCGCCACCACGATCACCGGCTTCGGCCCGAACCGCTTGTCCAGCCTGCCGCCGACCCAGCTGAACGCCGCCGCCCCGATGACGCTGATGATACCGAAGATTCCTACCTTCACGATGGACCAGTTCAGCACGAGTGTCGCGTAGGTACCGCCAAACGTGTAAAGAGCATTCAACGCATCGCGATAGAACATAGAAGAGGCCAGATAACACATCAGGCTCTTGCGCCTCGGCAGATTGGCCAGCGACTTTTTCAACAGCGCCATCGCCCCGCCGAACCCCGCGCCCTTGGGCGCGGTATCCGCATCGCGCACCCACAGGAAATAGGGGATCATGAACACCACGTACCACACAGCCGCCAGCGGCCCGACAATGCGCTTGTCCTCGCCCTGCGCGGCGTCCAGCCCCAGCGCCGGTTCCAGCCCCGCGATGGTGCGTCCGCCGTCCATCGTCTGGAAAAACAACAGCATGATCGCCAGCGACACCAGCCCGCCGAGATATCCGAAAGCGAACCCGCTGCCCGACGTCGATCCCACGTCGTCCGCCGTCGCCACCGACGGAAGCTGCGAATTGACGAAGATCAGCGCGTATTCCGCCCCGATGAAGCCGATCCCGAACAGTATCAGCGCCAACACCATGTTCGACCCGTCCGGCGCCGTCCACCACAGCCCCGCCGCGCCCACAACGTAAAGCACGGAAAAGAAAACCATCCACGGGATGCGCCGCCCGGCCGTGTCAGCCATCGCGCCGATCACCGGCGCGCCAAAAGCTATAAGAAGTCCCGACAGGGCCAGGCACCAAGACCACAGCGTCTGTGCCTGCGCATCGGCAACCTCTTCGCCCAGGCCTGTCCCCATATAATAGGCGGAAGCAACCGTGGCAAAAAAAGGCGCGAACACGAACGTCGCCAACAGGGTATGATACGGCTGGCTGGCCCAGTCGAAAAAGAACCAGCCCCAGATCCGCTTGCGTGCCGAAACCTCTGCCATCCTGCCCCCTCGTTTTTCCGCGATCAAACGCGGTTCGGGGGCGCGTGGCAAGCCCTTCCTTCGGCTTTCCGCGTCAGTCCTGCATCGGCGGCCATGGCCGCTTGGCATCCGCCGCGATCCAGGCGGTCACCCACTCGGGCGCCTCGGGCCGCTCCACGGGTTTGCCCAGCGCCGCCATCACCTCGTCGGGGGGCACGATGCCAGCCTTGCCCGTCACGGCCGAGCGATAGACGATGTGGTTGGCGCACTCGCCGTTCGTCTTCCACATCGACTGTTCCAGGTAGATGAACCGCGCGTCCCACCACACCGCGCGGGACCGCATCTCGACCGTCTCGAACATCCGGATCCGGCGGCGATACCGCACGCTCGCCCCCGCCATGGTCAGGCCCCATTGGTTCTTTCTCAGCACGTCGATCAGCCCCGCCCGCCGCGCGAGCGGGATACGCCCGAGATCATAGAGCGTCAGCGTGCGCCCGTTGTTCAGTTCCATCCACAGGTCGATATCCCACGGCAGGCACACATGCTGCGACACATGCGTGTCGGTCGGCGCCAGGGGTGGCGAATTGCGATGCTTGAAAAGCTGCCAGAACATGCGGATGAGGGGGTACATCGGGCGCTCCTTTTGCCAGAGGTCTTGACGCAACTCTCGTCCACGTCAACCACAACCTCGCGTAAAGCTTGCGCATTTCGGCCATGACGCTTACCTAAAGCGTACGGCCAACAACCTGCATCGCAGCTTTTGGTCGTGCGCGGCGCGACGATTGAGTGTTGCGCGCGCCCTGCCTTTATCTGATATCTCAGGTTAACGGCAGGACGCTTTATTCCGCGTAGCAAACAAGAGGTTTTCGGATGCAGGCAATCGCAGGTCCCATCGGGCTCATTCTGGACGTGGTGTTCTTCATCATGATCATCCACATCATCATGAGCTGGCTGATCAACTTCCAGGTCCTGAACCTCAGCCAACAGTTCGTGGCCCAGGTCTGGTACGGGCTGAACCGACTGCTGGAACCGATCTATCAACCCATCCGCCGCATCCTGCCCGACACACGGCCCCTCGACCTCGCCCCTCTGGTGGCCTTCATCGCGCTCATCTCTCTGCGCGACTTCATTCTGCCGGAACTGCTGTGCAACGGCCGGCCCCTCGGCTACTGCGGATAGACGCGCCATGCCAGACCGCGGGCTGGCGATGTCGCGGCGGCCTGCGGCCTTGATTCCGCGCAACCAGGTACGAATGACGCTCATCCGGGACTTGTTTACGATTCCTTAGTATGGGACTGTCACCCGTAAGAGCAGAAAACTAAAATCTTACAGGTTTCCCATGCAAAGCGCTGCCACGCTGCTGCAAGACGTCTTCGGATTCTCCGCCTTCCGCCCCGGCCAGGAGGAAATCGTCCAGACCGTCGCCCAAGGCACCAACACCCTTGCCATCATGCCCACCGGCGGCGGCAAATCCCTGTGCTACCAACTGCCCGCGCTCCTGCGCGACGGCGTGACCGTTGTCATCTCCCCCCTCATCGCCCTGATGCGCGATCAGGTCCGCGCGCTCAGGGCCGCAGGGGTCGAGGCCGGCGCGCTCACCTCCGGCAATACCGAGGAAGAAACCCAAGCGGTCTGGGACGCGCTCGACGCAGACCGCCTGAAACTCCTCTACATCGCGCCCGAACGCCTCGCCGCCGGCTCCGCCATGGGCATGTTGCGCCGCATCGGCGTCAGCCTCATCGCCGTGGACGAGGCCCATTGCGTCAGCCAATGGGGCCACGACTTTCGCCCCGACTACTTGCGCATCGGCGAGTTGCGCCGCGCGCTCGATGTGCCGCTCGCCGCCTTCACCGCCACGGCGGATGCCGAAACCCGGGCCGAAATCGTCGAGAAACTGTTCGAGGGCCAGCAGCCCGAAACCTTCCTGCGCGGCTTCGACCGGCCCAACATCACACTGGCCTTCTCGGCCAAGGACAGCCCCCGGCAACAGATCCTCAGCTTTGCCGCCGCCCGCAAGGGCCAGTCCGGAATCGTCTATTGCGGCACCCGCGCCAAGACCGAAACGCTGGCCAAGGCCCTGCGCGAGGATGGCCATTCCGCCTGCCACTACCACGGCGGCATGGACCCAAACGACCGCCGCCATGTCGAACACCGCTTCAGCACCGAGGACGGGCTGGTGGTGGTCGCCACCATCGCCTTCGGCATGGGCGTGGACAAGCCCGACATCCGCTGGGTCGCCCATGCCGACCTGCCCAAATCCATCGAAAGCTACTACCAGGAAATCGGCCGCGCGGGCCGCGACGGCGCGCCCGCCGACACGCTCACCCTTTTCGGCCCCGACGACATCCGCCTGCGCCGCAGCCAGATCGACGAGGGCCTCGCCCCGCCCGAACGCCGCGCCGCCGATCACGCCCGTCTCAACGCCCTGCTGGGCCTTGCCGAAACCCACGCCTGCCGGCGACAGGCCTTGCTGCGTTACTTCGGCGAGGACCCGGCCCCGTGCGACAATTGCGACACCTGCACCACGCCGCCCGAAACCTTCGACGGCACCCAGGACGTGCGCAAGGCGCTCTCGGCCATCCTGCGCACCGAGGAATTCTTCGGCGCGGGCCACCTGATCGACATCCTGACCGGCAACGAGACCGACAAGATCCGGGCGCGCGGCCATGACGGCCTGCCCACCTTCGGCGTCGGCCGCGACACCGACCGCCGCACCTGGCAGGGCATCTTCCGCCAGATGATGGGCCACGACCTCATCCGCCCCGATCCCGAACGCCATGGCGCCCTGCGCATGACGGACCGCGCCATCCCCATCCTCAAGGGCGAGCAGGAGATCATCCTGCGCCGCGACACCCTCGCGCCCAAGTCCCGCCGCCCCGCCGCCAAGACGCTGGTGGCCGAGGAAGACGCGCCGCTGCTGTCCGCGCTCAAGGCCAAGCGCCGCGCGCTGGCCGAGGCCGCCAAGATGCCCGCCTACATCGTCTTCAACGACCGTACCCTGATCGAGATGGCCGAAACCCGCCCCCGCACGCTCGACGACATGGCCCGCATCTCGGGCGTCGGCTCCAAGAAGCTCGAACAATATGGGAGCGCCTTCCTCGAGGTCATCAACGGCGAGACCGAGGTCATGCACCCCACCCGCCGCAAACTGGCGGGCCGCGAGACCGGCACGGTCTACGATCGCCTGCTGGAGGTTCAGGCCAATCTGCAACGCGGCGAAGACGGCATCGACAAGCCGCTGTCCTGCTCCGCCAGCCTGCTGGCCCGCGTCGCCGCGTCGAAGCCCCGCGACCTGGGCGACCTCGAACGCCTTCTAGGCGACAAAAGGACCGAGCGTTTCGGCCCCGCCTTTCTGGACGTCCTGCACGCGGCGGACTAAATCCCCGAAAAGCTTAATTTCTCAAGGGTCACATATGCTCGTCGTCGTCTCGCCTGCCAAGAAAATGGACATGTCCCCGGCCGAGGGGATCCACCCCACCGGCCCCGCCTTCGCCAAGGACGCCCATGCCCTGGCCGACGTGGCCCGCGACCTCAGCCAGGCCGACCTGAAAAAGCTGATGGGCATCTCCGACGACCTGGCGAAACTCAACGCCGACCGCTTCCGCGACTTCGGCAAGCAGGAAAAGAAGCCCGCCGCGCTCGCCTTCGCCGGCGACACCTACCAGGGGCTCGAGGCCGGCTCGCTCGACACCGACGAGCTTGATTGGGCACAGGACCACCTGCGCATCCTCTCGGGCCTCTACGGCCTTTTGCGCCCCTTGGACAATATCGAGCCCTACCGCCTGGAAATGGGCAGCCGCCTGAAGACCGAAAGGGGCAAGTCGCTCTATGACTACTGGGGCGACCGGCTGTCCAAGGCGCTAAACCGGCAGGCGAAAGAGACCGGAAGCAAGACCCTCGTCAACTGCGCCAGCCAGGAATATTTCGGCGCCGTGGACCGCGACGCGCTCAAGCTCAGGGTCATCACCCCCACCTTCCTCGACACCAAGAATGGCGAGGCCAAGGTCATCAGCTTCTTCGCCAAGAAGGCCCGCGGCGCCATGGCCCGCTTCATCGTCCAGAACCGCCTGACCGATCCCGACAGCCTCAAGGATTTCGACAGCGGCGGATATCGCTACGATGCGGATCGCTCGACCGAGGACGAACCGGCGTTCATCCGGGACGAGCAGTAGGGCGTTCCGCGCAGGGCAAAGCCTCTCATTTTGGCAAGCGGCCAATATCCGCTTTGCGGTACGAAGCCGCGGTTCACGACGGAGGCAAGCGTCAGCCCCTGGGGTGGCGTTCCGACGGCAATTAGTAAGCACTTTATGCCTGCCAAACACATCTTCGGAAGGATCGTCGTGCCCAGCCTCGCCAAATCGCCAGCCCAATGGAGGGGCTGACGATGGCCGGGCCGCTGCGCGGCTGTTGACCGGCTGGGGGCCCGGCATCGCTGTCTCACAAGGACTCGATCCCGACATGCGGTGCAGGCGGAACGAATGTCTGGTTTGCGGACGAAGGGGACGTTATTTTCTGACGATGAGACGCGCATCGACGGGCCGTGGTGCGGCGAACCGACGATGGGTATGGGCGCTTTATGCCTGCCCGGCACATCCAACCTGAGTGCGTAGCACGTCACCTGCCAAATCGCCGTGCCGTCGCACCAAAGGTGCGCCAACTATAGTCGGCACGCCTGTGGCGTGACGGAGCGGCCCTTCGCGCCAAAGGCGCGCATATTAAGTGACGCGCCTCTGGCGCGATGCGCGGCGGGCTTCGCCCTTGTCCCGCGCGGGCGCTTTGTGAGTGTGGCACCTGAGGTGCTCGATGCTACCCTTCCCTGCAACGCAACACCCGTCCGCCATCAATCACTGTCGAAACCTCAGAACGCAAGAGGACGCCCTTCCCCCGCTCACGCCGCGCTCTGCCCTTCCTCCGGCGGGCGCACCCCCTCGGGGCAGGCCGCCACAACGTGGTTGATCAGCGCCTGTTTCGACAGCGGCTTCGACAGGTAGTGGTCGATCCCCGCCGACAGGATCTCGTCCTCGTCGCCATCCATCGCGTGCGCCGTCATCGCCACGATGGGCACATGCCCGCCGCTTTCCGCCTCGATCCCCCGAATGGTGCGTGCGACCTCCTTGCCGTCCATCTCGGGCATCGAGATGTCCATGAACACGATATCTGGATGGAACGACCGGTAGACCGCGACCGCCTCTTCGCCGTTGACCGCGAATTTCAGGTCGATATCCAGCCCTTTGACCATCTTGGAAAACACCAGCCGGTTGGTCCGGTTGTCCTCCGCCGCCAGCACCCGCATCACCCGGCGCGGTCCCGTCTCCGGCGCGGCGCCGCCCCCGGGCAGCAAGGCGGCCACCTGCGCCAGCGCGGCATACATCTCGCTGCGCGGAAACGGCTTTTGCAACACCGCATCGACAAAGGCGTATCCCGGGTCCTGCTCCACGCTGCCGGTGTTGGCACTCAACAGCAGAACCGGCACGCCATGCCCCGCGCCTTTCAGCGCCTCGGCCAGTTCGATCCCGTCCATCTGCGGCATCACGTGGTCGGTGATCACCAGGCTGACATCATCGCCCATCGCCCCCAGCGCCGCCGCCCCGCTTTCGCAGCACAGCACCTCGATGCCCAGTGCCCCGAACAGCCGCTCCAGGATCGACCGGTTCAGCGGGTTGGTTTCCACGATCAGCACCTTGCGAAGACCCTTTGGCACCTTGGCCTCCGCCGCCTCCGGCTCCGCCAGCGGAAGCTCCACCGCGAATCCGAAGGTCGAGCCCTCTCCCTCCACCGACTCCACCCAGATTTCGCCGCCCATCAGCTTCACCAGCTTCTCCGAAATCGCGAGACCCAGCCCGGTCCCCTCGAACCTGCGGTTGCTTGCGCCGTCGACCTGGTTGAACTCGCCGAAGATGTGGCCGACGTTGCTCGCGGGGATGCCGATCCCGCTGTCCTCGATCGTCACGTGCAGGCGCGCCGCGCCCTCTGCGCCCCCTTCCATGCCGACGACCCGCACCGTCACATGCCCTTCCTCGGTGAACTTCACCGCGTTGCCCAGAAGGTTCGTCATGATCTGCCGCAGCCGCCCCGGATCGCCCACGAATCGCGTCGGCAGGAACAGGTCGTAATCCACCAACAGGTCGATCCCCTTGTCCCGCGCGTTCACCTGCATCAGCATGATCAGCTCGTGAATGCAGCGCTCCAGGTCGAAAGGCTCGGCATGCAGCGCCAGTTTTTCCGCCTCGATCTTGGAATAATCCAGCACGTCGTTGATGATCACCAACAGCGCCTCGCCCGAATTCTTGATCGTGTTGGCATACAGGAGCTGTTCCTCGTCCAGCTCGGTATCCTTCAGCAGCTCCGCCATGCCCACGACCCCGTTCATCGGCGTGCGGATCTCGTGGCTCATGTTGGCCAGGAAGGACGATTTCGCCCGGCTCGCCATCTCGGCCTTGTGTCGCGCGTCCTTCAGGCGTTGCTCATAGCGGATCGTGTCGGTGATGTTCAGCGCCAGGCTCACCACGTCGCCGGTTTGCCCCCGCTGGTCGATCAGCTTGATGTATTCGCCGCTCCACAGCCGGATGATCTCCGGTTCGGGGGCCACCGTCTGCCACCGGTCCAGCATCTTCTCGCGCCAGGCGGCCGGATCCATGTCGCCGATATCGACAACACCCTCCTCGGTGGCGCATTGCAGGATCTCGACATAGCTGATGCCGGGCTTGACGTCTTCCAGCCCCTCGAACACGCCCAGCCAGGCGTGATTGGCCGCGATCATCCGGCTGTCACTGTCGAAAAAGGCAAACCCGTCCTGGATCGTCTCGATCGAGTGCCACAGCCGCCGCTCGGCGATGGCGACCTTCTCGTTGGCCATGTTCAGGTCGGATTTCACCCGCGCGTTCTCGTCCCGCACGGTCTGCACCTCGGCGCGGGTCTCGACGATCTCTTCGCTCAGGGCACGGGCATGCCGGCCCAGCTTGCGGTTCGCGGCCTGCAACTCGGCCTGTTTCTGTTCCAGCAGACGTTCGGCGGCCAGTCTGGCACGCCGTTCCTCCGCCAGTTTGTTGGCAAGGCTCATGCCCCAACCTCCGCCCGTGCCGGTGACTCTCGGGGCTCAAACTCCCTGATTATGGTGAACAAGTGCTTAAATCCTGACCCTTGCCAGGCGCGGGAATCGTTGTCTTGCCCCGGGGGGCGTGGCACGATGCCGCCATTCGTTGAAGGAGGGTATTATGCTCCAACGCTTTCTTGCCGCCATCGTCCTCAGCCTTTCCGCCAGCCTCGTCGCGTCCGCCGCGCTGGCCCAGGATACCGTGCCCGACAGACGCGAGGTGGTCACCAAGGATGTCGACTTCTACGGCTCCGATCTCGACCCGCTCTTCGACACCACGCTCGAGGCCTGCCGCAACCTCTGTTTCTCCAACAACGCCTGCCGCGCCTACACCTTCAACACCCGCTCCAATTCCTGTTTCCCCAAAAGCGCCCTGACCGAGACCAAGCCCTACGAGGGCGCGGTCTCCGCCGAGGTCTTCGCCACCGACACCCGCGTTCTGTCAGATGCGCCCGCCCGCACCGCCGATCTGGGCTTCCTCAACCCCGGCGACCTGAACCACGCCCGCGACCAGGCCACCGGCATCGGCGCCCGCCACCCCGGCGGGCAGTGGGACGTGCCCGCCATGGTCAACGCCGCGCAGGACCGCATCGCGCAACAGGACTACCTGAATGCCATGCGCTGGATGGGGGCCGCCGTGGCCCGCTCCGATGCCGCCGACCAATGGGCGGAATATGCCCGCCTGTCGCTGCTCATCCCCACGCAGAACGACTCCGAGAAACGCAACTATGCGGAACGCGCCTTTCAGGCCGCGATCAACGCCTACCTGCGCGCGCCCGGCGATCCCGCGCGCATCAACGCCCTTATGCTCATGTCCCAGTCGCTGGAAACGATGGGCCGGGGTCAGGCCACCGTGCCCACCCTGCGCCTCGCCGAATCGATCCAGCCGCGCGACGATGTCATGACCGCACTCGATGCCGCCATCGCCAAGTACGGCTTCCGCATCACCGATCACCGCGCCGACAGCGACAGCGCCCAGCCCCGCCTCTGCGCCGAGTTCTCCGAACCGCTGGTCGAGGCCGGCACCGATTACACGCCCTTCGTGCGCCTGCCCGATCCCGGCCTCGTGGTGCAGCCCTCGGGCAACCAGATCTGCATTGCCGGCGTCCAGCATGGCGAGCGCTACCGCGTCACCTTCCGCGAGGGGCTGCCGGCCGCCAGTGGCGAGAAACTTCAGCGCGACACGGACATCACGCTCTACGTTCGCGACCGTTCTCCGCGCGTCAGCTTTCCGGGCCGGTCCTACATCCTGCCCAAGGCCGCCGACACCGCCCTGCCGATCGAGACCGTGAACCTCGAAGAGGTCGAGCTTCTGCTGCGCCGCGTCTCCGACCGCAACCTCCTGCGCACCATGCAGGAGGACTATTTCGGCCGCCCCCTCAGCCAGTACCAGGAACGCGAGTTCGGCAACGACATCGCCGAGGAGGTCTGGACCGGCACCGGCGAGGTGCAGAACACGCTCAACCAGACCATGACCACCCGCCTGCCGCTGGGCGAGGTTCTGGCGAACGAGGCCCCCGGCATCTACGCCCTGACCGCCACCATCCCCGGCGCCGACCCCTACGACAATCCCGGCGCAACGCAATGGTTCGTGCTGACCGACCTGGGCCTGACCACGCTCAAGGGCAATGACGGCCTGCACGTCTTCGTGCGGGGGCTGGCCGATGCACAGGCGGAATCCGGCGTCGAGCTTTCGCTGCTCTCGCGCTCCAACCGCGTGCTGGGCACCGCCACCACCGACGGCCAGGGCCACGCGCTCTTCGCCCCCGGCCTGACGCGCGGCACCTCGGGTTCCGCCCCGGCGATGATCCTCGCCAAGGCCGGCCCCGACGACATGGCCTTCCTGTCGCTTACCGATCCCGCCTTCGACCTCTCGGACCGCGGTGTCGAGGGCCGTCCGCCCGCGCCGCCCATCGACGTCTTCCTCGCCACCGACCGCGGCGCCTATCGCCCGGGCGAGGTGATCCACGCCACCGCGCTGGCGCGTGACGAACTGGCCGAGGCGATCCCCGGCCTGCCCCTGACGGCCATCCTGCGCCGCCCCGACGGTGTGGAATATTCCCGCCAGTTGTCCGGCGACGACGACGCGGGCGGCCACGTCTTCACCCTGCCCGTCGGCGCATCCGTCCCCACCGGCAGCTGGACGCTCGACATCCTCTCGGACCCCGAGGACGACCCGCTGGTCAGCCGTACCCTGCTGGTCGAGGATTTCCTGCCCGAGCGCATCGACTTCGACCTGTCGCTGCCCGAGGGCCCCATCCGCCCCGGCGACACGCCCCCGCTCACCATCGACGCCCGCTACCTCTTCGGCGCCCCCGGCGCGGGGCTGGTCGCGGATGGCAACGTGCGCCTCACCGCCCGCTCCACGCTCGACGATTTCCCCGGCTTCCGTTTCGGCCGCCATGACGACCCGGCGGGCGCCCGCATCACCTACCTGCCCGGCGGTAAGACCGGCCCCGACGGCCAGCTTCAGATGGCCGCCGAGATGCCCGAATTCGACGTCACCGACCGCCCGTTCGAGGCCGACATCACCGTCACCCTGCAAGAAGGCTCGGGTCGCCCGGTCGAACGCACGCTGTCCCGCATGCTCGCCCCCGCCGGCCCCATGATCGGCATCAAGCCCATGGCCGACGGCGTCGTCCCCGAAAATTCCGAGGCAAGCTTCCAGGTCATCGGCATTTCCCCCGATCTCACGCCCGTCCCTATGGACGTCAAATGGACCGTCAACCGCGTCACCACGCGCTACCAATGGTACCAGGATTACGGCTCATGGAACTGGGAGCCGATCACGACCCGCGAACAGGTCGCCACCGGCGACGCCACGCTGGGCACGGGTCCCCTGACCGTCTCCGCCCCCGTCGAATGGGGCCATTACGAGCTGGTCGTCGAACGCACCGGCGGCGATTACGTGTCGTCCTCCGCCGATTTCTACGCCGGCTGGTACGCCCCCGCCGACGCCAGCGACACGCCCGACACGCTGGAGCTGTCACTGGACCAACCCGAATACATCCCCGGCGACACCGCGCAATTGCGCGTCGTCCCGCGCTATTCCGGTACCGCGCTGATCACCGTCATGTCCAACCACGTCATCGAACAGCAGGCGGTCGAGGTCACCGAGGGCGAGAACACCATCCCCCTTTCGGTCACCGAGGACTGGGGCGCAGGCGCTTACGTGACAGCACAGGTCATCCGCCCGATGAACGTCAGCGCAGGCCAGAACCCGGCGCGCTCTTTGGGTCTCAGCTACGCCAAGATCGCCCCGGGCGACAAGCAGCTCTCCGTCTCCATCGACGCCCCCGACACCGCCGCCCCGCGCGGGCCGCTGGACGTCACCGTCAACGTCGACGGGCTGGCGGAGGGCCAGACCGGCTATGTCACCCTCGCCGCCGTGGATGTGGGCGTGCTCAACATCACCGGCTTCCAGTCGCCCGACCCGTCCGGTCACTATTTCGGCCAGCGCCGCCTCGGCGTGGAAATCCGCGACCTCTACGGCCGCCTCATCGACGGCATGAACGGCGCCGAGGGCCAGATCCGCTCCGGCGGCGACGCGGGCAATCCGATGTCCGGCACCCAGCCGCCCCCCACCGAGGACCTCGTCGCCTATTTCACCGGCCCACTGGAAATCGGCCCCGACGGCACCGCGCAGGCCAGCTTCGACATGCCCGATTTCAACGGCACCGTCCGCTTCATGGCCGTCGCATGGTCCCCCACCGCCGTGGGCCAGGCCGAGGACGAAACCATCGTGCGCGACCCCGTCGTCGTCACCGCGTCGCTGCCGCGCTTCCTCGCCCCCGGCGACGAAAGCCGCCTGCTGCTGGAAATCCAGCACACCGAAGGGCCGACCGGCCGCATGGGCCTCGACGTCTCCAGCACCGGCCTCACTTTGGGCGGCACCATGCCCTCCGGCCTCGAACTGGGCGAACAGGAAAAGACCACGCTCAGCCTGCCTATCACCGCGGGCGACGTGGGCGACGCCACCGTGCGCATCGCGCTCACCACGCCCGATGGCAAGCAACTGACCAAGGAGATGCCGCTGGGCATCCGCGCCAACGATCCGGTCATCGCCACCACCCGCCGCTTCTCGCTCGGCGCGGGCGACAGCTTCACTCTGGGTGCGGACGTCTTCGCCGACCTGCGTCCCGACACGGCCAGCGCGATCCTCGCCGCCGGACCGCTTGCGAAACTCGACGCGCCCCGCCTTCTGGCCGCGCTCGACCGCTACCCCTATGGCTGCACCGAACAGGTGGTCAGCCGCGCCATGCCGCTGCTCTACTTCAACCAGGTCGCCGCCGCGATGGGCCTCGCCTCAGAGACGCAGGCGCAGGACCGCATCGACCAGTCCATCGCCCGCATCCTGACCCGCCAGTCGTCGGGCGGCAGCTTCGGCCTCTGGCGGGCAAGTTCCGGCGATTTCTGGCTCGACGCCTATGTCGCCGACTTCCTGTCGCGTGCCAAGGCCGAAGGCTTCGACATCCCCGACACCGCCTACACCATGGCAATGGACAACCTGCGCAACCGCATCAACTACGCGCCCGACTTCGATCAGGGGGGCGAAGACATCGCCTATGCCCTCATGGTCCTCGCGCGCGAGGGCGCGGCCCGCATGGGCGACCTGCGCTACTACGCCGACGTCAAGGCACAGGCCTTCGCCACGCCGCTGGCCCAGGCCCAGCTCGGCGCCGCCCTCGCCTTCTACGGCGACCAGACCCGCGCCGACCGCATGTTCGCCGCGGCTCAACAGACGATCAACCAGACCTCCGGCGACGAAGGCCAGGTCTGGCGCGCGGACTACGGCACCCGCCTGCGCGACCGCGCCGGCGTGCTGACCCTCGCGACCGAGGCGGGCAGCAACGCCGTCAACGCCGACGCCCTGGCCAACGCCATCACCGCCGAGGGCCCGCACATGTCGACACAGGAACAGGCGTGGTCCCTGCTGGCCGCCCGCGCGCTGCTCAGCGACCCGTCCGTTTCGGGCCTCTCGCTCGACGGCGAACCTGTTTCGGGCCCCTTCGTACGCACCATCTCCGCCACGTCCCTGACGCCGCAAACCCTCACCAACACCGGCGCGAACGCCACCGACATCACGCTCACCACCCTCGGCGTGCCGGTGACCCCGCCCGAGGCCGGCGGCTATGGCTATGCCATCGAACGCAGCTATTTCGACATGGACGGCACGCCCGTGGACCTGTCGGCAGTGACCACCGGCACCCGCCTCGTCACCGTGCTGACGGTCCGCCCGTTCGAGAAAGGCGAGGCGCGGCTCATCATCGATGACCCGCTTCCGGCAGGGCTGGAAATCGACAACCCGAACCTGCTGCGCTCGGGCGACGTGAACGCGCTCGACTGGCTCGACCCGGCCAACACTGAGCATTCCGAGTTCCGGGCCGACCGCTTCATCGCCGCCGTCGACTGGCGCTCGGACGATGCCTTCCGCCTTGCCTATATCGTCCGCGCGATCAGCCCCGGCAGCTACCACCACCCGGCGGCCTCGGTCGAGGACATGTACCGCCCGCAATACCGCGCCCGCTCGGCCACAGGGCGCCTGACGGTCACGGCGGAATGACGGGCCAGGGAATATGACAGGCAAGACCGTCGCCACGATCACCTGGCGCGCGCTCTATTGCGAGGGGCAGGACACCTGCCGCCTCGCCCGCGCCGATCACGGCTGGCTGCTGGTCGGCCACGCCCGGTTCCACGACGATACCGGCTTCGCCGCGCTCGACTACGTCGTCCGCTGCACCGAGGACTGGCGGACCCTCGACGCCGATATCGCCGGCACCCACGGCGAAAGCGAGGTCCGCCTGCATGCCGATCACCGCAACGGGGCATGGCTGCTGAACGAGACACCGCAACCCGGCCTCGAAGATGTCACCGATATCGACCTCAGCTTCACCCCCGCCACCAACCTCATGCCGCTGCGCCGCCTTGCGAAACAGCAGGACGACACCCTGACCACCCGTGCCGCGTGGCTGCACTACCCCGCCGCCGCCCTCGTGCCGCTCGACCAGGCCTATCAACGTACGCATACGTATGGCATCATAGACTACCGCGCCGAACAGACCGACTTCACCACCACGCTCGAGGTCAACGACGCGGGCTTCGTCACCGACTATCCCGGCCTCTGGCACGCGGAAGACCAGCATGTTCCGCTGTGACCGCCTGCTTCTGCTTCTGGCCCTCGCCCTCTTCGCGACAGGCCTTGGCCGCGACAAGCTCCACCACTGGATCGCCGCCACCGACCTGCCGCCCCTCCTGACGCCGCTCTCCACCGAGGTGCGCGACCGCACCGGCACGCTCCTGCGGGTCTACACGGTCGAGGACGGCCGCTGGCGGCTCGGCGCCACGCCCGACGCGGTGGATGCGGGCTATCTCGACCTGCTCATCGCCTACGAGGACAAGCGGTTCTACACCCATTCCGGCGTCGACCCCCGCGCCATCCTCCGCGCCACCGCGCAGGCGCTCTGGAACGGCGAGGTTGTCTCGGGCGCCTCCACCCTGACCATGCAGGTCGCCCGCCTGCTCGAGGACAGCGGCACCGGGCAGCTTTCCGGCAAGCTCCGCCAGGCCCGCGTCGCGCTGGCGCTGGAACGCCGCCTGACCAAGCAGCAGATCCTGCAACTCTACCTCGAACGCGCGCCCTTTGGCGGCAATATCGAAGGCGTCCGAGCCGCCAGCTACGCCTGGTTCGGCAAGGCCCCCCGCCGCCTGACCCCCGCCGAGGCCGCGCTGCTCGTGGCCCTGCCGCAATCGCCCGAATCCCGCCGTCCCGACCGCCATCATTTCCAGGCGGCCGAGGCCCGCGCCCGTGTCCTGGCCCGCGCGGAACGCGACGGCCTGCTGACCCAAGGCGCGGTCGAGGCCGCCCTGACCGAGCCTGTCCCCCACACCCGCCGCGCCTTCCCGTCCCTCGCGCCGCACATGGCCGACCGCGCCCTGTCGGACGATCCCGCCCGCCTGCGCCACGACCTCACGCTCGACGCCGCCCTGCAAGCCGCGCTGGAACGCCTCGCCACGCACAGCCTGCGCGACCTGCCCGCCGACGTCTCCATCGCCATGATGATCGCCGACCACCAGACCGGCGACATCCTCGCCTCCGTCGGGTCCGCCACCTACGGCATCGGCGACGCCCGCTCCGGCTTCGTCGACATGACCCAGGCGATGCGCTCCCCCGGCTCCACGCTCAAGCCGTTCATCTACGCCATGGGGTTCGACCGCGGCCTCGCCCACCCGCAGACCCTCATTCACGACCGCCCCGTCGCCTTCGGCACCTACGCGCCGCAGAATTTCGACGGCGCGTTCCGGGGCGAGCTGACGGTGGCCGACGCCCTGCGCCAGTCGCTCAACATTCCCGTGGTCCTGCTGCTGGACGAGATCGGCCCGGCCCACCTGCTCGACACCCTGCGCCGCGCCGGCGTGCCCACCGAACTGCCCGGCGACCAGCCCGGCCTCGCGGTGGGACTCGGCGGCCTCGGCGTGACGCTCGAAGGCCTGACCACCGCCTACGCCATGCTGGCGAATGGTGGCCAGACCCGCGCTCTGAACTGGCGTCAGGATGCCCCCAAACATACGCCGGCGAATGTCCTGAACCGTGCCGCCGCCTGGCATGTCGCCGACATCCTCGCGGGCCTCGCCCCACCCCCCGGCGCGCCGAAACGCCGCCTCGCCTACAAGACCGGCACCTCCTACGGCCACCGCGATGCCTGGGCCGTGGGCTTCGACGGCCGCCATGTCGCCGCCGTCTGGATCGGCCGCCCCGACGGCACGCCCGTCCCCGGCGCCTTCGGCGGGGACCTCGCCGCGCCCGTCCTCTTCGAGGCCTTCCAGCGCCTGAAACCCAAAGCCGACGCCCTGCCACCGCCCCCGCCCGAGGCGCTGCTGCTGCCCACCGCCCGCCTGCCGCAACCGCTGCGCCGCTTCGCCAGCCGCGACGCCGTGTTCCAGCCGTCCGAGGACGCGCCCAAGCTGATCTTCCCCCCCGCCGGCGCCCGCCTGCCCATCCAGGACGGCCGCCTCACGGTCAAGCTGCGCGACGGCAAGCCGCCCTTCACCTGGCTGGCCAACGGCACGCCCCAGAAAACCGGCACCCGCCGCCGCGAGACCGAGCTGACCGGCCTTGCGCGCGGCTATTCCAAGCTGTCGGTGATCGACGCCACGGGCCGCTCCAGCAGCGTCACCGTCTGGATCGACTGACCCCATTTTCTACGCAGAAAATGGCCGCGAAACTGCGCCGTTCCGCACCAAGAATTTTAGAAAATTCTTGCGGGACCGCCCGTCACATCCGCTCGATGGCCACGGCAATCCCCTGCCCGCCGCCAATGCACATGGTGATCAGCGCTTTTGTCCCTCGGGTCCGTTCCAGCTCGTACAGCGCCTTCACCACGAGGATCGCCCCCGTCGCGCCCACCGGGTGACCCAGCGCAATCGCGCCGCCATTCGGGTTCACCTTTTCAGGATCAAGCCCCAGCCCGCGATTGACCGCAATTGCCTGAGCCGCAAACGCCTCATTCGATTCCACCACGTCGAAGTCGTCCGCACTCAGCCCGGTCTTCTCCAGCAGGCGCTCCACCGCCGGCACCGGCCCGATTCCCATCACCTCGGGGCGCACCCCGGCATGGGCATAGCCCAAAACCCGCGCCTTGGGTTTCAGCCCCGCCTTCTCGGCCGCCTCGGCGCGGGCAAAGACCAGCGCCGCCGCGCCGTCATTGATGCCGCTGGCGTTGCCTGCGGTCACCGTGCCGTCCTTCTGAAACGCCGCCCGCAGCCCGGCCAGCCCCTCGGCGGTCGTGGGCTTGGGGTGCTCGTCGGTCTCGAACGCCACCATGTCGCGCTTCACCCGCACCTCGACCGGCACGATCTGGCTGGCAAAGCGGCCTTCCTCGATGGCCTTCGCCGCCCGCGCCTGGCTTTCCAGCGCAAACGCGTCCTGGTCCTCGCGGCTGACCCCGTGCTCGGCGGCGACATTCTCGGCGGTGACGCCCATATGCCCGGTGCCGAAGGGACAGTTCAGCGCCCCCAGCATCATGTCCAGCGAGCGCACGTCGCCCATCTTGGCGCCCCAGCGCTGCTCCGGCACGATGAAGGGCGAGCGGCTCATGTTCTCGGCCCCGCCCGCGACGCCGAACTCCGCATCGCCCAAGCTCAGCGATTGCACCACCGACACCACCGCCTGCGCGCCCGACCCGCACAGCCGGTTCACGTTCATCGCCGGCGTGGTCTCGGGAATGCCCGCCTCCATCGCCGCGACACGGCTCAGGTACATGTCGCGCGGCTCGGTGTTGATCACATGGCCGAACACCACGTGCCCGACCTGCCCCGGCTCCACGCCCGACCGCTCCAGCGCCGCTTTGGTCACCACGGCCCCCAGCTGCCCCGGCGGCGTGCCCGCCAGCGATCCGCCGAATGTGCCGATGGCCGTGCGCGCGCCATCCAGTAGAACGATGTCCGTCATGAGAGCCTCCCTGAATTCCTTGCCCCGATCATCGCGAGCCCGAGGCTCCACTGCAAGGGTAACGTCCCGACAGGCCAGGTCCCAAACCCGCATGATCGCCCGCCCCGCCTCGGGGCGAGCGCCTCGGTGTTCCTTGTCCGGCGTCCTGCCTTAAGGCGGCGTCAGCGGCAAACGCCCCTCGTCGGTCAGCACCCACACGTCGCGCCCCTCGAACACCGCCGCCTGCAATGTTCTCCCCCAACCCGCACCGGTATCCAGCGCAACGCGGTTGCCGTGATGCTCGGGGCGATCGACCGGTGTATGCCCGTGCACCACCAGCTTGCCATGATCGCGGCTATCATAAAGAAACGGCTCGCGGATCCACAGCAGGTCCTCCGGAACCTGCCGGTCCAGCGGCGTGCCCGGCGATATGCCGGCATGGCACAGGAAAAGAGCCTCGGTCTCGTGGGTATACGGCAACGTGGACAGGAACCGCCGATGCGAGTCCGGCACCTGCGCGCGCCACGCGGCGTCCACCGGCCATTCCACGCCATAAGAGGCCAGCGTCTCGCGCCCGCCCATGTTGCCCGAATTCCAGCGGGCAAATGCGGCGTCCGACAATTGACCGTCCAGCGCATCCAGAAACAGCTGGTCATGGTTGCCACGCAAGGGCGTCCAGTCGTGACCGGCCTCCAGCCCCGCGATCAGCGTTTCGATGACGCCCCGGCTGTCGGGCCCGCGGTCGGTATAGTCGCCCAGAAACACCACGGGCACGTCGCGGCCCTCATGTGCCGCGATCAGACACAGCACACGGTCAAGGTCCGCCTTCTGGCCGTGGATGTCAGGAATCACGCAAAGAGGTCGGGTCATGCAGCAGACCTAGTGCCGCGTCCGCGCATCGGCAAATTCGTCTCAGGCGGCAAAGGCGCCGAAGGCCTCCGTTCCGTGATGCACGCGATAGCTTTCTATCCCGATATCGCCGGACCAGCGCCAAAGCGCCACGACGCCTTCTTCCCCGGTCTGGCAGGCATGGGGCAGATAGGTGGAGTGGTGCACCGAATGCCCTGCCGCCAACTCGCGCTGTGCGTCGCCCGCCGTCCACAGGGCCCGGCCGGCGATGATGACATAGGTTTCGACCGCTGCATGGGAATGCAGGCCATAGCGCGTGTTGGGCCTCTGGTAATAGAGGCCCGCCCGCAAGCTCGGACAGTACAAGGGCGCATCCGGTCCCAAGAGGTTGACCACCGAGAACACGGCGCCATCCTTTGGCGCCACGCGGCTGGCCACCGGGTTCTGGCCCCAGGGCAACAGGTCATGCGCCGCCAGCGCCGCGCGTGCCACGGACAGCGGCGAGCCCGCCAGCAGGTCGCGGATGGCCGCGCCGTATTCCGGTGCCGCGTTGACCAGAGGCATGACTTCGGTCGCCGTCAAAAGCGCCTCCGCCGTCTGATCGGCACAAGTGCGGTCCTCGGCACGGAACGTCTCCGCCATCTCTGACAGGAACTGCTGGAACGGGTCTTGCATCGGATCTTTCCTCAACGGATACCGGCGGAGCGTCGACCCTTCATAACGCAAACGGGTCGCCGCGACTTTTATCGCAGCGACCCGGATCTTGTCGTTTTCCGGCGCGTGCCCGGCGTCAGTTCACATCGAATTCCAGCGCCCGGATCTGCTGGAACAGGCCGGTCTCATGCAGCTTTGCGATCACGCCGTCGGGCACTGGCGCATCCACGTATAGCAATGCGATCGCGTCCGCGCCCGCCGCCGAGCGGCCCAGCGTGAAATTGGCGATGTTCACACCGTTTTCGCCCATGGTCTGACCCAGCGCCCCGATGATGCCCGGCTCGTCGTGGTTGGTCGTGTACAGCATGTGCTGCCCGATCTCTGCGTCGATGTTGATGCCCTTGATCTGGATAAAGCGCGGCTTGCCATCGCTGAAAACCGTGCCGCCGATGGATCGTTCGCGCTCCGAGGTGACGACGGTCAGCTTGATATACCCCTCGAAGGCCCCCGATTTGTCCTGCTTCGTGGTCGAGATCTTGATTCCCCTCTCCTTGGCAATCAGGGGCGCGGAAACCATGTTCACCTCCGGGTTCACCGTTTTCATGATCCCCGCCACGGCAGCACTGGTCAGCGCCTCCTGGTTCATCTGGCTGACCACGCCATCGTAAAGCAGGTTGATCGCCTTGATCGGCTCGTCCGTCATCTGCCCGATGAAATTGCCCAGGTGATCGGCCAGCTTGATCCACGGCCCCATCACTTTGGCTTCCTCGGCGGTCACCGACGGCATGTTCAGCGCGTTCGACACGGCCCCGGTCAGCAGGTAATCCGACATCTGCTCGGCCACCTGCAACGCCACGTTCTCCTGCGCCTCGCTGGTCGCGGCCCCCAGGTGCGGGGTGCAGACGACGTTGGGCAGACCGAAAAGCGGGTTTTCCGTCGCCGGTTCCTCGGCAAACACGTCCAGTGCCGCCCCGGCCACATGCCCCGACTGCAGCAACTCCGCCAGGGCGGCCTCGTCCACCAGCCCGCCCCGGGCACAGTTGACGATCCGCACGCCCTTCTTGGTCTTGCCAAGGTTCTCGCGGCTCAGGATGTTGCGGGTGGCGTCGATCAGCGGCGTGTGCAGCGTGATGAAATCCGACCGCGCCAGCAGCGTATCCAGGTCCACCTTTTCGGCCCCCTTCTGCGCGATCTTCTCTTCGCTCAGAGTCGGGTCATAGGCGATCACCTTCATCTTCAGGCCCCGCGCCCGGTCGGCCACGACACCGCCGATATTGCCGATGCCGATGATGCCCAGCGTCTTGTTGGTCAGCTCGACGCCCATGAATTTCGACTTTTCCCACTTGCCCGCATGCGTGCTGGCGCTCGCCTCGGGGATCTGCCGTGCCACGGCGAACATCATAGCGATGGCATGCTCGGCGGTGGTCACCATGTTGCCGAAGGGCGTGTTCATCACGATCACGCCCTTCTTGCTGGCCGCCGCCTTGTCGACGTTGTCGGTGCCGATCCCGGCGCGGCCGATCACCTTGAGGTTCTTCGCCGCCTCCAGGATCGTCGGCGTCACCTTGGTGGCCGAGCGGATCGCCAGCCCGTCATAATCGCCGATCACCTCGGCCAGCTTGTCCTTGTCCTTGCCCAGCTCGGGCCTGAAATCCACCTCGATCCCCCGGTCGCGGAAGATCTGCACGGCGGTTTCACTCAGCTTGTCGGATACGAGTACCTTGGGAGCCATCTGTCTGGTCCTTCATTCTCTAAATTTGGGGAAGGCGGGGAGACCCCCGCCCTACGTATCTGTAGGCCGGGGTTTACCCCGGCATGCCTCAAACGGTCTCGGAAAGCGCCGCGATCTCGGCGTTGAACGCCCATTCGATCCACGGCATCAGCGCGGTCACATCGGCGGTCTCCACCGTGCCCCCGCACCAGATCCGCAAGCCCGGCGGCGCGTCGCGATAGGCGCCCACGTCCCAGGCCACGCCTTCGGCCTCCAAGCGCTTGGCCACGGCCTTGGCGAACGCCGCGCCATCGCTGATCCGGTCATCCGCGAACTTCAGGCAGACGCTGGTGTTCGACGCCGTCGCCGGATCCTGCGCCAGGAACTCGACCCACTCATGCGTGGCCACGAAATCCGCCACCGCCTTTGTGTTGGCATCGGCCCGCGCCATCAGCCCGCTCAGTCCGCCTACCGAGCGTGCCCAGTCAAGCGCCAGCAAATAGTCCTCCACCGCCAGCATCGACGGCGTGTTGATCGTCGCGCCCTCGAAAATCCCGTCGATCAGCTTGCCGCCTTTTGTCAGGCGGAAAATCTTCGGCATCGGCCAGGGCGGCGTATAGCTTTCCAGCCGCGCCACCGCGCGGGGGCTCAGCACCAGCATCCCGTGCGCCGCCTCGCCGCCCAGCACCTTCTGCCAGCTGAACGTCACCACATCCAGCTTGTCCCAGGGCAGGTCCTGCGCAAACGCGGCCGAGGTCGCATCGCAGATCGTCAGACCCGCACGGTCCGCCTTGATCCAGTCGCCGTCCGGCACCCGCACGCCGCTGGTGGTCCCGTTCCAGGTGAACACCACGTCATTATCCGTATCCACGGTATTCAGATCGACGATCTCGCCATATTCGGCGGTCTTGACCTCGGCATCGAGCTTCAGCTGCTTGACCACGTCCGTGACCCAGCCCGCGCCAAAGCTCTCCCAGGCCAGCATCTCGACCTTGCGCTCGCCCAGAAGGCTCCACATCGCCATCTCGACCGCGCCGGTATCCGACGCCGGCACGATGCCCACCTTGTAATCGTCGGGAATGCCCAGAACCTCGCGCGTGCCGTCAATCGCGGCCTTCAGCCTGGACTTGCCCACGGCGGCGCGATGCGACCGGCCCAACTGGGCGTCGGCAAGCTTGCTCAGGTCGAAAACGGGGGGTTTGGCGCAGGGGCCAGAGGAAAAACGCGGATTTGCCGGCCGCGTTGCCGGGTGTTCTTGTACCATGACTGGTATCCTTCCAGATATACGCCCCTCGTTGGGGAGGGGTGTCCCACAGACGGGATTACGCCCGTCGCGGGCACCTCGCAAGAGGGAAAACAGGAAGGAACCGGCAGTTTGGCGCCTGAATACGACCCCGGCGGCTATCATCGGAAACTTTACGAGCGCCGAATGAACCCCGGAAACGCAAAACGCCCCCGCGGATGTCCGCGAAGGCGTTCAATTCCGATCACGCTGCGCTCAAGGCGGTCAGACGTTGACGATGGCCAGGAAAACCAGGAACGCCAGCGATCCGGCCGCCGTCCATGTTGCGGCCTTGATGAACCCTTCAAAGGTCTTTTCCTGAACGCTGATATCCATTTCGCCGTGCTTGTGTTCGTTGGCCATGGTCCGTTCCTCATGTCCGGTTACTGAAAATCCTGCACTGGATAGCGCATTCGATATCCGCTGTCACGGCCCGGAACGTCGCAGTCAGGCCGATTTCTCAAGGTCCTGCGCCAGCCGAAAGCCGATGCGTGCAGGCTCGACCGTCTCCGGCGGTTTGGGCAGGGCCCGCAGCATCACGCCAAGCTGGCTGACATGCTGGATCAGCTGGGTCTTCGCGCCGGAAGGATCGCTGCCATAGAAGGTGACGATGTCGGGATCGAAATAGCCCATCCCCTCGATCCGCAGAATACCCGGCTCGCCTCCGGCAAAGCCCATGGCGACCTCGTGTTCGTTATCCAGCGTCTTCTCGAAGTTCTGAATATAGACGATCAGCCGCTCATAGGCCCATTGCGCGGGGCTCTTTCCGGTCACCGTCTGGCCGCTGGCGATGCCTTCGGGAACCTTGGGCGCGGGCGTGTCGGGATCGGCATGCACTTCGTGGCACCGCGCCAGCACGGCGCCCTCCCCGCGTTCGGCAGCGGTATCGATCTTTTCGTCCATGTAACTCTACCCTTTCGCCTGCCAAAGCCACGCGCCATCCTCGTTCAGGCTGCGCGTGACCCGGCCAACCTGATGCAGATGGTTGAGGTGTGCAACCGCCTCGACCAGCGCAAGGCCATAGGTGCCGCCATCGATCCTGCGCTTGAAAAGCGGCGGAAAGCAGTCCGCGGCGGTGCGGGGCGTCGCAAGATGCGCCTCCAGCCGTTTCAGCGCACCATGATGGTTCTCGGCCAGTTGCCGCATCCGGACGGGCAGGCCCGTGAACGGCAGCTTGTGCCCCGACAGGACCAGCTGGTCGGGCCGGGCAAGGCGCGACAGGCGCGCGCAGCTTTCCAGCCACTCGCCGATCGGGTCGGCATCAGGCTCGGTCGGGTAAACGCCGATATTGGGACTGATCGAGGAAATGATCTGGTCTCCCGCGATGACCAGCGCGTCGTCGCGGGACCACAGCGTCAGATGCTCGGGCGCATGGCCGTGACCCACGTGAATATCCCAGTCGCGACCGCCCGCGCGCAGTACTCCGCCCTGTTGCAGGCGGGTATAGCCGACGGGAATCGGGGCGCAGACATCTGCAAAATTGTAGGGGCGGTCGTTCTTGCGGGCCTCGAAGATATCCTGCGCCATCCCCGCGCGACGCCAGAATTCCAGCGCCTGCGGACTCGGGCGCTCCTCGACATCCAGAATCAGCATCCGCGCCAGCAGAAAGGCGGTCCGCGTCATCAGAAGCTCTGCGCCGAACCGCTCCATCAGCCAGCCGGCCATCCCGATATGGTCGGGGTGGTGATGGGTCAGGATCACGCGGGCGACAGGCTTGCCCTGCAACGGACCGGCCAGCACGCCCTCCCACAGCGCGATCGCCCGCTTTGATCGCACGCCGGTGTCGACGATGGTCCAGCTGTCACCTTCGTCCAGCGCATAGATATTGACGTGGTCCAGCACCATCGGCAGCGGCAGGCGGATCCACAGGATGCCCGGCGCAACCTCGACCGCCTCGCCATTCGCCGGCGCCTCGTCCCAGGGGGTTGCGATTTTTCCTCCATCAGCCATTACGCGGCGAAATCCTCCGGTGCGAGTGCATAAAGGTCATCGGACCCCGCAGTGGCATGCGCGATATGCGCCTGCGTCTCGGGCAGGATCCGGGTGATGTAGAACCGCGCCAGCCGGGCGCGGGTTCCGTCGGTGTCATGCATCGCGGCCAGCAGATGCGCGTGGCCACCCAGCACCCGGGCAAAAGCGCGAAGGAACGGCACGGCCCCGGCGAAGCGATTGTTCATCTCGGTCTGCGCGACCATCCATTCGGTCGCCTCGCGCAAGGTCTCGGTCGCCTGCCAAAGGGCCTCGGCCAGCTCGGGATGCTGCGCGCGCGCAGCCTCGGCGGTGCCTTCGATCTCGTCGAGGAGGGCATAGGCGGCCTCTCCCCCGTCCATCAGCTTGCGACCCACCAGATCCATCGCCTGGATACCGTTGGTACCCTCGTAGATCGCGGTCACCCGCACGTCACGCAGGTATTGGGCGGCGCCGGTTTCCTCGATAAAGCCCATGCCGCCATGCAGCTGGATGCCCATGTTGGCGACGGAAATGCCCGTATACGTCCCGAACGCCTTGGCAATCGGCGTCAGGAACGCGGCGCGGGCGGCCCAGTCGGGCGTGGCGGTGGCGGTTTCCATGTCGATGGCGGCGGCACAGGCCAGCGTGATGGCGCGGGCGGCAAAGGTCTCGGCCTTCATCGTGGCCAGCATCCGGCGCACATTGGCGTGGTCGATGATGGTGCCGGTGCCGTTCTCTATCGTGCTGCGGCCCTGCTTGCGCTCCCGCGCATAGGCCAGCGCGTGCTGATAGGCGCCCTCTGCCACCCCGACACCCTGTGTGCCGACACCCAGGCGGGCGTTGTTCATCATGGTGAACATGGCACGCATCCCGTCATGTTCCTCGCCCACCAGCCACCCGGTGGCACCATCATACTGCATCACTGCCGTGGGACTGCCATGCAGGCCCATCTTGTGCTCCAGGCTGACGACCTTCAGGTCATTGGCACGGCCCGGTTCGCCATTCTCGTCAGGGATGAATTTCGGCACGAGGAACAGGCTGATGCCCTTGGTCCCCGGCTTGGCGTCGGGCAGGCGCGCGAGGACAAGGTGGCAGACATTGGGCGTGAAATCATTGTCGCCCCAGCTGATATAGATCTTCTGCCCGGTGATGGCATAGGTGCCGTCGCCGTTGGGCACGGCCTTGGTGCTGAGCGCGCCCACGTCGCTGCCGGCCTGCGCCTCGGTCAGGTTCATCGTGCCCGTCCATTCGCCGCTGACCAGCTTGGGCAGGTAAATTTCCTTGAGCGCGTCGCTGGCGTGACGCTCCAGCGCCTCGATCTGGCCCTGGGTCATCAGCGGGCTGAGTTGCAGCGACAGGCAGGCGCCCGACATCATCTCGTTCACGGCGGTGGTCACGGTCATGGGCAGGCCCATGCCGCCATGTTCGGGATCGGCGGCGATGGCGACCCAGCCGCCCTCGGCAATGGCCTTGTAACCGTCGGCATAACCGGGGCTGGTGCGCACCACGCCATTTTCCAGCCTGGCGGGATGCAGGTCGCCGGGACGTTGCAGGGGGGCCAGAACCTCTTCGCACAGCTTGCCGGCCTCGGTCAGGATGGCGGAGGTGACATCCGGCGTTGCCTCGGCGAAGCGGTCGGTGGCTGTCACGCGGTCAAGGCCGACCACGTGATCGAACAGGAACTGGAAATCCTCGACAGGGGCACGGTATGGCATCGGTCTCTCCCGAATGGCGATGTCGGCGCGGCTTGGAATCCGGCACGCGCATCTGTAACTGTGACTTGGGCTTGGCATCAACACTATTGAACCCGCCCGGCACGGCAACAGAAACGCGGCGTCAGACCGGCCATGGCAATTGAAACAAGACACCTGACCGCCGATGCGGACGGATACGCGCAGGCGGCAGAGGTCTGGCGCGCGGGCGGGCTTGTCGCAATCCCGACCGAGACGGTCTATGGCCTGGGCGCGGATGCGCGGGACGACATCGCCGTTGCGCGCATCTTCGAGGCCAAGGGGCGGCCGCGGTTCAACCCCCTGATCGTGCATGTCCCGGATGCCGAAGCCGCCAAGGCGCTGGTAGAGTGGTCGGACGCGGCAGAGATCCTTGCCTCGGCCTTCTGGCCCGGCGCAATGACGCTGGTGCTGCCGATCCGGGCCGATGCCGGCCTGTCGCCGCTGGTGACGGCCGACTTGCCGACACTGGCAGTGCGGGTGCCCGCGCACCCCGTGGCGCAGGACGTGCTGCGGGCCTTTGGCGGGCCGGTTGCGGCCCCCTCGGCCAACCCCTCGGGGCGGATCAGCCCGACCGAGGCGGCGCATGTGACCGCCGGCCTCTCGGGCCGGATCGAGGCAATCATCGAGGGCGGGTCCTGTGACGTGGGGCTGGAATCGACCATTCTGGGGCTTGCCGCCGCCCCGACCCTTCTGCGCCCCGGCGGCATTCCGGCAGAGGCGGTCGAGGCCGCGCTCGGCACGACCCTCGCGCAGCACGCGGAGGGCGACACCCTGACCGCACCGGGGCAGATGACGTCGCATTACGCACCGGGCGCACGGGTCCGCCTGAACGCCACATCGGCGCGACAGGGTGAAGTATTGCTGGGGTTCGGCCCGATGGACTGCGACCTCAACCTGTCACCGACCGGCGACCTGGTCGAGGCGGCGGCGACGCTCTTTCGCGCACTTCACGCGTTGGACGCGGGCAAGGCAGGGGCGATTGCCGTCTCCCCCATTCCCGAAACCGGCCTGGGCCGCGCGATCAACGACCGTTTGCGCCGCGCGGCCGCCCCGCGCGACGTCACACCCTGACCACCGGGGGATTTACTGGCAACGCTTCTCGGCTTCTTCCATGGCGGCGGTATAGCCCAGCAACGAGAACGTGTCCTTGGTGACCGTCCCGCGCCCCGACCGCGCGGTCAGAACCGCATCGGACCCGCGCTTCATCGCCGCGATGATCTTGGCGTCGTCCGCTGCACTGGCCGGCCAGGCCCATTCACCTTCGGTGAACATCTCGAATTCCGATCCGCCGATATTCACGTTCACGGTCGACCCGCCCGCAAAGGGATAGCCGCCGGTAAAGGTGATTTGTCCCTGCACCCCGGCACCGGGCCGGAAAAAGGTCATCAGCAGGATATCGCCACGGCGGACGGCAACAACGCGCCCATCCTTGGTGTTCACCGTTTCGGTCGGCGAACTGACGGCCCAGCACTCTTTCGGGTCGGCGTCCTCGAACACGCTCCACGCGGTTTTCGCGGCGACCTGGTTGGTGCTTTCATCTTGTGCGGTTGCGCCCGTCACAGCCATGGCCAGAAGGGCCGCGGCGGCGCCGAATGCTTTAAATGATCCCATTTGTCCAGCCTCCAAGCTGTCCTTTAGCCTCAATCGTCCCTGACCGCACCCATTCCCTGACGGAATTTTCTGCACGTGCAGCCATTTCCTTCTCGACATTGCAACACTAGCCTGAAACACGCGAGACATGAAAGGTGCAATTGGCGAATTTTCGCCGCAGGATTGCCGCGCCAGGACGACCAGCCCGACGATCGGAGGCCCCAAGTGACCAATGCCGTTCCCCTGACCGAAATCTGGCGCGGAGACATCGTGGAATCCCTGCATCTGGGCCATGCCGTCATCTGCAACGGACAGGGCGAGGTGATCGAAGCCTGGGGCGATCCCGATGCGGTGGTCTATCCGCGCAGTTCCGCCAAGATGATCCAGGCGATGCCTCTGGTCGACAGCGGTGCCGCCGATGCCTTCGGCCTGACCCAGCAGCAGCTGGCCCTGGCCTGCGCCTCGCACCAGGGCGCGGCGGTCCATACCGATGCGGTCAACCACTGGATCCACGCTCTGGGTCTGAATGACGACGATTTCCGCTGCGGCCCCCAGATGCCGCAGGACCGCGCGGCGTTCAACCACCTGATCAAGACCGACGGGTCGCCCTGCCAGGTCCACAACAACTGCTCCGGCAAGCATGCCGGCTTCCTGACCCTGTCGCGGCACCTGAAAGGCGGGCCGGATTACGTGACGCCCGACCACCCGGTGCAGCGCGCCTGTTTCGAGGCGTTCGAGGATCTGACCGGCGCACCCAGCCCCGGCTTTGCCCCCGACGGCTGCAACGCGCCCAACCAGATCACCACGTTGCGCGGCATGGGTCGCGCGATGGGCTGGTTCGCCAATGCCACCGAAGGCGGCGGCGCGCGGCAGGACGCGGCGGTGCGCCTGCGCGAAGCGATGATCGCCAACCCCCTTCTGGTCGCGGGCGAGAAACGCGCCTGCACCGAACTGATGCGGGCCTGTCACGAACCGGTCGCGCTCAAGACCGGGGCAGAGGGTTTCTTTGTCGCCATCGCCCCCACCCGGAAACTGGGCATCGCCCTCAAGATCGCCGATGGCACCACCCGCGCGGCAAACTGCACCATCGCGGCACTCCTGGTCCGGATCGGCGTGTTGCAGGCCGACCATCCCGCGACCCTGCGCTTCATGAACGCGCCGATTCTCAATCGGCGCAAGGTGCGCACCGGCACCATTCGTCCGGCCGATGGGGTGCTGGACTGATCCGTTCAAGATCGGCCCGCCCAGGCTGACGCCTTCCTGCCGAAAACCGGCTCTGCCATGCGCTGCTTTCCGCACCGGCGCGGAGGGCGGTCTTTTCAGGCAATCGCACGCCGAGTCGAACCCCCGATTTGGGCCTCTTTCCGCAAGATAACCCCCCTCCCGGCATCCCCCTCTTCCGGCGGCGGCGGGACATCCTCATGTTCAGGGTCCGGACGCAGCAATGCCCCGGACAACCTGAACCCAGAAAAGGGAAACCAGAAATGACCAAGAAACTTTCCGCAGCAACCTTCGCGTTTGCCCTCACCGTACCGGCCCTGGCCTTCGCCTTGGACGCGGACACAGATGGCGACGGCATGGTATCGCTCGAGGAATTCCAGGCTGCCATGCCTGATGCCCCCGCCGGCACGTTCGAACAGCTTGATTCGGATGCCGACGGCCTTCTGAGCGAGGCAGAGGTCACTGCAGGTCAGGAGGCTGGGATCCTGCCGTCTTAAGCCACCACTCGGCTTGGGGGCGCGCGTTTTCCCCTTCCTGACCGCGCGCCCCCGTTGAAGACACCGAAGCGTTTGAATTGAACGCGTCGGACGCGGCGCGGGCCGGAGAAGGGCACCATCCCCAGGTGATATCACCGGTGTCCTTCCCGTACTCCTTGGCCGAAAACGGCTTGCCCGTGCCGCGGTTTTCCCGCAATCCTGTCGATGTTCTCAGGGCGGGGTGAAATTCCCCACCGGCGGTAAGCGGCCTTCTGTGCCGCAAGCCCGCGAGCGCATCGGGGTTGCCACGCGATCCCCTTGGTCAAGCAGACCTGGTGCAATTCCAGGGCCGACGGTCACAGTCCGGATGGAAGAGAACGCCGGGAAAGGGCCCATCCAGGTGCCTTTGCGGGATCATGCCGCCTTTCCTGTCGTGCTGCGCCTTGGGTGAACGTGTCGCGACATGGAAAGGGAAAACGCAATGACACACACCCGTTACGCCTTTATCAAGGCCAACTGGCACGCCCCGATCGTGGATCGGGCGCTTGCCGGCTTCTGCGAGGTCATCCCGTCAGGCCAGGTGGACATCTTCGACGTGCCCGGCGCGTTCGAGATGCCGCTTCTCGCGCGCGACCTGGCGCGGTCGGGCCGCTATGCGGCGGTCGCGGCGGCGGCGCTCGTGGTGGATGGCGGGATCTACCGGCACGAGTTCGTGGCACAGGCCGTGGTCGACGGGCTGATGCGCGCGGGCATGGATGCGGATGTGCCGGTTCTGTCGATCTCGCTCACACCGCATAACTTTCAGGAAACCGCGCACCACACCGAGATCTTCAAGGCCCATTTCGTCGAAAAAGGCCGCGAGGCGGCCCATGCCGCGCTGATGATCGGCAGAACCCGCGCAGACCTGGCAGCCTAGCCCAGGTAGTCGCGCAGCACCGGCGGCGGGTCGTCCAGCAACTCGCCGGTCGGCTGCGGCGGGTGCGCCATACCATCTGCCACAAGGATGGCGTGCCCGGTGATCCGGCGCGCGTCCTCCGGCGCATGCGAGATCATCAACAGCGTCGCCCCGGTCTCGGCGGCAATCTCCGCCACAAGGTCCAGCATTTCCATCCGCAGGGCCGGTCCCAGCGCGGCAAAGGGTTCGTCCAGCAGCAGCAGCGGCCTGTCCTGCAGCATGATACGCGCAAGGGCGGCGCGGCTGCGCTGACCGCCGGACAATTCGCCCGGTCTGCGCGTCTCCATCCCGGCAAGCCCGACGCGGCTCAGCGCCGCGCTGACGCGATCCCTCTCGCCGGGCCGCAAACGCAGGTTGGGCGACAGGCCCAGCCCCGCGTTCTGCGCAATCGTCAGGTGCGGGAACAGGTTGTCTTCCTGGAACAGCATCGCCACGGGGCGCTCCCCCGGCGGCTGGCGGGTGATCTCGGTACCGTCCCACGCAACCCTGCCGCGGTCGACGGGCAGGAACCCGGCGATCCCCTCGATCAGCGTGGACTTTCCCGCACCCGAGGGCCCCATCACCGCAACCGTCGCGCCCCCTGGCACGACCAGATCCGCGGCCAGAATGAAACTGCCGTTCCGGATCTGCACATCGTCAAGCTTCAGCATGGCGATGCCCCCCGCGATCCAGCAGCCAGAACACCCCGAAGGACAGGATCAGCAGCAAGAAGGACGCCGACGCCGCCGCCTCCATCTGGTAGGAGCCCATCAGGCGATAGACCTGCAGGGGCAGCGTCGCGACATCCGGGTCGGCAAAGAGCGTGATGACCCCCAGATCCCCCATCGACAGCGCCGCGGCCAGACCCGCGGCGAACCCGATCTGCGGACGCAGCCGGGGCAGCAGCACATGCCGCAGGAACGGCACCCCCGCCATGCCCAGCGACAGGCCCAGCCGCCCCTGCCGCGCCACGATATCGCGCGCACGCGGCACAAGGATGCGCAGGGCAAATGGCAGGACGGTGATCGCATTCACCAACGCCGTGACCGGCAGGGCAAAGTCCTGCGGATTGCCGTAGGGCCGGATCGCGATGAACAGGCCCGTGCCGATCACCAGCGGCGACGCGGCAAGCCCCAGAAGGCCCGCGATCTCCACCATGCGCCCGCGTCCGGTGGCGATGGCACATGTCATCGGCAACGCCATGACCAGCAGCAGTCCCGTACTCAGCCCGGCAACCGCCAGAGAGGTCAGCGCGGCGGCATGGACCTGCCGCGGCATGCTTGCAAAACCCGGCAGGCCGGACAGCGCGATGGCCAGAAGCGGCACCAGCAGGAACAGGGCCGCAAGACCTATGAACAGAATGTCGACGCCGCGTGCAGCGCTCCCGCTGCCGTCGAATCGACGCAACCCGCGGTCCAGCCCGGCCCCGAACCCCTCGCCCCGCGCCAGCCACAGCGCGAGGCCACCGGCAAGCACGGTCAGCCCAAGCTGCACGGCGGACAAGAGCGCGGCCCGCCCAAGATCGAAGTCAAACCTGAACGCCTGGTAGATGGCGAGTTCTATCGTGGTCGCGCGCGGCCCGCCGCCAAGCGTCAGCGCCACGGCGAAACTGGTCAGGCAGATTGCGAAGATCACGGTGAACGCACCGGGAATCAGGCGCAGCAGCATCGGCAGCTCGATGACGCGGAACATCGACCATCCCTCGATGCCCAGAAGCGCGGCCAGGCGGAACCTTTCGGCCGGAATCTCCTGCCAGCCCTGCAACACCAGCCGCGTGGCCAGCGGCAGGTTGAAGAAGACATGCGCCAGCACGACGCCATGCAGGCCATAGATCTGCACCGTGGGCAGGCCGGCGGCCTCCAATACCGCGTTGACCCATCCGCCACGCCCGAACACCTCGATCAGGCCCAGCACGGCGACAATCACCGGCAGGATGAACGGTGCGCCAAGAAGGGCGATCAGCAGGCTCCGGCCCGCAAAACGGCGGCGCGCCAGCGCGCGCGCTACCGGAATGGCCAGCATCACGGAAAACAGGGCCGAAAGCGTGGCCTGCACCAGCGTGAACCGCAGGGCCGCCCAGTCCGACGCGTTGAAGCCCCGCCCGGTCTCGGCCCGCAGGGCCACGGCCAGAAGCGCGCCGAAGATAAGCGCCGTTACCAGGGCGGCGGCGGCCCATCCCGCGCGCGGACCTAGCGGCTGAGCGCGTTCAGCCATTCATCCAGCGCGGCATCACGGGCACCAGCGGCCTCTTCGGCTTCAAGATGCAGGGATGTTTCCGGCTCGATCAGCGTGTCGAATCCCTCGGGCAGGCCACCCTCGGGCTCAACCGCCGGATACATCCAGTTGGTTGTCGGGATGACCGACTGGAACGCGTCGGTCAGCATGAATTCAAGGAACTTGTCGGCCAGCTCGGGCTGGTCGGTCGAGGCCAGCTTGCCGGCCACCTCGACCTGCATGTAATGACCCTCGTCAAACCGCGCGGCGGCCTTGGTGTCATCCTCTTCCGCGATCAGGTGATAGGCGGGCGACGTGGTATAGGACAGCACCATGTCCGCCTCGCCTTCAAGGAACAGGCCATAGGCTTCGGTCCAGCCCTTGGTCACGGTCACGATATTGTCCGACAGCCCCTCCCAGACCGCCTCGGCCTCGTCGCCATAGGCGGTCTTGACCCACATCAGCAGGCCCAGCCCGGGAGTGGACGAGCGCGGATCCTGGATCACGATTGACGCGTCGCTGTCGGCCAAGGCCTTGAAATTGCTCGGCGCGTCGAAATCGGCATTGTGGACGAAGGCGAAATAACCCCAGTCATAGGGCAGAAAGACCGGATCATTCCAGTCGACCGGCAGATCCAGCGCAGGTGTCAGGCCATGTTCGGCAAACAGGCCGGTCTCGGTCGCGGCGGCGGTCAGGTTGGTATCGAGGCCCAGAACGATGTCGGCATCGGTGTTTTCGCCCTCCAGCCGGACGCGCGCCAGCAGGGCCGCGCCGTCTTCGACGCCGACAAGGGTAAGCTCGCAATTGCAGGTGGCCTCGAACGCCTCTTCGATCTGCGGGCCAGGCCCCCATTCGGCGACGAAACTGTCATAGGTATAGACGGTCAGTTCGGGTGTCTGGGCAAATGCGGATGTGGCAGCCCCCAGAAATCCCGCGGTAAGAACGATCTGTCTCATGGCATCCTCCGTTCTGGCGGGGCAAGGAGTGATGCGGGCGCATGACCTTCCCTCCGCCGGTTCCAGCCGGTTCAGGTTCAACGGGTTTGCGTGCGGCATCTCAGTCGCCGGACAAAAGCCGGACGACACCCCGAGGTTGCCTGCGAACCTAGGGCCAAGCCGGGGACAGGACAAGGCGATTTGGCGATCCGGGTGGTTAATCCCGACGGGCCGCCGGAAAATCGCCTGTCGGCGTCGCGGCGGTATCCCGGCGACCCGACAGCCGCGGGCCGGCCGCAACCTGCCGGGGTCACGCACCGCGCGATCCCCGGGGGCGGTCCCGTCGGGCGGCGGGCGCCGCCGCGTGATTCCGGACGTGATCCGGGAAGGTTCCGGTCTGGGATCCTCGGGGCGCGCCCGAGGATGACGGCGCATTGCGGTCCGGGGTGCGGGCTGGCTCCCGCCCTACATCTCGATCAGCGGGGCCACCTCGACGCTGCCCTTGCCGCCTTCCAGGATCGGACAGCCGCTGGCCAACTCACAGGCCTCGGCCTCGTCCGCCGCTTCGACGATCGAATAACCCGAAAGCGGGTTGGACCCGCCATTGTCCACGACACCCGCGGTGCTGACGGTCTTGGACATGCCCACCGGGTTGCCGGGGTCGACGCACCTGTCGCCCAGCCCTTCGAACCAGTCTTTCCAGGCCTTCATCGCCTTGATGCCTTCCTCTTCGGTCTCGGGCATGCCGCCGCCGTGATAGGCAAAGAAATACTTGGGCATTGGTCTGTCTCCTTTTCGGGGGTCAGTCAGGGTGGGTGTCAAGATATCGGACAAGCCGCGCCACCGGGCCGCTGGTCCAGCCGGTTTCCTGCCGCGCGGCGCGGTCGTCGTCGGGCAGGTCGCGGTGGTCGATGGTCAGACGGGCGCCGGTGCCTGCGGGTGTCACGGTGAAGGTGACGTGGCTTTCCGGCGCGCGCATCGCTTCCGGCAGGTGCCAGGTCCAGGTGAGCGCGACCGACCGCGGCGGGTCGACCCGGGTCACGTGTCCCTGCATGCGAAACCTTGTGCCTTCGGGGCTCAGCATCTCGCAATGCCACGGCCCCTCGCGGCTGAAATCCAGCGCGGTATCGGGCAGCGTCATGCCGTCATGACCCCACCATTCCAGCACTTCGGACCGCTGCGTGATGGCCCGGAAAAGCCGCTCTGGCGCGACGTCGAAATCGCGGGTGATTCGGACCTCGCCCATGCTCAATCCCTGCCTTCCAGCGCGAGATGCGCCTGCAGCCGGTCCATCGACGCCTCCCAGAAGGCGCGGCGATCGAGCGTCCAGTCGGCAATGGGTTTCAGCGCGTCGGGGCGCACGGAGTAAAGCCGCTTCGTGCCATCGATGCGCTGGTTCAGAAGCCCGGCCTCGCGCAGGACCTTGAGATGGCGCGACATGGCGGGGGCGGTCACGTCGGCCATGTCGACCAGCGCGCCGGCGGGCAGTTCGCCCTCGGACATCAGGCGCTCGACCACCGACAGCCGGGTGGCGTCGGACAGGGCGGCAAAGGTGCGGGTCAGGGACGTCATGCGCACTTATTAGCACATAAGTTAATTAACGCAAATGTTAATTATATGTGTCGGACGGACCGGTCCGCACCGGCGCCCCGCCGGCCTTAGAGGATCTGGAAATCGTTCCGGTCGTAGCCCTGAAGATACAGAAGCGCAGTCAGGTCGCCATGATTGATGCGGATATCGCATTGCGCCGCCACGGCGGGCTTGGCATGCAGCGCCACGCCGCTGCCGGCGCGCGACAGCATGCCCAGGTCATTGGCCCCGTCGCCCACGGCCAGCACGTCCAGCTCGGCGATGTTCAGCCGCGCGGTGATCTCTTCCAGTGCCTGCACCTTGGCCGCCCGCCCGAGGATGGGGCGGGCCACCTCGCCGGTCAGTCGCCCCCCGGCGGCCAGAAGCGTGTTCGCGCGGTTCTCGTCGAACCCCAGCAACGTGGCGACATGACCGGTAAAGGCGGTGAACCCGCCCGACACCAGCGCGGTATAGGCGCCATGCGCCTTCATCGTGGCCAGCAGGGTCGCGCCGCCCGGCATCAGGGTGATGCGGGTGTCCAGCACATGGGCGATGATCTCTTCCGGCAGGTCGCGCAGCAGGGCCACGCGTTCGATCAGCGCCGCCTCGAAATCGAGCTCGCCATTCATCGCGCGGGCGGTGATGTCGCGCACATGGGCGCCGACGCCGGCCTCGTCGGCCAGCTCGTCGATGCATTCCTGGCCGATCATCGTGCTGTCCATGTCCGCCAGCAGCATCCGCTTGGCCCGGTTCGCCGACGGCTGGACGACAAGATCGGTGCGCAGCGTCTGCAGGTTCTCCCACACCTCCCACCGGTTTTCGGGACAGGCCGCCATGTCGAACTCGGCCGCCTCGTCGGGCGAAAGCCAGCGCGCCTCGAACCCGCCCCAGGCATTGCGCAGGTTCTCGACAAGCGCGGGGTCGAGCGTGCCCGGCGGGGCGATCAGAGTGGCGGTGAACATGGCGCGAACCTTTGCAAGGGGGTGTCGGCCCCGGGCATAGCGCAGCTTGGGGCGGGGTTCCAGAGAACCGGTGACGCGCGCGGAGAGGACCGGCGCCTCCGGCGGGAGTACTTCCGCCAAGAAAAAACGCCAGTCAGAGAAAGCTGGTGTAGGGGATGTAGGTGACCGGGTCGCCGGGGGCGATCTCGGCGGGACCGTCGGGAAGCTCGACCAGGCCGTCGGCCCAGCTGAGGCCGCTGATGCGCCCGGAGCCTTCGGACCTGAAGACCTCGGCCCGGCCGTCGGTGACGCGGGCGCGCAGGTATTCGCGGCGGCCGGGTTTCTTGGATTTCGAAAAGGCGGCGGGCAGGCTAAAACCCTGCGGCCGTTGCCAGCCGTGGCCGGCGAGCAGGCCCATGGCGGGGCGTGCGAAGACCAGCGTGCAGACGAGGGCCGCGACGGGATTGCCGGGCAGGCCGAAGACCGGCGTGCCGTTCCAGACGCCCAGGGCGAGCGGGCGGCCGGGTTTGACCGCGATGCGCCAGCGGGACATCGCGCCGCTGTCGTTCAGAAGCGCCGAGACGTGATCTTCGTCGCCGGCCGAGGCGCCGCCCGAGGTCAGTATGACATCCGCCTCTGCGGCACCCCTGTGCAGCGCCGCGCGCAGCCTGTCGCGATTGTCGGGCACCCGGCCGAGATCGACCGGGGTGAAGCCGAACTGGCGGATGAGCCCCAGCAGCATGGGACGGTTCGCATCAAAGATCTGGCCGGGGGCGGCGCTGTCGCCGGGATCGACCAGTTCGTCGCCGGTGGACAGGACGGCGACGCGCAGGCGCGCATGGACGGTCGCCGCCGTGTTGCCGGTGGCCGAGAGCAGCGCGAGATCGGCGGCGGTGAGCCTGCGGCCCGCCCGCAGGATGGTGTCGCCCTTCGCCACATCCTCGCCCGCGTTGCGGGTGTTGGCGCCCGGCCTGACGCCGGGGCGAAAGGCGATGGCGGTCTCGCTGGCGGTCACGTCCTCCTGAAGGATCACCGTGTCGACGCCAGGGGGCAAGGCCGCGCCGGTGAGGATGCGGATCGCGTGGCCGGGGGGGACCGTGCCCTCGAACGCCTTGCCGGCGGCGGCGCGGCCGGGGGCGAGCGGCAGGGTCTGGTCGCCATCGGTGAGACTGGCATGGGCAAAGCCGTAGCCGTCCACGGCGGTGTTGGGTTGGGGCGGGTTGGCGCGGCCGGCAGTCACGTCGGTGGCAAGAATGCGGCCGAGGGCGCGGTCGAGGGCCAGCGTCTCGGTGCCCACGACCGGGTGCAGGCGGTCGCGCAGCAGGGCGAGCGCATCGTCCACGGGCGTCCAGTCCACGCCGGCGGGCAGGGCGAAGCAATCGTCGCGCAGCGGCGGGGGGCGCAGGGTGTCGTCGGCGGCGGCCATCAGGTCTTCCTCGTGTCCGAGCCCCATGATCCAGCCTTCTACAGGGGCGTCGACGTCCAGCATGGCGGCCAGCGCACCGGGGTGCAAGCGGGCGACGGCGCGGGCCAGCAGGCGGACCTGATGGGCATCGCGGATGCCGCCCTGCGTCTGGGCCCGCTTGACGATGGGGTTGATGAGGCCGGGCCAGATTTCCACCAGGGCGACGGGTTTGTCGAGCGGCTCGAACGGCCATGTGGCGATCCGCCCGGGGAAGCGCTGGCGCAGGCGGTGCAGGACCGGCAGGCCGGTAATGACCTGGCCGCCGACCGCGCCGGCGCCGGAGAGCTGCCAGCAGGTAAAGCTGCCCTTGGCGCGCTCTTCGACGGCGCGGCGGTCGGGGAACGGGTTTTGGTAGCCGTGCTGGGTGCGGGGCAGGCCGGGGACGTCGTGATTGGGGCGGCCATTGCCCCAGAAGGGGCCGATGCCGTTGCCGAGCGACCGGTTGATCCGGCCTGCGACGTCGAAGCGGTTGTTGGCCTTGGGGCTGTCGGAGACATGGTCGGCCAGCCACTCCCAGACGGCGAAGGGATCGTCGGTGCCGGTGAGGGCGCGGGCAAAGCCCGACGGGTAGGCGAAGGGGAAGTCGAGACCGATGAAGAGGCGGCGACTGGCGGCGATCTCGGTTGCGATGAGATCGGTGAGGATCGCCTCGGCATCAATACGGTTGCGTACGTATTGAGGTTCGGTATCGGTTCCGTCGCGGGTGATGCCCAGCCAGATCGCGTCTTTGCGTGGTCTGGTTCCAGTGTCGTTTCCGCCGGACCAGTCGACGATGGCGACCGTGCCGAACGTCTTCACAGACCTGTCTCGGCGAGGATGAAATCGGCGATGGCCCTGGTGTCGTCCAGGTTGAAGACCGGGCGGTCGAGGTCTAGCGCGGTGTCGCTGGCCACGGCGCGGATCGTGGGGTCATCGGGCGCAATGAGCGGATTGCCCGTGACCGAGCGGTGCGCCTCGACCTTGGGATGGGCGTCGCGCTTGTAGCCTTCGACCAGGACCAGGTCGACGGGCGCAAGCTTGGACAGGAGTGCGTCTAGGGACGGCTCATCCTCGTCGCGCAGTTCGTGCATCAGGGCAAACCGGTTGCGCGAGGCCAGAAGCACCTCGGTCGCGCCGGCGACGCGGTGGCGGTGGCTGTCCTTGCCCGGATGGTCGACATCGAAAGAGTGATGCGCGTGCTTGACGGTAGAGACGGAGAAGCCGCGGCCGGTGATTTCGGTCACGAGACGTTCCATCAGGCCGGTCTTGCCGGCGTTCTTCCACCCTACGACACCGTATAGTTTCATCCGTGATCTTTCATCATGTCCTGCGCGCGCGCCAGATCCTCGGGCGTGTTCACGTTGAAGAACGGATCGCCGGGGATGTCAAACAGCGCCTCGCGGCCGCCGTGCTTTTCGGTCCAGATCACGACCTTGCGCAGGCCATCCTTCAAGGCCGCGCGGAGGTCGTCGCGCAGGGCCACGGGCCAGAGGCCGAAAGTGGGGTGGCGGATGAGGCCGGAGCGGGACATGGATTTGGTTTTCTCGTCCGCGCCGCGCGGGGTGGCGGCAAGGACGAGGGGGTGGGGCATGTCCTGTGCCGTATCGGAGAGGTGGGCGACGAGGTTTTCCGGAAAGAAGGGCGTATCCGCGGCCACGGTGACAATGGTGTCGGCCCCCTGCGTCGCGGCCCAGTCGAGCCCGGCGAGAACGCCCACGAGAGGCCCCGGGAAATCGGGCAGGGGGTCGGGCAGAACAGGCAGGCCGTAGGCGTCGAAGCGGGAGGGGTCACCATTGGCATTGAGCGCCATGCCCGCCACTTGTGGCGACAGGCGGGCAATGACCTGATCGAGGATCGTGCCGTCGCCCAAGGGCAACAGCCCCTTGTCGCCGCCGCCCATCCGCGTGGCGAGACCGCCCGCGAGGATCACGCCGAGGGGGGGCATGACGCCGCGCCTTTCCATTCACCCAGCTGGTTTCGAAAGATTTCCGGCGATATTTCATTTGGCAAGGCACTGTCCGGGACAGGCATGGTTCCTATGCCAATTCTTATGCCGGTGCCTTGATCCAACGCGACGATGTGATCCACGGCGGCCCATCGCGCCTCGAACCGCTCATGCTGGTTGGAAAAGCTGAACCCATCCTTGTCGAAGGTCGCAACGGACTCTCCCCTCAGTATTTCACGTGCTTCGGCAGCTTTCCTGAGTCTTCCGTTTCTCCTGGCGCAGACAACCATGTTCAACGCGACAGCCGCGACAAAACCGAGGAAAAGACCGGTAATCAAGCCAGCTGGAAAGTCGATCTTCGGAAGGTTCAGCGCATAGAGACAAACCAGGAATATGACTGTCCATAATGCAATCGATCCAAGGTGCCGTGCCGGAGACGGCTTGTTGTATTGCTTTGCGTATGGGTCAAGCGAGCTGGAATAGGCTGACGCCAGCATGAGGTCGGGTGAAACCTGATATCTCACTTCAATCGTTTCGATCAACTTGCCTGCCCTTTGCGGCGGTGCTTCCTGTCCTCGTCGGGGACCGAGGACGGATCGGCGTCGCGCACCAGCCGTTCCTCGCCCGCAAGGCAGACGAACCGCCGCCCGCGCATCCGGCCGATGAGGGTGAGGCCGACCTCGCGCGCGATCTCGACCCCCCAGGCGGTGAAACCCGAGCGCGAGGCAAGCGCGGGGATGCCCATGAGCGCGGTCTTGATCACCATTTCCGAGGTCAGCCGCCCGGTGGTGTAGAGCAGCTTGTCGTCGGGCGCCACACCTTCGGACAGCATCCAGCCGGCGATCTTGTCGACGGCGTTGTGGCGGCCGACATCCTCCATGTAGACGAGCGGGCGGTCGCCCTGGCAGAGCACGGTGCCATGGATCGCCCCGGCCTCGAGATAGAGCGACGGCGTGCGGTTGATCGTCGCCGCCAGCGCGTAGAGGTCCGAGGTCTTCACCTTGAGGTCGGGCAGGGTCATGCCCTCCAGCCCCTCCATCATGTCGCCGAAGACGGTGCCCACGGCACAGCCCGACGTCCGGGTCTTCTTCTTCAGCTTTTCCTCATAGGTGGTCTGTCCGTCGGTGCGTACCACCACGGTTTCCAGGTCCTCGTCGTATTCCACGCCCTTCACCGTCTCGCCGTCCTTCAGCATCCCCTGGTTGCGCAGGAAGCCGAGCGCGAGATAGTCGGGGTAATCGCCGATGGTCATGGCGGTGACGATCTCCTGCCCGTTGAGGAAGATCGTCAGGGGCCGTTCCTCGACCACGGCGATGTTCAACGGGTTGCCCTCGTGATCCACGCCCTCGACGGCCCGTGTCAGGCGCGATGCCTGCGGGTCGGGTGCGATGATGTAGGCGTCCGGATTGTCGTTCTTGCCCAATTGCGATCCCTTCAAATGCACGATAGGCATCGACCACGAGAATAACCCGAGGCGTCGCGATGACAACCGAAACCGCCAAGGCGGTCTTCTTCCGGGGGATGCGCGACGCGGCCCCCTTCATTCTGGTGGTCACGCCCTTCGCCACGCTTTTCGGCGTGGTGGCGACCGAGGCGGGGCTGGACGTGACCGCCGCGCTCAGCTTTTCCTTCGCGGTGATCGCCGGCGCGGCCCAGTTCACCGCGCTGCAACTGATGGTCGACCAGGCGCCGGTGATCCTTGTGCTGGCCTCGGCGCTGGCGGTCAATCTGCGGATGGCGATGTATTCCGCGGCCCTCACGCCGCATCTGGGCGCGGCCCCGCTGTGGCACCGGGCGCTGGCGGCCTATTTCATCGTCGACCAGAGCTATGCGCTGGCCGCGATCCAGTACGAGAGCAACACCCACTGGACCCTGCGGCACAAGCTGGCCTATTTCTGGGGCACGACGGTGCCGGTCTGTCCGTTCTGGTACGCCTTCACCTATGTCGGTGCCGTGGTGGGCACGGCGATCCCGGAGTGGATGGCGCTGGATTTCGCGGTGCCGATCACCTTCATCGCGCTGATCATGCCGATGCTGCGCACGCGGGCGCACCTGGCCGCGGCGCTGGTGTCGGTGGTGGCGGCGCTGGCCCTGTCCTTCCTGCCCTACAACCTGGGCCTCTTCGCCGCGGGCATCCTTGCGATGATGACCGGCGCCGAGGTCGAGCGCCGCACGGCCCAGGCGGGAGGCGCCTGATGGATGATGCAACCGTCTGGACCGTGATCGTCCTTCTGGGGCTGGGCAGCTACGCGCTGCGTTTCTTCTTCATCGGGATCGTGGGCGACCGGCCGCTGCCCGAATGGCTCTTGCGGCACCTGCGCTATACGGCGGTGGCGATCCTGCCCGGCCTGGTGGCGCCGCTGGTCCTGTGGCCGGCCGCCACCGACGGACAGCCCGATCCGGCGCGGCTGATGGCGGCGGCGGCGACTGTGATCGCGGGCGGCCTGACCCGCAACGTGATCGCCGCCATCCTGTCAGGCGGTGTCACGCTGTATCTCATGCTCTACCTCCTGGGCTGAGGGCGCCCCCCCGCCTTTCATTGTTCCGAAAAATACTCCCGCCGGAGGCGCCGGTCCTCTCCGCGCGCGCCGTGCCCCGCAGCCTTACCGCCCGTCATAGCCCTTTTTCTGCGCTTGGTAGAGCCGCGCGTAAAGCCCGTTTTCCGCCAGCAGGTCCTCGTGCCGGCCCTCTTCCACCAGCCGCCCCGATTCCAGCACGAATATGCGGTCCGCATCCGAGATCGAGCTCAGCCGGTGCGCCACCACGATCGTCGTCTTTCCCTTCGTCAACCGCGCCAGCGCCGACTTGATCCGCTCTTCCGTCGCCTGGTCCAGCGCCGAGGTCGCCTCGTCCAGCAGCAGGATCGGCGCATCCCGCAGGAAGGCCCGCGCAATGGCGATCCGCTGCTTCTGCCCGCCTGACAGCTGCGCGCCCTTCGGTCCAACGGGCGCATCGCCCCGGGTCCGGATCAGCTCGGCAATCTCGGCATCCTCCGCGGCCTGCCACACCTGCGCCTCGCTCGCCCCGGGGTTCACGTAGCGGATATTGTCCCAGATCGACGCGTTGAAGATCACGATATCCTGCGCCACCACCGAAAACGCCCCGCGCAGCGCCGCCACCTGCAACTCCCGGATCGGCGTGCCGCCAAAGGTGATATCGCCGCCCTTCACGTCGTAAAGCCGCGACAACAGCGACAGGATCGTGGTCTTGCCCGACCCGGTGGAGCCGACGATGGCCGACACCTTTCCGCCTTCGAACGCCATGTCCAGCCCCTCGAAAAGCGGCTGATCGGCGGAATAGGAAAAGCTCACATCCTCCAGGACGATATCGCCCCCGGTGTCGAACTCGCTCCGGGCACCTTCCGCATCCCGGATGCTCGATTCCTGGTCGTAAAGGTTCCGCACCCGGTCCAGCAGCACCAGGTTCGACTGCAGCCCGCCAAAGAACTGCGCCAGCAGGCGCGCCGGGTCGAACACCATCACCATCCCCAGCAGGAAGGTGATGATTCCCGCGCCGTCCACGTCGTATTCGGGCGACAGCACCATATAGCCGCCCCCCCCGATCACCAGCACATAGACAAAGGCCGAGCTCAGATCGATCGACGGCAATATCAGCGCCTGCGTCACCTGCACCCGGTTCATCAGCCGCCGGATCGCATCGGTCCCGCGCATCAGCCGGTCCTTCTCGACCTCCTCCTGCCGGGCGATCTTGACGGTCCGCATCCCGTTCACCGTCTCCTCGATCCCGTTCATGTAGCCGCCCAGCGCCTCCTCGGCCTCGCCCTGGGCCTGCTTCACCCGGTCCGAGACGAAATTCATCACCATGATGATGAAGGGCAGCACCACGATGGCGGACACGAACAGGATCGGGTTCTTCCAGATGAGGTAACCCGACACCACCACCACCGTCACCGCATCGCGCAGCGCCCCGGCCACACCAAGGCCCACGAACACCCCGATCGCCTGGGTCTGCGTCACCAGCTTCTGCAGGATCTCGCCCGACTTCGTGCGCTCGAAATAGGCAAGATCCAACGACATCAGGTGCCCGATCAGATCCCGCCGCATCTCGTAGATCGCCTGGTTCGACACTTTCACCGTGATCATCGGCGCCAGAAATGACACGACGCCGCGCACCGCGAACAGCAGGAAAACCACGATGCAGACCTCGATCAGGTCGCGCATCGCGCCGGACTCGAAGATCACCCGCAACCCGTCCTCGGTCATCGCCAGGAACTGCTGATAGACCAGCCCCTGCACCAGGATCAGCAGCAGAACCAGCAGCAGCTTACCGGAATGCTTCCGCAGGTACCCCTGCCAGAACCACCGCATGTTCCGCTTGTCCGCCGCGCTGTAAAGCGGCTGACGTTTCCTGGCCGGGGTATCGCTCATGAGGGCTGCATTCCAAGATGTTTCAATCGACGCCTATAGAGCCTCCGGCGCCATAGGTCAGCCCCCCGCGCCCGCTTTCTTCTTGCGACAAGTATCCCGGGGGAGTCCCGGGCCCGCCCGGGACGGGGGCAGCGCCCCCTTCAGCGCAACCCGTCCTCGCCTTTCACCTCGTCCACGGTCAGGCCGCCCATCCGGTCATGGATGCGCCCGCCACGGCTCATGGCCAGCACGAAGAGCAGCTCATCGGCCCGCGGCCCGTCCGGCAGGCCCACTTCCATCCCGTCGAAATGACTGCGCACATAGGCCGCGTTGATATGGCCCAGCGGCACGTCGATCCGGGTGCCCGGCCCGCCCTGCTTCATCGACGACGGCACGATTGCCTTGGCCTCGCCCAGCCGCGCGCGCATCGCATAGCCGCCCGGCACATGCCACAGCGCGGTATGCTCCAGCTCCCCGGCCTCGCCCGCCAGGGCGGCCTTGCCATAGCCGTCGATCCCCTCAAGCCCCCCCATCGCCTCGATCAGCCGGTCGGTCATCATCAGCCCCAGCGGCTTCAGGTCGTCCATCGCAGATTGCAGATCGGCGGCATAGGTGCCCGCGAACGGGTTCTTCACCAGCGCCGCCATCGCGGCGCGGCGGCGCGGCCTTTCCGCCACCGGCCCGCCATCATGGTGGATCTCCTCGACGAAAAGCGCGGTCTTGCGCAGGGTGAATTCAGGCATGTTCAGGCTCTCTTTCTTCGATCATGGATACTGCGCCAACGGTCACGCACTGCCCCCGCAGGCTCAGGCAGGCCGCATGGATCACGCCCCGCGCCGCCAGCCCGGCCGCATAGGCGCGCCCGGCCTCCAGCGCCTCGGCCACCTCCGCCGCGGTCAGCACCCCGACCGCCCGCGTCACCTCGCGCGCGCCAAGGTCGCTGTCGGGGGCGATCTCGCAGGCCGGAACACGGGCAATCTCCGGATGCCCCGGCAGGTCCACCGCGTTGGCGATCATCGTGGCCGAGGCATCGGCGGCGGCGGCGTCCCGCGCCAGCACCGTCACCGCATCGGCAATGCCCAGCGAATGGCTCCGCCCGCCCGCGCCGGACGTCGCAACCCCGCGCACCGGGTCGCCATGCTGTACCGTCACATGCCCCGGCACCGGGCTTGCAATCGCCACCCGCATCGCCTCTCCCGGACCGATGTAAAAGGCCACATCGCCGCCGTTGTTCACATAGGCCTTGCGCACGCCCGGCCCGTCCAGCACCGCACGCAATATCGTCTCGGCCCCGGCCCCTGCCACCGCCGCCATAGGCGTGATGAACGCCGGCGCAAACGGCGCCGCCGCCGCGACCATGCGCCGGGCCGCCTCGCCGGTCACGTCGGCTCCACCGGGGCTGCGCAGGCGCGGCAACTCCGTCACCAGCTCTTCCAACAACGTCCCGAACCGCGCCACGGCCCTCGCAAACGCCGCCCTGCGCCCCGCCCCCTCGATCCCCAGGATCATGTCGATCGGACCGTGATGCAGGTGCAGCCTGTTCCCGTCGGGCAACCACCGTGCCTGCGCCCCCTGCATCACTCGCCCTCCAGCACGCGTATCGCGCCGCCGTATTCGCCGCCATGCTTCAGGATATCCGCGACGGTCCGCACCGCCGCATCATGCCCGCCCAAGGCTCGGTAATCCGCCCGGCTCAGGGTAAACTCCAGCGGCGCCACCAGCGCGGGCGTCGGCACATGCCCGAACGATCCTTCCGGCATTTTCAGCACGTCCACCATCAGCGTGATCCCGCCCCCCGGCCAGACGAAGGCCGGCACGCCGCCACAGGTCACCCGCGTCTTCAGCGCCTGCACCGACCGGGTCAGCTTTACCGGGTTCTGCGTCACGCCCGAGCGCAGCGATCCACCCGCCCCCGCCTGGAACATCACCGTGCACAGCGCCGGCTCGCAATTCTCGGCGATCAGGTCCACCGACGGCTTCAACGCCTCCGGCAGCTCCGCCTCTCGCGGCTGCAAGTCGTCATCCAGCACGTAGTACCCGTGATGCTCTCCCGTCGTGCTGACCATCAACAGGGTCAGCCCCGGACGCGCGCCCTTCTTTTCCAGCCAGGGGTTCAGGATCGCCAACGGATCGTCCAGATCGGTCCCGCCCCAGCCCTGCCCCGGCGCGGCCACCTCGAAATACCGCCCCGGCGTCGACCGTCGCCCCTTGATGCGAATGCCGGTATCGGGCCAGCCCAGCACCTTGCCCGCCTGGTGCTCGCTGACCACGCCGGTGATGTGGTCATCCACCACCACCACCTCGTCCACCAGCCCGTGCCACTGGCTGGCGAACATGCCGATCGTGGCCGAGCCGCAGCCGACCCGCATCCGCTCCTCGCGCCGGCCGTTGACAACAGGGCCTGCCCCGCCTGCACCACCACCGTTGCGCCGTCGTCGATCTCCAGTTCCACCGCCTCGCGGTTGCACAACCGCATCAGCGCGTCGCAGGTCGCGCGCCCCTCGGGTTTGCCGCCACCGGTCAGGTGATCCACCCCGCCCAGCGACAACATCTGCGAGCCATACTCGGACGTGGTCACATGCCCCACCGCCTCGCCCTTGCTGCGCACGGTCGCGGTCTCGTGCCCCAGGTGCCGGTCGGTGTCGATCTTCACCTTCACCCCGCAGTAGGAATAGATCGCCTCGGTCACCACGGTAACGAAATCGGCCCCCTCGACCTCGCGGCTCACGATAAAGGGCGCGGGCTTGTAATCGGGATAGGTCGTGCCCGCACCGATGCCACTGACGAATACCTCTTCGCCGCCCAGGATCTCGCCATCCCATTCCGGCCCAAGGAACGGCTTCACCGCATCCCCCTTGGCCACCCTACGGTCAAGTATGGTCAGCGGATCGCAGCGCACGATCCGGCCATCCTCGTTGGCATAGCGGTCGCACGCCCCGATCTTGCCCGGCGCGATATAGCACATCACCGGGCAGGCATCGCAGCGGATCTTTTCCTCGCGCACGCGCTCAGCCATGCCCTGCCTCCCGGATCGCCGCCAGCACGCGATGCGGCAGCGCGGGCAGCCGCGTCACCAGCGCGCCCGTCGCATCCCGGATCGCGTTCAATATCGCGGGGGCGGTCGGGATCAGCACATGCTCTCCCAGTCCCTTGGCACCTATCGGCCCTTCCGGGTCCGGCACCTCCAGGAAAATCGTCTCGATCTCCGGCATGTCGCCCGTGGTGGGGATCAGGTAATCGTGCAGGTTCTCGGTGCGCCCCGGAATGAATTCCTCCATCAGCGCAAGGCCCAGCCCCTGCGCGATGCCGCCCTCGACCTGCCCCTCGGCCAGTTGCGGGTTGATCACGCGGCCCAGGTCATGCGCCGCCGTGATTTTCTGGACCTTCACCGTCCCAAGCACCGTATCCACCGACAGCTCGACCAGCTGCGCGCCATACCCGTAGACGGCATAGGGCACCCCTTGCCCGTCCTCGTCCAGCGGCTGCGTCGGCGGATCATAACTTTCCTCGGCCCACAGGACATAGCCATGCGCCTGCTCGGAAAGGTCCGCCAGATCAATACTTTGTTCGCGTTCACCATCGCTCACATGCAGCACGGTACCGTCCAGCCGCAACACCGCCTCCGGCCCCATATTCGTCTGCTTCAGGATCAGCGCCCGCAAGGCCCGCCCGGCCCTCAACGCCGCACTGCCGGTCACGTAGGTCTGGCGCGACCCGGACGTCTTGCCGCAATCCGGCGTGAGCGCGGTATCGGCGCCGATGATCTGAAACTGCGCCAAAGGCAGCCCCAGCGCATCCGCCGCGATCTGCGGGATCACCGTGTTCGACCCCTGCCCGATATCCACCGCGCCCTGGTGCAGGCACAGACGCCCATCCGCGGTCAGGCCGATACGAATGGTCGAGGGGTTGGGAATGGCTGTGTTTCCGCATCCATACCAGCAGGACGCGATACCAACGCCATGCCGAATGTGGCCGCCCTTGGCATTGGCCGCATCGGCCCGGCGCAAGGCATCCTGCCACGGCGTCTCCAGCGCCTCCAGGCACGCCCCGACCCCCACGCCGTAAAGCGTCTGACCGCACACCGTCGCCTGCCCGTCGCGCAGCGCGTTCAACCTACGGAACGACCACCGATCCATGCCCAGCTTGCTCGCCAGGTCATCAAACAGCGTCTCCTGCAGGATCGCCGCCTGCGGCACGCCGAACCCCCGGAACGCACCCGAAATCGGCTGGTAACTGTAATTCGCCCGCGCCTCGGCGTGGTAGTTGGGGATGAAATACGGCCCCGAGGCATGAACCGGCACGCGCCCCGCCACGGTCGGCCCCCAGCTTGCATACGCTCCCGTATTGAAATCCCCGTCGAATTGCATCGCCACGATACGCCCCTCGGCGTCGGCCCCGATGCTCCCGCGCATGTCCGAAGGGTGGCGCTTGGTGGTCGAGGCCATGCTTTCGGCCCGGCTAAAGACCATCCGCGCGGGCCGCCCGGTCTTCAGCGCCACCAGCCCGACCAAAGGCTGCAGCGACACGTCCAGTTTCGAGCCGAAGCCGCCGCCGGTGGCCGCCGGGATGATCCTCACACGCTCGACCGGCAATCCCAGCACGGCGGCGGTGTCGTCACGATCCATCACCGGCGCCTGCGTGCAGGCCCGGATCACAAGCGTCTCGCCCTCCATCCATGCCACCCCCGCCTCGGGCTCGATATAGGCGTGTTCCACATACCCCGTCTGCATGGCCCCGCTGACCGTGACGCTGGCCCCCGCCAGCGCCGAGGCGGCCGTGCCCCGCCTGACCTTGCCGGTGATCAACAGGTTATCCGGATGGTCGTCATGCACGGGGCGGTCCGCCGAATCCTCGCGCCAGGTCACCGGAAAATCCCCGAATTCCAGTGCCTCGATCACCTCCGGCACGCCCGCGACCAGCGCCACCGCCTCGCCCTTCAGGCGCGCGCGGTCCTCGGCCAGGGCAGGCTGGTCGCGGAAGGCCGGGATCACGCCAAAGCGGTTGGTGCCGTCGATGTCGCGCGCGGTAAAGACCTGCACGCCATGGTCATCGGCCCAGCCCTGCACGTCACCCAAATCAAAGGATACGGGTGCGTATGGTGCGCGGACCGCCCGCACAAGCAATGCATCCTCGGGAACGTGATCTGCGCCAAAGGCTTCGGTCCCGTCCAGCTTTGGCGCACCGTCCAGCCGGGCCACCGCGGTGCCCACGGCCTGCCCCGCGCCGGGCATCAGGACCCCGGCACCGGGGGCGGCGTCCAGCACCGCGTCGATAATCTTGGCGTAGCCCGTGCACCGGCACAGCACACCGCCCAGCGCCGCCTCGACCGTCTCGCGCGTCGGCTCCGGCGTGTTGCGCAGGAATGCCTGCGCCGTCATCACCATTCCGGGCGTGCAGATCCCGCACTGCGCCGCACCATGGCGCAGGAATGCCTGCTGCAGGGGCGTATCCCTCTGCCCCTCGATGGTCTCGACAGGGCGCCCGGCCACCTGTCCCAGCGGCGTCAGGCAGGCGCAGACCGGCGCGCCATCCAGCAGCACGGTGCAGGCGCCGCAATCGCCCGCGTCACAGCCCACCTTGGTGCCGCGCAGGCCAAGCCCGTCGCGCAGAACCTCGGACAGCCGCCGCGCCGGATCGGCGGGCAGGACATGGCGTTGCCCGTTCACCGTCAGGGCGCAGGTATCGACCGGGCGGTTCATGGCGCCTTGCCCCCGGCCACGACGTCCGCCACGGCCCGGCGCAAAAGCTCGGTCGCCGCATGGGTCCGATAGGCAGCGTCGGCGCGGATGTCGTCCAGGGGTGAAAGCGCCTCGGCCACCAGATCGGTCGAGATGACATTCGGCAGCGTATGGTCCGCCACGCACCCCGCCAGCGCCGCCTCGACCGCGCCCAGACGCCGGGCCACCGCGCTGCACGCACCCACCGACAGCGCCGCCTGCGTCACCTTGCCGGACCCGACCGCCAGCCGCACCGCGACCATGGCGATCGAGATCACGAGGTATTTCCGCGCCCCCAGCTTCAGGAATCGCGACCGCCCGTTCAGCGCCCGGCGCGGCAGGTGGACCGCCGTGACCACCTCACCCGCCGTCAGCGCGGTCTGCCGCGGCCCGGTGATGAACGCGTCCAGCGGCATCCTCCGCCCCCCCGAGGCCGAGGCCAGTTCGACCTCCGCATCCAGTGCCAGCAGGCAGGGCACGCCATCCGCCGCCGGCGACGCATTGCAAAGGTTGCCCGCCACCGTACCGGCATTCTGGATCTGCACCGATCCCACCTCGCGCGCCGCCTGTTTCAGCATGTCGCAGGCCGGCGGCAGGTCCGCCTTCAGCACGTCGGTCCAGGTGGTCGCCGCGCCAAGGCGCAGGCCCTCATCCGTCGCGCTGATGCCGCGCAGCGATCCGACCCCTGTGATGTCCACCACCGGCCCCGCCAGCGCCCGGGCGCCCGTGGCCGGAAACAGGTCGGTACAGCCCGCCGCCACGCGCCCGCCGGTCCGGTGCAAAAGCGCCAGCGCCTCGTCCAGTGTATCGGGCCTCATATAGCCGGTCACGCCGCTCTCCCCGGTGGATGAGACGTATCGTGCGACGCGTCCTTTCGCCCTGTCAACTCAAAGCGTTTTGCGGTCGGCCTCAGCCACCCGAGAATGCCGAAACGCGCGCAGGAACCGCATGGTGCGCCGCGTTTCGCGACAAGCGGCGCATCGGGTTTGTCGCGGACCGGTTCAGACCCCCACGTATCGGTCCACGATCGAGTGATCCTGCCGCAATGCCTCCGCACTCATCACCTCGCCGTTGCGCCCGTTCTCGATGAAAGCCACGCGGTCGGCCACCGACAGGACCGCATCCACCCGCTGTTCCACCAGCAGGATCGCCACGCCCTGTTCGCGCATCTTCACGATCACCTGCCGGATCGCCTCGATCATCGAGGGTTGCAGGCCCTCGGTCGGCTCGTCCAGCAGCAGCGCCTTGGGCCGGATGCACAGCGCCCGTGCCGTGGCCAGCATCTGCTGCTCGCCTCCCGACAATGTCTGCGCGGGCTGGCCCATGCGTTCGCGCAGGCGGGGGAAAAGCTCCAGCACCTCCTCGAGCACGTCCTTGCCCGCCCCGCGCACACGCAGCCCGATTTCCAGGTTCTGCGCCACGCTGAGACCCGTGAACAACCGCCGCCCCTGCGGGATATACCCGATCCCGGCGCGCGGCACCTCGTGCGGGGGCAGGCTGCCGATCTCCTGCCCGTCCAGCGTGATCCGCCCCGACATCAGCGGCAACAGCCCCATGATCGTCTGCATCGTCGTGGTCTTGCCCGCGCCGTTGCGGCCCAGCAGGCACAGGATCTCTCCCGCCTCGACCCGCAAGGAAAGATCGCGCAACACCTGCGCCGCGCCGTATCCCGAATTGACCCCCTGCAGTTCCAGCATCATCCGGTCCCCAGGTAAGCCGCCTGAACGTCGGCATTCTCGTGGATCTGCCGTGGCGTGCCCTCGGCCAGCATTTCCCCGAAATTCAGCACGCTCACCGTGTCGGCGGTTTCCATCACCACCTTCATGTTATGCTCGATCAGCAGGATCGTCGTCTCCCCCGCCAGCGCGCGGATCAACGCCTTGAACGCCTCGATCTCGCCTTCCGACAGGCCCTGTGTCGGCTCGTCCAGGATCAGCAGGCGCGGCGCCTGCACCAGCCCCATCGCGATCTCCAGCAAGCGCTGGTGCCCATAGCTGAGGTTCCCCGCCTCTTCGTCCGCCTGCGCCTCCAGCCCGACTCGGCTTAGCGCCTCCAGTGTCGCGCTCTCCACCGCAGGGCCCTGCAACCGCCGCCGCGCCGCCAGCGCCACGTTCTCGCGCACCGGCAGACGCGGAAAGATCGAGGTGATCTGGAAGGTATAGGCCATCCCTTTCAGGATGCGCTTGTGCGCCGGCAGTCGGGTGATGTCCTGCCCGTCGAACGATACCGTCCCCGATGTCGGCGGAATACGCCCGCAGATCATGCCCACCAGCGTCGTCTTGCCCGCCCCGTTGGGACCGATCAGCGCCCGCACCTCGCCTTGCGGCAGATCGAAATCAACCTCGGTCACCGCCTGCAACCCGCCAAACGACTTGGACAGTCCCCGCACCTTCAGCAGCATCACGGCAACCCTTTCCACAGCCGCCGCCGCAATTCGCCGGTCAGGCCCTGTGGCGCGAACAGCGTCAGCAGCACCAGCGCCACGCCCGCGATCAGCATGTAGGCCGAGGTCACGCCCGAACTGAGGTCGATGAGGTAAAACATGAAGAGCGTGCCGACAAACGGCCCCACGACCGTGCCCGCCCCGCCCAGCAGCACGTAAAGCAACGGCAGGATCGAATATTGCACGCTGGCAAAACTGGCCCCGGTATTGCCGAACAACAGGCCATAGGACGCCCCCGCCGCCGCCGAGATCACGCCCGAGATCACCATCGCCGCCAGCTTGTGCGCGAAGGTGTCATAGCCCAGCATCCGCACCCGCTCCTCGTTCTCGCGGATGGCGATCAGCGTCTTGCCGAACGGCGCGCGCACCAGCCACAGGCAGGTCAGCAGACAGGCGGAAAACAGCACCCAGGCCGCGAAATAACGGTTGGTGGCATCCGACAGGTCGATTCCCCACAGCACCCGCTGCGCCTGCCGGATCACGAACCCCTCGTCGCCCCGCGTGTATTCCCCGAAATACAGGATGGCATAGTACCCCGCCTGCGCGAACATCAGCGTCACGATCATGAAGGCCACGCCGGCCGTGCGCAGCGCCAGCAGCGCCAGCCCCCCGGCCACCAGCGCCCCCGCCACGATCCCGGCGACCAGCGCGGGCGCGGGTGTGAACCCCGCATACTGAACGGTCAGCGCCATTCCATACATGCCCGCCGCGAAGAACAGCGCATGCCCAAGGCTCAGAAGGCCGGTATAGCCAAACATTATGTTGTATCCCACGGCATAGCTGGCCAGCACCATGATCCGCGCAAGGTTGCCGTGGTGATAGGCGGGCAGCACGAACTGCAGCGCGAAAAGCAACGCCAGCAGGCCCAGATGCAGGCCAAGGACGCGCGCCCCCATGCTCATGCCGTTCTGGTCCCGAACAGGCCCTGCGGCCGGAACACCAGCACCAGCCCAACCAGCAGCGTGGCAAGGATCTTGGCCAGCGTAGGCGAGAAGAAGACCGAGATGATCCCGTCGCTCAACCCGATGAAGAGCGCCGCCAGCACCGTGCCCGGCAGGCTCCCCAGCCCGCCGATGATGACCACGATGAAGGCCAGCAGCAACGGCTCCACCCCCATCAGGTAATGCGCCTGCTGGATCGGCACGATCAGCACCGCCCCCAGCGCCGCCAGTCCCGCGCCGATCCCGAAGACCAGCGCATAGACCCGCTCGACCGGGATGCCGAAGGCCAGCGCCATGTCCCGGTCCGCCTGCGTGGCCCGCATCAAAAGACCGATCCGCGTCCGCGCCATCATCGCCCAGACCCCGCACAGCACCGCGCCCGCCGCCCCGATCACGAACAGCTTGTAGGACGTGATGCTCCACCCCCAGGGCTGCGCCATGCCGAAAAGCGTGTCGAACCAGCCGAACCACGGCAGGTCGATGCGGCTGTTGAACGGCGCCTCCACGGGGCGCGCCTCGGGCCCGTATGTCATCAGCGTCAGCTGCTGGATGATGTAAAGCAACCCGATCGTTGCCACGATGGTGCGCTCGGGATCATAGTCGATACGCTTCAGTATGGTCATGTCCGCCGCCGCCGCGATCGCGCCCACGACCAGCGGCGCAATCACCAGCGCCGCGACGAAACCGATGGCCGGATGCCCGCCCACCATCTGCGCCACGTACCAGGCAATGACCGCGCCCAGCATGTAGAACTCGCCATGCGCGATGTTCACCACCCGCATCACGCCAAAGACAAGGCTCAGGCCGACGGCGGTCAGTGCCAGCACCGCCGCCGTCACCGCGCCCTCCAGCGTGGCGAGGATAAGATGGGGTCCGAAGTCCATCAGGTCAGGTCACACACCCCGTCCGACCCCGGCATCACAGCGGCTGCGTGGTGTAATCCACCTCGTCGGGATACATCGTGTCGTCGATCGACGTCGTGTGAACCCGCACCAGCCGGCCATCCTCGACCCGGCTGATATGCTGGTGCCCGAACACCTGGTGCGTCTTGCCGTTGAACCGCTTGGCCCCCTGCGGATGCGCCTGGCTCTCGGGCATCTCGCCCATCGCCTCGACCGCCTCGATCAGCTTCGCGCGGTCGTCCGGCCCGGCATAGCCGGCCTCTTCCATTCCCGCCTTGATGATGTGCAGCGTCTCCCAGCAGCCGAACATATGCGCATAGGTCGACACATCGCTAGGGTCGCTGACCGACGCGCCGTTCTCGTCCACGCCCACGGCCTCGCGATAGAACTTCTCGTGCTCGCTCTGATCCTCCTGCGCGTAGCGCGGCATCCCTTCCCAGAAATACGTCCCCTCCAGGAACTCCAGACCGGGGCTGGAAATATCCACCGCCTCCAGGCTGTCGATGAACCCGAAGATCTCCGGCCCCTGGTCGCCGAAGAACTCCCCCAGTTCCTTGACGAAGGTCAGCACCGCAGGCCCCACCATCACGTGATACAGCACCTCGGTATCGCGCGGGATCTGCGGGAAATACTTGGTAAAGCTCGTCTCGCTCGGCGGAATCGCGATCTGCGCCAGCACCTCGCCGCCCTGTTCCTCGATCGCGGCGGAAAAGAAATCCCGGTGATCGTGGCCGAATGCGAAATCGGGGAAGATCATCGTGACCTTCTTGCCCAGGTTCTCCGACACGTAAGGCGCCATCGCCTGCACCTGGCTCTTCACATCCGTGATGCCCGGCTGCAGCGTATAGCGGTTCAGCATCCCGCTCGCCACGTGATGCCCCTCGGAGACCACGAAATAGGGCAGCTTCAACTCCCCCGCCCGCGGCGCGGACCCGATCACCACGTGCGAAAACAGCGTGCCGAAACCGACGTCGCAACCATGCTGGTTGGCGAATTTCTCCACCACTTCCGCACCGCGCTTGGGGTCGGTGCCGTCATCCTCGGCAATGATCTCGACCATCCGTCCGTTGATCCCGCCGCCCTCGTTGATCAGCTTCACCGCCGCTTCCGTGGTGCGTCCGTACCAGCGGCCATAGGCGGCCCCGATGCCGGTGCTGTGCTGCTGGAACCCGATCTTGATCGGCTCCGCGCTTTGCGCCTGCGCATACCGCGCCCAAAGCGGCAGGCTCGCCGCCCCCGCCGCGGCCCCCGCCAGTGTCTTCAGCGCGCCCCGGCGCGACGTTCCCTTGATCAGCTTGGTCATCGCGAACTCTCCCCTATCTCGAAATCGGCTTCGCGCCGATCCTGCGAAGCGCGCCCCGGTTTGTCCAGTGTTTTGACCACAAAGGCTCGGCCACGGGTCAGCCCCTGGGCGAGGCCAGCAACCACAACCCGAAGAACGTGTAGGCCACCATGAACACCGCCAGCGGCGCCTGCCCCAGCACCGCCCGCCGCCGGTCGGGCCTGTCCCTCATGGCCAGCGCATGCGCCATCAGGATCGCGACGACATGCCCCGCCACCACGGCCCCGGCCTGTGTCAGCCAGATCCGCCGCACCGTGTCCTGCGTGTTGAAAAACCCGGTGGTCACGTAAAACCCGTCCATGCCCAGAAAATGGGCACCGTTGGACAGCGGATCGTCCAGCATCTGTGCCAAATATTGCGACTCGACCAGAAACGCCGGCAGGTAATGCGCCACGTGGTACCCCAGCGCGATCGGCAGGATCGACGGCGCGAACCGGCACACCGCCGCCCGCAGGCTGCGCCCCGTTGCGGCGATCCGTTCGCCCAGCCACAGGCAGGCCGCGAACACCGCCAGCAGGCCCAGATTCGCCGCCACCAGCCCGATCAGGCTCTGCACCACCACAGCCGACCGTCCCGGAAACTCCAGCGGATTGACCCCGATCACCCCCAGCCACCAGAAGGTCTCGTTCAGCCCGTCGAAACTGCCCGTCCCCAGCAGGAACACCATCAGCACCGCCAGCGCCAGCGGCGGTGCCCGCCGCACCACGCCCTGCCAGCCCCAAAGGCCCAGCGCGACCCGCCCGCGCAGCCGGCCGACCAGCCCCATGCGCCCGTAGGCCCGCATCACCACCGTCACCATTTCTCCCCGCACCAGCCACGCCGGCCCGAACAGCAATACCCCGAACAGCACCGCGTACCAGTAAAGCCCCGCCACGCTCGCCAGCCGCGCCGGATCCGCCGGCGCCGGGTCGCACAGAAGAAACGCCGCAAAGCCGAGGAACAGACCCACGGCGGGCCAGTATCCCCACCCACGCGGGTACCGCATCAGCGGGCGCAACCCCGTCCAGCGGGACAAGACCGCCACGACCCCGGTCCAGGGATTGGTCCATCGCCAGTGATTGCCGACAAGCCCTTGCAGACTGACCAACGCCACCCACCACACCGTCCAGACCAGCAGGGGCATCGGGTTTTCCATCGGCGTGCGCGGCCCGGCAAAGCCCTGCCAGACGGCAAAACCCAGCGCGGCTGTCGCCAGCAGGCTTGTCCAGTGGCGCAACGCGAACCGCCCCCGCCGCATCACCGGCAGCGGCGCGAACAGCGCCTCGCCCGCCCGCGCCGGCAGAACCGCCAGCAACAGCACCGTCAGGACGACACTCGCCACCCCCGCCGCGATATAGACATCCGTCGGCAAGAGCAGCACGAATCCCTGTTCCGACGCATGCGCCGCCGCCTGTCCGGCCCACAGCAGCAGGCCCAAGACCAGCACGGCGCGCATCCGCTCAGGCGCCCGGTTTTTTCTTGGCGAAAATACTCCGGGGGACGTCGAAACAACGTTTCGACGATGGGGGCAGCGCCCCCACCGAACGATCCTGCGTGGCGCAGCCACCCCTTGGGGTCACACCGGGTCGCGGATCAGGCTCTGGCACATGCAATGCACGCCCCCGCCCCCTTGCGTGATCATGCTCAGGTCCGGGTCGAAGATCTCGAATCCCAGCGCGCGCAGCTTTTCCTTCAGCGTCTTCGACCCTTCCGGCAGCAGCACGCGGTCCTCGCCCAGCGCCACCACGTTGCAGCCCAGCGCGACGGTTTCGCGGAACGGCACCTCGACGATCTCGATCCCCTTGGCCCGCAGCCAGTCGACGATCTCGGGATCGGTGCAATCGGTGCAGACCGCGGCCAGCTTCGGCGCCAGCATCACCACCATCAGGTCGATATGCACATAGAACGGGTCGATATCGGCCAGCTTCACCTCCCAGCCCTCGGCCTCCATCCAGCCGGCAATCTGCCTGGCGCCCTGCTCCATCGACCGGCCTTCCTCGCCTTCCCAGCCGATCAGCACGCAGCCCGGCTCGATCACGTTGAAATCGCCGCCCTCGAAGGTGCCGGCGGTGACGAAATCGTAAATCGGGATGCCAAGCGATTGATAGGTCTCGATGGCGCGGAAATTCTCGCCCCGACGCCAGTATTGCGCCATGTGGGTGATGATCGCGCCATAGGGCGTCATGACCGAACTGTCGCGCGCATACACCTGGTAGGGCAGTTCGGGATCAGGCGCGTGGGTATGCACTTCGACACCCGCGCTCTCATAGGCGCTGACCATCTCGGCATGCTGCTTTTTCGCAATGACAGGGTCGAATTCGACCCCCCGGCGCAGGGTCTTCTTGCTCACCGAAGAGGTTTTCAGCCAGCGGTAATTCTCCACCGGCCCCAAAAGGACGGACCGCAGCGTGCCGTAATCCGAATTGGCGCCCCACTCGTTCAAGACGGGCGTGCCGCCGCCTTCGCGCCGCGCGCGCAGGGTGAAATTGTCAGCCGGTTGATCTTTCATATGGGCTCTCCTTTGCGCGAAAGGCTGAGCCGTTGTTTCCGCCAAGTCAAGCACGACCGAAGGCCCCCCGCGCCGATGCGCAATCGCGCGCAGTCACAGGGCGGTCCCGCTCAGGGCTCGTAGCGCTTCGCCAGGTCCTCGGTATCCCCGATCGAGGCCAGTTTCACCTCGCGGATCAGTTTCAGCGTCGGTTTCAGACAGAAGAACACCGAACCGAAGATGAACAGCCAGATCGCCACGCTTTCGGTCGCCTGCCACAGGAACAGGATCGACCCGATCAGGAACGAGAATGCCGCGATGAAATCCGCGATCGTGTGCAGCAATTCGAATATCGCGTACAGCCGCCGCGTCTCGGCGCTGACATGGCGCTTGTCCTTGAACATCTGCATGGCGTGTCTCCCGGCGTGTCGAAAGTCGCGCCCTAGAAAAAACATCCGCGCCGGTTTGGCAAGAAAAAGACCCTGTTTCCGCTGAAAAGCCGCGGTCTGCTCATCGCAATCTGCTCGAGCGGTATCAGGATTTGTCCCGTAGCGCGCCAACGGAAGGCTCAGATAATACACCTACCGGCTGAGGCCCCCATGCAGCGTCGGCACATCCAGCGCCGCAAAGCCGTAATGCCGCAGCCAGCGCAGATCACTGTCGAAGAACGCCCGCAGGTCCGGGATGCCGTATTTCAGCATGGCGATCCGGTCGATCCCCATGCCGAAGGCAAAGCCCTGCCATTCCTCCGGGTCGATGTTCCCGGCCTCCAGAACCTTGGGATGCACCATGCCGGACCCGAGAATCTCCAGCCAGTCATCACCCTCACCGATCTTCAGCGTGCCGCCTTCCCATGAACAGCGGATATCGACCTCCGCCGATGGCTCGGTAAAGGGGAAATGCGACGCGCGGAACCGAAGTTCGACCTCGTCGACCTCGAAGAACGCCTTCACGAACTCTTCCAGCACCCATTTCAGGTTCGCCATGCTGATGTCGCGGTCGATGGCCAGCCCTTCGACCTGGTGGAACATCGGCGTGTGCGTCTGGTCATAGTCGGCGCGATACACCCGCCCCGGCGCAATCACCCGGATGGGCGCGCCCTGCGCCTGCATCGCCCGGATCTGCACCGGGCTGGTATGGGTGCGCAGCACATGCGGCGGGCGGTCGTCGCCCTCGGCCCGGTGGGTATAGAACGTGTCCATCTCGGCCCGCGCCGGGTGGTGGCTGGGGATGTTCAGCGCGTCGAAATTGTACCAGTCGCTTTCGATCTGCGGCCCCTCGGCCACGGCAAAGCCCATATCGGCGAAGATCGCCGTGACTTCCTCGGTGACCTGGCTGATCGGGTGGATGGTGCCCTCGCGCCGCGGCCGCCCCGGCAGGGTCACGTCCAGCCATTCCCCGCGCAGCCGTTCGTCCAGCGCGGCATCCGCCAGCGCCGCCTTCTTGGCCGCCAGCGCGCTGTTGATCTCGTCCTTCAGCGCGTTCAGCTTCGGCCCCACCTCCAGCCGTTCCTCGGGCGTCATCTTGCCCAGCTCGCGCATCTTCAGCGCGACCTCGCCCTTCTTGCCCACGGCCTGCACGCGCAGGTCCTCCAGCGCGGCCTCGTCACCGGCCTCGGCAATGGCACTCAGGTACTTGTCTCTCAGGTCATCCATGGCGTTTCACTCAATCCCGGTTTGAACGCCGGTTACCCCGACTGGCCCATCAGCGCAAGGTCGCGGCATAGTCGCGGGTGAATTCCACGTACCCGTCCGAGACGACACCGTGATGCCCCTGCATCATCCCGTGCAATTCCGGCAGGCGGTGAAACGGCACCTGCGGCAGGGCGTGATGCTCGGTGTGATAGGGCATGTTCCACGCCAGGAACCGCACGATCCCGTTGGTGCGGGTGGTGCGCGTGTTCTGAAACATGTCCGCCACGAAGGCACAGCGCCCGTGTTCCGCCAGCAGGTAGAGCCGCAGGAACGGCTGCCCCAGAAGCGCCGGCAGGAGCCACACCCAGATCAGCAAGGGCGTCATCACGAGGCTCGCCAGCACCACGGCGTAGAGCGCCAGCATCACCCGCGCCTCCCTCACCAGGCGCGGCCGCGCGCGCTCGGGCACGTAATCGCCCGGATCGCGCCCCGCCGCGTTGCGCAGGGTCTGCCCGATCATCGCCGCCCAGAACGGCAGGCCGGTCACATGCCAAAGATAGGCGCGCCAGCCTTCGGGTTTGGCCCCGGCCAGCAGCTCGGGGTCCTTGTCCGGGATGTTGGTGTGCCGGTGATGCGCGAGGTGAAAATACCGGAACCACTCGAATGGCTGCACGATCAGCAGGCCACAGACCCGCCCCACCCATTCGTTCAGCCAAAGCGACCGGAACGGCGTCTTGTGCGTCGCCTCGTGTTCCAGCGTGAACAGGAAACAGATGGCGATCCCCTGCGGAACCAGCAGCGCCCACCACAGCGGCCAGCCCAGCGCGATCCAGACACCGAACAGCCCGATCAGCCCGAAATGCACCGCCAGCCGGAACAGCCCCGGCGCATTCGCGGCCTCGGTCAGCCCGGCCAGTTTGTCCCGGGGCAGGGTGGCGGTGAACTCCCTGTGATCCATGCGGAAAGCCTAGGCAGCCCCTCGCGCTCCGGCAAGGGGGACCGCCGCCCGCCGCTCACGCACGGGTTACTTGACACCCCACCCGGCGGGCCATAGCGCGACCGGGCAGGCATCGAAATCAACAAAAGCAGTTCCCCATGCGCAATCTTTCCCCCGTGGACCAGTTCCTGTTCGGGCTGATGAACGCCAGCCTTCTCTTCACGTTGGTCTACTGGATCCTGGGCTTCGACACCCAGTTCTCCACCGGCTTCGCAATCGAGGACGGCCCCGTCGAATACGGCACCGCCATCATGCTCTTCGTGTCGGCTCTGGTGCTGGCGTGGCACTCCGCGCGCCAGTTCCGGACAGGCCGGGCGCTGGCCGGGATCTGCCTGTCGATCTACGCCCTGATCTTCGTCTTCGGCACGGGCGAGGAAATTTCCTGGGGGCAGCGCATCCTCGGGCTGGAGACGCCCGAGGCGCTCCGGGAGATCAACTTTCAGGAAGAAATCACGCTGCACAACATCGTGGTGGGCGGCAAGCAGCTGACCAAGACGGTGTTCGGCAGCGGGCTGACCATCGCAATCCTGCTCTACCTGCTGGCATTGCCGGCGCTTTACGGCAGATCCCGGCTGGTCACGCGCATTGCCGACCGCCTGGCATGGCCGGTGCCGTCATCGCGCCACGGGATCATGGCCATTGTCGCCAGCGTGGTGATGCTGGTGGTCGAGATCCCCCGCCAGTGGGAGGTGTACGAATTCGTCTTCAGCCTGCTGACCACGTCGATCTTCCTGGCGCCGGCCAACAGGGCCACGTTCGGACGGCCGGACGCGGCCTGAGCCGCATCCACGCGCCTGCCCCGTACCGCGGCCAGGGGAAATCAGGCCGCTGACGTGCTGCGCAATTCGCGCACTTCGCGGTCATGCGCCGCCAGCAGCCGCTTGGCCTTTTCACTCAGTTCGGATTGCCCGTCGCGGGTCTGCACGATCACGCGTACCATGTCTCGGCCTCCTGGTTTTCCGCCCTTTTCGGGCCGTTGTGCCAGAAGGCTTCGCACAACTTTGCGGAGAAAATATGGCTGATTTTAGAAAATTGTTAACGATCGAGACACAATGAAAAACGCCGCCGGGCGAACCCGACGGCGCTGGTCTTCTTGTCCCTCGAACGGCAGGCTTACGCTGTCAGCGCGCCTTTTGCCTGTTCCACGATGGCGCCGAATGCGGCGGGTTCGTGCACGGCCAGATCGGCCAGGACCTTGCGGTCCACTTCGACACCGGCCAGCGACAGGCCGTTGATGAACCGCGAATAGGTCAGCGATTCGTCATGGGCGCGCACGGCGGCGTTGATCCGCTGGATCCACAGCGCGCGGAAGTTCCGCTTGCGGTTCTTGCGGTCGCGCGTGGCGTACTGGTTGGCCTTGTCCACAGCCTGTGCCGCCACCTTGAAGGTGTTCTTGCGGCGGCCATAATAGCCCTTGGCGGCAGTGGTGATTTTCTTGTGACGGGCGTGGGTAACGGTCCCACCTTTGACTCTCGACATGTCTCTGACCTCCTCAGCGTGCGTAAGGCATCATCGGCTTGATGATCTGCTCATCAGCCTTGCTCAGCGTCGTGGTGCCACGCGCGTTGCGGATGAATTTGTTGGTGCGTTTGATCATGCCGTGGCGCTTGCCCGCCTGGGCGGCCACCACGCGGCCCTTGGCCGTCACCTTGAACCGCTTCTTGCAGCTCGATTTCGTCTTCATCTTGGGCATTTCCGGCTCCTCTTGATGGTCGGTCTTGTGCGCGACTCGGCATGCCACTTCGGCCGGCCGCGCGAATGAAAGCGCCGTATAGGACGACAGCGTGCGTAAAGCAAGGGGGTTTGCCCCGGTTTGCGACCACCCGGGAAAGGGGACGTGCCCCAGGCGCTTGCCAACACGCACCCGCAGGGCTAGACCGGATTTTCCCAACCCACGGGAGGCGCCAGTGTCCACCACCCTCCGGCTCGCCATGGCAAGCATCTTCGTCGGTGCGATCGTGCTCGCGATCAAAAGCCTGGCGTGGTGGCTGACAGGCTCGGTGGCCCTACTGTCGGATGCCTTGGAAAGCACCGTCAACGTGGCCACGGCCATCGCGGCGCTCATCGCGATCCGCATCGCCGCCATACCGGCGGATTCCTCGCACCCCTACGGCCACCACAAGGCCGAGTTCTTCAGCGCCGTGCTCGAAGGCGTGATGATCATCATCGCCGCACTCGTCATCCTGCGCGAGGCCTATCGCGGCTTTCTCGATCCCGTCGCGCTCGACATGCCGGTCGAGGGGCTTCTGATCAACGGCGCCGCCACGGTCATCAACGCGCTCTGGGCCTGGGTTCTGGTCACCCGCGGCCGGGCCAATTCATCGCCCGCGCTCGTCGCCGACGGCCGCCACCTTTGGACCGATGTCGTCACCTCGGCGGGCGTCGCGCTTGGCGTCCTTCTGGCGATGATCACCGGCTGGTGGGTGCTCGACCCGATCATGGCCGCCATCGTCGCGGTCAACATCCTCTGGTCCGGCTCGCGTGTCGTGCGCGAGTCGCTCAGCGGCCTGATGGACGAGGCCGTATCCGATGAAACGCTCGACACCGTGCGCGGGATCATCGCGACCGAGGCCGGCGGCGCGGTCGAGGCGCATGACCTGCGCACCCGCCACGCCGGGCAGGCGACCTTCATCGACTTTCACCTCGTCGTGCCGGGCGACACCACGGTCTTCGACGCGCACGAGATCTGCGACCGGGTCGAAGCCGCCCTGAAACAGGCGGTCGAGGGCGCGCGCATCACCATCCACGTGGAGCCCGAGCACAAGCAGAAGCACTCCGGCATCGTCGTGCTGGACTGACCCCCGGCCCCGCCTCGCGTCAAAGCGCCATTTGCGCGAAATGCCGATTGCCGGTAACATCCGGCCCAGGGAGGATCGGCAGGCTGGACAGGAAACGCCATATCGACAAGGTGGTCAGCGCGGTCAATTCGCCCAGCGCCGCCGCGCGCTCGGCGCTGGCCGCGTCCTGGCACCGCTCGATGGAACGTCACGGCCTCGACCCCGCCGCGCCCGCGCAGGGCCAGCGCGCCGATCACAGCGTCGCGGATGAAAGCCGCGCGCGGCTCGACCGCTTCATGACCATCGCCGCCCCCAAGCTTGACCAGCTTTTCGGTCTCGTCGGCCTGTCCGGCTGCGGCGTCCTCTTGACCGACGAAAGCGGCATCATCCTCGATCAGCGCTGTTCCGACGGCGACCGCAGCGCGTTCGAGGATTGGGGGCTGACCATCGGCGCCGACTGGTCCGAGGCCGCGGAGGGCACCAACGGCATCGGCACCTGCCTGACCGAGAAACGCCGCGTCACCATCCACCGCGACGACCACTTCCTCGCCCGCAACATCGGCATGAGCTGCATGGACGCGCCCATTTTCGGCCCCGATGGCGGGCTTCTGGCCGCGCTCGACGTCTCCTCGGCCCGCGTCGACCAGACCGAGGCCTATAACCGCCTCATCGCCGCCATGGTCGACCAGACCGCCCACGCGATCGAGGCGGATTTCTTTCGCGCGTCCTATCCGAAGGCCCGCATCGTCGTGGCCGATTCGGCCGAGGGCGGCGCGGCGACGCTCTTGGCCGTGGATGGCGACGACATCGTGGTGGGCGCCACCCGCGAGGCCCGCAAGGTGCTGGGCCTGTCGCCCAGCGGCGCCTTCACCCCCCGCCCCGCATCGGACATCTTCGGACGCGAGGACGGCCCCCGCGGCTTTGAAAAGGCCGAGCGCGCCGCCGTCGTGCGCGCCCTCACCCGCGCGGGCGGCAACGTGTCCGAGGCCGCCCGCGCGCTGGGGATAGGCCGCGCCACGCTCTATCGCCGCATGAAACGGCTGGGTCTGGACCACCTGACCCGACCTGTCTCAGTTCTGAGACACCCCCGCGCCCCCACCGCTTGCCCCCCTCCTGACGAATCGCTCTTCGCACGGCACCCCTGTCGTCACGACTTCGGGCGGAGGACCCGAGGCAACCAGGAGGAACCAACATGAACGAACACACGCAACTCTCGGCGGAATTCCAGTCGCCGTTCAAGACCCGTTACGACAACTTCATCGGCGGCACATTCACCCCGCCCGTGAACGGCAGGTATTTCGACAACGTGACCCCGATCACCGGCCAGGCGGTCTGCGAAGTCGCACGCTCCGACGCCGCCGACGTGGAGCTGGCGCTCGACGCCGCACACGCCGCGAAAGGCGCCTGGGGCCGCACCTCGGCCACCGAACGCGCCAACATCCTGCTCAAGGTCGCCGACCGGATCGAGGAAAACCTCGACCTGATCGCCGTGGCCGAGACCTGGGACAACGGCAAGCCGATCCGCGAGACCGTCAATGCCGACATCCCGCTCGCCGTCGACCATTTCCGCTACTTCGCCAGCGTCCTGCGCGGCCAGGAAGGCGCGATGTCCGAAATCGACGCCGACACCGTCGCCTATCACTATCACGAGCCGCTTGGCGTCGTGGGTCAGATCATCCCGTGGAACTTCTCGGTTCTGATGGCGGCATGGAAACTCGCCCCGGCGCTGGCCGCCGGCAATTGCATCGTCCTGAAACCGGCGGAACAGACCCCAGCCGCGATCATGGTGCTGATGGAGGTCATCGCCGACCTTCTGCCCGACGGCGTGCTGAACATCGTCAACGGCTACGGCGCCGAGGTGGGCGCGGCGCTGGCCAAATCCAACCGCATCGCCAAGATCGCCTTCACCGGCTCCACCCAGACCGGCCGCACCATCATGCAATACGCGACCGAGAACCTCATTCCCGTCACGCTGGAACTGGGCGGCAAGTCCCCCAACATCTTCTTCTCCGACGTGATGGCCAAGGACGACGCCTTTCTCGACAAGGCGATCGAGGGCTTCGTGCTCTTCGCCTTCAACCAGGGCGAGGTCTGCACCTGCCCCAGCCGCGCGCTGATCCAGGAAGACATCTATGAAGAGTTCATCGCCCGCGCCATCGAACGCGTGAAAGCAATCAAGCAGGGCGACCCCCGCCTGATGGACACGATGGTGGGCGCACAGGCCAGCCGCGCACAGCAGGACAAGATCCTCAGCTACCTGCAGATTGGTGTCGAGGAAGGCGCCGAGGTGCTGGCCGGCGGTGCGGCGGCACAGATGGAGGGCGAGCTGTCCGAGGGCTACTACATCCAGCCCACCATCCTCAAAGGCCACAACAAGATGCGCGTCTTCCAGGAGGAAATCTTCGGCCCCGTCGTTTCGGTCACCACCTTCAAGACCGAAGAAGAGGCGCTGGAACTGGCCAACGACACGATCTACGGCCTCGGCGCCGGGGTCTGGTCGCGCGACGCCAACACCTGCTATCGCTTCGGGCGCGGGATCGAGGCCGGGCGCGTCTGGGTCAACAACTATCACGCCTACCCGGCCCACGCGGCCTTCGGCGGCTACAAGCAGTCCGGCATCGGGCGCGAGAACCACAAGATGATGCTCGACCATTACCAGCAGACCAAGAACATGCTGGTCAGCTACAACCCCAACAAGCTGGGGTTCTTCTAAGCCGCCCCGGACAGGACCCGGGGGTCGGCCTTGCCCCGGACGCACGCATCGCGGACGGGAAAGATGCCCCGGGTCAATGTCACGGAATTCAGAAATCGGAAAGGGGCGGCACGACGTGTCGCCCCGTCCGTTCCAGACCCACCCCCTGAACCGTCTCTCAGGTCAGGTACCGCGCGATAAGCTCGATAAAGACATTCGGTATCTCGGAAAAACTGTAACCGCCCGGACTGTTCTGGATGGCATAAAGGATCATGCCGCCCGCCACGATGATCGTCACCGCCGCCATCCGCGGCGCATGCCCGTCCGACAGCGCCGACAGGATCGCCGGGATCGAGAATACGCCCAGCACAATGCCGATAATGAAAATAAGGTCGGGATCCATTGCCCAGATCTCCATGAACTGCTCTGCCAGTCAGTATAGCGCAGTTCAGTCCTGGTCAGTGGAAGAAAGTTCCTTTTGGTTACAGGGCGCTACCCGCAGAATATTGGTGGTTCCCGGCACGTTGAACGGCACGCCCGCGGTCACGATCACAAGGTCGTCCTCGGTCGCATAGCCCTGTTTCAGGGCCGCGCGCGTGGCGTTTTGCACTGCCATCTTGAACCGCGACAACTCCGGCGTCATCACGCAATCGGTGCCCCAGTTCAGCGTCAGCCGCCGCGCGGTCTCGCGCACGTTGGTCATCGCGATGATCGGGACGCGGGGCCGTTCGCGCGCCGTCAGCAGGGCGGTCGTTCCGCTTTGCGTGAAACAGCAGATCGCCGCCACCTCGGTTGTTTCCGCGATCTCTCGCGCGGCGGCGACGATGCCGTCGGCCACGGTGGTGCGGTCGGCCTTGCGCGAGGCCTCGATGATCTCGGTATAGGTCGGGTCGTCCTCGACCTCGCGGGCGACGTTGTCCATCGTCTGCACCGCCTCGATGGGGTATTCGCCCGCCGCCGATTCCGCCGACAGCATGATCGCGTCGGCCCCTTCATAGATCGCGGTCGCCACGTCGCTCACTTCGGCCCGCGTCGGCATCGGGCTGGAGATCATCGATTCCAGCATCTGCGTGGCGATGATCACCGGCTTGGCCGCCGCGCGGCACTTGCGCACCATGCGCTTTTGCAAGGGCGGCACGTTCTGCACCGGCAGTTCCACGCCCAGGTCGCCGCGCGCCACCATGATCCCGTCCACCTCTTTCAGGATCGCGTCGAAATCCGTGACCGCCGACGGCTTTTCCACCTTCACCATGATCGCCGCGCGTCCGCGCACCAGCGCGCTCGCCTCGATCACGTCGCGCGCCCGCTGGACAAAGCTCAGCGCCAGCCAGTCGACGCCCAGCTCGCAGGCGAACTCCAGGTCGGCACGGTCCTTATCGGTCAGCGCGGCCAGCGGCAGCACCACGTCGGGCACGTTCACACCCTTGCGGTCGGAAATCGTACCACCGGTGATCACCTCGGTTTCGGCATAATCAGTGCCGCATTTCGTGACTTTGAGGCGGATCTTGCCGTCATTCACCAACAGCCGCGCACCGGGCTTCAGCGCCTGGAAAATCTCGGGATGCGGCAGGTTCACGCGGTCGATCGTGCCCTTCGCCTCGTCCAGGTCCAGCCGGAACGACGCGCCCTCTTCCAACTCCTCGGACCCGTTTTCGAACGGCCCCACCCGCAGCTTCGGCCCCTGCAGGTCGGCCAGGATCGCGATGGGGCTGTCCATCTCTTCCTCGACCCGCCGGATGATCTCGTGCTTGGCGCGGATATCGTCCTGCGTGCCGTGGCTCATGTTCAGACGGAACACGTCCGCCCCCGCTTCGTGCAGCGCCCGGATCGTCTCGTAGGTCTCGGATGCCGGGCCCAGCGTGGCCACGATCTTCACGTTGCGATGGCGTCTCATGTCTGTCCTAACCTTGTTGCGTCTCTCTGAAGCACCACGCCCCTGCGTTAGCGCTAACCTTGCGTCGGGTTATTACCCATTTCCCATTTCCTGACAACTGACATAAAAGTGGCGCGCAAGAGATGACATCACCATGACATACCAACCGTTTTTTACAGAAGGGGCAAATCGTCCCGCCCCCTGGCTGGTCACCTGCGACCACGCCGCCAACACCGTGCCGCCCTTCGTGAACGGCGGCTCGCTGGGACTCGATCCCGCCGATATGGAACGGCACATCGCCTATGATCCCGGCGCCGCCGGGGTGGCACGGGCGCTGGCGCGCGCCCTCGATGCGCCCTGCATCCTCAGCAACTTCTCGCGCCTCGTGATCGACCCCAACCGCGGAGAGGATGACCCGACCCTGGTGATGAAGCTTTATGACGGCACGATCATCCCCGCCAACCGCCATGTCGGCCCCGACGATGTCGAGCTGCGGCTCAACAGGCTTTATCGACCCTATCACAGCGAATTGGCCCGTCTCGCCGCACGCCAGAACGGCACGATCATCGTCTCGATCCACTCCTTCACCCGCCAGCTTCAGGGCCGTCCGCCCCGGCCCTGGCATATCGGCGTGCTCTACGCCGCGGACGAACGCCTGACGCGCCCCCTCATCAACCGGATCACGCAAGAAGCCGACATTTGCGTGGGCGAGAACGAGCCCTATGGCGGTCATCTGCCCGGCGACGCCATCGCCCGTCACGGCATCGCCTATCAGCGGCCCAATGCCCTGATCGAACTGCGCAACGACCTTATCGCAACCGCGGACCAACAGGCCGCCTGGGCGCAGCGGCTGGCGCCGATGCTGGTTCACTCGGCCGACCGCGCCGGCCTGCTGAAAGAGCCTGTTTCACCTCGAAACGACTGATCTGGCAGAAAGGGACCCGTCATGCCGCATATTATCATCGAACATTCGAAGGGACTGGAAGACAGCCATGACCTCCAGGCCCTGTGCGACGACTTGTGGGAAAAATTCGCGGCCCATGCCAGCGTCACCGCACCCGATACGGTCCGCACCCGCACGATCGCCGCAACCGCCTCGCGCATCGGGGTCGAACCGCAAAGCTTTGCCCATGCCACGCTGCTGTTGCTTCCGGGCCGCAGCGAGGCGATCCGCGCCGAACTGGCAGGCCTTGTTCTCGACCGGCTCGAGGTCCACCTCTCCGACGTGGGCAGTCTGACGGTCCGCTTGGATGCGATCGAACAGCCCTATATGAAGCGTATGCTCTGACCGAATAAGGGAGACCCGAACAATGGACGACCAGACCCGAATCGAGCTTGAAGCCGCCGCGTTCCGCACTTTGCGCGAACACCTGATGGAAAAGCGCACCGATGTGCAGAACATCGACATGATGAACCTCGCCGGCTTCTGCCGCAACTGCCTCAGCCGCTGGTACCAGGAGGCCGCGAACGAGCGCGGCATCGACATGACCAAGGACGAGGCGCGCGAAATCTTCTACGGCATGACGATGGACGACTGGAAGGCCAACTACCAGACCGACGCGCCGGACGACAAGAAAGCGGCCTTCGACAAATCCTTCGCCGAGAATGTCGGCCCGAAGACCTGACCGCCCCCGTCGCCCGGGGCGTGGGGGGCAGGGTTCCGGGGCCGCAGGGCGCACGTTCCGTTAATCCGCAAATTCGGAAAAGTGGCACCGTCGGAATACGGACGTAAAACCGACGCGATACCGACATGCCGTTTCCGAACTTGCGGCGGCGTTAACCTTCGAGTCGCTCAGACAGCGACCTTGCGGCTTTCCTCGATATAGATCTCGCGCAACCGCGTCGCCACCGACCCCGGCTTGCCATCGCCCAGACGCACCCCGTCGACCTCGACCACCGGCATCACGAAGGCACTGGCCGAGGTGACGAACGCCTCGTCCGCGTCCTTGGCCTCATCGATACTGAAATTCCGTTCCTCCACCTGCATTTGCGCCTCCTCGGCAAAACGCAGGACGGCGGCGCGGGTGATCCCGTGCAGGATGTCGTTGGACAGCGCGCGGGTGATGATCTTGCCATCCTTGACGATATAGGCGTTGTTCGATGTGCCCTCGGTCACGTACCCGTCCTGCACCATCCACGCGTCGTCGCAGCCTGCCTTCTTGGCCATCATCTTGCCCATCGACGGATACAGCAGCTGCGTCGTCTTGATGTCGCGACGGCCCCAGCGCATGTCCTCTATGCTGATGATTTTTATACCTGTTTTGGCTGCCGGCCTGTTCGCGAGATCCGGAATCGACTGGGTGAACAGCACCACCGTCGGCGGCGTGTCCGGATCCGGGAATACGAAATCCCGGTCCCCCGGCGCGCCCCGCGTGATCTGAAGATAGACCAGCCCGTCCTCGACCCCGTTCACCCGCACCAGTTCGCGGTGAATCTCCAGCAGATCGCCCAGCACCGCCGGATGCGGCATATCCAGCTCGTCCAGCGACCGTTGCAGCCGGCGATTGTGCCCTTCGAAATCGATCAGCTTGCCGCCCAGCACGCTGGTCACCTCGTACACCCCGTCCCCCATCAGGAACGCCCGGTCGAAGATCGAGATTTTGGCTTCGTTCTCAGGCAGGTAATCGCCGTTCACATAGACCGTCCGCATGTCGCTCATCCCCATAGCTTGGCCACCGGCGGATGGACCCCGGCCGCGTCGAAAATCAAAGGTTCGTCCCGGTCTTCGGCCAACAACAGCGGCCCGTCAAGGTCGGTCACCGTCGCACCCTGCGCCACCAGCACCGCGGGCGCCATCGCAAGGCTCGACCCGATCATGCAGCCCACCATCACGTCGTACCCTTCGGCCAGCGCCGCCGCGCGCAGCGCCAGCGCCTCGGTCAGCCCGCCGGTCTTGTCCAGCTTGATGTTCACCATGTCGTACTTGCCCTTCAGCCCGGGCAGGCTGGCGCGGTCGTGACAGCTCTCGTCGGCGCAGACGGGCACGGGCCGCTCCACGCCCAGCAGTGCATCATCCTCCGCCGCCGGCAGGGGCTGCTCCACCAAGGCCACGCCAAGGCGTTGAAGGTGCGGCGCAAGGTCGGCATAGACCTCGGCGCTCCAACCCTCGTTGGCGTCGACGATGATCTTGGCCTCTGGCGCGCCGGCGCGCACCGCCTCCAGCCGCGGCATGTCATCGGGCGTGCCCAGCTTGATTTTCAACAGAGGGCGATACGCATTTTTCGCCGCCTGCTCCCGCATTTTCTCGGGCTCGTCCAGCGACAGCGTATAGGCCGTGATCTGCGGCCCCGGCGCGGGCAATCCGGCCAGGTCCCAGACCCGCGTTCCGGCCTGTTTCGCCTGCAGATCCCACAGCGCGCAATCCACCGCGTTCCGCGCCGCGCCCGCCGGTAACAGATCGTAAAGCTTTTCGCGGGAAACTGCCCCGGGCAGGCTCTCGATCTGCGCCGTTACGCTTTCCAGCGTCTCGTCATACCGCGCATAGGGCACGCATTCGCCCCATCCGGTGACGCCGTCCTGCGTGATCCGCACGGTCAGGACCTGCGCCTCGGTGCGCGACCCCCGGCTGATGGTGAACACCTGCGCCAGCCTGAAAACATCGCGCGTCACGGAAATCTGCATGAGCAACCGCCCCTTCTTCTTGCCTTAAATATCCCCGCCGGAGGCATCCGCCATGCGCCACCCGCGCCGACGCCCGCGATCAGAGCGCTTCCAGCGCGTCCACCAGCTTGCCTGCGCCGAAACGGTAGGGGTCGGTGGCCGGCAGGCCCATCTCGTCCTCGACCTTGGCAAGATACGCCTTCGCGTCCGCCTCGGCCATGTGCTGCGTGTTCACCGACACACCCACCACCCGGCAGTCGGCATTGGCCACCTGCGCCAGCGGCAGGGCCGTGTCGCGCAGGGTCTGCAGGCTGGGCAGGCTGTAATCCGGCAGGCCGCGCATGTGGCTGCGCGTCGGTTCGTGGCACAGGATCAGCGCGTCGGGCTGGCCCCCGTGGATCAGCGCCAGCGTCACACCGGAATAGGACACGTGAAACAGGCTGCCCTGTCCCTCGATCATGTCCCAGTGATCCGGGTCGTTGTCGGGCGTCAGGTACTCGATCGACCCGGCCATGAAATCTGCGATCACCGCGTCCAGCGGCACGCCGCCGCCGGTGATCAGGATACCGGTCTGGCCGGTGGCCCGGAACGTGGCCTTCATGCCGCGCTCCTGCATGTCGCGCTCCATCGCCATGGCGGTGTACATCTTGCCGACGGAACAGTCGGTGCCCACCGCAAGGCATCGCTTGCCGGTGCGTTTCTTGCCATCGGCGATGGGATAGCGCACCGTCGGGATCCGCACGTCGTGCAGCGTGCGGCCATGCGCCTTGGCCGCCGCCACCAGGTCGTCCTCGGCGCGCAGCAGGTTGTGCAGGCCCGACGCGATGTCATAGCCCTTGCCCAGCGCCTCGATCAGCACCTCTTTCCAGGCCGCCGAAATCACGCCACCCCGGTTGGCCACGCCGATGACCAGCGTCTTGGCCCCGGCCGCACGCGCGTCATCCAGCGTCATGTCCGTCAGTCCGAGGTCCGCACCGCATCCCGGCAGGCGGATCTGTCCCACCGCATGTTCTGGCCGCCAGTCCCTTATCCCGATGGCAACCTTCGCCGCCAGCATGTCGGGGGCATCGCCAAGGAACAGAAGGTACGGGGTCTCGATCATGTCGCGGTCCTTTCCAGAATCAGGTTCGGGCGATTTTGCGACAAACCCGGCGGTAATTCATATCGAATTGACCGCGAATGCGGCGCAATGGGCAAGATTTCCCGTCATCCTGCGAATTTTTCAGCAGAATCTTGCGCCCTGTTCATGGATGATCCGGTTTGAGCCTCGATCTCTTCCGATATGGCCTCGGCCTGCAACAGGCCGGGCTGCGGCACGCCCAGAACGCCCATCGCCTGCACGCTGCCAGTCTCTTCGGGGGCCTCGGTCGTGACCCGCCGCGCGAGCGCGATCACGGCCACGATCAGGCTGGTCACCAGGATGAACAACTGCAGCCCCCGCCCGTCGACCATCGACATGACGACCGGCCCCAGCAACATGCCCGCGAACTGTCCCAACTGCAGCAGAAAGGCCATCGTGCCGCTGGCGGCCACCACCTGTCCGGGGCTCAGCTGGTCGTTGGCGTGGGCGGCCAGCACGGAATAGACCGGCAGGGAGACCGCCGCGATCAGGGAAAAACCGATGACGATGCGCGACGGCGCGGTATCAAGCGCCATCCACAGCGCCGCCGCGGCGGTGATCGATGCAAGCCCCATGACCACGAACCTGCGATCCACGTGGTCGGCGATCCAGCCCACCGGGTATTGCACCACCGCCGCCACGATCATCGCGACAACCAGCGCCCCCGAGGCCTGCGCCTCGGTAAACCCGCTGCGCAGGGCATAGAGCGGCAGGGCGATGAACCACGAGACCACGCCGGCCCCCATGATCACGATGCCCAGCACTGCCATCGGCGAAATACGGTAAAGCCTGGCCACCGGCATCCGTTCGGGCATGCTGTAATCCGGCGCTCGGTTGTTCGACAGCAGCAGAGGCACGATGCCCACCGACAAGAGGATCGACGCCAGCCCGAACAGCATGTTGCCCGACGGGTCCGGCAGGGCGACCATCGCCGTGCCCAGCGCGGGGCCGGCCGTCTGGATGATGAAATACACCGACAGGACCTGCGCCCGCAGCCGGTTCTCGGACTTGGCGTTCAGCCAGCTTTCGGTGATCACGTAAAGGCCCGGAAAGCAGAACCCCGCCAACAGGCGCATGGCGCTCCAGCTTACGGGGTCGCTCGTCAGCAGGTGTGCGATGGCCGCGACCGACACCATCGAGGCCAGCGCCGAAAAGACCCTGATATGGCCGACCTTCTCGATCAAGCGCGGCGTCAGCACCGTTCCGGCCAGCGCCCCCAGCGGATAGCAGGCCTGCATCAGCGCGATCGACAGGTCGGAGAATCCGATCGATGCACCGCGGATCGTCAGCAGGGTCACCAGCAGCCCGTTGGCCACCATCAGCATCAGCATGCCCAGAAACAGGGCCCAGTTATCCAGCAACGCGCGTCTCATCCCCAAGTCCTATCAGCCAAGTCGGGCCGGGCGCGTGCGTTTGCGACGCAGGCAGGTCGCTGTCATCTGCTTGCTATTGCCCGCGCAATTTTATAGCTGGACTGCGACGTGGTTTCGCAACAATCTGACCAAAGGATCACAATATGAGCTTCCGCCCGCAACCCCCCGCCCCAGCGCGCCCCAACCGGTGCCAGCTTTTCGGACCGGCCTCGAACACCAGCCTGTTCGAGAAAATGGCCGCCTCCAAGGCCGACGTCATCAACCTCGACCTCGAGGATGCCGTCGCCCCCTCGGACAAGGACAAGGCCCGCAAGAACGCGATCGAGGCGATCAATGACATCGACTGGGGCAAGAAGACGCTCAGCGTGCGCATCAACGGTCTGGATACCCAGTACTGGTATCGCGACGTGGTCGACCTGCTGGAACAGACCAACGGTCGTCTGGACATGATCATGATTCCCAAGGCGGGGTCGGGCGACGACATCTATGCCGTCGACGCGCTGGTCAGCGCCATCGAGATTGCCAAGGGCCACAAGAAACGCATCGCGTTCGAGTGCATCATCGAGACGGCGATGGGCATCTGCCATGTCGAGGACATCGCCAAGGGCAGCCCCCGCATGGAAGCGATGAGCCTCGGTGCCGCTGACTTTGCCGCCTATATGGGCATGCAGACCACCGGCATCGGCGGGACGCAGGAAAACTACTACATGCACCACAAGGGCGAAAACTACTGGGTGGATCCGTGGCACTGGGCCACTGCCAAGATCGTCGCCTGCTGCCGCACCCACGGCCTTCTGCCGGTCGACGGCCCGTTCGGCGATTTCTCGGATCCCGAAGGCTTCCGCGCGCAGGCGCTGCGCGTGCTGACGCAGGGCATGGTCGGCAAATGGGCGATCCACCCCAGCCAGGTCGACGCCTGCAACGAGATCTTCACGCCGACCAAGGAAGCCGTCACCGAGGCGCGCGAGATCCTCGAGGCCATGGAAGACGCCAAGAAAAAGGGCCTGGGCGCCACCACCTACAAGGGCCGCCTGATCGACATCGCCTCGATCAAGCAGGCCGAGGTCATCGTCAAGTCGGCGGAAATGATCGAAGACTAAGACGCCTTCCCGCGTCGCAAGGCGGCCTCCGGCGATCCGGGGGCCGTTTTCTTTTGCAGGGCTCACCCTTCTGACGCAGCCGTGAACGTCGGTTGGCAGTTCCCACGCGACAAGCGCCCGCGACTGCGGCTAGGGTCCGGCAAAAGCACGACCACCTCGGGGACAGACCAAATGACAGACCCTTTGCCGCGCGCCGCCGACATTCTGGCCCAGCGCCTCTACCGGGCGGGATGCCGTCACGCCTTCGGCATGCCGGGTGGCGAGGTTCTGACCATCGTGGATGCGCTGGAAAAGGCCGGCATCCGCTTTACCCTGGTCAAGCACGAGAATGCCGGCGGCTTCATCGCCGAAGGTGTACATCACCGCGACGGCGCGCCTGCGATCCTTGTCGCGACCGTCGGGCCCGGCGCGATGAACGGGGTCAACGTCGTCGCCAATGCGGAACAGGATCGTGTGCCGATGATCGTGCTGACCGGCTGTGTCGATACCGACGAGGCGCTGACCTTTACCCATCAGGTCATCGATCACCGCGCGGTCTTTGCCCCGATTACCAAGGCCACGTTCCAGCTGACCGCCCGCGGCGCCGGGATCGTCGCCGACAAGGCCGTGTCCATCGCGACCGAAGCGCGCTGCGGCCCGGTGCTGATCGACGTTCCGGTCAGCGTGGCGGATGCTCCCGTGCCCGCCGACGCACCGCGGCCGATGCGCCCGCCCGCCTCGCCGGTGGCGCCCAGCGGTGCCGATGCCGCCCGCGCCCGCGACGCCCTTGCCAGGGCCGAGCGCCCGATCGCCATCGTCGGGCTGGACGTACTGCGCGACCGGTCGCAGATCGTCCTGCGCGCCTTCCTTGAACAGTTCGGCATTCCCTTCGTCACCAGCTACAAGGCCAAGGGCGTCCTGCCCGAAGATCATCCGCTCTGCCTTGGCGGGGCGGGCCTGTCCCCGCTTGCCGATACCCACCTTCTGCCGCTGGTGCAGCAGGCCGATCTGGTCCTGTGCATCGGGTATGACCCGATAGAGATGCGGATCGGATGGCGTGATGCGGTGGATCCGGCCCGCCAGACGGTCATCGACATCGCGGCGGTGCCCAACACCCATTACATGCACCAGGCCACGATGAATTTCGTGGGCCATACCGGTGAAACGCTGGAAATGCTGGCCCAGAACACGCCCATCCGCGCCGTCTGGCCCGACGGCGCGCCGGGGCGAACGCGGTCCGCGCTGGCCGCCGCCTTCCCGGACACCGACGACTGGGGGCCGGCCGGTGTCATCGCCGAGACCCGCGCGGTCATGCCCGACACGACGCTGGCCACCGCCGACAGCGGCGCGCACCGCATCCTTCTCAGCCAGATGTGGCGCTGCACCGAGCCGCGCGGCCTGATCCAGTCGTCTGCCCTGTGCACCATGGGCTGCGCGGTGCCGATGGCCATGGGCCTGAAGATCGCCGAACCCGAGCGGCCCGTCGTCAGCTTTTCCGGCGATGCGGGCTTTCTGATGGTCGCGGGTGAACTGGCGACCGCCGCAGAGCTTGGCCTGACGCCGATTTTCCTGGTTTTCGTGGATGCCAGCCTTGCGCTGATCGAGCTGAAGCAGCGTCAGCGACAGCTGGGAAATCGCGGGGTCGATTTCGCCCGCCACGACTTTGCCGCCATGGGCCGCGCGTTTGGCGGCGCGGGCCACCGGGTGCGCAACCGGGAGGAACTGCGCGCGGCGCTGCAAGAGGCACAGGCCTGCAGGACCTTCACGGTAATCGCCGCCGAGATCGAACCGGGCGGATATGACGGCCGTATCTGAAACGCCCTGAAATCTGCTGCACACTGCGCGACTTGCCCAAAAATCCGGCGGACTCGCACCCGTATCGGGGTAATTTCGCCGAGAGGTTCGATTTTTAGGCGATTTTCCGCAGGCGCGCTCCAAGTTCAGAACACGAGACTTCACCTATACGTCAGCGCATCCGATACCGCTATGTGCACGACTTGTCCGTTTGTTAAGCAAGTTTTGCGGGGCAGACTCGCGCCAATTACGGAAGCATGAATGAAACTCGATATTTTTGGCCTGCCGACATCCCTTTCCGGAAATGACGCCTTGGAGGCGTGGAACGACACGATGCTGGGTTTCCTGGCCCATGCCGCTGTCACGCCGCAACATCTAGGCCGGGTGCTGGAGGCCGCACCGGGATTTGCACTTGGCCATGCCGTCAAGGGTTTGTTCTATATCCTGCTGGGACGGCGCGAGTTGCTGCAGACCGCGCAGGACGCCCTGTCCGATGCCCGCACCGCCATGACGGACGGCACGACGACCGAGCGCGAACGCCTCTATGTCGACGCATTGGCCGCCTGGCTGGACGGGCACCCAACCGCCGCGATCGCCCTGCTGGAAAACGTGCTTCAGGCGCACCCGCAGGATGCGCTGGCGATGAAGCTGGGTCATGCCATCCGCTTCGTGCTTGGCGATGCCAAAGGGATGCGGCAATCGATCGAACGGGTCCTGCCGGCCTATGGCCCGGACCACGCCGCGCGCGGCTACCTGCTGGGCTGCCACGCTTTCGCACTGGAAGAGACCGGCGATTACGACAAGGCCGAGATCGCGGGCCGTCAGGCCCTGTGGATGGCCCCCGATGATGCCTGGGGCCTGCATGCAGTGGCGCATGTGCATGACATGACCGCCAACGCCAGAAAGGGCCTCGACTGGCTGGCGGGGCGCGAGGCCGCCTGGTCCCACTGCAACAATTTCCGTTATCACGTCTGGTGGCACAAGGCCCTGATGCATCTCGATCTGGGGCAGGTCGACACGGTGCTGGACCTTTACGACACGCAGATCCGCAACGACCAGACGGACGACTATCGCGACATCTCGAACGCGACCTCGCTGCTTGTGCGGCTGGAACTGGACGGCGTGGACGTTGGCGCCCGCTGGGAGGAATTGTCCGAGATATGCGCCAACCGGACCGAGGATGGCTGCCTGATCTTCGCCGACCTGCACTACCTTATGGCCCTGACCGGCGACAAGAAGCCCGGCGCGACGGCGCGCATGCTGCAACGCATCGCGCACGATGCCAGATCGAATTGCGAATCCGGCAGCCGCATGAGCGATCCCGGCGTGGCCGCGGCGCAGGGCCTGGAAGCCTTCGGAGAGGCCCGCTATGACGACGCGTTCGTCAACCTCGCCCAGGCTCGTGACGGTATGCAGCGCGCGGGCGGCAGCCACGCGCAGCGCGACGTGTTCGAACGAATGACCATAGACGCCGGAATTCGCGCAGGGTACTTGGATCAGGCCGAAGCGATCCTAGATGATCGGCAGTCCAAGCGCGCGGGGCGCGAAGACGGATACACCGCCGCCCGCCGTGCGCTTATCGCGTCAGGGCGCGGCGGCTATGATACAACCTCCGTTCCGGCCGAATAGACCACGATCCATTCCCGGCTTCATAACAGAAAGATGCCTACCATGGCGACGATTTCGCCATCTTCCGATTACGAAAAGACCATCGAGGCCCCTGCCGTCAGCGCGACGCCTGTGGCCACTCTGCGCGATCCCCGTCTGGATTTCTTCCGCGGGATCGCGATGTTCATCATTCTGCTGGCCCACACGCCCGGCAATCTCTGGACCAAGTGGATTCCCGCGCGGTGGGGCTTTTCCGATGCGACCGAGATGTTCGTCTTCTGCTCTGGCATGGCGTCGGCCATCGCCTTTGGCAAACTGTTTCAGACCAAGGGTCTGGCCCTGGGCTCTGCCCGAATCGCGTTTCGCGTCTGGCAGGTCTACTGGGCGCATATCGGGCTCTTTTTCGTCACCCTGACCTGCATGTTGGCCCTCCCCTTTTTCGGATTCACGCTGCGCGACTACGTCAGTCAGCTGAACCTGCCGCCGTTCCTGGACAATATCGAAGGCAACCTGATCGGGTTGATGACACTGACCTACGTTCCGAACTATTTCGACATCCTGCCGATGTACCTTGTCATCCTGGCGATGGTGCCGCTTGTGATGGCCCTGTCGCGAATTCATCCGATGGTGGCGCTGGGGGCCAGCATCCTGATCTGGTGCACCGCCAATGTCGAGATGGTCGAACTGGTCAGCAATGCCGACGTCACGCCGCTGCAGCTGCCCGCGCAGTACTGGTTCCCCGAAGGCAAGGACGAGCGGCCCTGGTTCTTCAACCCGTTCGGCTGGCAATTGTGTTTCTTCACCGGCTTCGCCCTGATGATCGGCTGGTTGCCGAGCCCGCCGGTCAGCCGCCTGCTGATCGGCATCGCCATCGCCTATGTGATCTTCGGCTTCCTCTTCTCGTCGGTCGGGATGCGGTCATACGACTGGCAGGCCGGCGTGACCGACCCCGCGCTGGGCCTGCAGAACCAGGGCGACAGCGCCTGGTGGGACAGCATCCATAACTGGCAAAGGTCCACCTATGGCGACATGGGCGTTTTGCGCAGCAAGACCGAATTCGGCCTGTTCCGCTATCTGCACATGCTGGCGCTTGGCTACCTTGGTTGGGTCGCGGTGGGCGAAGGCGGCAAGAACCTGCGCGTCGGGCGAATCTGGTCCTGGGTGGTCAACAACATCATCATGAAGGTGGGCCAGCAATCGCTTGCCGTCTTCGTCTTTTCGATGCTGCTGGCCCGCTTTCTTGGGGTCTGGCTGGACGAAACCTCGACGCTGGTAGACGGGGATCTGGTGCGCAACCCGTGGATCAACGCGTTCATCAACATCGTCGGCTTCGCCCTTCTCGTGGCCTGCGCCTATACCGCGGCCTGGTTCAAATCCACCCCGTGGAAACCCCGCAAACCAGCGAGGCCCGCCGCATGAGCCCCGGACACCGTCTTTCGCGCCGCCAGCTGCTGGGGGGCGTGGCAGCCTCTGCGCTGTGGCCGGTCATGACCGGCACCGCCAGTGCCACGGACAGCGCGGACACCTCCGCGCCGTTCAGCCGCGATATGGTCATCGAGGCCGCGCGGGAGCTTTCGCTGCAGGAATACACCCCGCGCGAGGCCGTGCCCGAAGACTGGCGCGCGCTGACCTATGACCAGTACCGCGCCATCCACTTTGCGAACGATCATGCGCTCTGGGCGGATACCAACCGGTCCTACAACATAGATTTCTTCCCGCCGGGTCTGTATTTTCCCCGCGCCGTGAAGGTATCCGTGGTCGAGGACGGGGTCGTTCGCCCCGTCCCCTTCGACCTTGAGATGTTCAAGAAGGGCGATCTTGTGCCAGAACTCACCCGGACGGCGGACAGCCTCGGGTTTTCGGGCATCCGCTTGCGCACCGATCTGGGGCACCCGAAATACAAGACCGAGTTCTGCGTGTTCCAGGGGGCCAGCTATTTTCGCGCCATCGGCATCGGGCAGACCTATGGCCTGTCCGGCCGCGGCCTCGCGATCAAGACTGCCGACCCCGAGGGCGAGGAATTTCCGGAGTTCATTCATTTCTGGCTGGAGGCCCCCGGCCCCGATCAGTCCAACATGGTCGTGCATGCCCTGATGGACAGCCCCAGCGTGACCGGGGCCTACCGGTTCGACGTAACGCCCGGCGCGGCCAGCGTGATGGATGTTCAGGCGACGCTTTTTCCACGTGTCGAATTGAACAATATCGGCCTTGGGCCGTTGACCTCCATGTTTCTCTACGACCAGACCAATCGCAGCCGCTTTGATGACTTCCGCCCAGCGGTGCACGACACCGACGGTCTGCTTGTCGTAAACGGAAAAGGCGAGACGATATGGCGGCCCCTGGCCAACCCCCGCGACCTTCAGGTTTCCAGCTTTCTGGATGAAAACCCGCGCGGCTTCGGCCTGATGCAGCGGGCGCGCAAACTGTCGGATTTCGCCGATCTCGAGGCGTTGTATCACAACCGTCCGGGTCTGTGGGTGGAACCGAAGGGCGACTGGGGCGCAGGCGCCGTCACGCTGGTCGAGATCCCGACCGGGGAAGAGATCTATGACAACATCGTCGCCTACTGGCGCCCGTCCGCACCTCTCCCGGCGGGAGAGCAGACCGATTTGGCCTATCGCCTGACATGGGCGGCAGAAGCGCCGCTGCCGCATGAACTGGCGCGCGTGCTGAACACGGCAATGGGCAAACGCGCCTTTGCCGAGGGACGGGTCGTGGTGATCGATTTCGAGAACAGCCCGTTTTTCGATGACGGCCCCGAAACGATCGACATTCACACATATTCGCCTCAGATCGACGTGAGCGAGGGCGTGTTGCAGCGCAACCCCGCCACGGGCGGACTGAGACTGGCATTCAACTTCGATCCGGGCGAACGGCAGCAGGTAGAACTGCGCGCGCAACTGCGCAAGGACGGCCAGAACGTCTCGGAAGTCTGGCTATACAGGTGGACGGCATGACCGACGATCTTCAGATAATGCCGCCGCGCGCGCCGCTGGAAATGCCTGAGCAGAACCTTGACGCGCTCTATGCCGATCCCAATGCGCCGCCGGTCAAGCCGGAAGAGCATGTGGCCCTGTGGCGGCTTGTCGTCTTCGTGCCGGCAATTCTTGCCACCATCGGGTTCATCTGGATCATGTGGGACTGGTTCGGCCAGGACGGCATCACCCTGGTCGAAGGCATGCTTCTGGGGCTGATGTCCTTCAACGTCTTCTGGTTGTGCCTGACGGTGACGACCGTCGCGCTGGGGCTTGGATCGCTGACACAGGCGCTGAAACGGCCGGGCCACGCGAGGCCGCTGAAGGTGGCGCTGTTGATGCCCATCTACAACGAGGTGCCGTGGTACGTTCTGGGCAACGCGCGGTCCATGCTGGAAGAGCTGCGCGCGCGGGGCGGGCCACACGAATATGCGATGTTCATCCTCAGCGATACGCGCGACGATGCCATTGCGGCGGCGGAACAGGACAGCATCCGCTCGCTTCAGGCAACGCTGTCGCCGGGGCTGAAGATCTACTACCGCCGCCGGGCCGAAAATACCGATCGCAAGGTCGGCAACATCACCGACTGGGTTCAGAACTGGGGCGGCGACTGGCCGGCGATGCTGGTTCTGGATGCCGACAGCCTGATGTCGGGCCGCGCCATCGGGCGGCTGACCGACGCCATGTCCCAGGACCCGGGTGCGGGCCTGATCCAGAGCTGTCCGCAACTTATCGGGGCCAACACCGTCTTTTCCCGGATGCAGCAATTCGCCAACGGCGTCTATGGCACGGCCTTGGCCGAGGGGCTGGCCCGCTGGACCGGGCAGGAAGGCAACTACTGGGGTCACAACGCGATCATCCGGACCGAGGCCTTCGCCGCCAGTGCCGGGCTGCCGCACCTGCGGTCGTTCCGGGGGCGTGACCAGCTGATCATGAGCCATGACTTCGTCGAGGCGGGCCTGTTGCGCCGCGCCGGCTGGGGGGTGCGGGTCCTGCCGCGCATCCGCGGCTCGTACGAAGAGACGCCCCCGACGCTGATCGACCATATCCAGCGCGACCGCCGCTGGTGCCAGGGCAACCTGCAGCACCTGCGCCTGTTGTCCACGCCCGGACTGCGCACCGCGTCACGGTTTCACATGTTTCACGGCGCAATGAGCTATCTCGCGTCGCCGATCTGGTTCGCGCTTCTGGTGATGTGGGCCTTGATGGGGCAAGGCGGGGACAAGTCCGTGCTGACCTATTTCCGGCCGGACAATCCGATGATGCCGACATGGCCGGAAATGACCGAGGCAAGGCACGTCCTGATCATCGCGCTGATGTATTCGCTGCTGCTTGCGCCCAAGCTGATGGGCATCCTCGTGGTGCCGTTGACGCGCTCGCGCTTTGCGGAATATGGCGGCGCATGGCGGTTTACGCTGTCGTTCCTGTCGGAACTGGCACTGTCGGTCGCCTATGCGCCGATCCTGATGGTTCAGCAGATGATCGCGGTCTTCCGCACGGTCTTTGGCCTGCAAAGCGGGTGGAGCCCGCAACAGCGCGAAGGCGGTCGGTATGGCCTGGGCACCCTGCTGATCTGTCACGCGCTGGAAACGGTCAGTGGCATTCTTCTGGTTGCGGGCATGGCGGCCGGGCTGGTGTCGCTCTGGCTGCTTCCGATCGCCGTCAGCCTTGTTCTCGCGGTCCCGCTGTCGGCGCTCAGCGGCGTGTCGCTCAAGGGGCTGGTCTCCAAGTGGATGGGCACGAAAGAGCTGTGGCGCGAGCCACCGATCACGCAGGCCGCGCGTCACTATCGCGCCGAGCTGAAGCTGGCGCTGGAGGGTAAGGCATCGGCCCGGCAAGCGGCCGAGTAGCCGCGGGTCACTTGTCCGGCATGCGGCGCGGAAGGCCCGCGCCGATCCAGCCGGGCCCGTGCCGCGAGCCCAGCATGCCTTCGGGCACGTTGATGACCCCGGCAAAGCCCGCCTCGGTCAGCTGGGTGGCCAGCCGTGACGACCTGACCCCGCGCGCGCAGATCAGTGCAACAGGCCTGTCCGGCGCGTCCTTTTTCAGCGCGGCAAGCGCATCGGCGAAATCGGTCCGCCGCATGTCCAGCGGGTAAGCGCCCTCGGCGATCCCGGTGTCGGCCCATTCGTCGGGCCGGCGGATGTCCACAAGCAGGATGTCGCCCGCCTGTACCGCCTGATAGGCCTGCTCTACAGACAGGCTGCGGCCCGCGAACCCTGCCCCTGGCCAAAGCGCCCAGCCCGCGCCGGCGCCCGCAACGGCGACAGTGGCCAGTCCGGCCCCGACGACCGCCCTGCGGGACAGCTTGCGGTCTGACATGCACCTGATCCTGCTTCCTGAGACAGCGCGCAGACTAGGCCGCGGGAGGCGTACTGTCATCAATCCTTGGCACTTCGCCCGTTCACGTGTTTGTCACCCGCGCGTCCCGCAGCCAGTGCAGCGACCCATCGGTCTCGCCGCCCGGCCGATACTCTGCGCCCAGGGGCCTGTCCCAGCCCAACGCGTCGATGAGCCGAAAAAGGTCGCCGTAATCGACATCGCCGTATTCCGGCGGCCCCCGGTCCGGCACGCCGGCAAACTGGATATGCCCGATATGTCGCAGGTGTTTTTGCAGGTCAGCGGCGACATCCCCGCCGACCCGTGCCACGTGATAACAGTCGAACATCATCTTCAGGTTCGGCGCCGCGACATCGGCAATGACCTTGCTCGCATGGTCCGTCGTCTGCAGGAAATAGCCCGGCACATCGAAAGGATTGATCGGCTCGATCAGGATCGTGCGGTCGGGGGCGGTGTCGCAGGCATAGGTGAGCGTGTCGCGAAAGGCGCGCTCGGCCGTCGCGCCTTTCGCCTTGCCGGCCATGACGTGGACCGCCCCGGCGCCTGCCGCACGGGCATATCCCACCGCGGCATCGACAGCCGCGCGGGCCTCGGTTTCGCGTCCGGGCAGGGCTCCAAGGCCAAATTCACCCTCCGACAGATCGCCCCGGGCCGTGTTCAGTGCCAGCAGGGGCAGGCCGGTTTCGTCCAGCGCGGCCCGCAGCGTTTGCGGCGGGGTATCATACGGCCAGTGCAGTTCAACCGCGTCGAACCCGGCGCGCGCCGCCGCGCGAACCGCGTCGGGCAGGTCCAGTTCCTTCCAGAGAAACCCCAGGTTGGCGGAAAACCTCGGCATATGCTGCGCCTCGATCTGCTTTGCGTGGCAGGATAATCCTGCTAGGCGGGCAGCATAGACCACAGCGGGTGGGAAGGGAAAACACCATGAGGGCCGTACTTTTCGAAACCTTCGGCGGCACACCGAGAATCGCGACACTTCCGGACCCGGCCCCCGACGCCAAGGGCGTGGTGATCGAGGTCGGCGCGACCGGTGTCTGCCGCAGCGACTGGCACGGCTGGATGGGCCACGATCCCGATATCACCCTGCCGCATGTACCGGGGCACGAACTGGCCGGACGCGTGGCCGCCATCGGGCGCGACGTGACACGCTGGAAAGTCGGCGACAGGGTAACCGTGCCCTTTGTCGGTGGCTGCGGCACCTGTCCGGAATGCCACGCCGGCCATCAGCAGGTCTGTCACAACCAGTTTCAGCCCGGGTTCACCCACTGGGGATCTTTCGCGCAATACGTCGCCATCGCGCAGGCCGACCTGAACCTTGTCGCCCTGCCCGACCACATGTCGTTCGAGACCGCCGCCAGCCTCGGCTGCCGCTTTGCCACCGCGTTTCGCGCCGTCGTCGACCAGGGCCGGACCCGTGCCGGGGAATGGGTCGCGGTGCATGGCTGCGGCGGTGTGGGGCTGTCGGCGCTGATGATCGCGCAGGCCCTTGGCGCACGCACCGTTGCCATCGATATCTCCGATGACAAGCTGGCACTTGCCCGCGCCTGCGGTGCGACCGAAACGGTAAACGCCGCACAGGTCGCCGACGTGATCGAGGCGGTGCGCGACGTGACCGGCGGCGGCGCGCATGTCTCGCTCGATGCGCTGGGGCATCCGGTGACCTTCTTCAACTCGGTGTCGAACCTGCGCAGGCGGGGGCGACATGTGCAGGTCGGCCTGCTGCTGGCCGACCAGGCGACGCCGTCCGCACCCATGGACAGGGTGATCGGGGCAGAGTTGGAAATCCTCGGCAGTCACGGGATGCAGGCGCATCGCTACGACGCCATGCTGGCAATGATCGGCGCCGGAATGCTGGCGCCTGAAAAACTGATCGGAGCGCGCATCACGCTGGAGGCCTCCATCGACGCGCTGACCGGGATGGACAGTTTCACCGGCACCGGCGCGACGGTCATCACCTCGTTCTGATGCTGTGCCCGGCCCGGCGTCGGACCGGGCCCGTCACACCTCCATCACGGGCTTTCTGCGTCCCTGTCGGATTTCACCGACGACGCTGACCACCAGCATGATCACCGACAGACCCAGCAGAACCGCCGAGATCGGGCGCTGGAAGAATTCCAGCAGGTTGTAGTCGAGCAGCTGCATCGATTTGGCAAAGGCGGATTCGCCGATTCCGCCCAGGATCAGGCCCAGCACCACGCCCGCGGCTGAATATCCAGTGGTCCGCAGCAGGTAACCGATGACGCCTGCAAGGAACATCACCCAGACATCGATGAACAGGTTGCGCAAAGCGTAGGAGCCGATGATCGCCAGCACCAGGATACCCGGCGCCAGCCAGCGGAACGGCACGCGCAGGATATGCACGACCGTCTTGGTCTGCAGCCAGCCCAGAAAGATGATCAGGATATTGGCCCAGAACATCGCCGCGAAGGTGATCCAGACTAGATCGCCCGAGGTGGCAAAGATCAGCGGACCCGGCTCCATTCCATGGATCTGGAAGATACCCATGATCATCGCCGTCAGTGCCCCGCCCGGCAGTCCCAGTGCCAGAAGCGGGATCATGGCCGCCCCCGTGGCCGCGTTGTTGGCGGTTTCCGAGGCCACGACGCCTTCCATCTCGCCCTTGCCGAAATTGTGCCGGTTCTTGGACCACTGTCGCGCCTGGCTGTAGCCAAGAAACGCGGCGAGGGTTGCCCCGATGCCCGGCAACACGCCCGAGAACATGCCGATGATCGTCGAGCGCAGGATCGTCCAGCGGACTGCGATGAACTCTGCCATGGACGGGAATTCGATATTCGTCTTGGGCCGCTTGCGCTCGCCCTTGGAGATGGCGATGGCCTGGCCCAGAACCTCGGACACGGCAAAAAAGCCAAGGATCATGGGAATGAAATGCACGCCTGCGGACAGGTAGTAGGACTGGTATTCCATCCCCAGGATGTTGCCGTTGCTGAACCGGGGGATGCCGCCGATGGGATCGGTGCCGATGGCCGCGATCATCAGACCGCAGAACACCGACAGCCAGCCTTTCCACAATGTCCGCGCCCCGATCGAGGCTGAAACGGTCAGCCCGAAGATGATCAGCGCGAAAATTTCGGGCGGGCCGAACGCGCGCACGGCAAACGACGCGACCGCGCCGGTGAACAGCATCATCACCACCGCCGACGCCGTGCCGCCGATCGCCGAGCAGCTGACCGCAGCACCGATGGCCTTGCCCGACTGGCCGTTCAGCGTCATCGGATAGCCGTCAAGGCAGGTGGGCGCGTTTTCCGGCGCACCGGGAATGTTGAACAGGATCGCGGTGATCGCCCCGCCGAACACGCCGGCACAGTAGATGACCGAGAACAGCATGATCGCGTTGTCGGGGCTCATGGCCACGGTAAAGGGCAACAGAACCGCCCCGAGGGTTAGCATGTTGACGCCCGGGATCGCGCCAAAGAGCATCCCGCCGATCAGGCCAAAGAAGAAGATCGCGATCGAGGTTCCGCTGCCGAACAGCGTGAGCGTGCCCTGGATGAACTGATCGAGCATCGGGTTACCTTCCTATGCGCGCGAACTCGATGATCGCGACATTGATGTTGTAGAACAGCCCCTCGGCACCGATCGGCAGGGCGACATAGAAATACCGGGTGAAGATCACCAGCATCAGCCCGTAGACCACCGCGACCACCAGTATCAGCGGCTTGATCCGGCGCACCCCCAGAAGAAGGAGCAATCCCAGAACGAAGACGGGCACTGCAACATAGGCGCCGATCCGCGGCGCGAGATACAGAAAGACAAAGGGCCAGAGAAATATCGCGCTCCGGTGGAGCCACGCGCGCGCCGGTACCCGGATGCCAAGGCGTTCGACCTCGTCCGTGGGCTGGCCGCTGCGCAGACGGTGGATCTGCAGGGCAAGCTGAAATGTGGCCCCGGCCAGCGCCGCAAGGGCGATCACGCGCGGCCAGCTTGCCGCGCCGAAGTCGTAATTCTCGATATGGCTCTGAAAATAGGTGGTCTGCTGATAGTAGATCCCGATCAGGATGGCCCAGGCAGCCCATTCCGCAAGATAGCGCAGATAACGCCGCGGGCCCGGCTGATGCGACGGCGCTGCTTGATCGATATGGCTCATCGGAAGGTCCTTTCAGGCGACCGGGATCTTGGAACAATCAGGCCGGACCGGGAACAGATCGCTCCGGTCCGGCAGGCGCAACGCCGCGCCTTATTCGATCAGGCCGATTTCCTTGTAGATCGTCTGATAGCTGTCCACGGTGTCCGAGATCAGCTTCTTGGCGCCTTCGCTGTCGCGATAGCTGTCGATCAGGTTCATGAACTTCGATTCGTTGAAGGCGGCGTATCCTTCGTTGGCAAAGCCCGCCTTGCAGACGTTCTCGAGGTACTCGACCCGGTCGGGTGCGGTGCCGGCCTTGACGTAGAATCCACGGAAGCGCGTCAGCGGATCGAAGTCCGCCCCGACCTCGCGGTGGGTCGGCACGTCGGCAAAGACCTCAGGCCGTTCGTCAAGGATGGTCAGGATCGGCTTCATCTGGTCGGATTCCAGGAAGCTGCGCACGTCACCGGGCTGCTCGAACAGCACGTCGACCTGCCCGCCGATCAGCGAGCCGTAGGTTTCCGCAGGCTTGTCGAAGGTCACCTGCCGCAGATCAAGGTCAAGCGACTCGGACAGTTGCCGCATCGTCACCAGCTCCATCGAGCCGACCTTGCCCAGAAGGCCCATCGACAGCTCGCCCGGATTCTCCTTGGCATAGGCCACGAAGCTTTCCCAGTCGGTGTACCGGTCCTCTTCGGGGCGGATGTAGATCTGGCTGAAGGTGATCTGCGTGATGCAGAGCGGGATCCAGTCTTCTGCCGGGTTCTCGCGGATATCGCCCTTGGCATAGGCGGCGACGGCCGTGTCGATATGCTGCATGATCGTGTGACCATCTGCCGGCGAGATCATGAAGTCGGGAATCGCGGCCGTGCCGCCACCGCCGGGCTTGTTCACGATCTGGAACGTCAGGTCGGTTTCCTCCTCGATCGCCTTCACCATCGCGCGCGACAACTGATCCGAGCCGCCGCCCGCGCCGTAGGGCACGATGACGGTCAGGGGCCGGTTGCCGAACCCCGCGGGTTTGTCCAGCTCGGCATCCTGCGCGGTTGCGGTGGTCCCCAGAAGTGCGGCAAGCGCGCCGGGAATGATCTGTCTAAGGATCGTATTCGTCATGTCTTCTCCTCCTCTGATGCACGAGGGGCGCGGCCCCCCGCCTTTTGCCCCGTCATCCGGGGCGTCGGTCCGTGACACACGGCGGCCATGGCCGCCCGTCACGATGTTCCGGCGTCGCTGTCATCCTGCACGTGATGCCGCGCGCTTCTCCTTGCTCTTGGCTTCCATCGCCGTGCGGTAGGCGAGGATGCGATCCTGCAGGCCCGGACGGCCGGCGGTCCGCACGACGGCGGCAAGATCCAGGTCGTCGGTATCGTTCCCGGTCAGCCGCAGCATCTCGCGGCTCGCGAAACCCGGCAGGTGCCGGGCGCGCGCGGCCAGTGCGTCAACCATCGCGGGCCACGCGTCGGGCTCTGCGATGTCCGTCACCAGCCCCTGCGTCACGGCCTCCTCCGCCCCGACGCCCCGCGTATCGATCAGCATGTCGCGCGCGTTCTGACCTCCGATCAGCTGCGCCAGCCGCCGTGTGCCCAGCGCAAGCTCGAAATTCCAGCCCGGCATGCGGAACTTCGACCCGCTGGTGGCCACGCGGCGCCAGCAGGCGGCAAAAAGATCGGCGCCCGCGCCCACGACCTGGCCCTGGGCCATCGCTACGATCGGAAAGGGCGCCTTGTGGACCTTTTGCAGCATCATCTCGATGCGCACGAAGCGCCACAGAAGGTCGCCATCCGACATCTCTTCCAGCCCTGACAGGTCGAAGCCCGCGCAGAAGTGACGGCCATTGCCGCGGATGACGGCCATGCGCACGCCATCGGCATCGTCCAGCGCGCCGATCAGGCGTTCGACCATGTCAGGCGCCAGCCGTTGCGTTTCGGTAATCCAGCGTGAGGGTCAGGATATCGTCCTGCCGCTCGACCAGTATCTTGTTGGCGGGAGTGATCATGACTGGCCCTACACCTCTGCCTTGCGCTCAAGTTCCGCCAGAATTTCCTCGGTATGTTCTCCGATGCCCGGGGGGCGGCGCGTGACCTGCTGCGCGGCGTCGTTGATGCGCAGGACCGGTCCGAAGGTCTGGGTGTTCACGCCGTTGGGCAGTTCGATCTTCTGGACCCAGCCCATGTGTTCGACCTGCGGGTCCTGCAGAACATCCGGATAGGTGTTGATCGGGCTGCAGGGCACTCCGGCCTCGGCGAAGGCGGCGATCCAATGACCTGCGGGCCGGGTCCGAAAGATGTCTTCCAGAAGCTCGCGCAGCTCGTCCTGGTTCTGCGCCCGCGTCGTGGGATCGATGAACTTCGGATCGTCCTGAAGGTCCTCGCGGCCCACGACACGACAGACCGAGGCCCAAAGGCTGTTGTTGCCCGCCGCCATGCCGAAATGGCCATCCGCGGCCTCGAACGCCTGGTAGGGCGCGTTGCGCGGGTGGGCCGATCCCAGTTTACGCGGCGCACGTCCCGTGCCGAAGAATTCGCTGGTCTGCAAGGCGGAGACGCCCAACGTCGCGCCCAGCATCGAGACGTCGATATGTTGACCCTTGCCGGTGGCAGCCCGCGCGTTCAACGCCGCCGCAATCCCGTAAGCGCCGTAAAGACCCGATACGAAATCGCACAGCGGCACACCGCATTTGACCGGCACGCCGCCCGGCTCTCCGGTCACGCTCATGACACCGCTCATCGCCTGCATGGTCAGGTCGAAACCGCCCTCGCGGGCGCGCGGCCCTGTCTGGCCGAACGCAGAAATCGAGCAATAGATCAGGCCCGGGTTTTCGGACGACATGGTGGCATAGTCCAGCCCGTTGCGCTGCATGACACCGGGGCGGAAGTTTTCCAGCACGACGTCCGCCGCCAGGATCAGTTGCCGCGCGTGCGCCACATCCCCCTCATCCTTGAGGTTCAGGCAGATCGACCGTTTGCCCCGGTTCACGGACGCGAAATTCTCGCTGTAGCCGTCGGACAGGGGCGGCCAGGTGCGCATCGCGTCGCCGGTAGGGCGTTCGACCTTGATGACGTCGGCGCCCATGTCGGCCAGTAGCATGCCGCAGAAAGGGCCTGCGGCGATCTCGCAAAATTCGACAACTTTGGTGCCATGCAATGAGGACATGTGTTGGGTCATTCCTTGATACTTGAAGAAGTCCTAGTGTTCGGCGGTCGCCATCGGCGCGGCATGCGACCGGCCAAGCGCCTCCCAGCGCTCGGCGGAGCATCCCAATTGCATCGAGATTTCCCGGCCCGCCTGCACGAGATCGGGGGCATATCGCTCGATCGTTTCGGCGCTGAGCCGACTTGCCGGAGCGGAAATGCCGATGGCCGAAACCACCACGCCGCTCCGGTCGGCGATGGGCGCGGCAAGGCCGATGATATCGGCCCGCCATTCGCCGGTATTCAGCGCATAGTGCCGGGTGCGGGCCTCGGCACATTGCGACAGGAACCTGTCCACGTCGGTGATGGTATTGGGCGTGCTGGCCTGAACCGTTTCATAGACATGCCTCACCTCGGCTTCGGTCAGGTAGGCCATCATGATCTTGCCTGTGGCGGTGCAATAGGCCGGGGCCCGGCCACCCAGCTGGGTATAGGCACGGACCGGCTCCTTGCTTTCGATCTTGTCGAGGTAAATCACCTCGCCGGCTTCGTATTGCGACAGGTGCACCGCTTCCTTCGTCAGGCTGGACAGATTACGCATTGTCGGCCTTGCGATGTCACGCAGCACGACCCGCGACACGATGCTGCTGCCAAACTCCCACATACGCAGCGTGGCCATGTACCCGGCACCATCGGTTTTCTGGACGTAGTCGAGCGCAATCAGTGTCTGCAGAAGGCGATGCACATTGCTTTTGCCGAACCCCAGGCGCGAGGCCAGTTCGGTGACACCCAGGGGTTCTTCGCTCTTGGCGAGAAGCTCCAGCAGCGAAAAGGCTTTGACGACGGTGGAATCCATGTTTTTCCGTTATTTAGAACTATGGTTTAAATAACAGAACTTCGTCAATCTCACAAACGTTTTCTGATTGGCAGAACTTTGTTCTGCCATTTGGAATTATTCAGGTAAGGGTTGTTCGAGGGCGTCGCGACCCCTGCAAAGTGGCAGGTCAGTCCAGCAGCGCCCCCGGGTTCATGGTGTTCTTCGGGTCGATGGCCTGCTTGATCTGGCGCAGCAGCGCAAGTTTCGCTGCGCTGGCATGCAGCTTGAGGTCATTTCGTTTAAGGCGGCCGATCCCGTGTTCCGCACTGATCGTCCCGCCCAGCGACAGCGTCGCCTCGTTGATCGCCTCCCTGACATCGTTCGCGATACCGGGAAACGTCTTCAGAAGGTCAGCCTTGCTGGTTCCCTCCGGCGGAAACACGTTGTGATGGATGTTCCCATCACCGATATGACCATAGCTGTTGACGCGCAGCCCGTCATGCACCCGGGCAATCGCCGCATGGGTTTCCGACACGAAAGCGTCGATCTGGCCGATCGGGACAGAGGTGTCGCTGCTGCAGAACGCGCCGGTCTTTCGGTTCGCATCCGGCGTGTGTTCCCGCAGATCCCACAGCGCACTGCGTTGCGCCTCTGATTCCGCCATCACCACATCCAGCACGAAACCCTGTTCGATGCAGTCCGCCAGCGCCGCCTCCGTTTCGTCCCTCACGCCGGGATTGCCGGCCGCATCCACCAGCAGGAACCACTTGTGATCCTCGGCAAAGGGTTTGCGCAGGGACGGAAAATGGTGACAGACAAGATCTACCCCGAACCCGCTCATCAGTTCCATTCCGTTCATCCGGTTGCCGATGCCAGTGCGCAGGGCGCGCAGGGTCCGTAACGCATCCGCCGGGGACGCAAGCGCGCAAAAGGCGGTCACCGTCTCGGGGTCGCGCGGCTTCAGCACAAGGCTGGCCGCGGTGATGATACCCAGCGTGCCTTCGCTGCCGATCAGCAGGTGGCGCAGGTCATAGCCTGTGTTGTTCTTGCGCAATGGGCTGAGCTCTTCCAGAACCTCGCCTGATGGCAGGACCGCCTCGATCCCGACGCACAGGTCGCGGGCATTGCCGTGGCGCAGCACCTGGATCCCACCTGCATTCGTGGCCAGGTTGCCGCCGATGGTGCAACTGCCCTTCGACGCCATGCTCAGCGGAAACATCATGTCGTGGCGCTCGGCCTCGGTATGGATATTCTCCAGCACGCATCCGGCCTCGGCCACGAGCACGAAATCGTCGGGCGACACGCTGCGCACCCGGTTCATGCGTTCCAGCGACAGGATGATCGCATCGCCGCTGTCTATGGACAACTGCCCGGCGACCACGCCGGTCCCACCGCCATAAGGTACGATTCCGACACCGGCCTCATTGCAAAGCCGGACCACCTGCGACACCTGCGCCGTATCGGCGGGCAGAACCACAAGACACCCCTTGCCCCTGAAGCTGCCGCGCGGATCCTCGAAATACCGGTCGGCATCGGCGCCAGTCTTGCAGGCGGCATCGCCGACGATTGCCTTGATATCGCTTAGGATTTTCTCGTCAGGGGATTTAAGTGCCACCAATTGCCCGATGCTCCTCTCCGCTGGATCACGCATTGGACATATCTTCTGGCAAACATAGCCTTTAGCAAGGCAAGATAATTTACGGTTACCTAAGCCGATATTTTACCAACGGCAGTCCCGTCATGCGCGACGACCGTCGCGGTCAGCTCGTCATGAAACCGATCTATCAGGCGATACTTCGAACAGTCGGCACGGCTGAGAATGCCAAGTGTCCGCGACGGCGCGGAAGGTCCCAGCGAAAGCTTGCGCAGGCTGCCGAAAATCGGATCCGGCACACAGAAATCCGGCCCGATGGACACACCAAGATCATGCGCGACCATGCTTGCGATAGTATCCAGCGAACTCATTTCCATCATGTCGCGCACCTTCAGCTTGCGGCGCGCCAGCCAATCCTCGGCCATGGTGCCGATTGCAGATTGCGCGCTGTGGCGGATGAAAGGCTTGGTTGACAGGATCCGCACAGGATCGGTTTCGGTCACCTCGACCGAGGTCAGCAGCACCAGCTTCTCGATGGCAAAAGGCGTCCACGTCATCGTTGCCGGGGTGCGGGCAGGCTCGCTGACAAGGGCCGCGTCGATCGTTCCGGTCTCGACCATCTCCTGCAAGGCCGGGCTGAGCCCCGGCACCACGCGGATTCGCAGGGCGGGATATTGCCCGGTAAGCCCCTTCATCGCCTTGGGCACCAGGCCGCGCAATGTTGACGGCACCGCGCCCAGCACGATATCGCCGATCAGGCCCGGGTCGCCCGTCAGGTCATCGAGAATGGTCTCATACGCCGCCACCACGTCCTTGGCCTTGGGCACCATCGCCCGACCCAGCTGATTGAGGCGCGGCGATTTCTGCGACCGGTCGAACAACGCCACGCCCAGCCTGTCCTCCAGCCGCTTCATCTGCTGGCCCACCGCCGCGTGAGTCACGCAGACGCGGTCGGCGGCGGCGTTGAAACTGCCTTCCTCTGCGACGGCAATCAAGGTCTTGAAAAGAGTGATGGACAAGGCAGGATGCTTTCATGAACCGGGTCGAACCGCCGATTTACTAAAGCATAAGTTTACAAATGAGAAAAGAATGTTGGTTTGTTAAAGCGAGGCTTATGGCGCAAGATCGCCACGGGTAAATGTAGATACGGGAGGCCTGCACTTGAGCATCGACGCAAAGATCGTCGCAGATCTGGTCAAGAATGACGTGAAACTGGTGACGACGGTTCCCTGCAAACAGCTTGCAGGTGTTATCGCCGAAGTGGATCGGTCCGAGGATATCCTGCATATTCCCGCCAACAAGGAAGACGAGGGGATCGGCATCTGCGCCGGGGCCTTCATGGGCGGCAAGCGATCCGCGATCATCATGCAGAACACCGCTCTGGGCGTGACGGTCAACACCCTTGTTACCTTGACGCAATTCTACCGGATGCCCTTGCCGATGCTGATTTCCTATCGCGGCGAGCTGGGCGAACCGGTCGCCTGCCAGGTCGAGATGGCCGTGCACACCAAGGCGCTGCTGAACCAGCTTCACATCCCGACCTATCACTTCCACCGCGAATCCGACGCGGAAGAGCTGGACAAGATCCTGCAATACACCTTCATGTGCAACAAGCCGGTCGCGATCCTGACGGATGCCACCTTCTGGAAAGGATACTGAGATGATCCGATCTGACGTTCTTCGCACCCTGGTACCGGTGATCTCGGACCATTTCGTCGTCTGCAACATCGGCCTGCCCAGCCAGGAACTGCACATGCTGGATGACCAGCCGACCAATTTCTACATGCTGGGCACGATGGGCCTGGCCTCGTCCATCGGACTGGGCGTGGCGCTGGCGCAGTCGAAAAAGGTGATCTCGATCGACGGCGACGGCTCTGTCCTGACCAATTTCGGCACCTTGCCGACCATCGCCAACAACGTGGCCGACAATTTCATCCTGCTGATCATCGACAATGGCAGCTATGGCTCCACCGGCGACCAGCCGACCTATGCCGGCATGAAGACCTCGCTGGCCAAGGTGGCCGAGGCCTGCGGGTGCGAAACCGTCATCGAGTGCCAGGCGGAGGAGTGCGCCGACGTGATGAAGGATGCATTGGCCAGTGACAAGATGACGATCATCGTGTGCAAATGCGAAAGCGGGAACATTCCGGTTTCCGTCATCAAGACCGATCCGGTCGTTATCCGCGACCGGTTCATGAACGCGCTGAAAGAGGCCAACGCGTAACCAAAACGGCGAAAACGCCGACACAGCAGCTTTGGGAGGAACACATGCTGAAAAGAACATTTCTGAAGATCGGGGCGGCGCTTGCCGTCACCGCATCGCTTGCAACGAACGCCGGCGCGGCCGAGTTGAACGGTCCGGTCAATTACATCATCCCGTTCGGTCCGGGCGGCGAATCCGACATCTCGGCCCGGTTTCAGCAACCCTATTTCAAGGACAAGTTCGGCCAGGACATGGTGATTTCCTACCAGCCGGGCGGTGGTGGCGCGGTGGCATGGGCCACGCTCAACGGTCTTACGGATGACGGCCAGACCATCATGGGCGTGAACCTGCCCCACATCATCGTCAAGCCGGCGCAGAAGGATGTGGGCTTCACCACCGAAGACCTGAACGTCTTTCACATGTTCCACTTCACGCCGGATGCCATCATCGTGCGGGCCGACAGCCCCTACGAGACGCTCGAGGACCTGATCGAGGACGCCAAGGCGAACCCGGCGCAGGTCACGATGTCGGGCTCCGGCAAGGCCACGGCGAACCACCTTGCGCATATCAAGTTCGACAAGATGGCCGGGATCCAGACGACCTATGTGCCCTTCAAGGGCACCGGCGCTGCCGTCACTGCGCTTCTGGGCAATCAGGTCAAGGCCGAATGGGGATATTCCACCGTCGCCGCGACGCAGGGCGAAGAGGTGCGGATGCTGGCCGTCGCGATGGAGGAACGCCATCCGCTTTTCCCCGATGTCCCGACCTTCAAGGAACTGGGCTATGACATGGTCGGCGGCGCCTATCGCGGCATCGCGCTGCCCAAATCGGCCAGCGACGAGGTCACGCAGATGTGGTCCGACATGATCGCCGAGATCAACAACGACCCCGAGTTCCGCCAGCAGATGCTGGATAACGGGTTCGCGATGCTGGATATCGAGGCGGACGGCATGGACGATTTCATGGCCGAACGCGCCGAGGAATACCTGAGCGACGCGCGCGAAGCGGGCCTGATCGAATAGGTCGAGTACCAAGGTAAGGCCTTTACGATGGAATTCGGTCATTTCCTGTCTGCCCTGACGCCGTTCAACCTCGGGCTTGCGCTGTTCGGCGTTGTTGCGGGCACGATCGTCGGCTCCATTCCGGGCCTTACCGCAACGATGGCGCTGGCCGTGCTGGTGCCGATCACCTTCAGCATGGATCCCGCCTCGGCGCTGATCCTGCTGGGCGCGATCTATACCGGGGCAATCTACGGCGGGGCCTACGCGGCGATCCTGCTCAACACGCCCGGCACGCCCTCGGCCATCGCCACCACGTTCGACGGCTACCCGATGGCCAAGCGCGGCGACGGTGACCTCGCGGTCGCCCTCGCCTGCTTTGCCTCGGTCGTGGGCGGTCTGGTCGGGGCGTTCTCGCTTCTGCTGCTGGCGCCTCCGCTGTCGCGCGTGGCGCTGGCCTTCGGGCCGATCGAGTATTTCTGGCTGTCGGTCTTCGGCCTGTCGCTGATCGCGTCGCTGTCCACCGGCAACCTGATGAAAGGTCTGGCCGGCGGTGCCTTCGGGATGCTGCTGTCCACCGTCGGCGTCGCCGAGGTGTCGGCCGATATCCGTCTGACCTTCGGCAGCCAAATGCTGGTCGGCGGTTTCGGCGTCATCGGCGCGCTGATCGGACTTTACTGCATCCCCGTGCTGATCGACCTCGTGGCGACGCCGGACCGCCACCTCAAGGTCGAGGAGGACGTGCGCTCTGTCCGGATCGGCGAGGCGTTCCGTCTTGCCGCCCGGTCCAAGTTCAACCTGATCCGGTCGTCCATCGTGGGCACGCTGATCGGTATTCTGCCCGGTGCCGGCGGCTCGGTTGCAGGCCTCGTCGCCTATTCCGAGGCCAAGCGCACCGCGAAACCGGGCCAGAAATTCGGCGAGGGAGAGCCGGACGGCATTCTCGCCACGGAATCGGCCAACAACGCCACCGTGGGCGGCGGCTTCATCCCGACGCTGGTGCTGGGCATTCCGGGCACGCCGCCCGATGCCATCGTGCTCGGCGCGCTTCTGGTACAGGGCGTGCGCACCGGCCCCTCGATGTTCAGCCAGAGCGGTTCGATCGTCTACACATTCATCTACGGCCTGCTGATCGCGACGGTCCTGATGCTGCCTGCGGGTCTTCTGATCGGGCGCTATGCCTACAAGTCGATCGTGAACATCCCCAAGGCGGTGCTGGTGCCGACCGTGGCGTTCATGACGATCATCGGCACGTTCTCGATCCGCAACAGCGTGACCGACGTGTTCCTGATGCTGGGTCTCGGCGTTTTCGGCTGGGTCGTCGGGCGCTTCGGCTTCGCCGCGTCGCCCATCGTGCTAGGCCTGATCCTCGGCCCCATCGCCGAACAGGGCTTCGTGCAGGGCTGGACCATCGGATCGGCCACCGGCAATCTTTTCGGCATGTTCTTCGGCCGGCCCATCTCGCAGGCGATCATCGCCTTCACGCTGATCACGCTGCTGCTGCCGCTCTACACCGCGTGGCGGCGCCGCAAGGCAGAGGAGCAGGTCTGATGGCGCAGGACGATCGTCACCCCAAAGGCCATACAGGCTCGCTCATCGTCTCCACGCTCTTCGTGATCATGGGGGTCGTGGCGCTATACGACACCATGGGCTACGCCGACCGCGACAGCCAGGTCTTTCCCCGGACCGTCGCGATCATCATGATCCTGATGGCGGGTCTTTCCCTGATCACGCGGTTCCTGCATCCCCGCGAAGGTGGCGGGTTCGGCACCGGTACCTGGTGGCGGCGCGTCCTGCTGATCGTCGCGATGTTCGCCGGTTGTCTCGCGATCCCGCATATCGGCTTTCTCGCCAGTGGCGCCATCGCCTTTGGCGGCGGCCTTGTCGCCGCGATGCACGACAGGTGGACACCGATGACGATGATCCTTTACGCCGGCAGCGGCGCCGCGGTGATGATCGCCTTCTTCGCGCTGTTCAAGTTCGTCCTGAACGTACCCCTGCCCTGAGCGGAACCGCACAGCATGCTGGGCGGAGGCTCAGGCTCAGGCCCATGCGCGCAGAATCATGAACGCACCGGCCCAGCGACTGCGGGCCGGTCACGGCCAACCGGCACGCGACCCATCGTTCCCGGGGATGGCGGCCCGCCATGCACCCGGCATCACCGGACCACGAACTCCGCATGCAGCGCGCCGGCGGCCTTGATGCTTTTCAGGATGTCGATCATGTCGCGGGGGGCCACGCCCAACGCATTCAGCCCGGCGATGACCTGGGATAACGAGGTGCCGTCCGGCACCTCGGCAAGGCCGATCCCGGGGTCTTCCTCGATCTCGGCATTGGTACGCGGCACGATCACCGTCTCGCCTACGGCGAAGGGATTGGGCTGAATGGCCAGCGGCGCCTCCTCGACCCGCAGGGTCAGGTTGCCCTGCGACACGGCCACGCGCGAGATCCGCACGTCCTCTCCCATGACGATGGTGCCGGACCGCTGATCGACAACCACGCGTGCCCTGCGCTCGGGCTGAACCAGGATGTTTTCGATGCGGCTTAGCGCGTGAGCGGGACTGCGCGTTCCGGTGCGCCCGATATCAAGCTGGACCGTGCCCGAATCCAGCATCACGGCGACGCCACGTCCGAAACTGGCGTTGATCGCGCGCTCTATCCGGCCAGCGGTCGTGAAATCGGGCTCGCGCAGGGCCAGGCGAATCGTGTCCAGCGTCGCCAGTTCAAAGTCGATCTCGCGTTCGATGCGGGCACCGGCGGGGATGACACCGGCGGTCGGCACACCCTGTACGACACCCCCTGCATCGCCTTCTGCCGCCGCGCCGCCGGCAATGATCGTGCCCTGCGACACCGCGTAGATCTGCCCGTCCGCCGCGTTCAGCGGGGTCATGACAAGCGTTCCACCCAGCAGGCTGCTGGCATCCCCGATCGCGGACACCGTGACGTCGATCTGCGCGCCGGCGCGGGCAAAGGGCGGGATCGTCGCAGTCACAAAAACCGCTGCCACGTTCTTGGCCGGAACTGTTCGCCGGTCACGTTGACCCCAAGCCGTTCGAGGATATTCGACATGATCTCCTCGGTGAAGGGCGCGTTGCGAATGCCGTCGCCGGTTCCGTTCAGACCGACGACCAGCCCATAGCCGACAAGGTCGTTTCCCCTCACGCCGTCGAACTCTACGAGGTCCTTGATCCGGATCGGGCTGGCCCCGAGCGGCAGCGCCGCAAGCGCCAGCGAGACGACGGAACAGAACAGGACGCGCAGGACGACTATCATGACAGGAAGTTCACCAGGCTTAGGCGCGAGGACCGCGCGGTGATCGTGTACAGGGTTTCAAGCTGGACCTGCACCGATTCGAGTTCGGTCGCAGTCTGGAAGGGATCCACTTCGAGCAGGGCGTTGCGCGCGACCTCGACGCTGGTCAGCTCGGACGTGATCCTCGCGGCCGCCGCTTCGATCCGTTCCTCCGCAAAACCCAGCGTCGCGCGCAGGCGCGTTATCTCATCCTGGCCGGAAAACGTTTCGCTGCTCAATGTCTGAAGCAGATCTCTGGCCTCGCCATCGTCCAGCGCCAGGCCGGGATCGTCGGCCAGCGCCGCGATCGCGACACTCTTCAGAACGCCGCGCATCGCGCCGCCATCGGCGCGCAATGCCAGCGTCACCTGTTCTCCGGCGCCAAGCTCGAACGGGCTGAGGTCGGTCGTGCCGCCCTGATAGATCGATGTCTCAAAGACCCCGCCCGTCGCGTCAAAGAAGGTATCGGCGGCGGCCATGACATCAGCCGCGGTCGTGGCACCCGCCACCGCGGCGCGAAGCTGCGACAGGATCGTGTCCGCGTCAGCCAGGGGTGTGTCCGAGACTGCGGTGCCGCCGAAGATCGCCCGCCCCGCGACGCGGGTGTTCAAGGCCGCGATGATCGACTTGAGCTCGCTTTCCGCCTGGCTTGATACGGTGCGCCGGTCGCCCGGCGAGGCGCCTGCCGATGCCAGGGCCATCGTTTCTGCCAGCGCGCCGGCACGGTCCTGCACAGTCCCCAGCGCGGATTGCATGGCCGCAGATTGTGTGCCGACTTCGGCCGCAGTGTTGGCATAGCGGTCCAGCAGCACCAGCTCGCGCTCGAACTCGGCCAGCGCCGCGAAATGACCGTTGAGATGCGTGCGCGTATCCGTGGTGCGCCCGCTTGCAAGCTCCTCCGTCAGGCGGGTCAGGTCCTGCTTGATCTGCGCGCTTTGACGCCGCAGCAGAAACGTATGGGCCAGGTCGCCCAGGGAAAGCGCAGTCATCACGTCATCCTCAGCAGGGTCTGGAGCATCTCGTCGGCCGTCTGGATCATGCGGGCATTGGCGCTGTAGGCCTGCTCGATCAGCAGAAGACGCTGCATCTGCTCGTCCGAATCGACGCCCTGCTGAAGCTCGATATCCTTCAGCCCGGACTGCCGCGCGGTGGCGAAACTCAGGCTCTGATCCGTGGTGATCGCCTGCTGTCCGATCCGCGACACGAGGCTGGCCGCATGTCCCGAGAAGGTCCGCGCCGTAGCGCCAAGCCCGCCGGACGCCATCGCATCCGCGCCGCTCATTGCCGCGGCAAGACCGATCAGCAGGGTCGCGTCACCCGGCGCGGCCGGGGCCGCGGCGCCAAGTCCGTCGCGCAGGCGCCAGGTATCACCGCCCTGCTGCGGGTCGACGGTTGTGTTCAGCGCAATTCGCGCAGCGATACCGACCTCATCGGACGGATCGAAAAAAGCGCCATTGTCGGTGAAGAGGCCGGGATCGCCCGGCGCGCGGGTCGCATCGATGCCGGACGCTTGGAACCGCTCGATCAGGTTGCGCGCGGTGGCATCCACCTGACTCTGCGCGTCGACGGCCAGACGGTCCCGTATCTCGAACAGTCCGGCAAGGCGGCCGCCCGCAATCGGGCTTCTGTCGCCGGATGACACGACCGGGACACCGTTGATCTCCAGGCCCGACAAAAGGCCATTGGCCTCCGTCATGTGCGGCGCAACGACATTCGACGGTGAGAAGGCAAGTTCGGCAGGCCGCCCGTCTATCAGCACCGCGCCGCCCGGGGTGTAAAGCGCGACCGCCCCATTACCCCGATCCGCGCTGCGCAGCGGAACATAGTCGGACAAGGCGTCGATGACCATCTGTCTCTGATCCTCGAACGAGGCCGCGGGATGGCCGGTATTCCGGGCATTCACGATATGCGCGTTCAGGGTCTGAACCTGGGACAAGAGCGTGTTCACGCGGTCCACGGCCTGACCGATCTGGCTGTCGGCGGCGGTGCGTTCTGCCTGGATACGATCCGAAATCGCGTTCAGCGCTCCAGCCAGTTCCGCACCGCGCAGCCCCACTTCGGTCAGCCGCGCATCCTCTTCGGGCCGTGTCGCGGCACTGGCAAGACTGCCCTCGAACGCGGCGATGCGCGCGGTCAGGGACCCCGGATCATCCGGCAGCCCGACCTCGGTCTCCAGCCGCGACAGGAAACCCGACATGACTTCGTTGTAGCCCACGGCGCTGTCCGCGAGACGCCGCTCGCTCAGCAATCCGGCATCCACGTTTCTCGTGATGCCCAGAACCCGCACGCCACCGCCGCGCCCGTCGCCCTGCGCGGACAGTTCGATGCTGCGGGGCGCAAACCCGTCGGTCAGGATGTTGGCCAGGTTGGTCGACACCACCCCGGCCGCCCGCGAACTTGCGGTCAGCCCGGTCAGGGCGTTGGACAAAGCGGTGGAAATACTCATCTCGGCACCTGTGTTCTAGGGTCGCGGGCCAAGCGCCGCATCAGCGCTTGATGTTGGTGGTTTCCTGCAGCATCTCATCCACCGTCTGGATGACCTTCGCATTCGACGAATACGCGCGCTGCGTCTGGATCATGTCGGTCAGTTCGCCCGCGACATCGGTGGCCGATTCCTCGCGCGCGAACGCGACCACATCACCGGTCGGTCCGTCTCCCGCATCCCACAGGAAGAAAGAGCCGCTTTCGGGCGACGGCAGGTAGGTCTGCTGATCCATGGCCACCATCCCGTTCGGATTGGGCAGATCGACCAGCGGCACCTGATAGATGACACGGGTGATGCCGGTATCGAACGAGGCATGGACGAATCCGTTTTCGTCCACCTCGGCCGAGATCATGTTGCCGACCGGCGAACCATCCTTGTTGATCGACAATGGCGCAAAGCTGTCCGAAAGCTGGGTCAGGCCGTCATTCGCGCCAAGCTGCCCGATATTGATCTCCATCGGTCCGCCGGCCACGGTGACGATGATCGAACCGGTCGCGGGATCATAGGCGCCGCCCGACGTATCGGTGATACCGAGCAGCGTACCGCCCGAGGCGCGGGCATCATCGAATGTCAGCGTATATTCCCCGATCACGGCGCCGCCCTGGGCGGAATCGGTCAGGACCATCGTCCATTCATTCGACGAACCGGTTGCCGGAACGGTGGGCGTGAAATCGATCAGGATATTCTCGGACTTGCCAAGGTTGTCGAAATACTCGATCGACAATTGCTGGGGGTCTCCGGGTGCACCGGCCTCGGTTTCGGTCGCGGGCAGGTTCACGCCCAAGTCGATGCTGGTTGTGGGTTCGCCCGTCAGCTGGTTGACATTGATCTGGACCGGCTCGAGCCCGTCGCTGGTGTCACGCGGAAACTCCGGCACGGTGCCATCGGGGTTCGCCGGCCATCCCAGCAGGACCAGACCCGATTCCGTCACCAGACGGCCTTCGGCATCGGTGCGGAAAGACCCTGTTGTCGTCAACAGCATCTGGCTGGACCCGTTGCCGACATCGACTTGGCTGGCCAATGCCACCGGCAGCATGCCCCGCCCGCGCACCGCAAGATCGGTCGGGTTCGACGTCGACACCAGCGATCCCCGCTGGTCGATCAGGCGCTGCGTCGAAGACCGGACGCCGCCCGCCGAGTAGCTGCCCCCGTTCGAGGAAATCACCATGGATTGAAAATCCGCCTCGACCCGCTTGTACCCGTAGGTGGCCGAGTTCGCGATGTTGTCGGAGATGGCCGCCAGGCGCGTCGCATTGGAACTGAGACCCGCCACACCGGCATTCAACGAGGATGAGATTGTCATGGACACGCCTTTCTGCTGCATCGAATGTCATCGGTGACCATCTCTAGACGCTCGCCTTTAACAGCCCGCTAACAGATAAAATTCGGCCTATTTCCTATTGGTCGCTTCGCAGCAGGATCACTTCCAGCCGGTTGTTGCGGATCGACAACGCGTTCTCGTGCGCCGGCTCCCTGTCGGCATGGCCGGTCACGCGGTTCATCCGCGCGGGCGCGACCGATTCAGCCTCCAGCAGTTCGCGCATCCGGTCCGCGCGGTCCACGGACAGCGACCAGACCGGGTTCTGCGCCCGGACGACCGGCACCGCGCTGGTATGCCCTTCGATCGCGACACGGTTCTGCACCAGCCCGGCAACCGAACCGATCATTTCCGCGATCTCGATCAGCAGGGGCGTGGCCTTTGCGCTTTCCGATTCGAACAGGACGGCATCCTCCAGATCGAAGATCTCTATCACCAGCCCTTCGTCGGTGACACGGGTGAGAATGTGCCGTCGCGTCTCGCGCGAGACGGTGCTTTCACCGCCCCGGCCCATCAGCAATTCCTCGATCTTGCCAAAGCTGGCCGCCTCTTCGCTGTCGGCCTCGGGATCGGCGCCTTCGGCCCGGCCATCCTGGCTAAGGCCCATTTCACCGCGCGCCTGCCGCGCCTCGGTCGGGCGCTGGTTCGTGGCGCCGGTTCCGTTCTGCGGCAATGTCTCTTCCGAGAACACGCTTTCGCCGCCGAAATCCCCGTCGCCGCCACCGGAGACGCGGTTGATCGGAATCGTCGGACTGAAGTAATCCGCGATTCCCTTGCGTTGTTTTTCCGTCGTCGCGTTCAGCAGCCACATCAAAAGGAAGAATGCCATCATCGCGGTCACGAAGTCGGCATAGGCGACCTTCCACGCACCCCCATGGTGCCCGTCACCGCCCGTGACCTTTTTCCTTTTGATGATGACCGGCGCGGCATTGTCACAAGACGCACTCATCTCACCACCTATCTGCTCACCCACGCCAATAGCTAGCGAACGAATCTTACCCGGCTCTTAACAATTCCATTTGTTCATGTTCTGTGAAGCCCCACGCCGCAGTTCGGCACGTGGCATTTTCCTAAAATCGGCGGGGTAAACTGCTTGGGGGAATCGCCGCTTGGCGCTATCAGGGTCCCGATCGCGCCAGGATGGCCGAAACCTATTCCGAAATCACGTGTGGTGCGTAGGGAGCACGTGGGGCAACGGGGGGTATCGGCCGACACGTGGCGATATCCCCCGTCATGATTGTCAAACGCGCACCTGCCGGCAAAGTCAGGGTGCAAGCCCCGCCATGTCGCAAACGGTCTTCCATTCGTCTTCCGTTACCGGTTGAACCGACAGGCGGGAATTGCGGACAAGTACCATCTCCGACAGGCGCGGCTCGTGCTTTATCATCTCCAGCGTCACCGGGGTCTTTGCCGCCTCTACCGCCTTGATATCCACGCATTCCCATCGATCATCATCGGTCGTGCTGTCGGGATGCGCCTCTGCGATCACCTCGACCGACCCGACAACGGCCTTTTCCGTCTGGCTATGATAGAAGAACCCGCGGTCGCCGATGCGCATCTCGCGCATGAAATTCCGAGCCTGGTAATTGCGCACGCCATCCCATTCCTCGCCGGCCTCCGCCTTGGCGACCTGCTGATCCCAGCTCCAGGTCGACGGCTCGGATTTGAACAGCCAGTAGCGCATCGTTCAGATCACCTTGTTCCACGGGATCAGTTCGACACTCTCGAACAGATCGGCCGCTTTATAGGGGTCGTCCGCCGCCCAGGCCTCGGCCTGCGCCATGTCCTCGACATCCAGCACCACCAGCGAGCCGACCATGTCGCCGTTCGCGTCCAGCAACGGGCCGGCCTGGCTTACGACGCCGCTCCCCTTGAGGTACTCAACATGTTTTTCGCGATTATCCAGACGGGTCTGCAAGGCGCCGGGCTTGTCCCGGGCAATCAGGGCGATCAGCATTCATTCTTCCTTCAATGGTCTTTGCAGCAGCATATCCATGGCGTCGCGCACGTTCAATTGACCATGCACCAGCCCGGTCACCGCATTTGTGATCGGCAGGTCCAGCCCCCGTTCACGCGCCATCGCTTCCAGCGCCTGCGCGGTCGCGGCCCCCTCGACCGTCACGCCGGGGTCGAAATCCTCGCCCTTGCCGATGCTCTGCCCATAACGATAGTTGCGCGATTGCGCCGATGTGCATGTCAGCACCAGGTCGCCGAATCCCGACAGCCCGGCAAGCGTTTCGGCCCTGGCCCCGTGCATCCTGGCCACCTTGACCATTTCGGCAAACCCGCGGGTCATCAGCGCGGCGCGCGCGCTCTCCCCCAGCCCGGCCCCGATGGCCGCCCCACAGGCGATCGCGATCACGTTCTTCAATGCTCCGCCAAGTTCCGCGCCCGTCACATCCGTGGTGCGATAGAGCCTGATATTGGGCGTCGTCAGCCGCTGCTGCAGGATCCCGCCCACCGCGTCGTCTGCACAGGCCAGAGTAAGCGCCGTGGGCAGGCCCTGCGCGATGTCCTGCGCAAAGGACGGGCCGGTCAGCATCGCCGGAACGGCATCCGGCACGAACTCGGCGATAATTTGCGTGGGCCATAACCCGGTGGCGCGCTCCATTCCCTTGCAACAGGCCACCAGAGGCTTTCCGGCAAGCCGCGCGCCATGTGTATCCAGAAAGGAACGCAACTTTTGCGTTGGCACTGACAGCAGTACGATATCGGCTTGGTGTACCGCCTCCAGCTCTCGCGACAGGCCCAGGTTTTCAGGAAGCCGCACACCCGGCAGACGCCGTTCATTCGCCCGGTCCGACTGCATGTCGCGCACATGGTCCGCGTCCCGCGCCCAAAGCGTGACAGGGCCATTCCTGGCAAGCGAAACCGCAAGAGCCGTGCCGAATGCTCCTGCGCCGACCACCGCGATCATGCCTTGGCTCCCTTCTTGCCACCGCCCAGCAGGGCCGGGCTCTGACGGTCCAGCGGCCAGCGCGGACGCGCGGCCAGGCTCATGTCATCAATCCGCCCCGCAAGAAAGAGTTCCCCGCCCGCATAGGCGATCATCGCGGCATTATCCGTGCACAGTGCCAGTGGTGGCGCAACGAAACCAACGCCGGTTTCGCGCGCAACAGTCTCTAATCCGGCTCGAATCGCGCCATTGGCCGCCACGCCCCCTGCCACGGCAAGGGTCGGTGGCATGCCGAGGATCTCGTGTGCCGCCGTCAGGGCCCGCCGTGTCTTTTCCTGCAGGACATCCGATACCGTTGACTGGAACCCGGCACAAAGGTCCGCCCTGTCGCGCCGTGTCAGCCCGCCCTTCTCCGCGACCACCTCGTCGCGTGCGCGCAACAGTGCGGTCTTCAAACCGGAAAACGACATGTCGCATCCGGGCCGGTCCAACAGCGGACGCGGGAACCGGAACCGTCGCGCATCGCCCTCCTGCGCCGCGCGTTCCACCGCAGGTCCGCCCGGCTGGCCCAGACCAAGCAATCGGGCCGACTTGTCGAACGCTTCGCCGGGCGCGTCGTCGATCGTGCCGCCCAGGCGGGTGAAGGTCTCGCAATCCTCCACCAGCAGGAACTGGCAATGCCCGCCCGACACCAGCAGCATGACATAGGGATAGGCCAACGCATCGGTCAGCCGTGGCGTCAGGGCGTGCCCCGCCAGATGATTCACGCCAACCAGCGGCAGGCCGCGCGCCGCCGCAATCGCCTTGGCCGTCATCACACCGGACAACACCCCGCCGATCAGCCCGGGGCCGGCAGTCGCGGCGACCACATCAAGCCCCTCCAGATCAACACCTGCCAGAGTCAGAGCCTGTTTCACCGCGATATCCAGCTTCTCGGCATGCGCCCGCGCCGCGATCTCGGGCACGATGCCGCCATAGGCACCGTGCAGCGCGTCCTGGCCCAGAACCACCGATGACAGTATGTCGGCCCGCCCGCCCGACAGCCGCACGACCGCCGCCGCGGTGTCGTCACAGCTGCTTTCCAGCCCGAGGATCGTCAGATTGTCCGTCATTGCACGCCCGTTGCGCCAAGCCTGTCAGGCAGGTAACACCGCAGGGACGCGCAAACAACTGCGGAGCGTTCATGTCGACGCTGATCCTGATCACCCGACCCCGCGACGGGGCCGAGACGTTTGCCGCGCGCCTGCGCGACAGGCTGGGTCCCGACGCCGATATCTGCGTGGCTCCCCTGATCGAGATCGTTCATCTGGACGGCCTGCCGGACCTCGCGCAATTCGGCTCGCTGATCTTCACATCGGCCCATGCGGTCGCCAGCTTTGCCGGCGCCACGCCGCGCCGCGATTTCACCTGCTACGTGGTGGGAGAGGCCACCGCCGAGGCCGCACGCGGCGCCGGCTTCACCCCGCTGACCGGCTCCGGCACCGGCAGGGACCTGGCCGACATGATCCTGCGCGACGAACCGGCGACGCCCTGCCTCTATGTGCGCGGCGAGAATGTCGCCCTGGACCTGGCTCATCATCTGAATGCTGCCGGAACAGAGACGGAGCAGGCCATCGTCTACCGCCAGGACCCTGTCCCGCTTGACGACGCCGCCCTGACCCGCATTTCGCAGTCCGGAAATCTTGTCGCTCCGGTCTTTTCTGCACAAAGCGCGCGGCTTTTGCTCGAAGCGCTGCCGATGCGCACTAGCTTGCAGATAGCCGCGATCAGCAAGGCGGTGGCCGACCTCATTCCCGCCGACCGCACCGCTCAGGTCGAGGTTGCCATGGCGCCGGACGCATCCGCGATGTTGGACTGCGTCGCGGCACTATGGTCTAACGCCAACCGGCTTGAGGGCCGCGGCACCGCACAGTAAGCTTCCCCGGCAGGCGGAAGTGACAAGATTCGAAAGAGGTTTTCACGTGGCAAAGAAACCATCGTCCAAGGCGAAGAATGCGCCCGACTCAGACCCGGCGCCGAAGGACGACACGAAAGAAGACATCGGCAACGCCACGCAGAACGACGCATCCGATGAAACGCCTGACGACACCTTTGCCCCCGCGCCGGAGGACACGGTAGAGGGCGCCGAGGCCAGCGCGGAGCCGGCGCCACATACAGCCCCGGACAAGACGCCAGAGCCCGACGCGCCCCAGAGCAGCGCTCCCGGGGACGATGACGCGAAGACGCCGCCGCCTGACATCACAGGGTCCCCGGCGGATTCGGACACAACCGGTGATGCAGACAATTCGAAAGAAGATGTCTCGCTGGAAGACACTGTTACCGGCACCAGCACGGCCGCAACCCTGCCTGCCACGGCGCCGCAACCCTCGACCGGACCGGGCGCGGGATCGCTCATTCTCGGCGGCGTTCTTGCCGGTGCCATCGGCTTTGCTGCCGCCTACCTGGGCTTTGCCACCCAGACCGCACCGCGCGACGAAGCCTTGCTTGGCGATGTCGGCACGCTTGGCCAGCGCATGCAAGAGCAGGCCGATACGATCGACGCACTGGCCGAGAAGGTCGGCGGCATCACAAATACCGACGACAGCGCGCTCGAGGCGCAGATCGAGGCGCTTGGCACCTTGTCCGACCGCGTCGCGGCAGCCGAGGAACAGCTCGGGTCGCTGGACGCGCGGCTGGGCGATGTCGAACAGGGCTCCGTCTCGCAAAGCGCCGACGCAGCCGCCGTGGCGGCCTACGAGGATGAACTGAACGCCGCACGCGAAGAGATCGCCGCCCAGCGCGCCGAACTTCAGGCGATGATCGACAAGGCAATGAGCACCGAGACCGCCGCCGATGAGGCCGCCGTTTCAGCCATGCAGCGCGCCGCCATCAGCCGCATTCAATCCGCCCTCGACAGCGGCACCGGATTTGCCGGCGCCGTGACCGAGCTGGAAGACACCGGCGTCGAGGTGCCCTCGGGTCTGAAATCGGTGGCCGAGGGTGGCGTCGCGACCCTGCCCAGCCTGCAAGAGACCTTTCCCGATGCCGCCCGTGCCGCGCTCGATGCCTCGCGCGCCGTGACCGGCGGCGGATCGGGCTTCACGGGGTTCCTGCGCAACCAGCTCGGCGCGCGTTCGCTTGAACCGCGCGAAGGAAGTGATCCCGACGCGGTATTGTCCCGGGTCGAGGCAGCGGTGCGCGACGGTCGCCTGCGCGACGCCCTGGCCGAAATGGAAGAACTGCCGGAAGAAGGCCGCGCCGAGCTTTCCGAATGGGCCGGACAGGCGGCACAAAGGCTCGAGGCGGTGGGCGCGGCCCAGTCGCTGAGCGAGACACTGAACTAAGGCCCGGGGGAACTCACAGAATGCTATGGTCCGTCATCAAGATCGTCCTGTTCATCGGCCTCGTGGCCGCGGCCAGTTATGGTGCGATCTACCTTCTGGAACTGGACGGCGGTGTGCGCATCGTCATGGCCGGGCAGGAGTTCAACCTGACGCCGCTGATGGCAGTGATCGCCCTGGTCCTGCTTCTGGTCGCGCTTTGGGTATTGCTGAAACTGGTGTCGCTCCTGGTGGCCGTCCTGCGGTTCATCAACGGCGATGACACCGCCCTGTCGCGCTATTTCCAACGCAATCGCCAGGAGAAGGGGTACCAGGCTCTGTCGGAAGGCCTGATGGCGCTTGCCTCGGGCGAGGGCGAGCTGGCGATGGCCAAGGCCGGCAAGGCGGAACGCTATCTGCACAAGCCCGCGCTGACCAACCTGATCACCGCGCAGGCGGCCGAGATGTCCGGCAATCGCCGCAAGGCCGAAGAGACCTACAAACGCCTTCTGACCAACGAGAAGACCCGTTTCGTCGGCGTCCGCGGCATCATGCGCCAGAAACTGGCCGACGGTGAAACCGAGACCGCGCTGAAACTGGCCAAGACCGCCTTCGCCCTGAAACCCAAGCACGAGGAAGTGCAGGACACCCTGCTGAAGCTTCAGGCCCAGACCGGCGACTGGAAAGGCGCGCGCGAGACCCTCGGCGCCAAGCTCAAGTCCGGGAACCTGCCCCGCGACGTCCACCGCCGCCGCGATGCCGTCCTGGCCCTGTCCGAGGCCCGCGACATCCTCGACGAGGGCAAAAGCATCGAAGCCCGCGAATCGGCGATCGAGGCGAACCGCCTGTCACCCGATCTCGTCCCCGCCGCTGTCCTGACCGCACGCGGCTATATCGAACAGGGCAACAAGCGCAACGCCACCCGCGTGATCCGCAAGGCCTGGGATGCGCAGCCCCATCCCGACCTCGCCGCCGCCTTTGCCGAGATCGAGCCCGACGAGACGCCGGACGCCCGGATCAAGCGGTTTTCCAAGCTGCTCAAGATCCATCCCGATCACCGCGAGACCCGCCTTATCGACGCCGAACTGCACCTGGCCGCCGAGGATTTCCCGGCAGCGCGCCGCGCCCTGGGCGATCTGGCCGAGGTCGAGCCCGATGCCCGCGCCCTGACGATCATGGCCGCGATCGAGCGCGGCGAAGGTGCGTCGGACAGCGTGGTCAAGGGCTGGCTCGCGCGCGCCCTGTCAGCGCCGCGCGGCCCGCAATGGGTCTGTGACAACTGTCATCACATCCATGCGCATTGGGCCCCCTCCTGCGACAATTGCGGCGCCTTCGACACCCTCGCCTGGCGTGCGCCTCCGGCCTCGTCGGTGACCTCGGCCACCGGGATCGAGATGCTGCCCCTGATCGTCGGCTCGGTCGAGGATCACACCGCAAACGCGCCTGACACCGTCGACGACACGCTTTCTGAAACCGACACCGGAATAACGGATGCCGAGATCGTCGAGGACGAGCAACGCGAAGAGACCGAAAAATAGCTCTTTCCGGATCGAATGCGGGGTGCTATAGCCGCGCCCCACGGGGCCGCTGTAGCTCAGCTGGTAGAGCACGTCATTCGTAATGATGGGGTCGGGGGTTCGAGTCCCTTCAGCGGCACCACTTTCCCGAAATCCTTGCCGATGTCCCGGCCCTACCGGGGCGTTTCGGCAAACCCTTCCGATGCCGGGAACCTGCAGTCCGACAAGTCGCGTTTCCGTCAGATCAGAAAGTCGTTTACATCCAGGGCAATCGTCCCTGTCAGTTCGATCTCGAAATCCGGCAAGCTGTCACCGTCGAAATCCGCCTGTACGATCGTGGCGCCGTTCTCGAACCGATAGCCCAGTTCACCGGCGGTCCCGGAAAACTCCGCATCAGCGATGAAATCGAAATCCTGCTGCAGGGGCATGGTGGTATTCGCATCCAGACGGCCGATCTCGATCCGGTCGATGCCGGTCTGGAAATCGGTGATCACGTCCCGGTTGCCTGCGCCGACGCCGGAATCCATCTCGCTGAAATACACGAAGCGGTCGCGCTCGGTCAGGCCCTCGCCTCCCGTCATCACGTCTGCGCCACTGTTGCCGTAAAGGACATCGCGCCCCATCCCGCCATCCAGCGTATCGGCGCCACGCCGGCCATAGATCCGGTCCGCGCCGTAACCGCCCCAAAGCACATTCGCCGCGTTGTCGCCCCGCAGCATGTCGGCAGAGCGGCCCGCAATAACATTCTCGACACCGTCGAAGATATCGCCCTCGGATGCCCCGGCATCGTAGAAGCCGGCGAACGGCGCAACGGATACATCATGCATCAGGTCGACAAGAACACGACCGGGCGCATTGGCATAGCTTACCGTGTCGAAACCCGGGCCCCCTTCGATCACGTCCGCACCTGGGCCACCGACCAGCGTATCGTCGCCGTCGCCCCCCCGTAACGTATCCTGACCGGACCCGCCCCAGATCTGATCATTGCCTGCGCCGGCCTCCACCACATCATCGTTCAGGCCAGCCGCGATTAGATCCCCGCCTGCGCTGCCGGTGATGACGGCCAGCACATTCGCGGCATCATCGTCGTAATCATTGATCGTGATACCGCCCTGGGCCACCGCGTCTGCGGGGACATGGTTCTGCGGATCCACGAAAGCGACCGGTTCCAGAAGAGCGAAATCCAGGGGAAGGTTCCATTCCTTGACGAAATGATCTTCCTGGTTGCCTTCGCCTCCACCCATCCCGTCCATGGCCACGCGCGCGCCTTCCAGCGCATAGAAAACCGTGCCATTCCCGGTCTGAAGCACAAGATAATATTGCGTGCCCAGCACGGAATCGAGCGGATTTCCATCCCAGAGAACGACCTTCCAGTCCACGCCGTCGACCGTACCTTGCCCCCGGTCCAGGGCCAGCCGCGTCTCGCCCAGGAATATCTCGTCTCGGGTCGGATCATAATCCTCGATGCGCCCCACGACGACCGCGTCCTGGGTGACCTCGTCCAGCGCCGTGAAGACGAAGACATCCGCAAAAAGCCCGCCGGTGAACGCCCTGTCATCCCCACGCGCATGATGCCCCTTGGTGTAGGTCGCGATACTGTCGAACCCAAGCGTGATATGGTCGGCGCCGGCATTCGCCCAAAGATGAATCTGAGAGCTTTCCGGATTGAGGATCGTCGCCCCGTCGCCGTAATTGTCCCCGTCTCTGTTTCTTATCGACGCAATGGTATCGTCGCCCTGAGTTCCGCTGAACGAACTGGACAAGAGTATCTCCGGAAAATCAAGGCCCCCACACGCATGTTAAAATTGTAAACTTTGGGGTCAATAAGGTTTCTTCACTTCACCGTCAAAAAGTCGATAAATACTGCAACTTTGCGGGGCCTGCCCCCTTCACCGGGGCGCGGCTGCCTCGCGAATGGCGCGCCGGGCACCGCCGCGTTCGCGTAATCCTCGCCGGCTTTTCGTTGAGCGCCCGCATCTTTTCGCCTAAGCAGTCTCAAATCGCGCGCGAGCGCCCTATATGAACTTCAGAACAAGCGCGGCGGACCATGGCCAATCATCTACATCTATCCGATCTTCCCGACGATCTGGACCTTGGTCCGGTCGTCGCCATCGATTGCGAGACAATGGGCCTGAACCCGCATCGCGACCGGCTTTGCGTGGTGCAACTGTCCGGTGGCGACGGGGATGCGCATATCGTGCAGATCCGGCAGGGCCAGACCAGCGCGCCCAACCTCGAACGCCTTCTGACCGACGCCAGCGTATTGAAGCTGTTTCATTTCGGCCGCTTCGATATCGCCGCCATGTTCAACGCCTTCGGTGCTCTGGCCGCGCCCGTCTATTGCACCAAGATCGCCAGCAAGCTCATACGCACCTATACCGACAGGCATGGCCTGAAATTTCTTCTGCAGGAACTGCTTGGCATCGACATCTCGAAACAGCAGCAATCGTCGGATTGGGGCGCCCCGGACCTGACCGAGGCACAGCTGGACTATGCCGCATCCGACGTCCTGTACCTGCATCGCCTGCGGGATGAACTGGATGCCAGGCTGGCCCGCGAGGGCCGGACCGAGCTGGCGCGGAACTGTTTCGACTTCCTGCCGACCCGGGCGCGTCTCGACCTTGCCGGCTGGCCCGAAACGGATATTTTCGCGCATTGACCATGGCATCGGCGGACAACTTCTATTCGCGGCTCGTGGCCTGGATGAAGATCATCCTGCCCCTGACCGCGCTTGCGCTTCTGTCGACCCTGTTCCTGATCTCCCGCCATATCGATCCCACCAAATCGATTCCCGTCGCGGATATCGATCTTGAACAGCGCGCCCACGACCAGGGGGCGACCAATGCCGCCTTTGCCGGTGTCACCCGCGGCGGCGACGAGATGATGATCGCCGCCGAAACCGCACGGCCCTCGGGCCAGGACCCCCGCCTGATCAATGCCGAGAATGTCAGCGCCGAGATGCGGCTGGTGTCGGGCGCCGTCGTCACCGTGACCTCGGACAGGGGCGACATGCACCAGTCCGACCTGAACGCCTCGCTGGCCGGGAACGTGCGCATCGACACCACCACGGGCTACACTGTGGCGACCGAACGCCTGAATGCGCGGCTGGACGTGCTCTATGCGGAAACGCCCGGTCCGGTATCCGGCGTCGGCCCGCCCGGTGACCTGACCGCCGGGCGCATGGTCCTGACCGGGGACGAAGAAACCGGCACGGCACATTTGGTTTTCACCGAAGGGGTGAAGCTGGTATATACCCCGCAGCCGTCCGAGGACACCGAACAGTGACATATTCGTTTCGCACTTTGACCCTGCTTTTCCTGTTTTGTCTGCCGCTTCCCGCGCTGGCACAGGGCGCGCAGGTGGCCTTTGGCACCACGGCCCAGGACAGCACGCTTCCGGTCGAGGTCACGGCCGACAATCTGGATGTGAACCAGCAGGATGGAACCGCGGTATTTACCGGGAACGTACTGATCGGCCAGGGTGAGATGCGCCTGTCCGCGCCGCGCGTTCTGGTGGTCTACAAGGACGACCAGAGCGGCATCGAGGAACTTCAGGCGACCGGGGGTGTTACGTTGGTCAGCGGTGACGACGCCGCCGAGGCCGCTCGCGCGGATTACAACGTCGACACCGGCGAGATCGAGATGGAAGGTGACGTGCTCTTGGTACAGGGCCAGAATGCGCTTAGTGGCGACAAGATGTTCGTCGATACCCGCGCCGGAACCGCCCGCGTCACCGGTCGGGTCAAGACCGTGCTGCAGCCCGAGGGCGGCAATCAGTAAATGGCCAGACCCGACCTGCATATCGCCCATGAAAGCACCGGTCTTGCGGTCGAGAACCTGCGCAAGAGCTACAAGAAACGCGTGGTCATCCGCGATGTGTCCCTGTCCCTGAGACAGGGCGAGGTCGTGGCGCTGCTTGGGCCCAACGGGTCGGGCAAGACGACCACGTTCTATGCCATCGCCGGGCTGATCTATCCCGAAGGCGGGCATGTGCGGATCGAAGGCCGCGACGTGACCGGCCTGCCGATGTACCGGCGCGCCAAGCTGGGCGTCGGGTACCTGCCTCAGGAAATGTCGATCTTTCGCGGCATGTCGGTCGAGGACAACATCATGGCGATCCTCGACATCTCGACGGAAAGCCGCCACAAGCGCCGCAAGCGGCTCGAGGAACTGTTGTCGGAGTTTTCCATCGAACACCTGCGCCGTGCCCCCGCGCTCGCGCTCTCGGGTGGCGAGCGCCGCCGCGTCGAAATCGCCCGCTGCCTTGCCGCACAGCCCAAGTACCTCTTGCTTGACGAACCCTTTGCCGGGGTCGATCCCATCTCGGTCGGGGACATCCGCCACCTTGTCGCCGACCTCAAGAAACGCGGCATCGGCGTGCTGATCACCGATCACAACGTCCGCGAAACGCTCGAGATCGTCGACCGGGCCTATATCCTGCATGACGGACAGGTTCTCATGGCCGGCACCCCCGAGGAGGTCGTGTCGAACGAGAACGTGCGACGCGTGTATCTTGGCGAAAATTTTCGGATATCATGAGCAACCCCCTGCCGCCCCTACCTGCAAACTCCATTGACAACCTGCCCCCTTCGGGCATCAAATAAGGCTATGACGTTATCGGTCTTTGCACTGTTCGATCTGTGCGACCCATCCCCTTGGGCCGAGCCCGAGAACACAGGAAACGTCATGTTATCCCTCACAGATTTGACCTGGATCAGGGCATAAGGCCGCTTTTCCCGTCACGTCTGTCCGCATGTTGGAGGTTCTGAATGCGCTATCAAATCAGTGGAAAACAAATCGATGTCGGCCAGGCTTTGCAGACACATGTCGAGAACGAGTTGAACTCCATTGTCGAAAAATATGCCGAACGGCCGACGGATGCGCACGTGGTCTTTTCCAAGAGCGCGAGCGAGTTCGTCTGCGAGGCGACGGTCCACCTGTCCACCGGTCTGACCGCGCAGGCCAAGGCACATGCGCACGAGATATATGCCGCCTTCGACGGTTGCAGCGAAAAGCTCGAAAAGCAGCTGCGCCGCTACAAGCGCCGGCTGAAGGATCATCACCGCGAGCGCGCGGAACCTATTGAACTCTCGCAGGCTTCCGCCTATATCCTCGCCTCCGAACGAGATGGGGAAGAATCGGAACCTGAAAGCCTCCAACCCGTCATCGTCGCAGAGATGGAACATCAGATTCCGTCGCTGTCGGTCGGCGAGGCTGTCATGCAGATGGAACTTGCCGGCGCGCCGGTCTTGGTGTTCCGGAACGAAGGTAAAGAAGGGTTGAACGTCGTGTATCGCCGCGATGACGGCAATATCGGATGGATCGACCCGTAAACGATCGAGCAAGCAAGGCGGCACCGCCCGCCGATGGAGCATAGCCGAATGCAGTTCACCCAGATTTTGCGGCCCGATGCGGTGCGGGTTTTCTCCTCCGTATCGAGCAAGAAGCGACTGCTTCACGAACTGGGCAGCATTGCCGAGAGCGTCTACCATCTCGATCCGACAAAAGTGGTCGATGCCCTGATCGAGCGTGAAAACCTCGGTCCGACGGGTGTCGGCCACGGTGTCGCCCTGCCGCATGCGCGGCTTGGCGGCATCGACACGGTCGTGGGCGCGCTTGTCCTGCTGGATACGCCCATCGACTTTTCGTCGGTCGACCGACAGCCGGTCGATCTGGCCTTTGCACTCTTCGCTCCCGAGGACGCGGGCGTGGAACATCTCAAGGCGCTGGCGCTGGTGTCGCGTACCCTGCGCGACCCGGCGGTCTGCGCCAAGCTGCGCGCGAATGACGATCCCGCGACGCTTTATACCATCATCACCGAGTCACAGTCGGTTCAGGCGGCATAGGCCCTGAACCCGAACATCATGTAGTCACGCTGATAGATGTCGCTGACCAGCGCCTCGATCTCGTCATCATAGATATCGTCGATCGAAAACGGCGCCTCCGGCGCGGGCCCTGCCATGCCGCCCGCCCCGTCATAGCCGACCGACGCCGCCAGCCGCGGCAGGGCCTCGCCCAGTTCATCCTCGCGCAACACGACGTCCGGCAGGCTGAACTGCGCCATGCCCTGCAATACCGACGTCTGCGTGGCCCAGTGCGCATCCACGCGTATATTGGTCTGCCCCGCCAGATTCGCCTTCAGGAATTCCAGGAACGTGGCAAAGGCCAGCCTGTGCGCCTCGCGATCATAGCCCGCGTCGGGCATCTGCCCCGGCAGCGGCAGCTTGTGAAAATTCCTCAACGTCTTGCGGATATCGGCAAAGCTGCCCTCCCCGGTCTGAAGGATCTTGTTGCAAAAGGCCGCATGCGCCCGTGCCACGGGGTGCCGCAGCACGGTAAAGCTGCGATGACCCGGATTGCGCCGCTTCCATTGCCGCAGCCCCTTCTGGTTCAACTTGGTCGGCAGTTCCTCGGCCGCGACCCCATCCAGTGACGCCAGCCAGTCGCATATTTCCGCTTCGGGTCCGGACCGGACCGGCATGTACAGCAAGGCGGCCTGCGCCCCCGCCACGAAACCCGGCACCGCCGGGCCGCGCCGCGGTTCGAAATTCGGGGTCCGGGTCAGGTTGAACGGATCGAGCCCGGCAAACGCCTGCTCCATGTCCCGGAAATTCGATACCTTCTCTTCCAGCGAACTCGGGTTCTGCTTTTTCAGCGACGCATCCAGTTCCTCCAGCCGCTCGTCGCTGCCAAGGAACTTTGCCAGCCCGTTCAGCACGTCGAGGTTCTGCAGATCCTCGTAGGCGATATAGAACGCCGCCTGTCCCGATGCCTGCAAGCGGTTCAGCAAAAGCACCTGGAACTCCTGCAACTTGGTCACATGCGCCTCGAACTCAGCCTTGTCGAAGCGCACCTGGCTGTCCTTGCGCCGCTTGACATTGGTCAGCTTCCACTGGCCCGTGGCCTGCGCGATCTTCCAGCTGACATAGCTGTCCAGCGGGTTGCGCGTGAGGATGATCTTGGCACAGCGCGGGTCGTCCAGCATCACGTTCAGGATGCGGGGGTCATGGTTGTGGAAATACCGGAAACCGCCCATTTTCCCCGGAATGTCACGCACCGCCTTGATCAGCTGCATCGGATCGGCATCGCGCGTGTGCTGCGCCACGCCCGCGATCTCGTCGGTGTTGGGATAACCGATGAAATGCGGGTTGAACGCCTCGCCGAAGCATTCAAATCCCTGAAAGGCATTCAGGTTCGCCTCAAGAAAGTTCGATCCGGTGCGCATCTCGGCGAACACCACGAAATAGTCGAAATCTGTCGCCATTTACCGCACCAGATAGGGTTTTCGTGATTGCCCCTGCGGCTCGTGCAGGCGGTGTTCCACCGGGAAATCGCCCATCAGGTAGGGATGCATGCCCTGGTTCTTGAGGTTCTGCAGGAACTGGCCGAACCCCGTCAGGTCGGCCATCTTGGGCACTTCGGCCAGGCCGTGGACACTCTGCTTGCCGATCTCGTCGATGATCGTCTGCAACGGTTCCATCGGCGCCTCGATGAATTCCGCCATACTCCAGATCCGCACCCGCGCCTTGCCCCATTGCGAGCGCAGCACCTCCAGGTGCTTGCTTTCGATCTGTTGCAGCAGCGCGGCCTCCTGCCGGATATCGGCGAAGTTCATGTTGGATTTGAACAGCGGCACTGCCCACGCCCCCGAAATGACCGAGATCTGCGCGTTCTGGTCCTTGGCCAGCGGCCACTCGATGTCCTTGATCACGTCTCGCGGTCCCAGCTGAAAGCATTGCCGCTCGCCACGCGTATTCCAGATCAGGCTCGCCAGAAAGGCCTGCGGATTGTAATCGCGCAGCTTGGCACTGTCGCTCAGCGCGCCGTTCATCACTGTCTGCCCGTCGGAAAACTCGGCCCGTTCCGGCGAAAACAGATGCCCGTGCACCCGGGTGCCGGTCACCTTGGCCAGCCACGGCTCGAAATTCTCGAACAGGTCGCTGAACCCCTCGAACACCGAATACTGCGCGCAAGTCAGCCCGTTCTCGCGCCCTTCGACCGGAAACCGGCTCTGCATCAGCAGGCCGGGCCGCCCCCGCGTGCGCCGCTCGACCGCCTTGGCAAAAATCCGGTCGATCTTGCCGGGGTTCGGCTCGGTCCGCTTCATCGCGCCGGCCGGATCGGTCAGAAAAGCCCCGTAAAGACGGTTGGCAAAGGGCCATATCTTGCGTGCCACGAAACAGTCGGACCGCCGCAACAGCTGCAGGTGATCGTCGTAGAAGATATGCGGTTTGCCCTGGTAGTCGAATTTCGACAGGGTCAGCGACCGGCTTTCGATCTGCCTTGAATAGAGCCTCGCAAGCGTCTGGAAATAGCTTTCATCCGGGATCCAGACGCGCTTGAAATATCGGTCATAGGTCGGGCGTTCCGGATCGGAAAGGATCGCCGACAGGGTCTGCCGCGTCAGGCACCACCACTGGCTTCCCATATGCGGCACGATCCCGTTGGGAATGCGCCGCTTGTAGCCGACCTTGCGTTGCAGGGCGACGTAGTGGTCAAAGAGCTTGCGATGCCGCCGCCATGAGAACGGAAAGCGCAGGGTGAACCTCTCGTGATCCAGCCCCCCGATCGTCCAGGGCACGTCCGCGGTCGTCGCGCTTTCGATGAAATCCGTCTGCGGCCGCTCGGCCAGATAGTCGATCAGTTCCTGCACCGGACGCAGCGGCAGGCACGACCCGGAGGCAAGGTAGACATGCCGCACCCCGGGAAAGCTTTTCAGCATGATCTCGGATGCCGACTGCGTCGCGGCCACAAGGCCCCAAGTGCCCCACTCGCAGCGGTGGCGCCGGGCAAATTTCACCTGTTCGAGGTCCGACAGCGCCTCGACGAACTTGCGATAGGTCGCGTTAGGTACGTTCCGGTCTGCATGGATCACCAGCGGGCACCCGGCAGCGGCCCAATGGCGCGCCACCTGTTCGGCCCGGTCAAAGGCCGTGTGCACCAGCATGACGATCCCGACACTCACCTTAAGCGCTTCCTCATGCCCAGTTTCCCTTGGACATGAGCCCAAGAATTTCCAGCTGTCGCCAGTTTATATATTTCTCCGACCATTTACACCAAAGGTCCGGACTGTCTTCGAATTTCTCGGCATATGACCTGTATTCGACACTTCCCGCGTAATGCTGGCCGCGCTTCAGCTCTTCCTCGGCCTTGGCGGTGAATGTGTTCAGGAACTTCGCGTGCAGCAGGATGCCGCTGGCCTTCTCGCCGCCCCACTCGTCATAGGTCAGGTTCAGACCCCGCGGCAGCAGCATGTGCGTCGAACTGATATAGGTGTACCGCTTGTCCCACTTCACCAGCGGCGTCTTATTCAGCGCCGGCGCCTTCTTCGGTCGGTCGGGAAAGAAAACGCGGCTGCGCGGACCGCCCTGAATCCACAGATTGCCGTATTTCCTGTTCTTCTCGATCACGTAATTGCCGGGGTCGAACCACCCCGCGATCTCCAGGGGGTCCTGGCCGGGCAGGTACGGCACCGCGTCGATGCGCCCCTTGGGATACATGTCCAGCAGCATCGCCCCGAAGGATTTCACCTGGCTGGTGTCCAGCCAGTCGGTCAACGCGCGAATGGGCCGCGTGTCGCAGAATGGGTAAACGAACAGCTCATCGGGATCGACCACCAGCGTCCAGTGCCCGTGCCCGTATTTCCGCTGCAGCCAGTTCAGCCAGTCGACACCGAATTTCGATGCCTTGTAACTGCCCTTCGTCGTCCAGACCGAAACGTCCTCCTGATCGGCCATGAACTCCCGGCCGCCATCGCTGCTGTCATTGTCCACGATCAGGAAATGCGACACCCCAAGGTTGCGGTAATACTGCAGGAAGAACGGCAGCCGCACGAACTCGTCGCGCATGGTCGAGAAGAGCAGGATGTCGCCGGGCCGGATCTTGCGCGTGCGGTCCACCACGGGTTTGAGCGAAAAGTGCTTCCGAAACGCCCGCACTCTGTGCCGCTTGCGACGCAGGCGCATCACGTATGACTGCACGATACTCAATACTCAGTTCCCCACGGCGGCCTGCCTGGCCGACGGACACGATAGATGCAGAGCCTTAATGCATTCTTCTTCAAATTGACATACCGCCGCGCGGCGCGGCCCGTTTCCCCTGTGAAGGGTATAAGAGATTGTTTACAAAAGGCAAACAAAACCCGGCGCATCAGATCCAGTTGCCTTTCGACATCAGCCCCATCGCCTCCAGTTGGCGCCAGCCGATCAGCCGTGTCGAGGCTTCGCACCACAGATCGGGGTTTTCCGTCAGCGCATCGTAATATGCATCGTATAGCGTGCTGTTGGCAAAATGCTCCTGCCGCTGCTTTTCTTCCGACGACCGTGTGACCACCGTGTTCAGAAACTTGGTGTGCAGCAATATCCCCGACAGCCGCTCGCCCCCGTTTTCGTCATAGACCCGGTTCAGGCGACGCGGCAGCAGGGAATGCGCGCTGCTGACATAGGCATAGCGGCGGTTCCATTTCACCAGGGGCATCTTGCCCATGGTCGGCGCGCGCTCAGGCTGGTCGCCAAAGAATTTCCGCGCCCGCACGCCGCCCTGGATCCAGAGATTGTGCAGATCGGGTTTCTTCCGGATCGTGTAATTGCCGCCATCGAACCAGCACAGTTGCCGGAACGGATCGTCCCCGGCGACATAGACTTGTGCCGCCAGTGGCCCCTTCGGGTAGAGGTCCAGCATCAGCGTCCCGAACGACTCGCGTCCGGTTTCTTCCAGCCGTTCCACCAGGGCCGGCAGGGGGCGCGTTTCGTGATGCGGGTAGATCAGGATCTCGTCGGCATCCAGCGTCAGGCACCAATGGCCGTGCCCGTGCCGGAACTGCAGCCAGGTCAGCCAGTCGACCCCGAAGCGCGACAGCTTGTAACTGGCCCGTGTCCGCCAGACCGATACGTCCTCCTGCGCCTCCAGATAGGCGCGCGTGCCGTCATCGCTGTCATTGTCCACGAAGATGAAATGCGAAACACCCAAGGCGCGGTGATGCTCCAGAAAGAAGGGCAGGCGCACCGCCTCGTTCCGCACGGTGGAAAAACACAGGATGTCGCCGGGTCCGATCCGCGCCGTCCGGTCGACGACCGGACGCAGCTGCCGCCGCTTGCGCAGGGCGCGAAACAGCAGGCGCCGGCGCTTCCACCGAAGCGCGTACGCCTTCCAGACCTCGCCCAGCGCGCTCATCCGTCCTGCCTGACCCCTTGCTGTCCGCGCAGGGTCGGCATTATTTCTCGTAATGTCCAGATTGATGCCACCGCCACGCGTCGCGGATCATCTCGTCCAGGGTCGAACGCCGGGGCCGCCAGCCCAGTTCGGACACGGCCCGTTCCGACCCCGAAACCAGTTTGGTACAGTCGCCGGGACGGCGCACGCCCTCGACCACGGGCACCTCCCTTCCGGTGATGACCCGCGCGTGGTCGACGACCTCGCGCACGGAAAACCCGTCGCCGGTGCCCAGGTTGAAGACCCGACTGTCCTTGCCGTCCATCAACCATTTCAGACCCAGCACATGCGCATCCACAAGATCGCAGACATGGACGTAGTCGCGGATACAGGTGCCATCGGGCGTGTCGTAATCGGTGCCGAATATCGTCAGTGCGTCGCGCTTGCCGTCGATCGCGTCAAGGATCAGCGGAACAAGATGCGTCTCGGGCTGGTGGAATTCGCCCACCTCCGCCTCGGGGTCGGCCCCGGCGACGTTGAAATACCGAAAGATCACGTGCTGCAGCCCATGCGCCGTCTCGAAGTTGCGCAGCATGTCCTCGATCGCGCGCTTGGACGCGCCGTAGGCGTTGATCGGGGCCTGCGCGCTGTCCTCGTCCAGCACCACGTTGTCCTGGTCGCCATAGGTGGCGCAGGTCGAGGAGAAGACGAAATTCAGGCACCCCGCCGCCACCGCCGCCTCCATCAGAACCAGCGATCCGGTGACATTGTTGTCCCAGTACCGTCCCGGCTCGCGCATGCTTTCGCCGACCTGGCTCAGCGCGCCGAAATGCAGCACGGCGGTCGGCTGGTAAGCGGCAAAGACCGCATCCAGCCGCGCCCGGTCGCGCAGGTCGCCCTGCTCGAACGGACCGAACTTCACGGCGTCCGCCCATCCGGTACTCAGGTTGTCATAGGTGACGGGTGTATACCCGGCGGCCTTCAGCGACTTGCAGGCATGCGACCCGATATAGCCCGCGCCGCCGGTGACCAGAACATTGGGCAAGACCGCCGCGCTCCTTCTCTATTGCGCGGCCTTGGCCGGTTGCACCACATCCGTCAGGTAGTTCATCAGGTCATCCCGCAATTCGGGACGGTTCAGCGCAAACGCCACCGTCGCCTGCAGGAACCCCGCCTTCGAGCCACAGTCGAACCGCTCGCCCTCGAAACGGAAACCGTACACTTCCTCGCCGTCCTCGCGGGCCGCCGAGATCGCATCGGTCAGCTGTATCTCGCCGCCCGCGCCGGTCTGCTTCTTGTTCAGCTTCTGCAGAACCGTCGGCGTCAGGATATAACGCCCGATCACCGCAAGGTTCGAAGGCGCCTCTCCGGGGGCCGGCTTTTCCACCATGCCCTTCGTCGACACCAGCTGGCCCATGTCTTCCTTGACATCAAGCACCCCGTAGGCCTGCGCCTTGTCCTCGGGCACTTCCATCGCGGCGACCATGTTGTTGGCGCCCTCGGATTCGCGGAACACCTCGGCCATCTGCGCCAGACAGGATTTCTCGCCGGCGATCACGTCATCGGGCAGGATCACCGCAAAAGGCTCGTTCCCGATCAGCCGCCGGGCGCACCACACCGCGTGGCCAAGGCCCAGCGCCTTGTTCTGCCGGGTATAGGCGATCTCGCCACTGTCCATGTTGGTGGATTTCAGGATCTCCAGCAGCTCGTCCTTGCCCTTCTTGCGCAATTCCTGCTCCAACTGGGGCGCATTGTCGAAATAGTCCTCCAGCGCGCCCTTGCCGCGCGAGGTGACAAAGATGAATTCCTTGATTCCGGCTTCGCGGGCCTCGTCGATGGCGTATTGCACCAGCGGGCGGTCGACCAGCGTCATGATCTCCTTCGGGACCGACTTGGTCGCCGGCAGGAACCGCGTGCCCAGCCCGGCCACCGGGAAAATCGCCTTGGTTAGTTTCTTGCGCATACAACGCTCCTTACCGTTCTCACTTTACGATGTGCAAGCTTGGCCCATGTCCAGGAGCGGAATACAACCGAACAATTGTGGCAATCCGATGAAACCCGGTGCCGGTCGTCCGATTTGCTCACGACATGTGCATCTCTCTCATCATGGCCTCTATCCTGTCGATGTCTTCCGGGTTGTTGAGTTCCCAGAACTGCCGACCGCGCGCCGCCACCTCGACACACAGGATCGCACGTCCGTTTTCCACAAAGCGCAGCTGCTCCAGCCCTTCCAGCGTCTCCAGCGGGCCCGCCGGCCACGTGCCATAGGCATCCAGCGCCTCGGGCCGGTAGGCATAGACCCCGACATGGTGGAAAACCGGTGTCGCCTCTTCGTCCTCGTAGCGTCGCGAAGTATAGGGCACCACTTCCTTCGAGAAATAGAGCGCGTGGCGGCTCTGGCCGAAAACCGCCGTCGTACCCCCGACGCGGCCATGCGCCCGGTCGTGCAGAAAGCCGTTCAGCGCGCGCCCGTCACAGCGCAGTACCGGCGTCGCCACATCGGCCGAGGCATCCGCGCGCATCCCCGCAATCAGATCCTCGACAAACCAATGCGGCGTCAGCGGCGCGTCACCCTGAAGGTTGACCACGATGTCGAACCCCCCGCCCAGCGCCCGCATCGCCTCGGCACAGCGTTCGGTTCCGTTGGCGCAGTCGGGCGAGGTCATCACCACCTCCGCACCGAAGCCACCCGCCGCGTCCTCGATCCGCGCATCGTCCGTGGCGACAACGACGCGGTCCACGCCCGACACGCTGGTTGCGGCCAGCCAGCTGCGCTCGATCAGGCTTTTCGAGGTGCCGTCCGCCCCGCGCAGCATCGCCAGCGGCTTGCCGGGATAGCGGCTCGACGCATAGCGCGCCGGGATGACAACGAGCACACCCATCAGGCCGGCTTCAGCTCGACTTTCGGCGCATGGGCGATGAAGAACGGGTTGGCATAGGACTCCTTGCCGTACCTGAGCGGGGTCTGGTCATCGAACCGCACCACCTGGCCCCCGGCCCCCAGCAGCACCGCATGACCCGCAGCGGTATCCCACTCCATCGTCCGGCCCAGACGCGGATAGATGTCCGCCTCGCCCGTCGCGATCAGGCAGAATTTCAGCGAGGATCCCGCGCTTTTCATGTCCTTGACGGCGTACTTGCCGATATAGTCGTCGGTCGCCTGGTCCCGATGCGACTTGCTGGCCACGACCATCAGGGCGGCATTGTCCGGCTCTGACACGCCGATTTCGGTCAGGGCGCCCGACCCGTCATGCGCGAAGGGTCCGGTTTCCTCCACCGAAACCCCGTCGCCCCGGGTAAAGAACATCCGCCCCTTGGCCGGCGCATAGACCACGCCGCGTGTCGGCACCCCGTCTTCGACATAGGCGATGTTCACGGTGAAATCGCCCCGGCGGTTGATGAATTCCTTGGTCCCGTCCAGCGGGTCGACGATCAGGAACGTGTCGGCCTGCGTGCCGTGGGTCGCTGCCTGTTCCTCGGTGATCAGCGTCACGTCGGGAAAGGCCGCGCGCAGACCGTCCGAGATGATGGCGTCCGCCGCCTCGTCCGCGGCGGTCACCGGGCTCTCGTCGGACTTCACCTTCACGTCGAAATCGTCGGCGTCGTAGATTTCCATGATACGATCCCCCGCCTCGAGGGACAAACGGCGCATGACCGTGACAAGTTTGTCGTAATCCAAACCCTGCTCCAATACTTTTTGCCAGCCCGCAAAGGCGTTTGTTGCGGGACCGTTGCGCGCCCCTTATGGTATGTCCCTAACGGGACGGCAAGAATTCCGTGCGAAGACTTTATCAAAAGGCAGTTGCCCCGGACAGGTCATGTTCCAGAACACGCGCAAGAAATCCCTTCTGTCGTCCATAGTGGCGATCTGCGAACTGATCTTCCACACCACCGTCCGGGACGTGCGCAGCACGCATGGCAACGCCTTCATGGCGCTTTTCGTCAACATCAGCACGGCGATCATCTTCGTCCTTGCCTTCTATTTCATGTTCTCGGTGCTTGGCCTGCGTGGCGCCAAACTGCGTGGCGATTTCCTGCTGTACATGATGTCCGGCGTCTTTCTCTACCTGACGCATATCAAGGCGCTGGGTGCGGTGGCGGGCGCCGCCGGGCCGTCCTCTCCGATGATGCAGCACGCGCCGATGAACACCGTGATCTCGATCACCTCTGCCGCGCTGGGCGCGCTTTACATCCAGATCCTGTCGGCGCTGGTCATCCTGTTCATCTACAATACCGCCTTCAACCGGATCGAGATCGACGATCCCATCGGCGCGCTCGGGATGCTGCTTCTTGCCTGGTTCACCGGCTGCGGTGTCGGCCTTATCATCATGGCGGCCAAGCCGTGGTTCCCGACGGCGGTAAACCTGATCCAGATCGTCTATACCCGTGCCAACATGATCGCGTCAGGCAAGCTTTTCGTCGCCAATACCCTGCCCGGCTACATGCTGGCCATGTTCGACTGGAACCCGCTCTTTCATGCCATCGACCAGTGCCGCGGCTACGTCTTCGCCAATTACTTTCCACGCAATACCAGTGTCGAATACGCCCTGATCGTGGGATGTGTGCTGCTTGTCCTCGGCCTGCTGGCAGAGTTCTACACGCGCCAGTACGCCTCCAGCAGCTGGTACGCGCGCCGATGAAATCCCTGCTCGCGGCCTGCTGCCTTGTGACACTCTGGGCCACGGCCCCGCTGCACGCACAGGCCCTGCCCGCGTTCTACGATGTCTCCGGCGTGGCCTCCGACGACGTGCTCAACGTGCGCGCCGCCCCCGGCGTGGGCAATTCCATCGTTGCGAAACTGAACTCCGACGCCACCTTCATCGAGGTGGTCGCGCTCGACGACAGCCGCGAATGGGCGCGTGTCAATGTCGATGAAACCAGCGGCTGGGTCGCCCTGCGTTTCCTCGCCCGCCGCGCCGGTCAGCCGGACGATCAGCTGCCCCGCCCCCTGATCTGCGCCGGAACCGAGCCGTTCTGGTCGCTCGACGTCGCCGGCACCGCCTCTGCCACGCTCGACCGGATGGACGAGGATCCTGTAACGGTGTCCACTCTCGATCCTGTCACATCCGAGAACCGCACGGATCATTACGCCATCTTCGGCCAGGGACCGTCGCAGGTGGCGACCTTCATGTTCCAGCGCGATGCCTGCACGGACGGCATGTCGGACCGGCATTACGGGATCAGCGTCGATCTCTTCGTGACCGAAGGGTCGGGCGTCACCTACCTGACCGGCTGTTGCAGCCTGTCGCGCTGATCGCGCGGTCTCAGTCCACGACCCGGCAGGTCAGGTTGATCCGCCCCGGCGCGTCCAGCAGCATCGATGTGCCGGGCCTGATCCGGTCGATCCCGTGATAAATCAGGCGGGCATCGCCCCCCATCACCACCACGTCGCCCGATTGCAGCCAGTGCGATTCCGTCTTGCCGCCGCGCGTCGCGTTGCCGATCCGGAAAAGCCCCTCGTCCCCCAGCGACACCGACAGCACCGGCCAGCCGAAATCGGCCTCGTCCCGGTCCTGGTGCATCCCCATCCGCGCGTCCGCGTCGTAATGGTTCACCAGGCAGCAATCCGGCATCCGCTCGCCGCTCACCAGGTCGCGCCAGATCGCCAGCACCTCGTCGGGGATCGGCGGCCACGCCATGCCCTCGGGATGCCGTTCCTCGTACCGGTATCCCCGCCGGTCCGACATCCAGCCATAGCGCCCGGCCGAGGTCATCCTGACCCGCATCGGCTTGCCATAGGGCGTCATCGGCGAAAACAGCGGCGCCGCGCGCACCACGTCGCGCAGCGCCGTCACCAGCGCAGCCTGCTCCGCGCCTCCAAGATACCCCTTGAAAATGCGGATTCCGCGTATCTCCAGCGTCTCTTCTGCCATGGCTGCCGGGATTTCATCGAATCCGCGGAATTAAAAGCCGAATCCTGCGATTCCCCCCATTTCAACCGCTTGCAGGGTCATAATCCCCTGCCTATATACCGTCCGAAGCGCAGAGACCGCTTTGGGATCTGCAACTCAACATGGTGGCCAGATGCCTCTGACGGGTCCGGTCGCCCCTCAATCGCCTTAAGATCAGAAGGGATCGAAAAACATGTCCAAAGTCATCGGTATTGACCTCGGAACCACCAACAGCTGCGTCGCCATCATGGATGGTTCGCAAGCCCGCGTCATCGAGAACTCGGAAGGTGCCCGCACCACACCCTCGATCGTCGCCTTCACGGATGACGAGCGCCTTGTCGGCCAGCCGGCGAAACGCCAGGCCGTCACCAACCCGGAAAACACCATCTTCGGCGTCAAGCGCCTGATCGGCCGCCGCGCCGACGACAGCGATCTCGCCAAGGACAACAAGAACATGCCGTTCGAGGTGATCGACGGCGGCAATGGCGACGCATGGGTGCGCGCCAAGGGCGACAAGTATTCGCCCAGCCAGATCTCGGCCTTCATCCTCGGCAAGATGAAGGAAACCGCCGAAAGCTATCTCGGCGAGGAAGTGACGCAAGCCGTCATCACCGTGCCCGCCTATTTCAACGACGCCCAGCGTCAGGCCACCAAGGACGCCGGCAAGATCGCCGGGCTTGAGGTACTGCGCATCATCAACGAGCCGACGGCGGCCGCGCTGGCCTATGGCCTCGACAAGGAAGACACGCAAACCATCGCGGTCTATGACCTTGGCGGCGGTACGTTCGACGTGACCATCCTGGAAATCGACGAGGGCCTCTTCGAGGTCAAGTCCACCAACGGCGACACGTTCCTCGGCGGTGAAGACTTCGACATGCGGATCGTCAACTACCTGGCCGACGAGTTCAGAAAAGAACACAGCGTCGACCTGACCAAGGACAAGATGGCGCTGCAACGCCTGAAAGAGGCGGCCGAGAAAGCCAAGATCGAGCTGTCCAGCTCGTCCCAGACCGAGATCAACCAGCCGTTCATCTCGATGGGCGCCAACGGCCAGCCGCTGCACATGGTCATGAAGCTGACCCGCGCCAAGCTGGAAAGCCTGGTGGGTGACCTCATCACCAACTCGCTCAAGCCCTGCAAGGCCGCGCTCAAGGATGCGGGTCTTTCGGCCAGCGACATCGACGAGGTCGTTCTCGTCGGCGGCATGACCCGCATGCCAAAGGTGGTCGAGGAAGTGACCAAGTTCTTCGGCAAGGAACCCCACAAGGGTGTGAACCCCGACGAGGTCGTCGCCATGGGCGCCGCGATTCAGGCCGGCGTTCTGCAAGGCGACGTCAAGGATGTCGTCCTTCTGGACGTCACGCCGCTCTCGCTCGGCATCGAAACCCTTGGCGGTGTCTTTACCCGCCTGATCGACCGCAACACCACGATCCCGACCAACAAGTCGCAGATCTTCTCCACCGCCGAGGACAACCAGTCGGCCGTGACGATCCGCGTCTTCCAGGGCGAGCGTGAAATGGCCGCGGACAACAAGCTTCTGGGTCAGTTCAACCTCGAGGATATTCCGCCGGCCCCCCGCGGCATGCCCCAGATCGAGGTGACCTTCGACATCGACGCCAACGGCATCGTCTCTGTTTCGGCCAAGGACAAGGGCACGAACAAGGAGCAGAAGATCACCATCCAGGCATCGGGCGGTCTGTCCGAGGAAGACATCGAGAAGATGGTCAAGGACGCCGAGGCCAACGCCGACGCCGACAAGGAACGTCGCGCCCTGGTCGAGGCCCGCAACCAGGCCGAAAGCCTGATCCACTCGACCGAAAAGTCGCTGGAAGAGCATTCCGACAAGGTCGATCCGACCACCGTCGAAGCCATCGAACTGGCCATCGCCGCGCTCAAGGACGACCTCGAGAAAGAGGATGCGACCGCCGACAAGATCAAGGCCGGCATCCAGAACGTGACCGAGGCCGCGATGAAACTGGGTGAAGCCATCTACAAGGCTTCCGCGGAAGAAAGCGACGACGAACCGTCCGCGGCGGACGAAATGGGCAAGTCCGGCGATGACGACATCGTCGATGCCGATTTCGAAGACCTCGACGAAGATAAACGCGCCTAAGCGTCAAACGGACAGGTGGGGGGCATCCCGTGCCCCCCGCTCTCCGATATAAAGGAGATTTCCGATGGCCAAACGCGATTATTACGAGGTTCTTGGCGTTTCGAAGGGCGCCAGCGCCGACGAGATCAAGAAAGCCTACCGCACAAAGGCCAAAGAGCTTCACCCCGACCGCAACAAGGACAACCCCGATTCCGAGAAGAAATTCAAGGAAGCGGGCGAGGCCTATGACATCCTGAAGGACGCCGAGAAGAAGGCGGCCTATGACCGCTTCGGTCACGCGGCCTTCGAGGGCGGTACCGGCGCGGGCGCGCGCCCGGGCGGCGGGTTCGGCGGGGCCGGTCCCGGCCAGGGCGATTTCGCCAGCGCGTTTTCAGACGTGTTCGACGACCTCTTCGGTGATTTCATGGGCGGCGGTGCCCGTGGCGGCGCCGGCGGACGTCAGCGCGCGGCGCGTGGCGCCGACCTGCGCTACAACCTTCGCGTCGATCTCGAAGAGGCCTACAAGGGCCTTCAGAAAACCATCAACGTGCCCACCTCCGTCGCCTGCAGTTCCTGCGACGGCTCCGGTGCCGAGGGCGGCGCAGAGCCGACAACCTGCCCGACCTGCTCGGGCATGGGCAAGGTCCGTGCGCAGCAGGGTTTCTTCACCGTCGAACGGACCTGTCCGACCTGTGGCGGCCTGGGTCAGATCATCAAGAATCCCTGCAACACCTGCGGTGGACAGGGCCGGGTCCAGAAGGATCGTTCGCTGTCGGTGAACATCCCCGCCGGGGTTGAAACCGGCACCCGCATTCGCCTTGCCGGCGAGGGCGAGGCCGGAATGCGCGGTGGTCCGGCGGGCGACCTCTACATCTTCATCGAGGTCGTGCCCCACAAGATCTTCGAACGTGAGGACACCAATCTTTTCTGTCGCGTGCCGGTCTCGGTCGCCAAGGCCGCGCTTGGCGGCGACATCGAGGTGCCCACGATCGACGGCGGCCGCAGCCGCGTGAAGATCCCCGAAGGCTCGCAATCGGGCCGCCAGATGCGCCTGCGCGGCAAGGGCATGCCCGCCCTGCGCGGCGGCGGCCATGGCGACATGTTCATCGAACTGGCGGTGGAAACCCCCGTGAACCTGACCGCGCGGCAGAAAGAGATCCTCAAGGAATTCGACACGCTGTCAGAGGACAACAATCCGGAATCCAAGAGCTTCTTCAAATCGGTGAAGGGGTTCTGGGACTCGATGAAAAGCTGAAGCGCATGCGACATCCCCGGCCCCGACCCGGGGATCTCCCACCGCCCACGCCATCCCCGGACTTGACCCGAGGACCTCCCACCGCCCACGTCATCCTCGGGCTCGACCCGAGGATCTCTTGAA
>JBKAGF010000005.1:0-136987 GCA_046290265.1 Roseovarius sp. | reverse complement strand
CGGCGAACGGCAGTTTTGAGCCCTTCACGGACCTACACACAAGCGTGGATCATGGATGCGAATGTCTTCTTCGCATCGGCATCGTCGCAGGTCCCGCGGAGCAGCGCCATCGCCAGGGCCTCTCCCGCACCGACAAGGCCGATACACCGCCGCTCGAGTTCCTCTTGCGGCAACTCGCTGTGCTGTTTCAGCACGGAGACGAACATCGCGACGGCTTGGTTGAGCAGTTCCTGCAGAACGGCTGACTTTTGCTCACTGCCGGCCAAGGCGGCCCCGACCACCTGAAAGTCGCCAGCCGTGTCCGAGGCGCAGTCGATATAGGCGGTGGCAAGCTCGTCGATCGCGTCCCGAGCATCGGGGTTCCGGCCGGCGATGCCGTCCAGGAATGCATTCATGCGTTCCTCGTCGATCCACTTGTAGAGCGCGATCAGCAAGCCCGAGCGATCTCCGAAATGATCGTAGGCAATCGGCTTGGACACCCCCGCGCACGCGGCCAGGTGGCCCAGCGTCAGCCGGTCGGTGCCTTCGTCCCTGATGATCTTTCGCGCGACGTCGAGCAACTGGTTGCGACGCTCTGACCTGGACATCCGCAACGCCGCACGCCTCTGCCCGACTTTCTGCCTGTTCGACCCTTCCGACATCTTCGCCCTTGTAAGTTACCATTGGTAGGTTATGTGATAGCTACCAATGGTAGGTATAAAAGGAACTCGCAATGTCACTCAACCCAATCTTGCTGGTCGGCGGCTCGGGAATCGTCGGGACGCACGCTGCCCGATACCTTCGCGACGCACACCCGGACGTTCCGCTCTTGATCGGCGGTCGCGACCTTGGAAAGGCGCAGCGCTCCGCCGAGGATATCGGCAACGCCGAAGGCGTCATGATTGACCTGTCCGCCAAAGACCTGGGCATCGGTGATCGCCCGGTCAGCGCGGTTGCGGTGCTGTTCACCGACCAACGTGTCGCCGGACTGCGCTTTGCCCAGGACCGCGGTGTTCCCTATGTGAACATCTCGCCGGGCGTCATCGAGCTTGGACCCGAAGTCGCGGCTTACATTCACCGCCCGGACGCGTCCGCCGTCGTCCTGGGAACAGAATGGCTGGTCGGTGCGACCAGCGTGCCGACCCTGGCGGCCGCAGCGGCCTTCAGCCATGTCGAGGATATCCGCATCGGTGCCCTGCTGGACGAGAAAGACGCGTTTGGCCCGGCAGCCGAGGCCGACCTCGAGCGACAAACCCGGGTCATGCCGGCAGCATTGGAGCGCAAGGACGCAAGCTTCGCGTGGCGCACGGGTGAGGCGGCGGGTTCCAGCATCCGGGCCGTGGACGGGACCGAGATCGAGTCCTCCCCCCTTTCGCCGAACGACCTTCTCGGCCTGTCGATGGAGACCGGCGCCCCCAATGTCCGGTTCGACCTGGCGGTCGGTGTCAGCTCCAGCCGCCGCAGGGGCGATCCGCTTTCCGCCGAAATCCTGATCGAGCTTACGGGATTGGACCGGTCCGGAGCCCCGTTGCACACGCGATTCGCGATCATACACCCTGAGGGCCAGATGCCGCTCACCGGTCTGGGGGTGGCGATGGTGCTAGAACGGTTGGTCGGACTTGGCGGCAAAGCGCCGACGCCGCCGGGCCTCTACTTCCCTTACAAGCTCCTCGACGCGCGCAAATACTTCTCGCGGCTCGGCGGTATCGGCGGCGTGATCGTGAACCTTGAAGGAGAGGGTAGCGACCTGGGGAATATCCCCACGAACCTCATCCCCGCCAGACCAGGCAGGTCTGCTTGATGCCCTGAGACGAACATCGCCGTTCCGACGCGCCCACCGGTGTCTCGGGACGGCAGTTTCGTCCCGCATAGCAGCCGTTGGTGCCAAGTGCAGCTAATGACCAGAATGAGCCCACAATGTTCGATGCTGCGCGACGCTCGAAGGGCAGCTATGTTATGACAACCCAGACTAGTCAAAGAGTGAAAATGACCGATAATGCAAAAAGAGATGCGGCTAGGGACGAGTTGCTCCGGCTCTTGAAAGGATTAGAGTTCTATCGCGCTTGGCGGATTGCTGGCATCAAAGCCGCCAACGGAGAAATCCGGCAAGAAGACCTGAATGAGATTGTTGAACCTAGCACAGCGTTCCTTGAATACTTCGACAATGCAGGCGGCCGCTACGGCCAAATTCTTCAGCTTGTACGTGAGTGGTACTCGCATACATATTCCGATTTTTGCTTTCTGACGAATACTGGTCGCGAGCCAGTTTCATCCGAGATACGTCAGTTTCTGAAGGATTTTCGTAACGAAGTCGGTTGGGAGTTCCAGTCTGAGGCACGTTTGGTTGCGACGACGGCAAGAAAAGTTCTTAAGAGCGGCAAAATCACTAGAGAAAATGATTACTATATTCTCAAAGAACTAGAGAACAGCGTAGATCAGACCCTTTTGACGGGGAATGAACTTGATGCCGTTTCAAACTTGCTTCGCCATTTCGAGAGTCGTTGACAAACTGGTTGACTCGCAAGCCGGGTGCACGTGCGCCGATGTCGCCATATCGCCGGTCAGTTTACCATCATCGCTGCGATGCTTCGGTCATCACCCGGCAAAGCTGACATTCGCGCAGACGCAGCGAAAGCTCACTTTGTCCGCACAGCCGACATTCGTGCCGCCCGCAACGCATGTCGTGATCGAGTCCGTTGCAAGACACTGGCATCAAGCCCCCAGCCGGTTAACAGCCGCGCAGCGGCCCGGCCATCGTCAGCCCCTTCCGCGGGCTGGCGATTTGGCGAGGCTGGGCGCACCGAACGTTCCGAGGATGTATCTGGCAGGCATAAAGTGCATCGAAATTTCCGTCGGATCGCCACCCCGGGGGCTGACGATCGCCTGTGACGTGAACGGCAGCAAGGTTCGCAAAGCGGACCAACTTGCTTTGCGGACCCACCAAACGTTTTGCCCGCTCAGATCTCGATCGCCGTCATCACCTCCGGCTCGATCACCTCCACCCCGGGCAAGCCGTCCTTCAGGGCCTGTGCCGACTGCTCCAGCAGCGGGAAGGTCTTGTAATGGCAGGGGATCACCGTTTTGAAATCGAAGAATGTCTTCGCCGCATAGGCCGCCCGCTTCATGTCCATGGTGAAATGCCCGCCGGCGCAGAGGATGCCGATATCGGGATGATGCAGGTCGTTGAACACGCCCATATCCGCCATCACGTCGGTGTCGCCCGAGACATATATGACATGCCCCTCGCCTTCGATCATGAAGCCGCATTCGGTGCCCGGCACATGCGGGCCATTCTGGCCGCCGAAGCTCGAGGAATGCACCGCGTGCACCATCGTCACCTTCACAGCGCCCAGCGCGACCGTGCCGCCCTTGTTGAAACCGACAACCTCCAGCCCGGCGCTTTCTTCCCACCAGGACATCAGGTCGAACTGCCCCACTACCGGCACCGACAGCTTTTTCGCAAGGTCCGGCAGGTCGGCGGCATGGTCGAAATGCGCGTGGGTCAGCAGGATATGCGTGGCCCCCTTGGTGGCCGCGTCATGATGCGCCTCGTCCAGCACCGGGTTGCCCGTCAGCCACGGATCCAGCAGCAGGACCTGATCGGCGATCTCGATCCGGAAACTTCCATGTCCAAGCCAGGTGATTTTCATGACGCTCTCCTTATGTCAGTCACATCAAGACTAGCAGGGAGGCCACCGATTTCCACATGGACTGGACCCGCGCCATCGACGCCTATTGCGAACGCACCGATCCCGGCTTCTGGGCCGAGCCGGTCAACGCGCTCACCAATGCCGCCTTCCTTGTCGCGGCGCTGGTCATGGCACGGCGCCTGCGCGGCACCGAACTTGTCCTGGCCCGCCCGCTCACCGCGCTTCTGGCGCTGATCGGCATCGGCTCGTTTCTCTTTCACACCTACGCGCAACCCTGGGCCGCGATGCTGGATGTCGTGCCGATCATGCTTTTTGCGCTGACCTATCTCTTTGCCGCCAGCCGCTTTTACCTTGGCCTCTCGCGCCTTGCCTCCGCCGCCACCATTCCCGCCTTTCTCGGGGTCACGGCGCTGGCCACGCCGCTTCTGTCGCAGCTTCCGCTCTATGGCCCCTCGGCCTCCTACCTCACCCTGCCGATGGTCATATTCCTCTACGCCTGGCTCACCCGCGCCGATGCCGCCCTGTCGCGCGGGCTGGCCCTTGGCGCCGGCCTGCTGCTCGTGTCGCTCACCTTCCGCAGCCTCGATGCGCCCTTATGCGACGGCCTCGCCCTCGGCACCCATTTCGGCTGGCATCTGCTCAACGCGCTCATGCTGGGCTGGATGATCGAGCTCTACCGCCGCCACGCCCTTGCACCGTCCCCGCCCGGGCGCTAAACGCGGACACTGAAACGCAACGGAGACGCGCCCCATGTCCATCGACACCGCGACCGCCGCCAAGGTGGCCAAGCTGGCCCGCATCCGGGTCGAGGAAGACGACCTGCCCGCGCTGGCGGCCGAATTCAACACCATCCTCGGTTTCATCGAACAGCTGGCCGAGGTCGATGTCGAAGGCGTCGAGCCGATGGTGTCGGTCACGCCCCTGCGGCTGAAGCGCCGCGAGGATGTCGTCACCGACGGCGACCAGCAGGACAAGGTGCTGTCCAACGCCCCCGACGCCCGCGAGGGCTTTTTCGCCGTGCCGAAAGTGGTGGAATGATGACCGATCTCAATGCAATGACCATCGCCGACGCCCGCAACAACCTGCGCGCGGGCGAGATCACCTCCGAGGAACTGACCGAGGCCTGCCTGACGGCGATCGAGGGTGCGGGCGCACTTGGCGCCTTCGTGCACCACACGCCCGAGATCGCGCGCGAACAGGCCAAGGCCGCCGACGCCCGCCTGCAAGCCGGCGACGCGCCGTCGATGTGCGGCATTCCGCTGGGCATCAAGGATCTCTTCTGCACCAAGGGTGTGCCGTCGCAGGCCGCCAGCGGCATCCTCAAGGGCTTCAAGCCGGAATACGAATCCACCGTCAGCCAGAACCTCTTCGATGCGGGCGCCGTCATGCTGGGCAAGCTCAACATGGACGAGTTCGCCATGGGCTCGTCGAACGAGACCTCCGTCTATGGCAACGCCGTCAACCCGTGGCGGCGCGGCAATGACGAGATGGCGCTGACGCCCGGCGGCTCCTCGGGTGGCTCGGCCTCCGCCGTCTCCGCCGATCTGTGCCTTGGCGCCACCGGCACCGATACCGGCGGCTCGATCCGCCAGCCCGCCGCCTTCACCGGCATCACCGGCATCAAGCCCACCTACGGGCGCTGCTCGCGCTGGGGGATCGTCGCCTTCGCCTCGTCGCTCGACCAGGCCGGCCCGATGACCAAGTCGGTGCGCGACGCCGCGATCATGCTGGAAGCCATGTGCAGCCACGACCCCAAGGACAGCACCAGCGCCGATATCCCCGTGCCGGATTTCGAGGCCATGCTGACCGGCGACATCCGCGGCAAGAAGATCGGCATCCCGAAAGAATACCACATGGACGGGATGCCCGAGGAAATCGAGGCACTCTGGACGCAAGGCAAGGAGATGCTTGCCGACGCGGGTGCCGAAATGGTCGATATCTCGCTGCCGCACACCAAATACGCCCTGCCCGCCTATTACGTGATCGCGCCCGCCGAGGCCTCCTCGAACCTGGCGCGCTATGACGGCGTGCGCTATGGCCACCGCGCGAAACTGGCGCAAGGCGACGGCATCACCGAGATGTACGAGAAAACCCGCGCCGAAGGTTTCGGCGCCGAGGTGCAGCGCCGTGTCATGATCGGCACCTACGTGCTGTCGGCGGGGTTCTACGACGCCTATTACAACCGCGCCCGCAAGGTGCGGGCCCTGATCAAGAAGGATTTCGAGGATGTGTTCGACGCCGGCATCGACGCGATCCTGACGCCCGCCACCCCCTCGGCGGCGTTCGAACTGGGCCGCACATCCGACGATCCGGTCGAAATGTATCTCAACGACGTCTTCACCGTCACCGTGAACCTTGCCGGCCTGCCGGGCATCGCTGTGCCCACGGGCCTTGACCGGTCCGGCCTTCCCCTGGGCCTGCAGCTGATCGGGCGCCCATGGGAAGAGGGCGACCTGCTCAACACCGCCTATGCGCTCGAAGCGGCGGCTGGCTTTGTGGCCAAACCCGGCAAATGGTGGTAAAACCATGCAAAACAGAACGGCAGGACGACAGCAGATGCGACTTTCTCTTTGTGTCACGGCCCTTCTTGGGCTGACCGCCTGCGCACCCGGCGTGCCGGACAGCGGCGCGAGCGTTCCCAACAGCGGCGCCGGCGTCGGCTTTGGCACCGCGGACCAGTATATTGCCCAGCAAAGGGCTCGCGACGCGGCCCTCGAAGGCACGGCGGTGCCGCCGGCCGGCGCGATCTCGCCCGAGAACCCCGGACAGTCCGCGGCGGGCGCCCCGCTGTCGGCCACCACCGCGACGGCGGGTGCCGCGGCACAGCAGCCGTCCGGCAACGGGGCCTACACGCCGACCGGCGGGCTGAACTCCGCCTCGACCAGTGACGAAATCGCCCGCGAAACCGCGGCGCGGCTGGCCGAGACCTCGCAGAATTCCGGGCAGCAGGTGCTGCATGCCAGCCCCTCGAATCCCGCGCCGCAGACCGTGTCCAGCGCGGGCGGCATCTCGAACGAGAACAATTTCGATGCCGTGGGAAATGCCCGCACGATCCAGGACGACGCCGAGCTGATCGCCCAGAACCGCGCGCAATACCAGGTGGTCCAGCCCGGCGCGCTGCCCGAACGCACGGGCAATGCCGGCCCGAACATCGTGCAATATGCGCTGGAAACCAGCCACGCCCGGGGCCAGCAGCTCTATACCCGCGTCGGGATCAACAAGCAGGCGAAATTCCAGCGCAATTGCGCGAAATACGCCTCGGCCGACCAGGCGCAATCCGATTTCCTGGCCCAGGGCGGACCACGCCGCGACCGGCTGGGTCTTGACCCCGATGGCGACGGGTTTGCCTGCAACTGGGACCCGCGCCCGTTCCGCGCGGCGGTTCAGAACTGATCTTCGGACAGGACGCGTGATCGCGCCGGTCTGGCACCCCTCGCCCAATTTCGGCGCGCGCCGCCTTGGCGCGCAGCCCGACATGGTGGTGATCCACTATACCGCGATGCCCAGCGCCGAGGCCGCGCTGGAACGGCTGTGCGACCCCGCGGCCGAGGTTTCGGCGCATTACCTCGTCGGCGCCGATGGCCGGGCCTGGCAATTGGTGGCTGAAATCGCCCGGGCCTGGCATGCCGGGGCGGGCGCGTGGGGGCCGGTCCATGATGTCAATTCCCGCTCGATCGGGATCGAACTGGACAATCCGGGCAGCTGCGCTTTCCCCGAACCGCTGATGACGACGCTCGAAGCGCTGCTTCCCGGCATCCTGCGCCGCTGGTCGATCCCGCCCGAACGGGTGATCGGCCATTCCGACATGGCGCCTGACCGCAAATACGATCCCGGCCCGCATTTCGACTGGGAAAGACTGGAACGCGCCGGACTGGCAGGCAAGCGAGGCCATGACCCCGGCCCGGACGACCCGCACCCGGACACGTTCAGAGCCGCGGCGCGCCAAGCCGGCTATACCGCGGATGTGGATGACGACGCCCTGCTCGCCGCCGTCAGACTGCGCTACCGCCCCTTCGCCACGGGTCCGCTTGCACCGGAGGACTACACGCCGCTGGGCCGCAGCGCGCTCTGGACCTGAGCCGCGAAACCCCTTACATCCCCGTCTGCGCGGAGGGCCGGACGGCCGCCTGCAATTCGCCCTTGGCGAATCGCACGGAGGAAAGTCCGGACTCCACAAGGCAACGGTGCCGGGTAACGCCCGGCCGGGGCAACCCGAGGGAAAGCGCCACAGAAAACAGACCACTTCGACATCTGGTCGGAGAAAGGGTGAAACGGTGGGGTAAGAGCCCACCGCGGGACGGGCAACCGGACCGGCATGGCAAGCCCCACCGGGAGCAATGCCGAATAGGGATCGCACCCTGGGCCGCCTTGGCCCCGCGATCCGGGTTGGCAGCTAAAGCCCGCGGGCAACCGCGGGACAAGATGAATGGTCGTCCTTCGACAGAATCCGGCTTACAGGCCCTCCGCGCGTTCCCAGTCTGGATGAGCGGCTGCGCCGCGCCGGTCTCCGTCTGCCCGGGGGCGTTGCCCCCGCGGGCGAAATGCAGGCATTTCCCCCTTCCCCCAGGATATTTCCGGCAAGAAGAAGACGCGGGCGTTGAGCGACGGGACAGGGAATTTCCCGTTGCCGCATGGCGGCGCGTGCCGCGAAATGCCTGTTTTCGCGCCTTCGGGGACCGCGAGGCCTTGACCCTGCGCGCCCGGGCGATCACCCTCTTTCAGGGCTTTGAAAGAAAGGGACAATCGTGGCCGCTCGAACCGATCTGCTGGACAGCACCTCGCGCATCCTGGGCGACCTGATCGGCTTTCCCACGATTTCGACCGATCCCAATATCGACATGATCAACTCGATCGCCAACCGCCTGGACATGGTGGGCGCCCGGGTCGAGATCTTTCCCGACGCCTCGGGTCAGAAGGCCAACCTCTTTGCCACGATCGGGCCGGAACGGGACGGCGGCATCGTGCTTTCGGGGCATAGCGACGTGGTGCCGGTGGCCGACCAGGACTGGGCCTCGAACCCGTTCGACATGCTGGAACATGACGGCCTGCTCTACGGACGCGGCACCTGCGACATGAAGGGCTTCATTGCCGCCTGCCTTGCCATGGCCCCGCAATATGCCGCGCTGACCCCCGATCGCCCGCTGCATTTCGCCTTCACCCATGACGAGGAGACCGGCTGTTTCGGCGCCCGCGCGCTGGCGCAGACCCTGCGGGCCAAGGGGCTGACGCCGGGCGTGGCCATCGTGGGCGAGCCCACGATGATGCACGTGATCGAGGGGCACAAGGGCTGCTTCGAATACACCACCCGGTTTTCCGGCCTGGCCGGGCACGGCTCGGCCCCCGACCGGGGCGTGAACGCCGTGGAATACGCGGTGCGCTATATCGCGCGGCTGCTGGACCTCAAGGAAGCGCTGCGCGCCCGCGCCCCCGCCGACAGCCTGTTCGAGCCGCCCTGGACCACGATCAACACCGGACGGCTCGCCGGCGGCGTGGCCCATAACGTCATCCCCAGCGAGGCCGTGGTGGACTGGGAGATGCGCCCGGTCCAGACCTCGGACGCCGATTTCGTCAAGGATGCGCTGCGGTCCTATATCGAGACCGAGCTTCTGCCCGCCATGCGCGCCGTCGATCCCGAGGCCGATATCGTCACCGAGGTGATCGGCGAGGTCGAGGGCCTGGTGCCCACAACCGACAACGAGGCCCGCACCATCGTGGCAGAGCTGACCGGCCGCAACAGCGCCGAATGCGTCGCCTTCGGTACCGAGGCGGGCATCTTCCAGAGCCTGGGCATGTCGGCCGTCATCTGCGGCCCCGGTTCGATCGAACAGGCGCACAAGGCGGACGAATACGTGGCGCTCGACCAGTTGTCGCAATGCCTCGACATGCTCGACCGGTTGCAGGACAAGCTGGTGGCCTGACGGCTCAGCGTGGCGCGCTCTGCCGGTCGCCCCGGCTGGTGGGCGCGGAGACGACCAGGAACACAACATCGGCATCGCCGTCATTGCGCGCCTGGTGGGCCGCCCCCGTCGGCACGGCCATCCCCATGCCCGGCCCGACGGGATGCAGCACGCCGTCCATTTCCAGGCTCAGGGTCCCGGACAGCACATAGAAGAACTGCTCGGCCCGCGCATGGACATGCCGTTCCTCACGCGCGCCGGGCGGCATGCGCTCCTCGATGATCAGAAGGTCATTCCCCGGCCGCAGGATCCATCCATCGCAGGCGTCCCCCCAGACATAATGCTCCGCCGTCCCGCGGTGCACGGGCCCCCTGGGGTCCCTCATCCACGCCACCCCGGCTTTTTCTTGGCAAAAATACTCAAATCCGCTCCCTTGCCATCAGTCGCGCCGGAAGGTCATGTAATGCGGCACCCGCCCCTCGCGCAGGGCCTTCTGCTCGTAGCGGGTGGATATCCAGTCGTCCCACGGCTCCCGCCAGTCCTGCGGGCGCTTGGCCAGCCAGGTGAAGCCGTGGCGCGGCACCTCGACCATCGTCTGGCGCACGTAATCGGGGATATCCGTGGCCACCCGGAAGATCGCACCGGGCTTCAGCACCCGCGCCAGCGGCCCAAGATGTTCGGGCGTCACGAAGCGCCGCCGGTGATGGCGCTTCTTGGGCCACGGATCGGGATAGAGCAGGAACGCCCGCGCGATGCTGGCCTCGGGCAGCACATCGAACATGTCGCGCACGTCGCCGGGATGGATCGCCACGTTCGCCACGTGGCTGTCGCGCAACTGGCCCAGCAGCTTGGCGACCCCGTTGATATAAGGCTCGCATCCGATGATCCCCACGTCGGGGTTCCCGGCGGCCTGGTGGATCATATGCTCGCCGCCGCCGAACCCGACTTCAAGCCATACATCACGATCCCCGAACAAGGCCTTGAGATCTATGGGGTTTCGTTCCGGGTTCACCTCCCAGTCCACCGCCCCGGGCGACCATGCCGCCAGGTCCTCGTCCAGATAGGCTTCCTGCGATTTCTTCAGGTGCTTGCCCTTGAACCGGCCGTAGAAATTGCGCCACGGCGCGCCCGACGGATGCTTTGCGTCCGTCATCTCAGGCCGCCTGCGCAAAGACCCGGCGCAGCACCAGCAGCGCGGGGATGTTCACCAGGTACATGCAGATACCATAAACCGCCGAGGGCACGGCAAACTCCGACAGCCCCGTGCTCGCCCCCACGATATTGGCGATGGTGATCCCCACGGTGGCGTTCTGCACCCCCATCTCGACCGCGATGGCCAGCCCGTCGCGCCCGGCGATGCCCATCAGCCGCGCAAGGCCGATGCCGACGCCCAGCAGCACCAGGTTCAGCACGATCAGGAACGGCCCCAGCCGCGCGAAGCTTTCGGTCAGAAGCGCCCAGTTGCTGGCAATCGCCGCCGCCACGATCAGCACGAACAGGATCAGCGCCACGATCTCGCAGCCCCGTTCGATGGCCGATGCGAAGCCACTGGCATAGCGGCGGATCAGCAGCCCGATGAAGACCGGCAGCGCCGTGATCAGGAACATCGCCACGCCGACCTTCACGACGCTTATCTCGGGCGCGGCCTCGGCCATGAAATGCACCGCCGCCCAGGCCACCAGCACCGGCAGGGTCAGCACCGACAACAGGCTCACCACCGCCGTCAGCGTGATCGACAGCGCCACGGTGCCCCCCGCCAGCTTGGTCAGCATGTTCGAGGTGACGCCCCCGGGGCTGAACGCCAGCAGCATGATCCCGAACGCCATGCCGCCCGCAAAGCCCCAGAGCGCGATCAGCGCATAAGCCACCAGCGGCAACAGCACCAGCTGCGCCACGATCCCCGTCAGCGCGGATTTCGGCAGGCGCAGCACCCGGCCGAAATCGGCGAAATGCAGGCCCAGCCCCAAGGAAAACATGATGAAGGCCAGCGCCAGCGGCAGGCCGATATCCAGGATCATCCCGTCCCTCCCTTTTGGCGCAGTCTACGGGTTGCACGGCGCCCTGTCGCGCATGAAAAACGCGGGGAAAACTGCCCCCGCGCCCTTCCGTTCCCAGGTCCGGATCAGACCTCTTTCTTCAGCGCGTCCACCAGGTCGGTGCGTTCCCAGCTGAACCCGCCATCGGCCTCCGGCTCGCGTCCGAAATGGCCATAGGCCGCGGTGCGCTCGTAGATCGGCTTGTTCAGGTCCAGCGTGTCGCGGATGCCGCGCGGCGTCAGGTCCATGACCTTGCGCACCGCGTTCTCGATCGCGGCCGCCTCGACCTCGCCCGTGCCGTAAGTCTCGGCATAGATCGACAGCGGCTTGGCCACCCCGATCGCATAGCTGAGCTGGATGGTGCATTTCTCGGCCATGCCCGCGGCGACCACGTTCTTGGCCAGGTAACGCGCGGCATAGGCGGCCGAGCGGTCCACCTTGGTCGGGTCCTTGCCGGAAAACGCGCCGCCGCCATGCGGGGCGGCACCACCATAGGTGTCGACGATGATCTTGCGCCCGGTCAGGCCCGCGTCGCCATCAGGGCCGCCGATCACGAAGGTGCCGGTGGGGTTCACCCACCATTCGGTCTTGTCGCTGATCCACTCGGCGGGCAGCACCTCGCGGATGTAAGGCTCCACGATGGCACGGATGTCGTCGCTTTTCTGGTCCTCGCTCTCGTGCTGCGTGGACAGCACGATCGAGGTCACCTCGACCGGCTTGCCGTTCTCGTAACGCAGCGAGATCTGGCTTTTCGCGTCGGGGCGCAGCGTCGGTTCCTGCCCGGATTTGCGCACCTCGGCCAGCCGCCGCAGGATCGCGTGGCTGAACTGGATCGGCGCCGGCATCAGCGCGTCGGTCTCGTTGGTGGCGTGCCCGAACATGATGCCCTGGTCGCCCGCCCCGTCCTTGTCGACGCCCTGCGCGATATGCGCGGACTGCTCGTGCAGGAAGTTCAGGACATGGCAGGTGTTCCAGTGGAACTTGTCCTGCTCGTAGCCGATATCGCGGATGCAGTCGCGGGCGATCTGGCCGATCCGTCCCATGTAGTTCTTCAGGCGTTCCTGGTCCGACAGGCCCACCTCGCCGCCGATCACCACCATGCCGGAGGTGGCGAAGGTTTCGCAGGCCACCCGCGCCAGCGGGTCTTCGGCCAGGAACGCATCCAGGATTGCGTCGGAAATGCGGTCACAGACCTTGTCAGGGTGCCCCTCCGACACGGATTCGGAGGTGAATACATAATTGCTACGGGACATGAGAGTGCTCCATTAGGGTCAATTCCCGCCACGCCAGGAAGCCGTTGTGACGGGTTTCCAGCCTGCTTAGGCGCGGGCCGGGGCGGCGTCAATCTCTAACTCTCTCGGCTTTTCCGCATGTTGCCAAAGTACCCGCCCGCAAGCATCAGCAGCGCGGCCAGCACCAGCATCGGCGCGTCTCCCGTCCGGCTGTAGAGCGTCGGCGGCAGGGCGGGCGGCAGGGCCGCGTCGATCCAGCCCGCCTCGCCCAGCGGGATATGCGCCAGGACCCGCCCCGTGCCGTCGACCATGGCCGACACGCCCGTGTTGGCCACGCGCACCATCGGCAGGCCCTGCTCGGCGCTGCGCAGGCGGCCCTGCGCCAGGTGCTGGTAGGGTCCCGAGACCTTGCCGAACCAGGCATCGTTGGTGATCATCAGGATCATGCCGGGCCGCGCCGGGGCCGAGGTGATGTTGCGGGCAAAGACCCCCTCGTAGCAGATCAGCGGCACCGCCGTGCCCAGCGGGCCCATATCGACGATCTCGGCCCCCGGTCCGGCGGAATATCCCCCGCCTTCCTCGGCCGCGAGGCCATGGATGCCGAACCGCGCCATCAGGTCGCCCAGCGGCATGAATTCCCCGAAGGGCACAAGGTGATGCTTGTCATAGACCTGGGCCACCGCGCCGTCGCCATCCATGTAGAGCAGCGAATTGAAATAGCGCTGCCCGTCCAGCCGCCGCAGGCCCAGCACCACCGGCGCGCCCTGCGCCGAGGCGGCGATGCCGCCCAGCAGGTCCTCGGACTGGTGCAGGAAGGTCGGGATCGCCGTCTCCGGCCAGACCACCAGGTCGGGGCGGCCGCCCTCGCCCGGGGCGGCGGTGAACTGGCGCTGGCGGTCATAGAACATCTGCAGGTTCTCGGGCAGCCACTTGGCCTGCTGCGCCGCGTTGGGCTGCACCAGGCGGACGATCGGCGCATCCGGCCCCGGGGCGGCGGCGTCGGTCGGCGTCAGCATGGCCCCGCCGCCGTAAAGCAGCGCAACCAGCGCCAGCCCGGCGGCCCCCGCCACGCGCTGTCCGGCCCCGAGGTGCCACAGCGCGACCGCCGCACCGACCACAAGCGCGCAAAGGCCCAGCCCCCCGCCCCACGCCGCCCAGTGCAGAAGCGGCGTGTCGATCAGAACATGCCCCACCTGCGCCCAGGCAAAGCCTGTGAACAGCCAGCCGCGCAGCGCCTCGCCGATGATGAAGGCCCCCAGCAGGGTCAGCCCGCTGCGCCCGCCCGCTGCGCGCGCCGCGCCAAAGGCGACGGCCCAATAGGTCGCCATGAAGACCGACAGGCCCAGCACCGCGAAGGGCGCCATCCAGCCATGCCGCGCCGCATCCACCAGGAAAGGTTCGAAAATCCAGCTGAGGGCGACGGTGAAGTGGCCCGTCCCCGCCACCAGTCCCAGGATCGTGGCCGGCAGCCATCCGCGCGTCTCGCGCCACAGGCCGTAGACCAGCGCAAGCGCCACGATGGTCACGGGCCACAGCCCCCAGGGCGCCTGTCCCAGCGCCGCCAGCGCCCCAAGGCCCGCGGCAATCACCAGGCGCGGCGCCGCGCGGCTGTCGCTGATCTGGCGCGCCAGCGCGCCCAGCCCGGTCACCGCGCTACCCCGCGACCGAATCGGGCAGCCGCACGCGCAGCCGCTTGATCCGGCGCGGATCGGAATCCAGCACCTGGATCTCGACGCCGCTGGGATGCTCGACCAGTTCGCCGCGTGCGGGCACCCGGCCCAGCAGCATGAAGACCAGCCCGCCCAGCGTGTCGATCTCTTCCTCGTCGATCTCCTCGGCATCGGTCAGCGACAGGCCGATCTCGGCCTCGAACTCTTCCAGCGGGGCCTTGGCCTGCGCCACGTAGCAGCCCGGCTTTTCCTCGGACCAGTAGGCGCCTTCGTCCTGATCGTGCTCGTCGGCGATCTCGCCCACCACCTGCTCGATCAGGTCCTCGATCGTCACCAGCCCGTCGACCCCGCCATATTCGTCGATCACCAGCGCCATGTGCCGGCGCTCGGCCTGCATCTTCTGCAGAAGCACACCGATGGTCATCGACGGCGGCACGTACATCAGCGGGCGCAGAAGGTCTTCCAGCGAATAATCCGTCCCCTGCCCGTTGAACCCGTGCTTCAGCGCGAAATCCTTCAGGTGGGCAAAACCCACGGGCGTATCCAGCGTGCCTTCATAGACCGGCAGACGGGTCAGCCCGCTGTCGCGGAAGGTATGAACCAGTTCGTCCTTGCCGATGCTGGCCGGGACCGACACGATGTCCGCCTTGGGGATCATCACGTCCTCGACCGACAGCCGCCGCAGGTTGCCCAGACCAAGGCCCGGATCGAACCCCGCGCCCGACGCGTCGCCGGGTTCGGCATCCGCGCTCTCGTCCTCGCCGTCCAGGGTGTCTTCGGCGCCCAAAGCACCGAAGAACCGGCGCAGGAACCCGCCTTGTGTGCCACTCTGATCCTCTGCCGGATCGTCGCCCTTGCTTGCCTCATAGCGCGCGCCCTGCGCTGCGATAGAAGAGGCGTCGTTGCTGTCGCTCATCGTACCTTTCCAAAACGCGCCCGCATCCACGGGCGCCGGGTGTCTCAATATGGGTCAGGCAGACCCAATTTGCCAAGTATCTCCACCTCGGTTCTTTCCATCAGGGTGGCATCCTTGTCACGAACGTGATCGTAGCCCAACAAATGCAAGAGTCCGTGAACGATCAGGTGCGTCACGTGGTCCTGCATCGGCCTGCCCGCCGCCTCGGCCTCTTTCGCGCAGGTGTCATAGGCGATCGCGATATCGCCAAGCTCGGGATCGGGGCCTGACTCAGGCGGCTCCGGCACGGCACCATCGACCTCTGCGCCACGCTCCTCGCTCGGCCAGCTCAATACATTGGTTGGCCCCGCCTTGTCCCGGAAATCTTCGTTCAAGGCGGCAATCCGCGCATCGTCGCAGCCCAGCACGGCAATCTCCCACTCCGCCGGCTCCAGCCCCAGATGTGCCAGCGTCGCCTCCGCCGCCCGCGCGGCCAACGCCTCCAGCCCGGCGGCCTGCCATCGGTCGTCCTCGACGATGGTGTCGACCGAAACGCTCACACCGGGCGCGGACCGGAATTTTGCAAAATTCCGGATCGGAAAATTGCAATTTTCCGGCCAGTTTTCTTCCAAAGAAAATTGCCCCCGGCCTCAGACATCCGCGTCATAGGCCTCGATGATCGCCGCCACCAGCGGGTGGCGCACCACGTCCTTGGAGGTGAAGTAGTTGAACGCGATCTTCGGGATATTCTTCAGCAGGCGCTCGGCATCGTGCAGCCCGCTGGTCACGCCGCGCGGCAGGTCGATCTGGCTGCGGTCGCCGGTGATCACCATGCGGCTGCCCTCGCCCAGCCGGGTCAGGAACATTTTCATCTGCATGGACGTCGCGTTTTGCGCCTCGTCCAGCACCACGAAGGCATTGGCCAGCGTCCGCCCCCGCATGAAGGCAAGCGGCGCGATCTCGATCCGCTTTTCCTCGATCAGCTTGGCCACCTGCTTGGCCGGGAAGAAATCGTTCAGCGCATCGTAAAGCGGCTGCATGTAGGGGTCGACCTTGTCCTTCATGTCGCCCGGCAGATAGCCCAGCTTCTCGCCCGCCTCCACCGCCGGGCGGCTGAGGATGATGCGGTCCACATGCCCCTCGATGAACATGCTGACGCCCACCGCGACGGCCAGATAGGTTTTGCCGGTGCCGGCCGGGCCGATGCCGAAGGCCAGTTCGTTGGCGAAAAGCGACTGCACATAGGCCTTCTGCGCGTCGGTGCGCGGCTCGACGGGCTTCTTGCGGGTCTTGATCTCGACCCGCCCGCCCTTGAACATCTCAAGCTGGTCCCCGCCGCCCGCATCGTCGCGCTCGCCCCGGTCGGCGCTGCCGCCCGCGCCCATGCGCAGCTCGCGGTCCACGTCGCCATGCTCGACCGTGCGGCCCTCTTCCAGCCGCTGGTACAGCGCCAGCAGCACGTCGCGCGCCTCCTTGGCCTGATCCGGCTCGCCGATCACGGCCAGCTGGTTGCCGCGGCGCAGGATCTGCACGCCCAGCTTCTTCTCGATCTCGGCAAGGTTGCGGTCATACTCGCCGCACAGGTCGATCAGCAGGAAGTTGTCGGGAAACTCGACAACCGTTTCCAGAATGTCGCTGCTTTCGGATTGCGACGTCAGCACGGTGGTGACCAATCAAATCTCCCTGTCAGAAGTCTTGTGCACGATGCTGCCAAGATGCGCCCCCAAGGGCAAGGCCCGCCGCGCGATTGTCACGGGATTGAAACGAAAAATGCCGCGGACCCTGTGGTCCGCGGCACTGAAACGGGCACATGGCGCGCGTCAAATCGAGTCGGCCACGGGCGAACCGCCCTTGTAGTTGCCGGTCGCCACGGTCGGCGGCGCGGTGCCCGAGCAGACCGGCTTGCCGTATTTGTCCAGCCGCTGCGACAGGTAGCCTTCGGCGCCGTCGTCGATGATCCAGTGGTCACAGCCGTTGGGATCGACCCAGATGCCTGCCTGAAGCTGGCTGAGGTGCTTGGAATCGAAACCGCGGTCCACGGTCTTGTCGCGCTTGTCGTCACAGGCCGCCAGCGCACCGACAAGGGGGATCACGGCCAGAAATTTGTATGCTTGCATTGGTTCAGGTCCCCTCAGCGGATGCAGATGATTTCGACGCGGCGGTTCTGCTGCATGCCCGCGGCTGTGTTGTTCGATGCTTTAGGCATGCGTTCACCATACCCGCGCACATCCGCGATCCGGGCGCCCGTGGCCGCCGCGATTCGCGCGACCGAGTTGGCCCGGCGATAGGACAGGTCGATATTGTACTGATCCGAGGCGCGGCTGTCGGTATGGCCGGTGATGATATAGGAAATCGCCCCGGTGCTGCGGAAGAACTCCGCCAGGCGCTGGCGACCCGCGGAACTGATATTCGCGCTGTCGGTGGCGAATAGCTGGTCGGTGTTCACCACGCCGCAGACGTTGCCGCGGCGGCAGACCGGAATGCCCTCGCGGCTGACATGGGGTGTCATGTAGCCTTCCCATCCGTCATCCATCACCCAGTGTTCGCAGCCGTCGGGATCAACCCAGATCGTCGGCACGTAACGCTCGCCCTTGACGATTCGCTGGCCGCTTTGCGCCTGAGCGGCCTCGGTCATGGCCGCAACGCCCAGAGCGACGGCGGCAAGTCCGCTCAGAAGGTTGCGCACTGTTCTCGAAATCCTTTTCGTCACAGCCACTGTCCTTTTTACTATTTTCCCCAGGCGTCGCGGATCCGGCAGCGATTCCGCGACGTCAACAATTTATCGTTTGAGCTTAACAAGTTTCGGGAAGTTGTGAAGCCTTAATGCCCATATATTGTGGCGACGCCCGAAACAATCGCCACCCATGGGGTTCATGAGTGACGCGGTGGAAATTGTCGGGCGCGCAAAAGATGTTACGGCGCGTCGTTCATCCTGTTTCCCGTCAGGCCCGCAGCACCTGACCGCCCAGCGAATTGGCCCCGCTTTCGGTGATCCGCACCCGGCTCAGGTCGCCGGGGCGCACGGTCGCATCCGTGACATGCACGGCGTGCAGGTAATCGGACTTGCCCACCATCTGCCCCTCCCGGCGCCCGGCCTTTTCGAACAACACACCCACCTCGCGGCCCACCATCGCATCCTGGATCGCACGCTGCTGCCGGGTGATCAGCGCCTGCAGGCGGTGCAGCCGGTCGGTCTTGACGTCCTCGTCCAGCTGCGCGCGTTCCGCCGCCGGGGTGCCCGGACGCGTGGAATACTTGAACGAATAGGCATAGCCGTACCGGACCTCTTCGATCAGCGCCATCGTGTCGGCGAAATCGGCCTCGGTCTCTTCGGGGAAGCCGACGATGAAATCCCCCGACAGCAGGATATCGGGCCGCGCCGCGCGGATGCGTTCGATCAGCCGGATATAGCTTTCCGCCGTATGACTGCGGTTCATCCGCTTCAATATCCGGTCGCTGCCCGACTGCACCGGCAGGTGCAGGTAGGGCATCAGCTTGGCGCACTCCCCATGCGCCGCGATCAGGTCGTCGGCCATGTCGTTGGGATGGCTGGTGGTGAACCGGATGCGTTCCAGCCCGTCCACCTTGTCCAGTTCCCAGATCAGCCGCGCCAGCGACCAGTCGTTCCCGTCCGGCCCCTGCCCGTGATAGGCATTCACGTTCTGGCCCAGCAGGGTGATCTCGCGCACGCCGCGCTCCACCAGCTCCTTGGCCTCGTCGACGATCCGGGTCACCGGGCGGCTGACTTCGGCACCCCGGGTATAGGGCACCACGCAGAAGGCGCAGAACTTGTCGCAGCCTTCCTGCACGGTCAGGAAGGCGGTCGGGCCGCGCTTGGCCTTGCCGCCGCGCTTGCGCAGCGTGTCGAACTTGTCATCCAGCGGAAAATCCGTGTCCAGCGCCTTGGCCCCGCTCCGCGCCTTGGCCTCCAGCGCCGGCAGGTTGTGATAGCTTTGCGGACCCACCACCAGGTCGACCATCGGCTGGCGGCGCATGATCTCCTCGCCCTCGGCCTGTGCGACACAGCCCGCCACGCCGATCTTCAGGTCGGGCCTGGCGTCCTTCAGCCCCTTGAACCGACCCAGTTCGGAATAGACCTTCTCGGCGGCCTTCTCGCGGATGTGACAGGTGTTCAGCAGGATCATGTCCGCGTCCTCGGGCGTGTCCGTCTCGACATAGCCCGCTCCGCCCATGGCCTCGGCCATGCGCTCGCTGTCATAGACGTTCATCTGGCACCCGTAGGTCTTGATGTATAGCTTCTTGGCCTCGGACATCGCGGCACCCTGCATCATCTGGCGTTTCAAGGCGCCTGCCTACACCACCTGCCGCCCGACTTGCAATGCGCCGTGAATTGCGGAACTCTGCGCCCCACAGGCCCGAAGGACACCGATGCAGTACCACAGCCTTTCCGCATTCCTCGCAGACCCCGGCACCGCGCTGGCCGGGGGACCCGTCGCCATGATCTTCGTCGAGGACGAGATCGAGGTCGACAGCGCCATCCGGCATCACCTCGACACCGGCTTCGGATCGGTTCTGGTGCTGATGCCCCCCGCCTTTGCCCTGGCACCGGACGTGGCCGGCAGGGTGGAACGGATCAGCTATGACATCACCTCGGGCGACAGTTTCGTCGACGCCGTGAACCGGGTGATCGCCGCCGCACCGGGCGTCTGGCTGTATTACTGCTTCAACGCCGAATACCTGTTCTTTCCGTTCTGCGAGACCCGCACCGTGGGCGAGATGCTGACCTTTCACACCGAGGAACGGCGCGACGCGATGCTGACCTACGTGATCGACCTCTATGCCGGCGATCTCGACCGCCACCGCGATGCGGTCTCGCTCGAGGATGCGCATCTCGACAGGTCGGGCTATTACGCTCTGGCCCGCAACGATCCCGAGAATCACAACCATCCGCGCGAAAGGCAGCTCGATTTCTTCGGCGGCCTGCGCTGGCGCTACGAAGAGCACATCCCTCCCGAACGGCGCAAGATCGACCGGATCGCGCTTTTCCGTGCCGCGCCGGGGCTGGAACTGCGCGCCGATCACACCTTTTCCGACGAAGAGATGAACACCTATGCCTGCCCGTGGCACCACAACCTGACCGCCGCCATCGTCTCTTTCCGCACCGCCAAGGCGCTCAAGCGCAACCCCGGCTCGACCTTCGACATCCATACGTTCAAATGGCACAATTCCGCCCCGTTCGAATGGCATTCGCGGCAATTGCTGGACCTTGGCCTGATGGAACCCGGCCAGTGGTTCTGAAACACCCGTCCCGGGCCTGACCGGGGACCTCGCCAAAGCGCTCGTCATCCTCGGGCTTGACCCGAGGACCTTCACGGCCTCACGCCCACGCAACCGTCATCCTCGGGCTCGACCCGAGGATCTCCCGAACCACGAGATCCCGGATCAGGTCCGGAATGCCTTCCGCTTCGTCTCGCCCCGCGTCACCGCGCCCGACGCGCCCAGATGCGCAGATCGACGATCACTTTCACCGTGGCCCCCAGCGCCAGCGCGCACAGGGCGAACTTGCTGACCGTCTCCATCGTGCCTTCGATCAGCACCGCGTGCAGGCTCGTGCCCGCCACGATCGCCACTGCCATCGCGGTATGCACCCGCCGCCACGTCATCGGCCGCAGCCCCAGGCGCTTGCGCAGCAGCGCCAGCGCGCCGGTGGCAAGGATCAGCCACATCACCAGGACGCCCCAGACCGAAAACGGCGTGGGCGAGCGCAGCAGCAGCGCATCCACTACGTCGGGCGGGCTGGTCAGCCACAGGCCCGCCACGTGCAGCACGACCAGCGCGACGATCCCGGCCCCCACCCGGCGATGCACCCGCCGCCCCTGCAACGCAGGGATCCCCGGCAGGTAGCCCCCGGCCAGCAGCGGCTGCAACAGCATCAGGGCAAAGCCCGTGATCCCGGCAAACCCGGCCACGATGTAGACGGGTTGCCGCCATTGCAGCAGCGGGCTGGTCGCCGCCAGCACCACCGGCAGGGCAACAGCGGCGCAGACCGCCGCCCATGTCAGGACCTTGCCCGGCATCAGGGCATTACGCCGGGACCAGCACGAACTCCGCATGCAGCGCGGTTTCGCTCGCGCTCGACATCACCGGGCGCAGGAAAACCGTCTGGAATCCGCCGTCGTCGTATTCCGCATCATAGGCCAGGTGGCCATGCGGCTGGCCGAAGGCGGGCACGATCTGGGGCATGTCCATGGTGAACTGCCCGTTGCCGTCGGTTAGGGTCGCGCCATGGCTTTCGGGGTCGCGCTCGTGGCCTTCGGTGGTGTGCGCCCAGATCTGGATGCGGCGCCCTTCCAGCGGGGCGCCGTCGCCCGCGCGGCGCACGGTGCCGGTCATCGTGAATCCGCCATTGCCGATCCGCTCGACGATCTGCGCACCGGGGCGATAGTTGTTGGCCCCGCCCGGCATCGTCGGCGTGGGGGCCACGCCCGCCGCACGGGCCGGCACCATCAGGCCCGCGCCCAGCGTCACGGCAGCGGCCGCGCCGCCGGTGGTCAGCAGGGTACGGCGATGAATCAGTCGGGTGGTCATGGCTCTTTCTCCTGTCGGGCCTGGGGCGCACGGGATCATGCTACGCCCCGTTGCGCCATAAGATAAGACCGTTCCGGCCAAGGCAAACCGCACTCACGCCACCGTGACCGGCATCGATCGACAGGCGCGCTATGGCCGCACCGTCCCGTCCCGCCCCACGGGCACCGGGAACGCCATGTCATAGGCCCAGTTGAATCCCAGCGCATAGACCATGTAAAAAAGCGCAAACCCCAGATCCATCACCAGGGCCTGCCACAGCGACACCTGCAGATACCACGCGATGAACGGCATCAGCACGATCAGCAGCCCGGTCTCGAACAGCGCGGCATGCAAAAGCCGCAGGCCCAGCGACTTGCGCGTGTCGCCGGTGATCCGCCGCAGGGCCAGATCGAAACCGAAATTGTAAAGCATGTTCCACAATGTCGCGATGGTCGCACTGACCAGCGTGACCACGCCGACCGCATGCAGCGGCAGGTGAAACACCAGCGCGCCCAGCGGCACGATCAGGAACAGTGCAAGGATTTCAAAGCAAAGCGCGTGGCGCAGACGATCAAGCGTGGTTCGCATGGCAGCCTCCCGAACCGTGCCGGGCCGTCCCGGCAATCGAAACCCGTCTCGGGGAGGTCGTCCTCTGCGCCAATATCTGGCGCCGAAGCGCGCGCGCTTCAAGATGCCGGGTAAAGGTCGGTCAGGCTGGTTGCGAAATTGTCACCAGAGGTGCCGGCGTGCCCTTACTGCCGAAGCTTCAGCAGCGCGCGGGTGATGGCGTTGTGCTCGGGCTGGTTGCCCAGACCGCTGAAATCGCCCATCGCGGTCAGATAGCCGCCACCTGTCTCGGTGCTTTTCAGCCAGTCCATGCCGTAGACATACGCGGCCTGCATCCGGTCATGCACCGCCGGGGCCAATGCCCGTTCCTGCCAGACCGCCGTGAGGCAAAGCGCGGTCAAGCCCATCCCGACCCGGCGCGCCCATTTGCGGGCGACCCTGGTCTTTGCTTCACGCTGTTCCAGACGCGTATCGTGGGTGATGCGGGGATAGGTCATGGGTGTCAGGATTACGCCGACACATGGCAGGAATAAGGCAGCAGCCCGACAAAATCGGGACATCCCCGGGCAGAGCGCTGCGCCCCGCGCCTACAGGTTCTCGGGCTGTGGCATGCCCAGCACGTGATACCCGCCATCCACCTTGATCACCTCGCCGGTGGTGCAGGCGCCCGCGGGGCTCGCCAGGTAGACGGCCGTGCCGCCGATGGCCTCCAGCGTGGCATTGGCCCGCATCGGGGCGTTTTCCTCGGTGTGCCGAAAGGTCCGCCGCGCGCCCCCGATGGCCGCGCCGGCCAGGGTCTTCATCGGGCCGGGGCTGATCGCGTTGACGCGGATCTTGTCGGGGCCAAGGTCATTGGCCAGGTAGCGCGTCGTCGCCTCCAGCGCCGCCTTGGCCACGCCCATCACGTTGTAATTCGGCACCACCCGGTTCGACCCCTGATAGGTCAGGGTCAGCATCGTGCCGCCCTTCTCCTTCATCATCGGATAGGCGCGCCGCGCCACCTCGATGAAGGAATAGACCGAGATATCCATCGAGTGCTTGAAATTGGTCCGGCTGGTGTTCAGGAACCGCCCCGACAGTTCGGACTTGTCGGAATAGGCAATCGCATGCACCACGAAGTCGATCGTCGGCCAGGTCTCGGCCAGCGTGGCAAAGGCCGCGTCCAGCGACTCGTCCTTGGTGACATCCACGTCCATCAGCAGGTTCGATCCCAGCGAATTGGCCAGCGGCTCCACCCGCTTGGCAAAGGCCTCGCCCTGGTAGGAAAACGCCAGTTCCGCCCCCGCCGCGTGCATCGCCTTGGCAATGCCCCACGCGATGGAACGGTCGTTCGCCACACCCATGATCAGGCCACGCTGTCCTTGCATTGACTGTGTCATGGCCGTCCTATCCGTCAAAGCGGCTCAGCAGCATCGAGCCATTCGTGCCGCCGAACCCGAAAGAGTTTGTCATCACCGTGTCCAGCCCGGCATCGTCCACCCGCGCCGTGGCGATCTCGCCCTCGTGAATTGCAGGGTCCAGCGTCTCGACATTGATCGACGGGATGATGAAATCGTGGTGCAGCGCCAAAAGGCAATAGATCGCCTCCTGCGCGCCCGTCGCGCCCTGGCTGTGGCCGGTCATCGACTTGGTGGAGCTGATCGGGGGCACGTTGCCCTCGCCAAAGATCCGCCGCACCGCCTCGACCTCGCCCGCATCGCCCACGGGCGTGCTGGTGCCATGCGCGTTGATGTAACCGACGCGGCGATCCTCCGGCAGCGTCTGCAACGCCAGGCGCATCGCCCGCTCGCCGCCCTCGCCGCTGGGGGCCACCATGTCGTGCCCGTCGCTGGTGGCGGCATAGCCCGTCACCTCGGCATAGATCCTGGCACCCCGCGCCTTTGCATGCTCCAGCTCTTCCAGCACGACGATCCCGCCGCCGCCGGAAATCACGAACCCGTCGCGGCCCGCGTCGAAGGCCCGGCTCGCCTTTTCGGGCGTGTCGTTATACTTGGAAGACATCGCGCCCATCGCGTCGAAGAGGCACGACAAGGTCCAGTCCAGCTCCTCGCCGCCGCCGGCGAACATCACGTCCTGCTTGCCCATCATGATCTGCTCCGCCGCGTTGCCGATGCAGTGCAGGCTGGTCGAACAGGCCGAGGTGATGGAATAGTTGATGCCCTTGATCTTGAAGGCGGTCGACAGGTTGGCGCTGATCGTCGAGGACATGCATTTCGGCACCGCGAAAGGCCCGATCCGCTTGGGGCTGCCCTTTTCCAGCACGGTCTGGTGCGCCGCCAGCATGGCCGAGGTGGACGGCCCGCCGGACCCCGCCACCAGCCCGGTGCGGGGATTGACGATCTCGCCCTCTTCCAGCCCGGAATCGGCGATGGCCTGCTGCATGGCGATATGGGCATAGGCCGCGCCCGGCCCCATGAAGCGCAGGGTGCGCTTGTCGACATGCTCGGTCACGTCCAGCTTGACGTCACCGGCGATCTGGCTGCGAAAGCCGTGCTCGGCCATTTCCTCGTTGGCCGAGATGCCCGAACGCCCTTCCTTCAAGGAGGTCAGCACCTCCTCGGCATTGTTCCCGATGCTGGACACGATGCCCAGCCCGGTGACCACAACACGACGCATGTTGCCTCCCTACCTGATTGCCCGAGTTGTAGGACATGCATGGCGGCGGGTGCAAGGTGATTGCCGCGCCCCGGCCCCTATCCGACGAGAGAATAATGCTGGGAATCGATGCGGATGCGCCAGAGCACGCCCTCGCCGTCCAGTTCATACTCGGCCCCGGTGCCCAGCATCGACGGCGCCAGCGACGTCAGCACGGTGTTGCCGAACCCCTGTTTCGTCACCTCTTGCGCCTCTGTCAGCTCGGTCGGCGAGGTCTCGCGCCAGGACAGGTCCAGCCCCGCACCCTCGGCGTCCTGCACCGGCTTCCAGGTGACGTGGATCTCGCCGTCGTCGCGGGCCAGCGCCCCGTATTTCATCGCGTTGGTGGCCAGTTCATGCAGGGCGATGCCGATGGTCTGCACCGCCTGCGGCATCAGCCGCAGATCCGGCCCGGACACGCCGATCCGGGGGTCGTCCGGTGTGGTGAAGGGCCGCAGATGTCCGATCACCAGGTCCCGCATGTCCACGTCATCCCAGTTTCCGGTGACCAGCAGGTCGGTCGACCTCGACAGGGCCGAGATCCGGTCGGCGAAATGCTTGTGGAATTCCTCGGGCGTCTCGGCGCTGCGCGCGGTCTGACGCTGGATCGCCGACACGATCGTCAGCATGTTCTTGGCCCGGTGGATGACCTCTCGCGACATCATCTCGCGCGCCTTCTCGGCCTTGCGAATCTCGGAAATGTCGCGGTGGATGTTGGATATGGCCACCACGTCGCCATCCGCGCCCCGGATCGGCGCACAGCTGATCCACACTTCGCGCGGCGTGCCGTCCTTGGCGATGCGCGTCGCCTCGAACCGCTCCAGCCGCCCGGCGATCACCTCGTCGCGAAACCACGACACGGGTTTGTCATGTCCTTCGGGATACATGATCTCCAGCGAGCGGCCCATGATCTCGTCGCTGCTATAGCCGTACAGCCGCTCGGCGGCAGGGTTCCACGACACGATCCGCCCTTCCAGGTCATAACTCAGGATCGGGTCGGACGTGCCCGCGACCAGCGCCGCCAGCGCGCTGCTGTCCACCGTGGTCCGCCGCAGGGCGTCCCGCTCGTTGTGGCGCTGGGTCACATTGCGGTGCTGGATGGTCAGATAGGGCTTGCCCTCGAACGTGACCCGCGTCGCCGTCAACTCGAACCACCGCTTCACGGTCGGGCTGTCGCAGGGATATTCGCACACGAACGGGTTGCCCGTATTCAGCGTATCCTGCAACGCCTCCGCGATCAGCCGCGCCTCGGTGCCCGAGGCGTCGCCGGCCTCCAGGCACACGTCGAAATAGTTCGTCCCGACATAGCCCTCGGGCGCACCGTCATTTTCTGCGCTGAACTGCTTCCAGGCGGAATTGGCCGCGACGACCGTTCCGTCGCTGGCCACGATGACGAACTCGTCAGGCAGCGCATCTATGAATTCTGTCACGCTCAACCGGCCGACCGGCCCGAAAGCATCACTGTTTGTCTGCACGTACTTGCTGCCTCGTTGTCACTTCATTCCATGGCGCGACACCAGACGTGGGGACCTCCCCACTCCGGTGCAAGCCATCCTGTTCGCTGCCCCAATCTCGCCGGTGCCCGAGGCGGCTGCAATAAACTCGTTTAATCGAGGTTAACGCGCTCACGATTAGGCGGAATATTGCCAAGTCCAGTCAAACAAGTCGTTTGCCACGGTTTACACGCGCCAAAAGCGCATTCCGGTGCGCACAGACCCGCGATGGCATTAATTTTTTCTTGATAAATTCGGTGGCGGCAACGCGAATCGCCCCATGACGTTGCGTAACTTTTCCCGCATCCCCATGCCGCAGCTTGACGGAAAGACGTTCCTGGTCTGCGTCGGCGCCGCGAAATGCGCCACAAGCTGGCTGCACGGCTATCTTTCGGCCCTGCCCGAATGCGTCACCTCCCCGCTGAAGGAGGTGCATTTCTTCGACGCACGCCATCCCGAACACACGCTGGGCAATCCCGACGCGCTGGCGCTGGCGCGGCTGGCCTTCCACCTCGACCAGCCGGGACCGGCGCTGGACAACCTGCGCAGCCGCGCCACGTTCCGCGCCAGTCTCGACCGGGTGCAGATGATCCATGACGACAGCGCCTATTTCGGCCATTTCGCTCGCGCCTGCACACCCGACACACGCTGTTTCGCCGACCTGACGCCGGGCTATTCCGCCATCGGACCCGACGGCTTTGCCGATCTGCGCGATTTCGCCGCCCGCTACGGCATCCGCCCCAGGGTCCTGTTCGTGATGCGCGATCCGGTAGACAGGTTCTGGTCGCAGCTGCGGCACTTGGAACAGATCGCACCCGACACCCGCGCCACCCGGGACTGGGACAGCCTGCGCCACAGGCCGGCCCTGACCGCGCGTGCCGATTATGCCGGCATCCTCGACGCGCTGGACGCCACCTTTCCGGCCGACGACCTTCTGTACCTGTTCTACGAAACCCTCTTTGCCGCCCCCGCCCTGCGCCGGCTTTGCGCCTTTGCCGGGCTTGCCTATGCCGGCACCGGCGACCCCGCGCCGCGCAACGAAACCAGCGTCGACACCCCCCTGCCCGACGCCGCGCGCGCCGCCCTCAGGGATCAGCTTGCGCCGCAATATGCCTATTGCCGCACCCGTTTCGGCACCGACATCCCCGCCGCGTGGCAGGTCTGAGGCCAGGCCCGCCGCCTGCGCGAAAAAGGATTGAACCCGTCACAGCCGCGCCGCGACACATTCCCGTCAACATCGTGCCGGCAAATGACCGGCCCCAATCGGAGGTTACCCCATGCCCGAAGACGGAATTGTCATCTGGTTCGACGAAATTCAGGATGTCCGCATGCGCCCGCTGGCCGAACAGTTGGCCGAAGAGATCGTGCAGCGGTCGATCATGGAATACTTCACCCCCGACGCGCGACACCCGGCCCCGGCGGAAAAGACACCCCACTCCGACTGGGACGACCTCGTGCCGCCCGACATCTCGGACGGCTTCGACTTCCTGCTCTAGCGGTAAACGCCCGAAGGGTCGCGCCTCAGCTCTCGCTCAGCGCGACCTTCATGTCCTTGACCTGATAGATCACTTCGCCATCGGCCTCGACCCGGCCGTCGGCCACGCCCATGGTCAGCCGCCGCGTCTGCACCGCCTTGGTGAAATCCACGTAATAGGTCAGCATCTTGCGGTCCGGACGCACCATGCCGGTCAGCTTCACCTCGCCCACGCCCAGCGCATAGCCGCGCCCCTGCCAGCCGCGCCAGCCCAGGTTGAACCCGGTCAGCTGCCACAGCCCGTCAAGGCCAAGGCAGCCCGGCATGATCGGATTGCCCGGAAAATGGCATTCGAAGAACCACAGGTCCGGCTTGATGTCGAACTCGGCCACCACGTGCCCCTTGCCATGCGGTCCGCCATCGCCCGAAATATCGGTGATCCGGTCCATCATCAGCATAGGCGGCTCGGGCAGCTGCGCATTGCCGGGGCCGAAAAGCTCGCCACGTGCGCATTTCAGCAGGTCTTCGCGGTCGAAGCTGCTCGGGAAGTCGGCCATAGGGTCGCACCCTTTTCTCTGTCAGTTCCGTTACGTGACCGTGTAGCACCCTGCAAAACCTCGGTGCAAGCCCTGCCATGGTGGCATTTGCCTTAGAGTTTTTGTTTGAAATTCCCCCGTCCCGCCCCCTATATTGAAGCCGTGACAGGAGGTTGCATGACGAACACCCAGGCGACGACCCGAGGTACCGAATGGCTGACCGACGCAGGTCTGCGGCCGACGCGTCAGCGCGTCGCGCTGGCGGCATTGCTGGTGGGCGACGGGCAGCACCGCCACGTCACCGCCGAAAGCCTCTATTCCGCGGTCTGCGAGCATGGCGCCAGCGTTTCGCTGGCAACGGTCTACAACACGCTGCGCGCCTTCTGCGACGCGGGCCTCCTGCAGGAGGTCACCGTGGACGGCTCGAAAAGCTATTTCGACACCAATACCCACGACCACCCGCATTTCTTTTGGGAAGACGACCAGCGGCTCAGTGACGCACCCGCCGAAGAGCTCGAGATCGCCCGCCTGCCCCGCGCGCCCGAGGGCGCCGAGATCGCAAGCGTCGACGTGGTGATCCGCCTGCGCCGCAAGTCCGGCTGATCCGCCCGGAATGCGCGCCGCCTATTACGAAAGATTCGGACCCGCCGAAGACGTCCTGACCGTGGGTGAGGTCGACACCCCCACGCCCGGCCCGGGCGAGGTGCTGGTGCGTCTTACCCATTCCGGCGTGAACCCGTCCGACGCCAAGTCCCGCGCGGGCTCCCGCCCCGGCGTGACGAAGCCCGATTTCCCGCGCATCATCCCCCATTCCGACGGCGCCGGCACGATCTTCGCCGTGGGCGAAGGCGTCGACCCCGCGCGCATGGATCAGCATGTCTGGCTCTGGAACGCCCAGTGGCAACGCGCCCATGGCACCGCGGCCGAGATGGTCGCCCTGCCCGCCGACCAGGCCGTGCCCCTCCCCGAGGGCGTCAGCCACGAGGTCGGCGCGACGCTGGGCATCCCCGGCCTGACCGCCTGCCAGACCGTCTTCGGCGGCGGCGAGGTCTCGGACCAGACGCTGCTCATCTCGGGCGGCGCGGGCGCCGTGGGTCACATGGCCGTGCAACTGGCCAAATGGGGCGGCGCGACGGTGATCACCACCGCCTCCGCCGATGCCGCCGACCACGTGGCCGAGACCGGCGCCGATCACGTGCTCGATTACCGCGACGCGGACCTGACCGCGAAGATCAGGGACATCGCGCCGGGCGGCATCGACCGCGCTCGAGGTCGTTCGGCACCAACGCAGCACTCCTGGCCGAAGTGATGAAACCGCTGGGCACCATCGCCACCACGGCTCGGCCAAGCATACCCGGAACTGCCTTCGGTGCGATGCTGTTCAAGGCCTCAAGATCGACATCACCTGATCTACATCCTGCCGCCGCGAGCGCGCCGCGGCCATCGCGCGCCTGCACGCGGCCCTGGCCGACGGCGCGCTGACCCCGGCCATCCACGCCAGCCTGCCTCTCGCCGATTGCGTCACGGCCCACAACATGGTGCTCAGCCCCGGCCGCCGCGGCGCGGTCCTGCTGGAACCCTGACACCGCGCGTCGCGGCACGGCCCCCGCCATGCGCCCTTGCAGAGCCGCGCAGCTTCACTTACGCCAGACCCCAGGATGACACCGAACCGGCACGTCCCCTGACGCAAGTGCATGAAACCCAAGATCCTCACGACCCTGCCCGGCTATTCCCGGGCGCTTCTGGCGCAGGACGTCATCGCCGGCGTGACCGTCGCAATGGTGGCCCTGCCGCTCAGCCTGGCCATCGCCATCGCGTCGGGCGCCGACCCCGCCAAGGGCCTGGTGACCGCCATCGTCGCGGGCTTTTTGATCTCGCTTCTGGGCGGCAGCCGCGTGCAGATCGGCGGGCCGACCGGCGCCTTCATCGTCGTGGTCTTCGGCGTGATCGCGGATCATGGCTATGACGGGCTGGTGCTGGCCACGCTCATGGCCGGTCTCATCCTTCTGGTCGCCGGATTCTTCCGGGCCGGAAACCTCATCCGGCTGATCCCCGAGCCGGTGATCAACGGCTTCACCATCGGCATCGCCGTCATCATCGCCACCAGCCAGCTCAAGGACCTTCTGGGCCTCGCGGTCACCGACCCGCCGGCAGAGTTCCTGCCCAAGGTCCAGGCTCTCTGGGCCGCCCGGCCCACCACCTCTGCCGCCTCCGCGATCATCGGCGTCGTCACGATGGCGCTGATCGTCCTGTTCCGCCGCGCCGCGCCGAAATGGCCGGGACTGATCGTCGCGGTGGCCCTGACATCGGCCATCGTCGCCTTTACCGGGCTGCCCGTCGACACCATCGCCTCGCGGTTCGGCGAGCTGCCCGGCACCCTGCCCTGGCCCGCCCTGCCGGTCGTCAGCATCGCCAGGCTGATCGAGCTTCTTCCTTCCGCCCTGGTCATCGCCTTCCTGGCCGGGGTCGAATCCCTGCTTTCGGCCATGGTCGCCGACCGGATGATCGCGGGGCATCACCGGCCCAACGCGGAACTGCTGGCGCAAGGGGCGGCGAATATCGGCTCGTCGCTCTTTGGCGGGATGCCCGCGACCGGCGCCATCGCCCGCACCGCGACCAATATCCGCGCGGGCGGCAAGACGCCCGTGGCCGGGCTGGTCCACGCGGTGACGATCCTGATCGTCATGCTGGTCGCGGCGCCGCTGGTGGGCTACATGGCGATGCCCGCGCTGGCCGGTCTGCTGATCCTCACCGCCTGGAACATGAGCGAGCCGCACAAGTGGCGCGGCCACCTGGCCGAGCGCGCCTCCGACATCTTCCTGCTGGCCCTGACCATGGTCCTGACCGTCCTGGCCGACCTGACCGTCGCCATCGGCGTCGGCGTCACGCTGGGTCTGGCCTTGCGCCTGCACCGCCGAAACGTTCCGCCGCCCGACTGGTCGGACCCCGACCGATAGGCCCGGCACGTCGCCCCCGGCGTCATGGCCGCCCGCGGTCAAGGCCGGCCGCCTGGCCAACGCCCCCGCGGGGCAACGCTACAGCCGCGCAAACTCCGCACCGATCTCGGCGTCGCCGTCCTTGCGCTCAAGGGTTTCCAGCATCGACGTGATCTTCCGTCTCAGCCGCCGCGACCGGATCTGCCGCGCCTCCAGCTTGCGGGGTGCCAGCCGCACGCCCTCGTCCCTGGGAACAAGGTCGAACTCGCGCACCGCCGCGACCACGTGATTGGCCTGATTGGTCGCGCAGACCGCCACCAGCTTCAGGCAGCGGTCTTGCAGGTCGGCATCCTCCGCACTATGCCCCGCCCGGCGCGCGACATCCTCGAAGCTTCCAATGTCCACGTAGCCGCCGGACGGTATCGGTCCCTGCCCGGTCACGTTCGCCGGCTGATCCAGCTCTTCCTTGCGCAACTCCTGTCGGTCCACGACGCTGGCCACGGCGGGCGCATCGCCCGTGTCCAGCGAGGCCAGCACATCCAGCAGATAGGCAGGCTGCGCGCCCATGTTCGACACCAGGCACCGCGCCTTCATGTCCGGCCCGCCGCCACGGTTGATCAGGATGCTGGACCGCCGCTGCTGGATATATCCGCTCAGAAAGATATGCAGGTAGACCAGCCACACGATGGTCGTGGCCAGGCTGGCCGCGATCTGAACTATCTCCACGTTCTCTGTCAGAAACTCCATCATCGTCGTCACGCCCCTTGCTCTTGCCGGCTTTTGCAAAAGGGCCAACGCGGATCATGCGCGCGTGTTCCCGGATGCGCAGGACGCAGGGCGCTCCAATTGCCAAGCCCCCCCGCCGCGCAACGAAAAACGCGCGCAACGGTCCCCCGTCGCGCGCGTTCGTTCATGCCAGGCGCCCCGGTCAGCCCCAAGGGCGCGCACGCAAGGGCGCGGCAAGACCGCCGCCGCCCGTGCGAAAGTCGCGTCAGCTGCCGATCCCGACAAGCTCCACATCGAAGGTCAGGTCCTTGCCCGCCAGCGGGTGGTTGGCGTCCAGTGTCACCTGCTCCTCGGTGACCTCGGCCACCATCACCTGCAGGGTCTGGCCCTGCGGCGTCTGCACCTGCAACTGCGTGCCGATGTCCAGCGGGATGTCGTCGGGGATGTCGGCGCGCGGAACCGCCTGCTTGGCGGCCGGATCCAGCGGGCCATAGGCCTCGTCGGCGGGCACTTCGACGGTCTTCTTGTCGCCCACTTCCATGCCCGGAATGGCCTTGTCGAGGCCCGGAATGATCTGGCCCGAGCCGACCTGGAATTCCAGCGGATCGCGCCCTTCGCTGCTGTCGAAGGTCGTACCGTCAGCCAGCGTGCCCTTGTAATGAACTTTTACCGTATCGCCGGATTTCACCTGCGTCATGTGGTTTCCAATCTGTTTGGGGGATGGGTTTCCAAGGCCGCGCCTCGCGCGGGTACTTGATGATCCCGCCAAGGCTAACGCGCCCGCCCGGCGATTGCAAACAGGGTTCCAACCCCTGCCCGGACGTGCCAATCTGCGCCCGAAACCCCGCCCAACCCCAAGGTTCCCATGCCCATCACCACCTGCATCTTCGACGCCTACGGCACGCTTTTCGACGTCGCCGCCGCCGCCCGCAACGCCGCCGCCGAACCGGGCCGCGAGGCGTTCCGCGCCCACTGGCCCGCCATCGCCGAACACTGGCGGCTCAAGCAGATCCAATACACCTGGCTGCGCACCATCACCTGCCAGTATACCGAGTTCTGGCAGGTCACGCAGGACGGGCTCGACTGGGCGCTCGAGGCCGAGGGGCTGTCGGACGACGCCGACCTGCGCGAGCGCCTGCTGCAACTCTACTGGGAACTCGAGGCCTACGCGGAAGTGCCCGCCATGCTGCACGCGCTCAAGGACAAGGGGATGAACACCGCCATCCTGTCCAACGGCTCGCCCGCGATGCTGGACGGCGCGGTGCGGTCGGCCGGCATCGGTGACGTGCTCGACGACGTGCTCTCGGTCGACAGCATCGGCATCTTCAAACCCGACGCCTCGGTCTACGACCTTGTCGGTCAACGCTTCGGCTGCGCCAAATCCGAGGTGCTCTTCGTCTCCTCCAACGGCTGGGACGCGGCGGCGGCGGCGGGCTACGGCTTCACCACCGCCTGGGTCAACCGTGCCGGTGCGCCCATGGAACGGCTTCCGGCGAAACCGGGCCACGTCCTGCCGGACCTCACCGGCATCCCGGAGCTTGCCCAATAATGCCGCACTTCACCACCTCCGACGGCCTGTCGCTGCACTACACCGACGAGGGAACCGGCACGCCGATCCTCTGCCTCGCCGGTTTGACGCGCAACGTCACCGACTTCACCTATCTCGTGCCGCACCTGTCGGACCACCGCGTCCTCCGGCTCGACTATCGCGGGCGCGGCCTGTCGGACCATGCCGAGGATTACATGACCTACAACATCCTGCGCGAAGGCCAGGATGCCATTGAACTGCTCGATCACCTGGGCATCGAGAAAACCATCCTCATCGGCACCTCGCGCGGCGGCCTCATCGCCATGGCGCTCTCGCACGACCACCCCGACCGCCTCGCCGGCGTGGTGCTGAACGACATCGGGCCCGAGGTGGCCCCCATCGGCATCGAACGCATCATGGATTACGTCGGCAAGACGCCGCCCTTCGACACCCTCGACGCCGCCGCCGACGCGCTGGCCGCGGGCCACGCACGGGACTTCCCCGACATCCCCCTCACCCGCTGGCGCGAACAGGCCGAATTCATGTGGCAGGACGCCCCCTCGGGCGGCATCGCCCTGCGCTACGACCCCCGCCTGCGCGACGCGCTGGTGGGCCAGGCCGGCGCGGGCGACTCCGTGGACCTCTGGGCGCTTTTTTACGGGCTGAAACCCATCCCCACCGCCTCGATCCGGGGCGAAAATTCCGACCTTTTCACCGCAGAGACGCAAGCACAGATGCAGACCCGACACCCCGACATGATCACCGCCGTCGTGCCAAATCGCGGCCACGTCCCCTTCCTCGACGAGCCGCAATCGCTGGCCGCCATCCGCCAGTTGCTAAGGGCCGCGGCATGAGCGACATCACCCTCATCCGCGCCGCCGCCGAGCGCCTCAAGGGCCACGCCCGCCGCACGCCGCTGCTGTCCTCGCCCTTCCTCGACGAGATCGCGGGCCGCCGCATCCTCGTCAAACCGGAATGCCTGCAACATACCGGCAGCTTCAAGTATCGCGGCGGCCGCTCCGCCGTCTCAGCGCTCGATCCGGAAATCCGCGCCAAGGGTGTCATCGCATTTTCCTCCGGCAACCACGCGCAGGGCGTGGCGCTGGCCGCCCGCCAGATGGGCGCCCCCGCCGTCATCATCATGCCCAAGGACGCGCCACAGCTGAAGATCGCCAACACCCGCGCCCTGGGCGCAGAGGTCGTGCTCTACGACCGCGCCGCCGGCGAAAGCCGCGAGGACCTGGGCGAAACACTCCAGGCCGAGCGCGACCTCACCCTGATCCGCCCCTATGACGAACCGCAGGTCATCGCGGGCCAGGGCACCTGCGGGCTGGAGATCGCCGAACAAGCGGCAGAGCTCGGCATCCATGAGGCCGAAATGCTGGTCTGCTGCGGCGGCGGCGGCTTCACTTCCGGCATCGCGCTGGCGCTCGAGGCCGAGGCACCGGGTTTCAAGGTGCGCCCGGTGGAACCCGAAGGCTTCGACGACGTCACCCGCTCGCTCGCCTCGGGCCAGATCGAGACCAATGCGGCCCCCTCCGGCAATATCTGCGACGCCATCCTCACCCCCGCGCCGGGCAAAATCACCTTCCCGATCCTCAAACGCCTCTGCGGTCCCGGCATCGCGGTCTCCGAGGATGACTGCCTGCGCACCATGGCCCACGCCTTCCAGCGCTTGAAACTCGTGGCCGAACCCGGCGGCGCCGCCGCCTTGGCCGCCGCGCTCTTCCACGGCGACCGGCTCAATGCCGACACCGTGATCGTCACCATCTCGGGCGGCAATGTCGACGGGCCGATGTTCGCGCGTGCACTGGACACGCTCGCCAAATGAAATTCCGCGCTAACACTATGACCGGTTTGGCGCTGGCCACTGCCATGTCTCTAATAGGCTCTGCTAGCATAGCGACAGACAAAGCCGATCTTGTCACGTCGCTTATCAAGAACGGCAGCCATGAGTATGTCAACTCGCGCCATAGGGTAGAAATCGACAATTGCACCATGACGCTCGAACACTGGATGGATCGTGCAACCAAGGGGCCAGTGTTGTGGACGTCGAACACGTTCCAAATGCAGGACGTGATCTTTCGAAAACCTGCAAATCAGAGCACAAAAGACTTTTTGCACATCCTGCCAGAAAAAGGCTCGGAAGACCCAGAAGTTGCAGTGGTCGTTTTCCTAATGCGCTCAGGCACATACAGCAATCATGAACGGTCAAACGCACTCGGCGTCTCGCCTGAAAGTAAACCCTCCCCTAGAAACGACGGCACAACACATCACGTTTCCAAGTCCAAGAATTTTGTCCTTGCCCTACAGGGGCCGGGAACGGGCGAAAAAGCGCGAATTTTCACAGCAGCTTTTCGCGCTTACGTGGATAACCACTGCAACTTCACGAGCTAGCGCAATTCCGACAGGGCCATTTCCATGACCGACTTCACCATCGCCAGCTTCAACGTGAAAAACCTGATCGGCCCCGACCGGGAATACTACGAATTCCAGTCCTACACCCCCGAGGAATACGCCTGGAAACTCGACTGGATGGCCGACCAGATCCTGACGCTCGACGCCGACGTGATCTGCTTTCAGGAGATCTTCGAGAAGGACGCCCTGCACGCCGTCATCGACGAGGCCTCCATCCGGGCCCGCGCCCTCAACGACGCGGCCATTCCCGACCGGTCGAAACGCTATCACCGCAAGGCGATCTTCCGCAAACTGGCCGTCACCCCCTATGACAACGCCACGCTGGCCTTCGCCCCCAACGCCGCCGATACCGGCGAGGCGGGCAAACGCCGCCCCGGCGTCGCGATCCTGTCGCGGCTGGGCTTCGTTGGCACGCCCGAGATCATCCAGGACCTGGAAGAGCCGCTTTCGATCCCCTTCCAGCCTTTGCGCGGCATGGACGGCACACAGGACGCGGGCCATTACGTCCTGCGCCGCCTGTCGCGCCCCGTCATCAAGGCCCGCATCCCCATGGGCGGCCAGACTGTCACCGTCTTCAACTGCCACCTGAAATCCAAACTGGGCGAATACATCACGCCCCCCGGCGCGGACTTTGCCCCCGAAGAGGACCTGACCCGCTATGATCCGATTGGCCGCGCCATGGGCTCGCTGCGCGCCGCCCTGCGCCGCATGGCCGAGGCCTGGGTGCTGCGCCGCGAAGTGGTGCGCGAGATCGAGGCGGGCCACCCGGTGATGGTGCTGGGCGATTTCAACGACGGCGAACACGCCGTCTCGACCGAAATCATCACCGGCGAGGCGCCCTTCAGGAACTATTCCTGGATGCTGCGCCACGATGCGCAAGACCGTTCCGACCGCTATTCGGACGAGGAAAACCGCCAGATCACCGAAGACGTGGAACGCGTCCGCCTGCATTCGGCGGAAAAGATGTTCGTCCGCAAATCCCTGCGCGACATGGTCTATACCTCGGCCTTTGGCGGCGTTTTCGAGAGCATCGACCAGATCTTCATGTCCCGCCACTTCCACCCCGATAATCCCGGCCGCGTGGGCGAGATGACCTATTTCAGCGTCTTCAACGACCACCTCACCGACGGCGCGCACCCCGAGGCGCCCTATAACAAGCTCGCCTCGGACCACGGCCAGATCATGGCGCATCTTCGATTGACGCCCTAGGCACGGGCCCGCGGCGGGCGCAGGGTGCGGCTGCCGCGAAAGTCCGGAAAACCGGACTACGGCGGCTTTTCGTTCCGCGTTAGGCTGAACCATTATTCTTGAAACAATTTGGGGTCGGTGGCCCTTGTTTTCGTTGAACTGGTGCGGTGCGATGTGCCTTTTTCCGGCCACCGTGATATCTGCAATGGAAGCTTTTGATATTCGAATTCTGGGGCTCGCGGTCATCGCCGCCCTGGGCTACGGCCTTGCCACGGTCGGCATGAAAATCGCCTCGGGCAATTGGTCCCTCATCGCGTCCGGCCTCATTGCGCTCGGCTTCCTGGCGGCGACGCAGGCCGAGGTCGTGCTCATGCGCGGCGCGACGCTCGGAACGCTCTACCTGCTGATCATAGCCATCGAAACGCTGATCGTGCTGACCTATGCCTTTTCCATCGGCGAAGGTCTTTCCGTGCGCGGTCTGGGCGGCGGCGCGCTGATCCTGTTCGGAATGGTGCAGGTCTCGCACTGATCCGGCGACGTCCGGGAAATCCGCTTGCCAAACCGGTCGCCGGTTGGCCTAACTGGCGGCATGCCCCACGCCACGCTGAACGACATCGACATCCACTACCGCGACGAGGGCGACCCGAAGGGTCCACCCGTCGTCTTTGCCAATTCGCTGGGCACCGACCTGCATCTGTGGGACCCCATCCTGCCCCACCTGCCCGCCGGCCTGCGCCTCATCCGCTATGACAAGCGCGGCCACGGCCGGACCGGCGTGCCGCCCGCGCCTTACGCCATGGGCGCGCTCGTCCGGGACGCCGAGGCGCTGCTCGATCACCTCGCGGTGCGCGACTGTCTTTTCGTCGGGCTGTCCATCGGCGGGCTGATCGCGCAGGGCCTCGCGGTCAAGCGGCTCGATCTCGTCCGCGCAATGGTCCTGTCCAACACCGCCGCCAAGATCGGCAATCCCCAGCTCTGGCAGGACCGTATCGACACGGTGCGCGCGGGAGGAATCGAGGCGCTGGCCGACGCCACGATGCAGCGCTGGTTTTCGCGCGACTTCCTCGCCGGCCCCGACTTGCAGACCTGGCGCGACATGCTGACCTCGCAGCCGGACGAGGGGTATATCGGATGTTCGGCGGCCATTTCGGGCACAGATTTCTACACACCGACCAGCGGCTTGCGCCTGCCCACGCTGGGTATCGCCGGCTCCGAGGACGGCGCGACGCCCCCCGACCTGGTGCGCGAGACGACGGATCTCGTCCCCGGCTCGGAATTCCACCTGATGCGCCGGACCGGCCACCTGCCTTGTGTCGAAGCGCCCCAGGCCTATGCCGCCCGCCTGGTGCAGTTCATGCAGGCGACCGGCCATATCTGACCCCGGCTCAGCCGCCGGCCACGGCCCGCCGGTCCCGGCGAGGGACCGCAGGCCAGCTCACATGGCGCGCCAGCATCTCCGCCAGCGCCGCGTCCTGCGTGCTCAGCCGCTCCATCGTCGTCGTCGCATTCCGCATCGGGTTATCCTTTCCGCCGGTCAAGCCCCGTGCGCCTCTGGTCACGGCGCGACAGCGCGGGGGGCATCCATGCGTCGCATCTGCGGCCCGCCCCGTTCACTCATGCGCCGCGTCCCCGGCACCGCCGCTTTACGTCACGACATGTCGTTTCCGGCATTGAAATGGCCCGCCATAACCTATCACGTTGGACATCAGCCAGCTCGGGAGGATTCATGAAGACCATCAAAGCCGCCGTGTGCCATCAGTTCGGCGCGCCGCTCGTCGTCGAGGATATCCGCCTGCGCGCGCCCCAGCCCGGCGAGATCGAGGTCGCGCTCGAGGCGGTCGCGATCTGCCATTCCGACATCTCCTATGCCGACGGCGCCTGGGGCGGCAGCCTGCCGGCGGTCTATGGCCACGAGGCCGCCGGGCGCGTTTCGGCTCTTGGCGACGGGGTGACGGGGCTGGCCGTGGGCGATCCGGTCGTGGTCACCCTCATTCGGGCCTGCGGGCAATGCCCCAGCTGCGGCGCGGGCCGGCCCACCGGCTGCGAGACGCCCTTCGACGGCGACCACGGCGCGCTGACGACCGCGGACGGCGGCAAGCTGCACCAGGCGATGGCCTGCGGGGCCTTCGCCACGGACGTGGTCGTGCATCACAGCCAGGTCGTGAAAATCCCCGAGGGCATGGCGATGGACGCGGCCTCGCTGCTGGCCTGCGGGGTCATCACAGGCATCGGCGCGGTGGTCAACGCCGCCGGCCTGCGCGCCGGGCAGGACGTGGTGGTGATCGGCGCCGGCGGCGTCGGGCTCAACGCCATCCAGGGCGCACGCATCGCCGGGGCGCGCCGGATCGTCGCCGTGGACATGACCGAGGACAAGCTGGCCGATGCCCGCGCCTTCGGCGCCACCGATGGCGTGCTGGCCAGCCAGGACAAACCCTGGCGCGCCGCGAAGGCGGCGATGGGCCGGGGCGCCGACGCCGTCTTCGTCACCGTGGGCGCCGCGCGCGCCTATGACGAGGCGCCGCGCTATATCGCGGGGGGCGGCAAGGTGATCATGGTCGGCATGCCCGCCACCGGTGCCGCCTCGACATACGAGGCCGCCAATTTCGCCGCCGCCGGGCAAAGCATGGTCGGCTCGAAAATGGGCGACGTGGTGATCCGCCGCGACATCCCCTGGATGATCGACCTCTACGGCCAGGGCCGGCTGAAACTGGACGAGCTCATCTCGAACCGCTGGCCGCTCGACCGGATCAACGAGGCGATTGCCGACACCAGGGGCGGCGCGGCCCGGCGCAACGTCATCCTGCTGCGTTGAGCCTGCGGCGGGGCGGCATTTTCTGCGCAGAAAATGCCCCGGAAAATGCGTATTTTCCGCCCACCCGGTTCAAAGGTTGCGTATCAGCGTCGCCAGCACCGCCTCGGGCGCATCTTCCTGCACAAGATGCGCCGCCTCCGCGATCACGGTAAAGCTGTCCGCCCCCACCGCATCGCGCAACCGTTCGCCCCGCGCCACCGGGATGAACGTATCCTTCTCGCCCCAGGCCAGGTGCACGGGGAAATCCGGTTTCTGGTATCGTGCCACGGCCTTGGCGATATTGGCGGTGTCCGACTGCGCGATCTGGGCATAGAACGCGGCCTTGCCCGCCTCCCCGCTGTAGGGCGCAAGGTAAAGGTCGCTCACCTCCGGTCGCAGCGGCAGATGCGCCGCGTTCTGGATATAGGCCCGGAACAGGGCCTCATGCGCATAATCGGGCAGCCCGGCAAAGACCGCCTCGTGCTGCTTCACATGCGCAAAGAAGGGCGAGCCGGACGGCAGCACCGCGACCGGGTCGAAAAGGTGCAGCTTGGCATAATCCAGCCCGTTCACGAAATGGCCCCGCAACGCCGCCAGACCGCCGAAATCATGCCCCACCACCTGTGGACGGGTCAGCCCCCAATGCGCCACGAGCGCCGCAAGCAGATCGCTCTGCACATCCTCCGAGACCTGTTGCCCTGGCGCCTTCTCGGACGCGCCCGTGCCCGCCATGTCGAACCAGTACACCTCATGCGTCCGGGCCAGCCACGGGGCCACCTTGCGCCACGCTTGGCAAGACCACGGAAACCCATGTATCAAGATGACCGGATCGCCCGCGCCCATGCGGCCCCAGGCCACGCGGCGGTCCCTGAACGTGAACGTCTGATCGAGGGTCAACATCGATGCGCCATCCTTCGTATCGTCATATAGCATAATAGCGATATGACTAATCGTATTGCAGATCGCGCCGACCAGGTCAAGGCGCTGGCCTCGGAAAGCCGGCTTGAAATCCTGCGCCTGCTCACCCGGCCGGGCACCGAGTTCGCCGCCCAGCAATCCGCGGACCCCGAAACCACCGGCGTCTGCATGAACATGATCGCCGAGCGGATGGGCGTGTCGCAGCCCACGATCAGCCGCCACATAGACCTTTTGCGCCGTGCCGGATTCCTGGCGGTGCGCAAGCAGCAGAAATGGTCCTATTGCCGCCGCGACGAAGACGCCCTGGCAGAGTACCATCGCTGGCTCGCCGAGACGTTGGGGATCACCGCCCCCTGAGGTTTCGCCGGCAGGACAATCCCGGCATGCGCATTGTCGGGCACGCCCCATGAATGGCGGCCAAAGGCACCGCGCGCACTGCATCCCCCGAACTCCGGGGTTTTCGCACCGACGTAATACCGACGCGATACCGACGTAATACCGACGTCCGGTTTTACCGATTCCCCGGACATCGACCTTTCCCTCGACAGCGTCGAATTCGCCTTGTCCTCGGGCCGCGCAACCCGCACCGTAGCCCCGACAGAAAGGAGACGCGCATGAAGCTCAGGGACCTCGACATCGTCGTCACCGCGCCCCCCGCACCGGGCTGGGGCGGGCAATACTGGATCCTCGTCAAACTGACGACCGACAACGGCATTACGGGCTGGGGCGAATGCTATGCCAGCAGCGTCGGCCCCGACGCGATGAAAGCCGTGATCGAGGATGTGTTCACCCGGCACATGCTGGATGAGAACCCTGAAAACATTGAACTTATGTTCCGTCGCGCCTATTCCTCGGGCTTTACGCAGCGCCCCGACCTGACCGTCATGGGCGCCTTTTCCGGGCTTGAAATCGCCTGCTGGGACATCCTCGGCAAGGCGCGGGAACGGCCCGTCTGGGCGCTGCTCGGCGGGCGGATGAACGACCGCATCCGCGCCTATACCTATCTCTACCCCCTGCCCCGGCACCGGATCGCCGATTTCTGGACCTCCCCCGAGATGGCCGCCGAGTCGGCGCTCGATCTGCTAAGCCGCGGATATACCGCGGTAAAGTTCGATCCCGCCGGTCCATATACCCTGCGCGGCGGCCACATGCCCGCGGGCACCGACATCGCGCTCTCGGCCGCTTTCTGCAAGACCATCCGCGAGGCCGTGGGCGACCGCGCAGACCTGCTTTTCGGCACGCATGGCCAGTTCACCACAGCCGGCGCCATCCGCCTTGCCAAGGCCATCGAACCCTACGATCCGCTCTGGTACGAAGAGCCGGTTCCCCCTGATAACGTGGGCGAAATGGCCAGGGTCGCGGCGGCCACGTCGATCCCCGTCGCCACCGGTGAGCGGCTCTGCACCAAGGCCGAATTTGCCCCTGTCCTGCGCTCCGGCGCGGCCGCGATCCTGCAACCCGCGCTTGGCCGCGCGGGCGGGATCTGGGAGACCAGAAAGATCGCCGCCATGGCCGAGGTCTACAACGCCCAGATGGCCCCGCATCTTTATGCCGGACCTGTCGAATGGGCGGCAAACATCCACCTCGCGGCGTCGATCCCCAATATCCTGATGGCCGAAACGATCGAGACGGAGTTCCATAACCGCTTGATAAAGAACACGATCCGGGTCGAGAATGGTTTCGTGACCCCGCCCGAGGCCCCAGGTCTGGGTATCGAGGTGGACGAGGATCTGGCCCGCGCGCACCCCTTTACCGGCGACGGCCTGCACCTGCAGATGCAGGAGGCGCCCTGCGACTATGTGAACGGAAACTCCTTCGCCGGAGGCGCGCCGGTCAAGACCGGCTGAGCCGCGTCCCGGCCGCCCGTGTCCGCGGCATTAATAATTCCTTCACCCCGCGGTGGTCAGGTGGCGCAACCGCTTGCATGGTCCGGTGCCATGTCGTTTTGCGGGGCCGCGTCCCCGGATCCGGGCGTCGTGTCAGCACCCGCCCGACTGGACAAGGCCATAGCCGTATCGGGTATCGCGCCCGCCGGGCCCAAGGTCGCGGGCCGTGCTTCTGAGGAAGGACCGCGCGCCGTTCAGCGACAGCCCCCCGCGCGACGCCTGCCGCGCCAGGATGGCGGTGACGACCGGCGCCGCAAAGGAGGTCCCCGAGCGGTAGCTTCCGCCACTGCCCCAGGCCACGTAGAGGTCCACGCCGGGGGCGGCGAATTCGATATGGCTGCCAAAGTTGGCCCGGCCATACAGCCGTCCGCCGGCATCCACCGCCGTCACGGCGATGGTACTGGGCGACGCCGCGGGATAGACCGGTGCACCGGACCGGTCGTTTCCGGCCGCCGCCACCATGACAACGCCCCGGCCCTGCGCCAGCGAAAGCAGCTTGGCGAATACCTGGTTTCCGGCCCCTGCGAAGGACATGTTCACCAGCCGCACACCATTGCCCACCAGCCAGTCCAGCCCGACCGCCACGCCCTCCAGGCGACCGCCGTCGCTGCCCTTTTCCTCGCCGAACGCCTCGGCCGCGTAGACCTGCACGCCAGGCGCCAGCCCTGCCAGCGGACCCGCCCCGGCAGACCCGGCGATCAGCCCCGCCACCGCCGTTCCGTGGCTGGCGCCGGTACGGCGACCGCCCTCGCGCAGGAAACTCTTTCGCACCATGCTGACACCGCCGAAGGCCGGGTGACCGGGATTGACCGCCCCGTCGATCACCCCCACCCGCAGGCTGCGCCCGACGCGGCAGCTCTGACCCGGCGTATCGCCGACCATCGCCGCGTGATAGACCCGCGGACCGGCCGTGCGGAAATAGATCTTGTGCAGGTCCAGTACCGCCGACGAGGCCCTCCCGGCGAGGATGGCCCGGCCCTGCTGCAGGGTCAGGGTGCGGGGAAAGGCGAAGAAGAACATGCGCTGGCCGAATTGCGGCAGGAGCCGTTCGCGCAACAGCACCGCCCCGGCCTGAACCAGCGCCTGCGTGGCCGCCGTGGCCTGCCCCCGGTTGACCATCAGGACGTATTCGGGCGCGCCATCCGTCGTGGCGACCTCGTCCCTGGCCGCGCGGCGCAGCCCGCTGAGGGGTTTGGAGCGCGGATTGTTGCCCGCCTCGCCACCGCCCCGCCCCTGCTGCACATGGACAATTCCCGGCTGTCCGCACTGATGCTGGCAAAGCCCGTCGGCGAAAACAACCGCCGCCGCCGAGGCCTGTGGCAACGCGGTCAAGGCAAGACAGAGGCCGGCAATCGCGGCGAGGGTTCGGAAAAGGGTCATATCATTCCGCGCTTTCCACTATGGCATCGCGAGCCTGCAAAGCAGTGACGGCCTCGGCCCGCGCCGCGTCATCGGTGGCGGCCAGCGTGTAGAGACCGATCGCCGACGGCCCGTCCACGATCACCAGCCCCAGGTCCAGAAGCAGCGCCCGGATATCGGCCTCGGCAGCATCCTCGGCAAAGGCCACACGGATCGTGTGCTCGGCGCTCACAGCCGGACCTTCACCGCCGGCCAGTTCGAAATCTGTACCTTTATCATAGCCGATATAGGCGGTCTGCGCCACGACCAGACCGAAAAGGGCCACCGCCGCGATCTTCCAGAACCCCGAGGGCGCGGTCGACAGGTTCGCCGCCTCCGGCAAGCCGGCCTGCGGCACGACGGGGCTGGCGGCCTCGGCGTCGATCTCGCGCATCAATCGGGCGAGGCCCATTTCGCCCGGCGTGCTGACCTCCTCGGCCTGCATCTCGCTGCGCATCGCCTTCAGCGCCGCCAGCTCTCCGGCCAACTGCGGGTCGGCGGCCACGGCCGCCTCGACGGCCGCGCGTTCCTCGCCTTCCAGCGTGTCGTTGGCCAGAAAAACCAGCAGCGCCTCAATCTCATCGCGCGAAAGGTCCGGTGTTTGGGTCATGACGGCACCTCCATCCGCGAGGACAGGCAGTGCAGAAGCAGTTTCTTGGCGTGAAACACCCGCGTCTTGATCGTGCCTTCCGGCACTTCGGCCACGGTCGCGATCTCGCCGTAGGTCATGTCCTGGTAGAAGGCCAGCTCCACCGCCGCGCGGTGCTGCGGCTTCAGCTGGTCCATGCAATAGCGAAGATGCTCCGCCTCCTGTGCCGAGGCAAGGCAGGTCGCCGCGTCCGGGGTGTCATCGACCCGCTCGTCGATTTCGTCGGTAAGGTCGACCCGCTTGTGCTTGCGAAAATGATCCATCGTTTTCCTGTAGGCTATGCCGAATACCCATGTTTTCACCGTCGACCGGCCCTCGAAACGCCCTGCCGAGCGCCAGATGTCCATGAAGACGTCATGCTGTATGTCGGCCGCCTCGTGCGGATCGTTCATTTTTGACAGGATGAACCGGAAAACAGGCTTTTCCAGTTCCTTGTAGAAGGCGGCAAAGGCCGTGCGGTCACTGGCGGCCATGCGCCTCAGAAGCTCTGCAAGTTCGCTGTTTTGCATACCGTCCCGTCCGTTTCCCACGGCCCTCGGTCCCGAGGCGCCGCCGCAGACAGGATGCAATGAGACGGCCCGCGCGGTCAAAGCCTAACATGCGCCTCACGCGGTCCGGCCTCAGGGCAGATGCCCCAGCCACAGCCAGACCGTGACGATCGACAGGGCGGTCGCCATCAGGACGGACGTTGCGGCCACGCGCATCGCGCGGCCGTACATGCTGGCGAAAATGTAGACGTTGATACCCGGCGCCATCGCCGCCGTCAGCACAGCGGACCGCGTTGCGTCCACCGACAGATCGAAGGCCACCCCCAGAAGCCTGGTGACCAGAGGATGCACCACGAGCGAGATCAGGCACAGGTAGAGAACCAGACGCAGGTCGCCTTCCGGGCGATAGCTGGCCAGCACCCCGCCCACGCCGAACAGCGCGGCCGGAAGCGCTGCGCGCACCAGCAGATCCAGGGCGTCGTTCACCGTGCCCGGCAACGGCAATCCGCTGAAATTCACGGCAAAGCCCAGAAGTATGCCCAGGATGAGCGTGTTTGAAAACATCGCCTTCAACACGCGCAACACGAGCCCCGAGCCGGCCTGCCCCTTGGCACGGACAATCTCCATCGCCGTGATCCCGATGCCATAGCAGATCGGCGAATGCAGCGCGATGATGGCATAATTGGCCTCCAGCGCGTCCGGCCCGTAGGCGCGTTCGGTCAAGGGCAACCCCAGCAGAAGCGAGTTGGAAAAGAGACCGCAAAAGCCGATGGCCACGCAATCCTCCCAGGGGCGCCCGAACAGGAACCGCCCGCCCAGCATGCCCAGGACAAAGCCTGACATGGCCCCCGCATAGAAGCTCAGCAGCATGCGCCATTCGAAGTATTGGCCAAGGTCCAGCCGCGAGATGGCCACGAACAGAAGGCAGGGAACCGCGAAGCTCTGGACAAAGGTCATCAGCCCTTCGACGCCGCTCTGGCTGAACCACCCGCGCCAGACCGCCACATAGCCAAAGCCGATGATCATGAAGACCGGCAGGATGACGTCCAGCAGGGCCTGCATTGCGCTAGTCCCTGTAGGTGATCACCATGCCGTCATAGGCCGGGGTGATGTCGTCGGGGGTTTCCTCGACAAGGGTTTGGTAGTCCATGTCGATATGCATGTTGGTCAGCACCCCACGACGCGGGGCGGCACGCGCCAGCCATTGCAGCGACTGCTCCAGATGCGAATGCGTCGGGTGCGGCGTGCGGCGCAGGGCGTCAAGGATCCAGCAATCGAGGTTTTCCAGAGCCGTCCAGCTGTCCTCGGGAATCTCGGCCACGTCCGGCAGGTAGGCCAGGTCTCCGACCCGGAACCCAAGCGCGTCGATCGAGCCGTGGTTGACCTCGAAGGGGCGCAGGGTGATGGCCCCGCCCTGCCCCTCGATCACCACGTCGCCCTTGATAGTATGCATGTCCAGGATCGGTGGATAAGGGCTGTCGTCGGGTTGGATGAAGGCATAGCCGAAGCGTGCATAAAGGGCGTTCTGGGTGTCGCCGTCGGCCCAGACCGGCAGGCGACGGCGCATGTTGAAGACGATCATGCGCAGATCGTCCAACCCGTGCACGTGGTCCGCATGAGCGTGAGTGTAGACCACCGCGTCAAGCTCTCCGATCCCCGCATCCAGCAGTTGGCTTCGCAGGTCGGGCGAGGTGTCGATCAGCACCCGGGTCGTGCCCTTGTCGCTCTCACGCTCGATCAGCATCGAGCAGCGGCGGCGGTAGTTCTTCGGGTTCTCCGGGTCGCAGTCGCCCCAGTGCCCGCCAAGGCGCGGCACTCCGCCGGATGACCCGCAGCCCAGTATGGTGAACCGCGTCTCCCCCATCAGGCGGCGGCTTTCCATTGGGCGGCCTTCCAGAACAGCCGGTCGAAATTGGCCTGGGTCTGCGCCGCGAAATCGGGCCAGTCCATGCCGAACACCTCGGCGCCCACCTTGGCGGTGTGCACGGTATAGGCCGGCTCGTTGCGCTTTCCGCGATAGGGCGGCGGGGCAAGATAGGGCGCGTCGGTTTCCACCAGGATCCGGTCCACCGGGGCCGTGGCGAAGATATCCCTCAGTTCCTGGCTCTTGGGAAAGGCCGAGATGCCCGACATAGACAGGTAGAACCCGAGATCGAGCGCCGCCTTGCCGAGCGCCGCACCGGACGAAAAGCAATGCATCACGCAGCTGTATTCGCCGGCCTTGTGCTCTTCGGTCAGGATCCGCGCCATGTCCTCGTCGGCGTCCCGCGCGTGGATGATCAGCGGCAGGCCGGTCTGCCGTGCCGCCTCGATATGCAGGCGCAGGCTTTCCTGCTGCGCATCCGCGCTTTCGGCGGTGTAGTGGTAATCGAGGCCCGTCTCACCGATGCCCACGAACTTGGGGTGCTGCGCCAGTGCCACCAGTTCGTCGACAGCCGCCATCGGCTCATCCGCCACGCTCATCGGGTGGGTCCCGGCGGCATAAAAGACCTCGTCATGCGCCTCGGCAATCGCCCGCACCTGCGGCTCCAACCGCAGCTTGGTGCAGATCGTCACCATCCGCGTCACTCCGGCCTCAACCGCGCGGGCGATGACATCGCCGCGTTCCGCGTCGAAGGTCTCGAAATCAAGATGGCAGTGGCTGTCGGTGATCTGGACTTGGTCGGTCATGGGGCCTTGGGTCGAACGGTGCTCAGAGGGATGTAGCGGTCTGCTGCAACTTGAACACCGTATCAAGCACCAAGGCGGCAGGGTCAAGGTTGACCGCCCGCCCGTGGCGCGCCCGCGCGCCCACCTCCTGCGCGCAATCGGCCCAGGCCCGCGCCTGCACCGGGTTGCCTGCCAGCTTGCCAATCGCTTCTGCCTCGCCCGGCACGGCCTCTGGCGGCGGGGTACCGGTGGCCCCTGCCCGCGCGACGCGGGCCAGGAACATGTCCATCAGGGCCAGCAACAGATCCAGCTTTTCCTCGGCGCCGCGCTGCGCCGCCGCCTCGGCCAGTTTCATCGCACGGGGTCGGTCCAGCAGCGGAAGACTCGCGGCCAGCCCCACGATCTCGGCATAGATCTTCAGACCGTCAAGGTTGTAGAGCCGCACCGCTTCGCCGGCCGAGCCGCCCGACAGTTCCGCCAACCCGGGCGCCTGTCCACCCGGGTCAATGCCCGCCTGGTCCAGCGCCGCGATCACGTCCTCGGGGCTCAACCGGTCCAAGCGCAATTCGCGGCAGCGCGAGCGGATCGTCGGAAGCAATCGCGCCGGCTGATGGGCAATCAGCAGCAGCGTCGTGCGCGCGGGCGGTTCCTCGAGCATCTTCAGAAGCGCATTCGCGGCCGAGGTGTTCATCTCGTCGGCGGCGTCGATGATGACCACCCGCCGGCCGCCATCCACCGCGCTCAGGTTCACGAAGTCGGCCAGCTCGCGCACCTCGTCCACCCGGATCTCGCGCGAGAACTTGCCCTCTTCGAAATTCTTCTGCCGGTCGTTGTCGCTGCTGCCCTGCCCGCCGCGCCGCACAAGGTGCAACCCCGGCTCGGACCCTGCCAGCACGCGCCGCGTGACCGGATGATCCTCGGCGATCTCAAGGCTGTCGGGCGCGGGCAGCGCATCGCCGAAGAGGCCCCCACCCTCCGCCTCGGGCTCGGGCGTCGCCAGCAGGAACCGCGCGATCCGCCAGGCCAAAGTTGCCTTGCCCACCCCGCGCGGTCCGTGGATCAGCCAACCGTGGTGCAGCCGGCCCGCGTTGAACGCCTGAAGGAACGCGCCTTGCGCGGCGTCCTGTCCGTATAGGCGGGATGTCTCGGCCGGGTGCGGCGCACCTTCGACGCGGTCGGGAAGCGGAATGTCACGGTCCATCATGTCAGGCGCGGTTCTACCGCAGCCCGCACATCCGCCGCAATCGACTCGATTCCGCGATTGCCGTCGATGATCAGGAACCGGTCGGAAAACTCGGCCGCAAGATCCAGGAATCCTTGCCGCATCTGCGCTTGCAGGCTGGCGCCGAAACTTTCGAACCGTTCCTCGGCGCCGCCGCGCGACAGGGCGCGTTCCAGGCCCGTGCCGGGGTCCATGTCGATAAGGATTGTCAGGTCCGGCTCGCGCCCGATCATCAGGTCATGCAATGCGTCCACCTTGGCGCGCAGGTTACCGCGGCTAAGACCCTGATACATGCGCGTGCTGTCGGCGAAGCGGTCGCAGATGACAACCTTGCCCGCCGCCAGCGCCGGCTCGATCAGCCGTTCGAGATGATCGCGCCGTGCCGCGGTGAAAAGCAGCAGTTCGGTTTCCGCAGACCAGCGGTCGGCATCGCCCTCCAGGACCAGCTTGCGGATTTCCTCGGCCCCGGCACTGCCGCCCGGCTCTCGGGTCAGGACGACCTCGCGCCCCTGCCCCTGCAAATGCTCGGCCAGCAGGCGGGCCTGCGTGGATTTGCCGGAACCGTCGATGCCCTCAAAGGTAACGAAACAGCCCTTGTGGTTCAAAGCGCGCCCTCGGGCCCCTGCTGCAACCGCTTCAGAAGAACGCCCGCGACCGTTTTCAGCCGCACGGCAAAACCGCCCACGGCGACGCTTTCTGCAGCCACCAGCGGCACGCGCATCTCGGGCAGCCCCTCGGGTGTGAACACCAGCTCACCCAGCTCGTCACCCTGGGCGATCGGCGCACTCAGCGGGCCCTGATAGACGACCTCGGCTTTCATCTTGTCAGCTCCCAGGACCGGCACCAGCGTTGTCAGGTCCTCCGCCGGGGTCAGCCCTACGGTTGTCGTGCTTCCCATCCAGACGTCGGCGCGGGAGACTTCGCTGCCGGCCTTGACGATCTCTTTTTCGGCAAATTGACGAAAGGACCAGTTCACAAGGGCTTCCGCCTCTTGTGCTCTTTGGGCTGCAGTATCCAATCCCGACAGCACGAACACCACGCGGCGTCCGCCCTGTTCGGCCGAGCCCACAAGGCCATAGCCCGCCGCCTCGGTATGCCCGGTCTTCAGACCGTCGGCCCCGATCCCCAGTTTCAGAAGCGGGTTGCGGTTCTGGGTGTTCTGCGGAGCGCGACCGTCAAACTCGTATTCGGTTTCCGCAAACATCGGGTAGAAGTTCGGAAAATCGGTGATCAGCGCCTCGGCCAGGATGGCAAGATCGCGCATGCTCATCCGGTGGCCCGCCGCGGGCCAGCCATTGGAGTTGGCGAAGGTCGAGTTGGTCATGCCCATGTCCCGCGCGCGCTGCGTCATGAAACGCGCGAACCCGGCCTCTGTGCCGTCGGGGCTGAGCGCCTCGGCGATCACGGCGCAGGCATCGTTACCCGACAGCACGATGATACCGCGCAGCAAATCCTCGACCGTCACCCTGTCGGTGGTATCCAGAAACATGGTCGAGCCGCCGTAGCTCATGGCGTGCTGCGAGACCGGCAAGCGTTCCTGCAACGACAGCCGGCCATCGCGGATCGCCTCGAACGCCACATAAAGCGTCATCAGCTTGGACATCGAGGCGGGCGGCAGCGGCTCGTCGGCGTTGCGGCTGAGCAGTACGGTGCCCGTACCCAGATCCTTGACATACGCGGCCTTGGCGCTGGTGTCGAAAGCCTGCGCCGGCAAGGAAAGCGCTAAGGCGGCGACACATGCGGTCACAAGTCGTGCAATAAGGGTCATGGGCAGGGTCCGTATCAGTTGTCTACAGCGTACGCATCATCAAAACCAACGTCCTTGACCTTTTTCAACAGGACAGTTCGCTCGGCCTCGGTCTGCGCCGGCCCCACGATCACGCGCCAGAAGGTCTTGCCCTGCGAGCTCTGTTTTTTAACGATCGGGACCATACCTTCCTGCTTCATGGCGGTGGCGGTATTCCGCGCATTCTGCTCGACCGAAAAGATGCCGATCTGCAGATACGGCTTGGACAGAGACGAGCCCGACACTGGTGCCGTGGCTGCGACCGGTGTCGGTTGCGGCGCCGGCGATGTGGCGACGGCGGTTGTCGCGGCGGGTGCCGCGGCGGTCTGCGTCGCGGGTTTCACCGGCTCGGCTTCCGCGTTTTCGATCGCGGCAGCGGCACCGGCGAGCGGGTCAAACGTGGTCGCCTCGACCGTCGCGGGCGAAAGACCAGCCGCATCGTTGTTCCCGCCGACCGCGACCTGCGCCTCGGGGTCCGGCGTGGATTCACGCCGCAGCGCCGTCACGTTCAGTTGCGACGGGGATCCCGCCAGCATGTCCAGCGCCGCCGCAGCGTCTGAGGACACCTGCAGGATGGGCCCCGGATTGCTGCGTTCACGCCGAAAGAGGGCGCCGATCACGAACTTGCCATTGGCAGTGTTGCGTATAATGACCCGCTCGGGCTCCTGCACGTCGGGATGCGCCACCCAGACACCGCCCAGCGACGGGCGGCCGTCCCACAGCCCCTTGTCCGTCACCTGAAAGACGTCGGGCGCTTCCACGTCCCGCTCGATCAGCTTGACCGAGTTGTCCGCCGAGGTCACCGCCTCGGCGTCCGCGTCCTGAGATTTGAAAAGGCCGAACTCGCCGCCCTCCGTGCATCCGCCCAGCAATAGCGCAAGCGCGCCGGAGGCGGTGATCAGGCGCGCACGCGCCCCATTGCCCGTCCAATGAAAATCCATGTCTCGTCCCTTGCCTGTCATGCACCTATTGCGATGCGAGTGCCGGTTGTCCGGCGTTTGCTCGAGCACGCAGCACGCTGCGCTTGCACGCAGAATAGCCGTTCAGACCCGTTCTGAAAAGTCTGCAAAGTCATTTCTGCGAATTTCCGACGGAACTGGCGCTTTCAGAATCGCGGAAGGGACGGTAACACGCTCGGAAGCGGAGGTTTGGCAGAGTGGTCGAATGCACCGGTCTTGAAAACCGGCGGGCGTGAAAGCGTCCCCAGGGTTCGAATCCCTGAGCCTCCGCCACTACTGACAGTTGAAATCCGGTTCGGTTACCCTGCGACTGGGCTGCCGGGAACGGCAGCTATGCACGGGCCTGTGCCTTACGCAACTTCCGAGACGTTATGGTGCGTGTCGTCGTCGCTGTCCTGATCCTGCACGCGGTCAAAATTCACGTAGAAGGTTGATCCGACGCCGATTTCGCTGACATACCCTATTGTGGCATCATGCTTTTCGACGATCTGTTTGGTGATGTTGAGCCCAAGCCCTGTGCCGCCGATCCTGCGAACGTCGGATGAATCCACCTGGCTGAATTTTCCGAACACGCGTTCCTCGGCGTCTTTCGGGATGCCGACGCCCTTGTCCTGAACCGACAGGCGCACGCGGTCCCCGAAACTTTCAACACGCACCTGAACCTCGCCCTTCTCCTCGGAAAACTTCACCGCGTTCGACAGAAGATTGTTCATCACCTGCATGAGGCGCTTGCGGTCGCCCATGATGTAACAGTCGGTGCTGCAGGGGATCATCGAGACGGCGATGCCCAGCATGTCGGCATAGCCCGCTATGGACTCCACGGCCTCTTTCGCCAGGTCGTTCGCATTGATCGGCACGAACTGGAACGTGATTTCGCCCGCCTCGATCTTTTGCAGATCCAGAAGGTCGTCGATCAGGTTTGCCAGTCGCCGGCCATTCTTGGCCGCGATGTCGAGGACGGGCTTATAGTTCTTGGGCAGTTCGCCCAGAACGCCGTGATTGATCAGTTCCAGCGATCCGATGATGGATGTCAGCGGCGTGCGCAATTCGTGGCTGACTGTGGACAGGAACTGTGATTTGATCTCCAACGCGGCCTTGGTTCGTTCGTTTTCCTGCTTCAGGAGCTTCATCTGAGTCAGCCGTTCCTGATAGCTGAGGTAGAACTTCACCGACATGTCGGCGATGAAATAGAGCACAAATATGATCGTGAAGAATTCAAGCCAGACCTGAGACATCAGCGGCGGCGCGAAACGTACGATGTCGATCAACGCGATGTAGAGGAATGCGCAGGCGTATATCGACAGGCGCAGCAGCAGGACGCCGATGATCTGGCTGTTGTACATGGCCGCGAAAAGCGACGCGGAGAACAGGAAGAACAGCGGCGTGAAATGACCACCGAATTTCTGCTGGACAGCCATGTTGGTGATGAAAACCGCAATCGCCAAGGCGCTGATCGTCGTATTGAGGGCGATGTTCTTGAGGATCTTGCGGCCAAAGACGGGGTCCTTCCCGTCCCAGTTTCTGGCCCTGCGTCCGAGGAACTGATCAAGCATCTCCGACAGGACCACGACGGCGTAGCACGCACAGGTCGAAATCGGATCGAAATAGATCGCGGCCAGAACGGCCGCGGCAAAGAAGCTTGCCTGCCGCTGCCAGATCAACTGATTGGACAGGACCATATAGTCCTTGATCCGCTGCTCGCGACCTTGCGAGCTGAACCAGTCTAGCCGGGGTTCCCGGGACGCTGATGGGACTCTCATGTCTGCCTCTACAGAATTCGTAGAGTTACCGTAGGAAAACAATTTGTTTAAATTCAGCCGTCATTCGGGCAGAACACGGCAATTCCTTGGTCAATCACCCCTTTGTTTCCAGTCCCGGACCTCGACAAGCAGGCAAGAATTGCGCCCGCCCCACCAGAGCGCCGGACTGCGCGCCATGGAACCGGGCACTGGCGGTCATGCCGCTTCGGAACGTCCCGATTTTGAAGCTGCAAATACGCCCGACAGTGTTGGAAACTCTATTCCAGATCGCGGAAATTCGTCCAGCGGACCGAAGACAGGCGTCCGGGCCAGGACTTCTTCGCGCTGCTCGGAAAAATTCGCGGTCAAAAGCTGCACGGGCTTTTTCAGCCCGGGATAACTGCGCGGCTCCAGCGCTGGAGCGTAGCCAAGATAGCGGCGATAGAACGCGCTGTGTTCGGAACGGACCGGCGCCAGCGCCAGGTCGATGTCATAGAAGATTGAGGCAAGGAATGGGATGCGCAGCGTCAGGAAATTAAGGGGTATCCGATTCTTTCGCGCCTTTGGGTCAATCACGAACCGCGTGGGATCAAGGACCGTCTTGCCATTCTTCACGTCGTCCAGAACTTCGGGAAAAACCTCTAGCGTGGGCGACTCGAACGACAGTCTGGATACCAGGTGCAGGCGTACCGCCGCGGTCAGTGCACCGTCCATTTCTACGGCAACATGGACGCAATTCTCGGTTTCGTCGTAGGCATCGGTCATCATCCGCTGATCGTTCTCGGGGATGGACGCCTCGGCGCGATAGCAATTGTATCGCAGCCGGAACAGCGTCTTCAGGTCGTCCGGGTCGGTCAGAACCCTGTAGCGCGATCGATTGAGCGCGTCGATTATCTGCTCGTTCATGACTGATCCTTACCGCCTAAGCGTCTATTCAACCGCGCGACACACAATCTGATCGCTGTAGCCTCGGTAAACGGGACGTTGCCTGAGAATCTCGAAACCCGCCGCCTTGACAGCCGAGGCAAGTTCGTCGCCGCTATGCGTCCAGTAGGTGCCGTTCTTCTGGGCCGTCAGGATGGCCTTGTTCTGCTTGGCGATCTCGCGCCCCTGCCAGAAGATGCGAACCGCACCCAGAAGACCGTGTTCCTTGCGGAGGCTGGAGAACAGGAACCGGCGCCAGTCCGCGACATCCATAAGGCGGCCCAGGTCCACGAGGTAGAACAATCCGCCGGGCTTCAGCATGCGCCGGATCTCGGCAAGACGCTGCTCGGGTGCGGGCATCGCGTAAAGCGCATGTACGCAGACCACGAGATCGGCGGCGGCCGCTTCCGCGTTCTCGAGCGGAACGTTCTGATAGGTCACGTTCCCAAAGTGCCGCAGCTTGGCGCGGGCCGCTCCCATCATTTCGGCATCAGGCTCGATCAGGCAGACCTTGCTGCCAGGACAGGCACGCGCGGCGATCTCGGTGTAGTTTCCCGTGCCGCCGCCAACATCGCAGATCAACTGGAGGCTGTTATGGGACGCAAGAAAGTCTTCGAAGTCCTGCAGCAGAAGCTTATACTCTGGGTTGTGCTTCGACAGCAGATCATAGGCTGATGCGTATGCGCTCCAGTCAGGGTTGACCCCGGAATCGAACGTGTCAGTAGTTGCAAGAGCCACTCTTGATGCTTCCTTTAAAGCGCAAGCAGGACCACAATGGAAACTTTCGGAATCTCAAAGGGTAAGCGACCTTGCGCGTGAATTTTACATAAGAAAAGGTTAAGACAAGACGCCGGAGACTCAAGGTTTTTGTCGACAATTGACCTGCGCAATGTCGATTGTTTCCAATTTAGCCAAACATCTATGCAAATTTGCCACAGATTGCAGAGCGGACCCGGCCCTCATCCGGTGCGAGTGAAACCGATCAGGCAAGACCGGCGCATCGTTGCTCCGCCAAACAACCTAGAACCGTTGCAAGGCGATACCACGCGGTCGCGATTGCCCGGGTAGCGGCACTCCGCAAGCCAGCATCTTGTGCCACCAACAGTGGCTGATCAGGCGCGTCAAACGGTGAAATGAATTGTGGCGACGAGCGGGCAAACCGCCCTGTTTGCGGCCACAGATTCCGCGCTTTCAACAAACTTCAAACGCATTTTTTCGCCAGACAGCGTGACAAATCCGTTCGGCGCAGTTGCCTGGGAGGTGGAATGAAAGTCACGACATCGTATCACATAGAGGCGACGCTGGATCTTTTGGCACATGTTCTGGGCATTGCGTCACACGACAATGTAAACGCGGCGCCGTCTTTCACGACCGCGTTCGAAGCCGGTTCGGACTTCTTGGTTCAGAATGGCGGCACGAAGCCGGTCATATCTGCGGCACCACTGATGCTTCGATCCAGCGCCGTTGCGCCCATCTTCCCAGTTCAGAGAAAAAGTACCGGCGATCAGGATCCGACACTTTTCGGGACCATGGCCGAGGTTGGATTTGCAAGAACGCGCCATTGCCCTCCCTACACGCAGCAGGCATTCGGCAATCGATTGCCGACGACCGCAGCCGCCCGTCGGGACGGCTGTTCCGCACATCCCATGCTCCGCGCAAGCGCCTCTGCCGACGTGCTGAACCTTACGGGCGCCATGCATCAAAAATCATCGCGACGCGGACGCCTCGACGTCCCTTTTTTGGGATAATCGAGAAATTTCCCCGGATTTGTCTAAATTTGGCCGGTTTTCAGGCTCTTATATTAAACAAGATCGAGCACACCAACCCAATGCACCAGACCTGCGCATCGACAGGTTTGCCGGGAGCCTAAAAAATGCAACTACTTGCCGTAGACGACGAACCAGCAATCCTGGAGCTGCTGCAACTTATCATCCAGACTATCGGCGAACACAGCGTGATCACCGCCTCGTCCGTCGCGGAGGCGCTGGAAATCCTTGCGAAGCCCGAAACTCCGACGATTGACTGCTTCCTGATCGACATCCAGATGCCCGAACGGGACGGGATCGCACTTTGCGAGATCCTGCGGAAGCATCCTCATCACGAGTTGACCCCGATCGTGATGCTTACGGCGATGACCGACAAGTCTTACGTGGACCGGGCGTTCGCCGCCGGAGCAAGCGACTACATCACGAAGCCGTTCGATATCGACAACCTGCGCGGTCGCATCCAGCTGATCGAGAACATGTTCAGGAATACCCGGCAGGTTGCCACAAGCACGCGGTCCAAGGCCGACATGGCCGGCGAAGACAACGCGACACTGGCGCTTCACGAGCCGATCTTCGTTCAGGACGTGGACGGGTGCATCACCTATCTTGCACTGGAAAACTATGTTTCGCTGATGTCCCGCAAGAAGCTGTTCGGATCATCCGTGATCGGCTTTACCATCCGCGAGATCGTGGAGTTGCATCGCACGTCCAGCCGGTATGAATACGAATGCCTCGTGACGGATGTGGCCGAAGCAATCTCGATGGCGCTGGAAGAATACGGTGCGCTGATCACTTATGCTGGAAATGGCACTTACCTTTGCGTGATCGAATGTGGCTCGCTGATAAAACCGGACTCACTGGCCGACAAGGTGAACCTGATCCTGCGGGGACTTGACCTTTACACCAACGCTGGCACGCCGATCAGCGCTGCCGTATCCGCGGGAGAGCAGGTGCGTCTGGTCTGGAAGTCCGGTCAAAGCGCCGTCGATGCCCTGGCGACCGCGCAGGAAAGCGCCGAACGCGAAAGCGGCCGGCATGCCCGGAGCCTCGAGGACTTCTGGTACGATAGGCACAGCATGAACTATTAGGTGGCCCGGTCCGCTGGCTGGGGGCGTGGAATATCCGCGTCGACTGGGGATGGTCGATTGCACTTTCCACCCGGGGATGACTGCTCTGTGTTCTTGCAGCACTTTGCAAATGCATGCGTTTCGACTTTCTCAGGCTGCTCTGCAGACGAGAAGGCGTGATGCCTGTCGATGCGTCGCGCCCCGAGTTCAAACTCAAGTATAGATAGTCAGGCGCTTCAGGCTTGTGGCACCCTGTCCGAATGAATGTCGGGTCACATGTCCTTCAGGGGTGCGCCCTGCAGCCAGCGCCGTGGGTCGCGCTCCGGACGGGTATCGCGGTGATGATGCCGGCTGATGGCGTCCATGCTGTCTGCAAGGAGCGTGCCGAGCGCCTCGACGGGCATGTTCCGGGCAGGCCCGCCATTTGCGGCCGTCGGACGGGCCAGCAAACGAGCGCGCGCATGATATTGGCCGACATATTCCCATTCTGCTGCAAAAGGATTGGCGATGCCCTCCGTTCTGCTGAATGCTGCCTGTGATTCCGACCATGACGACGAGACCTATGCGTCCGATCTGAGGCGGGCCCTTTTCGATCTTTGGAGCAATGTCCTGGCCCGGCGGGCCCCGCACGTCGCCGACTGGGCGCGCAACGCATCCACGACCGACATTCCGACCGGCCCGACCGCTATTCCCTACCTGCAGGCGCTTAACATCTGGTTTCAACTGCTGCGGATCATCGAAGAGAATGCCACGATCCGCGACCGCCGCCAGACCGAAACCCGTAGCGGCGCAGAAGCCGTCCCGGGCAGTTTCGCGCAGGTTCTGGCCCGCGAGGATCTTACTGTCCAAAGGTTTACCGAAATCTCTGCCGGGCTTCTGGTCGGCCCGACGCTGACCGCTCATCCGACCGAGGCCAAGCGCGTCACGGTTCTGGAAATTCATCGGCGCATATATCGCAACCTCGTGTCTCTCGAGGCGCAGCGCTGGACGTTGCGGGAACGCGCCGGCATCCTTGCCGACATAGAGAGCGAGATCGACCTGCTGTGGATGACCGGAGAGTTGCGGCTGGAACGCCCCGACCTCGGCGACGAGATCGAGTGGGGCCTGCAGTTCTTTCGCGACGGCATATTCGACGCCGTGCCACAGGTGTTCGAACAGCTTGAGCAGGCAGCAAACAACCGCTTCGGTGCTTGCGATGCGATCGCTCCCTTCGTCCGGTTCCATTCGTGGATCGGCGGCGACCGGGACGGCAACCCGAACGTGACGGCCGACAGCACCGCGCACGCGCTGACACGTGCGCGGGATTCCGTATTGGACATGTACAGCGACCATTTGCGGATCGCGGCAGAGCGGCTGAGCCTCAGCAACCGGATCATACCGCTGAACCCTGACATGCAGGGTGATCTCGAACGTCTCGCATCGACCTCTCCCAGCCAGGATCGAAACCCCAACGAGTTGTTCCGCAAGGCAATTTCGGCGATCCTTCACCGGCTTGCGACATACCGGCATGTCAGGCATTTCATCCAGGATCTGGAAACCGTCGAAAACGCGCTGGCATCCGTGGATGCCACGCGCCTTGCGCATCGCTATATCCGCCCGATCCGCTGGCGCGCAATGGTGTTCGGGTTCAGCATCTACACCCTCGACATCCGCCAGAACTCGACCGTGACGACCGACACGATTTCCGAGATCTGGCGCAGCAGAAACCCTGCAGATGCGCCTGCCTATGGCACGCCTGCGTGGTCGCGGCGGCTGCGCGCGGAACTGTCGGATCCCGAACTGGCTCTGCCGGATCCGGAAACCCTGTCGGATGCGGCAAATGAACTGCTCAAGCTTCTGAGCCTGATGTCCAGGCGCCGGTATGGGCCAGACCCGTCGGCGATCGGACCGTTCATCCTTTCCATGACACGTTCATCGGACGATCTGCTGGGCGTGTTCCTGCTGGCCCGCTATGCGGGCTTCGGCGCCGAAACACTTGAAATCAAGGTGGTTCCGCTGTTCGAAACCATCGACGATCTGCGCGCCGCGCCGGAGATACTGCTCGACCTGCTTCAGGTGCCCCTGGCGCGGCGCAGCCTGACCCGGGACGGTCCTGAAATAGAGGTGATGCTGGGCTATTCAGACAGCAACAAGGATGGCGGCTTTGTCTGCTCTACCTGCGAACTTGATCAGGCGCAGCGCAAGATCCTGAGGGCGCTGAAATCTCAGGGCCTGAAACCTGTCTTCTTTCACGGTCGCGGCGGATCGGTCAGCCGGGGAGGTGCGCCACTGGATCGCGCCATCGCGTCCCAGCCTACGGACACGATATTGGGCAGGATGCGCCTTACCGAACAGGGCGAGGTCGTCTCGGCCCACTATGCCAACCGCGGCACGGCGGCCGCTCATCTGGAGCTTCTGGCCTCCAGCGTCATGAAACATACCGCCGAGGTCGATGCCCCGCCCCGCGCGCCGGAATTCAACGATGCGCTGGATGCCCTGTCGGGCCTGTCGCAGACGGCCTATGCCACGCTGCTGCACGTGCCCGGCTTCATCGACTACTTCCAGCAGGCCAGCCCGGTCGAGGAGTTGGCCCAGCTGAAGATCGGGTCGCGTCCGGCGCGGCGTTTCGGCGCCGCATCTCTGGCCGACCTGCGCGCGATCCCTTGGGTTTTCGCGTGGTCGCAGAACCGGCACCTGATCACCGGCTGGTACGGGTTCGGCTCTGCCGTCGCATCGTTCAGAAAGTTTCAGGGCACGCGCGGGGAAGAGACCCTTCTGGCGCTGTTCGAGCGCACCCGGCTTTTCCGCCTGATCGTGGATGAGGTCGAGAAATCGGTGTTCCAGTGCGATCTCGATATCGCGTCGGAATACGCGTCGCTGGTTTCCGATGACGACACCCGGTCCCGGGTCACCAAGGCGATCCGCACGGAGCATGATCTGACCCGTGAAGGATTGCGCTTTCTTACCGGCACGAATTCCATAGCAGAACGGTTTCCCCGCCTGCGCGCACGGTTCGATCGTGTCCGTCCGGGGTTGGACCGGATCAATACGCTGCAGGTGGCGCTGCTGCGCGACGTCCGGTCGCAAGATGAACCGCGCCGGGTCTCGATCCCTTTGCTACAGTCGATGAATTCAATTTCATCGGGTCTGGGGTGGACAGGATAGCCTGGGTTCGCTGAATATGTGTCGAAGGCCGCCTGCGCAAGCACCTTACGCGCCTTCACCGATCATTAAGCCACGACCGTTAGTCTGCCCGAAATTATCGGCATTACCGGATGTGACATGGCGGTTTCGAAACGGACAAGCCTGCGGGACAGGCTGGTGGGCACGGCGTTCGCATCTACCGGATGGGCGGTTGTGGTCATGGCGATCGCCGTTGCGATCGTGTCCCTGCATCTCGAACGCCAGCAGAACTTCCTTGCCGCGGTCCGCCTGACCGACACGATCGCCCAGCGCAGCAATGAGGCGATCAGACGGCTGACGTCGGAAACGCAGATCCTGTCGCACATGCCGCCGATCCAGGTCATCATCCGTGCGCAGGACAACGGCGGTATCGATCCTGTCAGCGGAGACAGGACCGAGGTGGGAACGGAAAGGCTGGCCGCGATCTTCGCGGCGTTTCACCGGATGCAGCCCGAGATTGCGCAGATCCGGTTCATCGGGCTGAAATCCCGCGGACTCGAGATTGTCCGGGTCGACAAGGTCAATGGCCGGATCGCCAGGATCCGCGACGACGCGCTGCAGACAAAGGATCACAGAGACTATTTTGCGCGTGGGCTGGAACTGGCGCCGGGCGAGACCGTGTTGACGCCCGTTTCCTACAATCGCGAGAATGGCATGATCCGCGAACCCAGAACCGCGATGTTCCGCGTGGTCCATCCAATTTTCCGCGACACCGGCGAGCGGTTCGGCATGATCGTGATGAACGTCGACGTGGAAATGCACTCCAAGGCGGTCTACGCTCCGTTAAACCTTGAGGCCGATGTCGTGATCAGCCGCGCAAGCGGATCCAATTACCACTGGCGTGCCGCATCCCAGAGCGGTCAGTTCAGCGAGAACGGCCTGTCCCATTTACCATCAGACGTGCGCGAAGCGATCGCGTCGGCCACCGACCGGCCCGCAGAAACGCGCGCCGGCGGTTTCGTCATTGCGACCCGGCGCTTGCCGGCACTGCGGAACAGCGACGCCGACGTGAACTTTGCCGTGCTGGCGCCGATGGGTATCCTCGGTGCGGGCACGCCGTTCCTGACCTACTCCCTGATCGGAATCGGATTGACTATACTGGCCGCCGGAACGACCCTCGCCGGCCGGCTGATGGACCGGGAACTGTCACCACTCACCGATATCAGCAACCAGATCCGCCGGTATTCTCCCGGCGCCTCCCTGCCTTCGCTTCCGGTTGATCGTGACGATGAGATCGGCGAACTGTCACGGGCATTCACTGCCCTTGCCGAAAACCTGGTCGCGCAGGCGATCCATGTTCAGACGGTCCTGGACGGTGCCGGAGACTGTATTGTCACGGTCGATCCCGGCGGGCGCATTCTGCAGGCGAACCGAGCTGTCGAAACGCTGTTCGGTCACGACCCGGACTCTCTTGTCGGTCAAGATCTCGGCATCCTGATGCCCCCGGACATGCGGCAAAGGCATACAGCCTTCCTTGCCGGTGCGGAGCCCGACTTCAAGGCGCGTTCGATGGCCCGTTCACGCAGCGTACAGGCTCAGCGGGCGGATGGCAGCACCTTCGACGTGGAAGTGACGATCAGCAAGGTGCAGGGCCCTGCCGGACCGATCCTTGTCGGGATCATGCGCGATCAGACCGAGCGGCGTGAACAGGAGCGGATCCGCAACGAACTTGTGGCCTCGCTCGGCAACGCCGTTGAGGAATTGAAGCGATCCAACGAAGAACTCGACAATTTCGCGTATGTCGCGTCGCACGACCTCAAGGCGCCACTGCGGGTGATCGACAACGCCTCCAGGTGGCTCGAGGAAGACCTTGCCGGCAAGCTGGACGATGATACGCGTGAGAGCCTGGACATGCTGCGCAGCCGCGTAAAGCGGATGGAAAAGCTGCTGGACGACCTTCTGGCGCATTCCCGCATCGGCCGCGAGACGCAGCCAAGCGACGAAATCGGCGGTGTTGAACTGATCGACAACGTGCGTCTGCTTGCCGGCGTTCCCGAAAGCTTCACGTGCGAGATCGATGCCGGTTTCAATGAGGTGACCGTTCAGCGGATGCCGCTTCAGACCGTTCTGGTGAACCTTGTATCGAACGCGGTCAAGCATCACGACCGGTCCGACGGTCACATCCGGTTGTCGGTTTCGCATCCGGGCGACATGCTGGAGATCGAGGTCGCCGATGACGGGCCCGGCATCGCGGAACGGTATCACGGAAAGATTTTCCGTATGTTCCAGACGCTGAAATCCCGCGACAGGGTCGAGGGCAGCGGCATGGGACTGGCGATGGTCAAGAAGATCATGGACATACACGGCGGCGCAATCCGCCTCGTCTCGGACGAAGGGCATGGCTGTCGCTTCATCGTCCACTGGCCCTGCGCGGCCGGCCCGGCCGAAAGGAATGTCGCATGATACAGGACCTGCCCATGCATGAAGTCCCTTGCAGGCCACTGGATATCCTGCTGGTCGAGGATGACGATGGCGATGCAAAAGCGGTCATGCGCGCCTTTCGCCACACCAGGATCCACAACCGGATCATCCGTCGGGTAGATGGGGTCGAGGCGCTGGACTATCTTCGATCCCTCGAGCCGGGCCACGAGACAGCCCTTCCTTTGCTGCTGGTCGACATAAACATGCCGCGTATGACAGGGCATGAACTGGTGGCCGACCTGCGCGGCGATCCCGTCCTAAGACAGATAATCGTGTTCATGCTGACGACATCATACGACGCGCGAGATGTGGCCACGGCTTATGGCAACAGCGTTGCTGGGTATGTAACCAAAGAGCGCGCGGGCGAGGATTTCCTCGGGCTGGTCCGGACCATTGACCAGCTATGGCACACCATCGAGGCGCCGAAACGCGCAATCGACAGGTCCTAGGCGAGACTTGCAGGCAGGAATGCAGATGGCCGACACACGATTCACCATCCTGATCCTCGACGACGATGAAGGCGACCGGAAGAATATTTCAAGATTGCTGCGTTCCAGCGGGCTGGAGTGCGACATCCTCCTTGCCGCCTCGACGCGGGTGGCAATATCCTTGGCCGATGCCTCGGCCCCGGATTTCGCCTTTGTCGATTTCGGTTTGCCCGGCGAATCCGGGATTGATGCCATCACGGAACTGAGGTCGCGCTGCCCGGGCCTGCCAGTTGCGGTCATCACCGGACAGGGAGACGAGGATATCGCCGTCGCCTCGATGAAGGCCGGGGCGCTCGACTATGTGTCCAAGCGCGCAATCACCGGCGAAGCGGTCCGTCGCATGGTCGAGAACGGGATGGAGTTCGCGGCGCTGGAACGCAGGCTCGCGCAATCGCGCCAGGACCTTGAACGGTTTTCCCACGTGCTTGTCCATGACCTTAAGGCGCCGCTGAACGCGATGGCCTTCTACGCCACCTGCACGATCGAGGACCTTTCCCCCGACGACCCGGCCGGACCGGCGATCGACAATGCGCGCCATGTGCGCGACTACGCGGAGCGCATGTCGTCATTGATCAACAGTCTTGCCACCCATATCCGGGTGGACGGAAAGATCGCTCCGGTCGATGCGGACCTTGACGACCTGATCTCACAGGCCTGCGGAAATCTGGCGATAGAGATGATGCGACGCGAAGCCGTGCTGGACATGCGGACACCGCGTTTCCGCGTCTCGTGCACGCCCCCCGAGATCATCCAGCTGCTGCAGAACATCCTTGCCAACGCCATCAAGTACTGTCCCGACCGCCCGCCGGAAATCGTCATATCCGCGACGGCGCGTGACGGGATGTGCCAGGTTTCGGTGCGCGACAACGGACTGGGCATTCCCGGTGACAAGGCGCAGGAGGTTTTCAACCCCTTCACCCGGCTTCATGCCAACGACGAAATCGCCGGCACCGGACTTGGCCTTGCGACCTGCCGGAAGATTGTATTGCGCCATGGCGGCCGCATCTGGTGCGAATCCGCGGAGCGTCGCGGCACCGTCTTTCACTTCACTCTGCCGCTTGCGGAATCGGAAACAGCGCGTGCGTCTGTGCCTGCGCGCAGGGCGGGAGGGCTAGTCTGAAGTGGTGTTGAGCTTCGCCGGGGCGAGGCCCGAATAATAAGACGCCAGCGCCTCGATCTCGGCATCGGTCAGGCCGCGCGCGGCCTTGTACATCAGCTCGTCTGCCCTGCCCCCGCCGCGATTTCCCTCACGCCACAGTTTCAGCTGCTGTGTCAGGTAGGGCGCGTGCTGACCTGCCAGCGACGGAAAGGCCGCGTTGATCGGCGCGGGCCATGGACCGTGGCAGGCGCGGCAGGCAGGCACACTTTGCGAGCCGCCCTCGGCATAGGCCAGCGCCCTGCCCCTTGCGTCGGTTTCGGAGCGTTCAGACGCCTGTCCGGACGGAATCGCTTCGGCAAAGTTCCGGGCCAGGCGATCGACCGAGGATGCCGGCAACTGGCTCATGACCTCGTACATTATCCCGCTGTCCCGGCTGCCATTGCGATACGCCTCAAGGCTCTGCGCGATATACTCCTCCGACAGGATGTCCAGCCGGGGAACCTGCGCATTGCGGCTGACACCCTCGGGTCCGTGGCAGACCGCGCAGCCACCCTCCGTGTCATCCGTCAGGGCCTTCCAGTCATCGGCCTGCATGCCCTTCAGCGCCCTCAGGAAGGCGACGAGCGGCCAGACATCGTCCTTCCGCTCCGCGGGCCAGGCGGGCATGCCGCTCATCTTGATCCCGCTGTGGATGATCCAGTGCATCTCCGGTGCACTCCAGTGATCGGACGCAAATGCCAGCGAGGGCGGTTCGGGCAGCATCTGCTGCACGGTGGCACTGCGCGGCACCCCGGGGGCGCCGTGACATCCCATGCAGGCCGATTTGAAATGCCCGGCGCCCAGCGCGACCATGTCGGGCGTGTCGAGGTTGTCGGGCACATCGCTGTCGGGCGGGGCGCGCAGGGCGACGGAGTTCTCGAAGGTCGTGTGCATTGCCCAGGTGACGCCGGGCAGGTGCCCCTGGCGCGCCGAGACGTTGAAAAGCCCGAAACCGATCACCAGCGCTGCTGTCAGACCGCCCGCAACCGCCGCTGCCCCTGCAAGCACCAGGATCGTCTTTCCGTCCAGATCGCGAAACTTCATGTTGCCTCCTTCCCGATGACCCGGGCCGCAAGCATCAACGCCCCCACAAGGTAAATCGGCGTACCGATGGAAAGCATCAGGATACCGCCAAGCTGCTGGCCCGACAGGTCCGGCGCGCGCCCGCAAATCTCGGCATAAAGGTCGCCAGGGGCCAGAATCAGGATCGCGCCAAGCAACGTCATGTGCATCGAGGTCAGAAACAGCCCCCCGGCCCCTACTAAAGGCTCGCGCACATGAAGCGCGCCGGCCCAGACGGCGAGGCCAGCGGCAAGAAAAGCCGCCTGTTCAAGCACCCTGCCGCCCAGATTAAGCTGCGCAAAACCGTGCAGTTGCGGCAGATGCCAAGCCCAGACTATCACGAACTCTACCGCCGCGCCCAGCAAGACGGGAACTGCCAGGCGCCGGGACACACCCGGCCACGCAAGCACCATCAACGGCGCCACGCAGGCCACCAGCCCCATATGCCGCAGCATATGCGCCGGAAAGGGGTCCAGCCACCCTTCCCACGGGGGCAGGTAGAGCCCTGCCAGCAGAGCCAGGGCAGAGGCGCCCGCCACGTTCACAAGCAGGTTCCGATGAACAGTGCCGGCATGGCCACGAAGATCACGCCGATGGCCGAGACGATGCTCAGCAGAAAACCTGCATGGCCCAGGAACTCGCGCCGGTCCTCGATCGTGGGCTTGTCGTGCACGTAATCCTGGTCATCGGGGTAGTCCCATTGCACCCAGGCGCGCCAGGCGATGAGCCCGATCAGGGCAAGGGCCAGTATCGTCAGCATCAGGATGGCAGGCCGCGCCACATCCGGCGTGCCGGTCTTGCTGCAGTCGACTGCGGTGATCGCGTAGATGATCGCGAAATGCAGCGTCCAGACGGTGGGTGCGGCGATCATGTGCCATATGCTTTTGTGGCGGAGCGGAGTTTCCTTGGTCATCGCGGTCGCCTCACATCAGTTTCGGCGCAACGCCGATCAACAGCGCGGTAATGACACCCGACAGGCACATGAAATGCCAGAACAGTGTCGTATTGCGCAGGTCCGCGTCATAAAGCTGGGTCAGTTTGCCGAACAGGCTGCCTGCAAGGCAGTAAAGCAACATGATGACGGCAAGCACGCAATGCGCTGTCGTCCAGACGCCAAGTGCGAACATGACCGCCGGGAAGGCATGGGTTTCGGGTTGCAGCCCCGGCACCAAAAGGGCGGCCCACAGCCCCCCGGCCGCGGCGCATGTGGCCAGGACCGCCCCGCCGATGCACCAGCGGGCAATGGCCTGCCGCCCTCCCCTGTTCAATTCGCGCGCGGCAACGGTCGCGGCCCACGCGATGACAAAGGCCAGCCCGGCCACCAGCGCCCAGAACGTGTCGGGCAATGGCGTGCCTTCGGGCGGGAAGTCGGGCCGCGCGGTCCAGAAGAAGAAGACGCCGAAGACGAGGCTGGCAAAGGCGGTGGCGTCCCCCAGCATGGTGATGAATACCGCCCACCATCCCGGCGCCTTGGGGCCGGTCACATAGACCGGCAAGCGCAGGCCGAGGCCTGCCTCGCGCATGGGGGTCTTCGGAACCAGCGCAGTCGAGGTCCAGAGCCAATAGATCACGCAGGCCACGGCACACGCGCCCGAGGCGACGGAGATCCAGTAATAGCCGAAGACAGGCAGAATGAAGGCCCCGCCGGTGAACGCGGCAGCCCACAGCGTAATCCACGCCGGGCCGGTGACCTGAACCACCGCCTGCGGTACCGCGTCCACGGCCGAGGTCACGATCGTTTCGCGCTTCCCCCCGGGCGCATCGGGGATATAGAACTGTCCCTTGTCGAACCGCTCGAGAAATTTCGGTTGCTCCCACAGCGGATAGCGTGAGGTGATATAGGGCACTGACCGCACGCCCCAGGCCTCTTCCGGCACGTCATGTGACCATTCCAGCGTGCCGCCGTTCCACGGGTTCCGCTCGGTCAGCGGCTGCTTGCCCTTGGGGCGCAACAGGTCCCACGCAAAGACAAGGATGCCGACCGCGACGATGAAACTGCCCAATGTCGACACCATATTCAGCACGTCCCAACCGGCGGCTTCCGGGTAGGTGAACACCCGTCTAGGCATGCCCTGCAATCCTGTCAGGTGCATCGGCAGGAAACAGATGTTGAAGCCCGAGAACGTCAGCCAGAAGGCCCACCTGCTCAGCCGGTCCGACATCTTCTTCTTGGTGATGAACGGGTAGAAATAATAGATCCCGCCGATGATCGGAAAGACCATGCCTCCGAAGAGCGTGTAATGCAGGTGTGCCACGATGAAATAGGTGTCATGCACCTGCCAGTCGAAGGGCGCGATGGCCACCATCACGCCAGTCAGCCCGCCCGCCGTGAAGATCGCCAGCGCCCCCGCGATCCACAGCATCGGCTGGCTCATGGTCACCCGGCCCACCATCAGTGTCGCGACAAAGGCGAAGATCTGCACGCCGGTAGGGATCACCACCGCCTCGGACGCCGCCGAAAAGAAGCCCAGAGATAGCGACGGCAACCCTGTGGTGAACATGTGGTGGACCCACAGCCCGAAACTCAGGAACCCCACGCCCACCGCAGACAGCACGATCCACGAATAGCCCACGATGGGGCGCTGTGCCGCGGTGGGCACGATCATCGCTGCGATGGCGATGGACGGCAGGAAGACGATGTAAACCTCCGGGTGGCCGAAGATCCAGAACAGGTGCTGCCACAAGAGCGGGTCACCGCCCCGGTCGGGGTCGAAGAACGGCCAGTCCATCGAGCGTTGCAGCTCGAACAGGAAATCCCCCGCGATAAGCGGCGGGAAGGCAAAGAGGATCATCACGCCGACAACCAGCACGTACCACGCGTAAAGCGGCATCAGGTTGATCCGCATTCCGGGCGGGCGGCACTTGATCGTCCCCACGATCAGCTCCACCGCCGCCGCAATCGACGCCACCTCGATGAAGGAGAGCCCCAAGAGCCAGATGTCCGGCCCGATCCCTTCCTGTTCTGTGGCAAGCGGCGGATACATGAACCACCCCGAACTGGGGGCGACATTGAACAGGATCGAGCCCAGCACGAAGATCCCGCCGATCAGGAAAGACCAGTAGCCATAGGCCGAAAGCCTTGGAAAGGGCATGTCGCGCGCACCAAGGAACGCGGGCAGAAGCAGGATCGAGACCGCCTCGAACATCGGCACGGCGAAAAGGAACATCATCGCAGAGCCATGCATGGTGAAGAACTGGTTGAAGCGGTCAGCGCTCAGGAAATCGTTGTCCGGCACGGCCAGCTGGACACGCATCAGAAGCGCCAGAACGCCCGCGCACAGCATGAAGAAAAAGGCGGTCAGCGAGTACCAGACGCCCACTTCGGTGTTGTTCACGGCCGACCAGTAGCGCCAGCCTTTCGGGGTTTCCCAGGCTTTGCGAAGTTCGGCCTCGCGCCTGGCTTTCACCTCAGCGTCGACGGGCGCATCCAGCATCTCCTCGGTCGGCGGATAGGTGCCCTCGGGGCCTGCGTCGTAGACCTTGCCGCCATCGCCGCACCGGGCGGTACCTTGGGGGGTGTCGGTGTCGTTCATTCCAGTCCCCCAAGATAGGCCGACAGCGCCGACAGTTCTTCATCCGACAAGTGATCATATCCCGGCATCTCGACCCCCGGCTTGAACTGCGCCGGGTCACGCACCCAGTCGCGAAGCGCGTCTTCGGTCATGGGCAGGATTCCCGCCGCCAGCGATACCCGCGAGGCCAGATGCGTCAGGTCCGGGCCGACCTGACCTTCGGCCTCGGTGCCGCGCACGGCGTGACAGCCGCCACAGCCTTCGGACAGGAACAGCTCTGCCCCGCGCCGTGCCTCCTCGCTGGCCGGTGCCACCGCCGGCGCCGCCTCGCGTTCCAGCCACGCCTCAAACGCCTCGGTCTCCATCACCACCGCGCCGAACGCCATGTAGGCATGGCTTTCGCCGCAGAACTCGGTGCATTGCCCGCGGTATTCGCCCGGTTTGGTCGGCTCCAGCGACATCCGCGTCTCGCGCCCCGGAATCATGTCGGTCTTGCCGCCAAGCGCCGGTATCCAGAACGAATGGATCACCCGCTCGGCGTTCAGGGTGATCTCGCTGCGCTGTCCGGTGGGCAGGCGCACCTCGTTGGCAGAGACGATGGGCGCTTCGGCGCCGTCGGGCCAGTAATGCACCCGCCACCAGAACTGGTGACCTGTCACCTCCACCCGAAGGCCCTCGCCCCTGTCCCGCTGTCTTGGCATCTCGCTCAAGGCATAGGCGAGCAAGGCCGCAAGCAGGATCACCGGAAAGACGACGCCGCCACCGATGATCAGCGCCTCCGCCGCGCGCCGGTTCAGCGGCCGCGGCGCAATCCTCGTGACAAAATGAATCAGCCCGTTCAACGCCACCCACAGAAAGATCGCGCCCCCCAGCATGATCCAGAAGAGCGTCGCCAGGACTTCGGCATCGCGTCCGGCAGGGTCGAGCACGGATTGCGGCCCCTCGCAGGCACACAGGCCCAACAGTGGGAAAAACGGCAGCAGGCGCCTCACAACAGCGTCCATACCAGAAACGAGAGCGCAATGACGTAGGCCATCAGGGCCAGCAGGAAGACCACCCCGTCCTTTGTCAGAATTGCCTTCACCAAGAGGCATACGCCGGTGGCGATTTCGCCGACCGTGACTTTCGGTTGCTGCCCAACGGATGGGATGCGCGAAACCACGTCCGTCAGCAAATGATTGAGCGGGGGATCGGCATTCGTGGTCAAGATAAACGTATCCACCATTCGCAGGAACGCGGGCCTCTGGTCGAGGCCTTTTCGCGCCGTGGAGTGACCGCGAAATCCGTTGCAGGTTGTCGGTGGTGCATCGTCCGCTTTCTCGTTCCCAGGGAACAACGCCGCAACTTTCGCAAAGTTCCCGTCGGCAGGCGGTTTAACGAGCCATCCTCAGCGCGCCTGACGGGGGCGCCTATCGCCAGACGAACCTGCAATCGTACAGCACTCCGAACACGCCGCGCTTGCACACGCGCACGCGCTTCGTCTTGCGGTTCGGCTTGGGCTTCGGCTGGGTTTGAAGAAACGCCTGGTACTCTGTTTCGCTTTGCGTGCGGAGTTCGGCCAGTTGCGTCTCGTTGAGATATCCGCTGACCGCGAGCCCCTGCTCTGTCTGCCAGTTCGAGATCGCCACGCGCGTGTTCGGGCCAAATACACCATCCGCGCCGCCGGGGTCATGCTCCAACAGGCGCAGGCGGTTCTGGATTTCACGACGCTGATCGCGCGTCAGGTCCAGCGCGGCCTCGTCCTCTTCGGTCACGGCCGCGGACCTGTCCACGCGGGCCGTGCCGAGCGGCTCGGTCTCGGTCACCTGCGGTTCCGAGCGCAGCACGTCCACCTGCCCCACGGCCGCTGGCGTAAAGGTGGCCTCATATGTCGTCTCGAATCCACTGACGGAATAAGGCGCGCAGTCTTCCAATGCCACGACAGCGTCCAGATACACCCGTCTCTGCACCGCCGACTGGGTATCGCTGCCGACATGGCTGGGGATACCGCGCAGCAGGCCAGCACTGTCCAGAACAAAGCTGATCCGCACCTCTTCGGCCGATTCCGCAGCCGGGTCGCCCGTGTAACAGGCGGCGATCTGTTCGCGCAGGGGCTGCGCCGGCTCCTCGGGTTGCGGGGTCTCGCCGGAGGGAGAAGGCAGCACGGTTTCCAGAGGGGTCTGCCCCGCGGTTTCCGTATCATCGCCCACCGCGGCAGAAGATCCGGCCTGATCGGTACGGTCCGCATCGGCATCCGGCACCTCGATCCCCGCCGCCGCGCCGGAGTCATCGGACGTCGCCGAGCGTTCCAGCTGATCCAGCACCGCCTCGGTGGCTGGCGGCAGAGGCTCCGGCGCCTCGGTCTGGGCCATTGCCGCACCGGCGGTCAAAATCAGCATGCAGACCGACGCGCGCAGCCCCACTCGCTGACCGGTTAAGGATAAAGTGCCGTTCACGAAAAAACCCTCCATAGCGACCATGCAAGAATAACGCTCTCATAAGCCTGAAGGTCAAGGCGCCGGGCGAGAATCGGCCGGCCCGGGAGGTGCGCTCGCGCAATCTCTTGCCCAGGCGGCGGTGCAACCGGGCCCGCAGCATTGTTCATCCGCGTTATGAACCGATATGTTTCAGCCGTTGCAGGCGGAAGGCACCTGATCTATCAATGGCAAACAATGCGCTCGCCGGGTCACGGCCTTCCGGGCGCAAGATTTCATCCGTCGGGGGGCCCGCAGGGGCTGAGAGGTGCTTGCACCGACCCGTCGAACCTGATCCGGGCAATTCCGGCGTAGGGAACGGGTAGACAGTGCAAACCAGACGCACAGGCTCATTCTCGCATCGGCACGCCCCCCAGACCTGGAGACGCGCCAGTGAAGCTGACATTGACGACATCGCGCCCTCGGATCCAAACTTGACCGACGTCACCGTCATAGGTGCCGGCGTGGCCGGGCTCTGCACGGCGCGCACGCTTCTTGACCGTGGCGTCGATGTGACGATCGTGGACCGCCATACGGAAGCGGGACCGCATGCTTGCTCGTGGTGGGCTGGCGGAATGCTGGCCCCTTTCTGCGAAGGCGAAAGCGCGGAAGAACCCGTAATCCGCCTAGGGGCCGAGGCCATCGACTGGTGGGCGGCGCAGACCGACTGCGTTCACCGCAATGGATCGCTGGTGGTCTCCCCCACGCGCGACAGGTCCGACCTGTCACGGTTCGCGCGCCTGACGCGGGCGCACCGCGCCGTCAGCGGAGCCGAGATCACCGCGCTTGAACCTGATCTCGGGACCCGTTTCGCGCGCGGCCTTTTCTTCGATACCGAGGCGCATCTTGCGCCCCGCGCGGCCCTTGTCGCGCTTCGCGCCAGCCTTTCGGCCGATGGCGCGGTCTTCAGGCAAGACGACGCCGATCCCGCCATCTATGCCGCGCGGGGTCTGACTGTGGATTGCCGCGGGTTCGCCGCCCGCGATGCTCTTGCGGACCTGCGCGGGGTGAAGGGCGAAATGCTGATGCTGTCCTGTCCCGACGTGACGCTTAACCGTCCTGTCCGCGTGTTGCATCCCCGCGTGCCGATCTACGTCGTGCCGCGCGGTGATGGGATATTCATGCTGGGCGCCACGATGGTGGAAGGGCGCGCCGGGCGTCACGTGACCGCACGCGCCATGCTCGAGCTGCTCAGTTCAGCCTACGCTCTCAACCCCGCGTTCGGAGAGGCCGAGGTGATCGAGATCGGCGTCGACAGCCGCCCCGCCTTCCCCGACAACCTGCCCCGCATCCGCCGTGACGGAAACCTGATCCGCGCGAACGGGCTTTACCGGCATGGCTTCCTGCTGGCCCCGGCCTTGGGGCGGATGGTCGCGGACCTTATCCTTCACGACAAAAGACCGGAGGTTTCCGATGAGATTGCAGCTTAACGGCACGCCCTTGGACGCCGAGGTCGCCAGCCTCGCCGACCTGCTGATCGCGCAGGGCTACGGCAACGCCAAGGTCGCCACCGCGGTGAACGGCGCCTTCGTTCCATCCTCGATGCGAGCCGACCGCAAACTGTGCGATGGCGACAGCATCGAGGTTCTGGCGCCCATGCAGGGCGGCTGAACGATGCGCGACTTCTACGGCACCGCACTCGCCAACGGCTTCATGCTGGGCACCGCGCAGTACCCCTCGCCCGCCATCCTGGCCGAGGCCTTCCGGCGCAGCGGCGCCAGCGTCGCCACCGTATCCCTGCGCCGCGAAAGCGGGCAGGACCGCGCCGGACAGGATTTCTGGCAACTGATCCGCGACCTTGGCGTGCGTATCCTGCCCAACACCGCCGGTTGCCACAGCGTGAAAGAGGCGGTGACGACCGCCCACATGGCCCGCGAAGTGTTTGACACACCCTGGATCAAGCTGGAGGTTATCGGCGAGGAAGACACCCTGCAGCCGGATGTCTTCGGGCTGGTCGAAGCCGCCCGCATCCTGGCTGAGGACGGCTTTCAGGTCTTTCCCTATACCACCGAGGATCTTGTCGTCGCCGACCGCCTGCTTCACGCCGGCTGCGAGGTGCTGATGCCGTGGGGCGCGCCCATCGGTTCGGGGCTGGGCCTGAACAATCTCTTCGGCCTGCGCGCACTGCGGGCGCATTTTCCCGACACCCCGCTGGTGATCGACGCAGGGCTCGGCCTGCCGTCGCAGGCCACCGCGGCGATGGAGCTGGGCTATGACGCTATTCTGCTGAACACCGCGGTGGCCAGGGCGGGCGACCCGGCGGCGATGGCCGAGGCCTTTGCGCTGGCGCTGAAGGCCGGAAAACTGGCGCAATCCGCCGACCCGATGGAGCCGCGCGATATGGCGGCGCCCTCCACCCCTGTCATCGGCAAGGCCTTTCTCGAATGACGCTCGACCGGTTCTACCCGATCTTCGACAGTGCCGATTGGATCGAGCGGCTGGTGCCGCTGGGGATCAAGCTGGTGCAGTTGCGCGTCAAGGATGCCGCGCCGGACACGCTGCGCGAGCACATCCTGCGATCCAAGGTGGTTTGCGATGCCCATGGGTGCACGCTCATCGTCAACGACCACTGGTGCGAGGCCATCGACGCGGGCTGTACCTACATTCACCTTGGGCAGGAAGACCTTGATTCAGCTGACATATCCGCCATCCGAAAGGCCGGTATTCGCCTGGGGGTCAGCACCCATGACAGGGCGGAACTCAATCGTGCCCTGGATCTCCGTCCCGACTACATCGCGCTGGGCCCGATCTATCCCACCATCCTGAAAAAGATGAAGTGGCACGAACAGGGGCTCGATCGCCTTACGCAATGGCGCGGCCTGATCGGGGACCTGCCGCTGATCGCCATCGGAGGCATGTCGGTCGAACGTGCGCCGGGGGCCTTCGCCGCGGGGGCCGACGTCGTGGCCGCCGTGACGGACATCACGCTCAACGACAGTCCGGAAACCCGCGTTCTCGACTGGCTGAAGGCAACCCGATGAACCGCTATGCCCGTCAGACATGTCTGCCCGAGCTGGGTGAGGCCGGACAGGCCGCAATCCGCGCCGCGCATGTGCTGGTGGTGGGCGCGGGCGGGCTGGGGTCGCCCGTGCTGCAGTATCTTGTCGGCGCGGGGGCGGGCCACGTGACGCTGGTGGATGGCGATACCGTGTCCCTGACGAACCTTCACCGCCAGACGCTGTTTCGCGAGGACGACATCGGCCGTGCCAAGGTCGACGCCGCCGCGATCACCCTGCGGCGCCTGAACTCCGAGTGCAGTATCAAAACGGTCGCCGCTCCGCTTGATCCGGCCAACGCGCCCGGCCTGGTGGCACAGGCCACAATCGTGCTGGATTGCGCCGACAGTTTTGCGGTCAGCTATATCCTGTCCGATGCCTGTCTTGCCGCGTGCAAACCGCTTTTCAGCGCCTCGGTACTGGGTGTTGCGGGGTATGTCGGGGGCTTCTGCGGCACGGCCCCGTCCCTGCGCGCGGTCTTCCCGGACCTGCCCGACCGCGCCGCCACCTGCGCCACGGCGGGCGTCATGGGGCCGGTCGTCGGCATGATCGGCGCAGCACAGGCGCAGATGGCCCTGGCGCAGATGATCGGTCAGTCGCCCTCGCCACTTGGCCAAGTGATCACGTTCGACATGCTCGGGTATCGCAGCGGCAGCTTCCGTTTCGACGCCGCGTCGGAACCTGTGGCGGAGCTGCGTTTCATTGCGCCACGGCAAATCACGGCCGCGGATTTCGTGGTCGAGCTGCGGGATATGGACGAGGCTCCTTCCCCGGTCTCGAGCCACGCGCACAGGATCAGCATATCCGAATTCACACGCAGGACCGACACCACGCCCGGCGATGGCCAGCGCGCCGTCTTCGCCTGTCGCTCGGGCCTGCGCGCGTGGCAGGCCGCCACGCATCTGCGTGGCCATTGGGACGGTGACATCGTTCTTGTCGCCGTCGGCGGGGAATGACGCCTCGGCCTGCCGGCCGCCCTAGTTGTGATCACGCGGGATGGTCAGGTCCCAGTCCAGATCCCGGACGCAGTCGTCGCCCAGAAACGCCTGCAACCGCGCGGTTATGAAATAGTCCGTCTCGTCACACGACAGGTGCGTCTGTGTCACCGTCCTGACCGCCCAGTCGTTGCGCCGCATCTCGTGGATCCAGGTCACAGTTCCCTCTGCCGAGGTCGGATCGTCGGGCAGGATCGCGTAATGCTCATCCCCCCTGGCCGAATGAAAAAACCCTTGCCGCGCAATGGTCACAGCGCCTTCATGCGTGACGGTATCGACGCAGACCTGCCCCGTTTCCGCATCTTCCGAGAGCGTCCAGGTCGCGTAGGGTGCGGTTTCGACCTCCAGCTCCAGCGGTTCGGCGGCACGGGCGGGTCCGAACGCATCGACACCCTTGGGCGTGTCCTTTCGTATCGGAAGGACCAGCGTGCTCTCCCCCGTGTGGACGGTCAGCGTCACCGGCTCGGGCGCTGGCCATGCGATCGGGAAATAGCTGGTCGAGAGACCCAGCCGAATGCGATGCCCCGCGCGAAAGGTCTGGGCGACATGCTTCATCGGCAGGCGCGCCGTGTAGGTTTGGCCAGGCACGAGATGTTCAGGTGCCTCGTGGCTGTCGCGGTGCGTCAGGTTCAGAAGGCCATAGCTGACCCGCGTCGCGGCACCGTCAGGCGCCACGTCCATCAGGCGCAAGGCTACCTGCGCTACCGGCCTGTCCACGCTGAATGTTAGCGTCAGGTTGGGATCACCAACAAGGTGGCGATCCTCGGTCAGCGGTGCGGTTTCGAAACACAGGCTGCCCGCATCCTCGCGCCGCTGGTCGCCCGGCTGGTCGCCGGCCAGGCCATAGGAACACCATTTCCCCCCGTGACGCCCGACCCAGAGAGGCGAGCGGATGGCCAGCGCGGCACCCGGCCCGTCCGTGCCAAGCCCGCCGTCCGAGGTCAGGCCGAATTCGGCCCGGTCGATATTCGGCGACGGCCAAGAGGGTTCGTCGATCCAGACACCTTCGCGGGTGTCGTAACGGATTTGCGGTATCGCGTGGTCTTGCAGGAACAGTCGCAGCGGGGGTTCGTCGGCGATGCCAGTGTCACGCCCTTTCAGCCACTGGTCCCACCAGCGCACCTCTTCGGTCAGCCAGTCGATCGCGGGGCCCGGCGCACCGAGATGCGGATACCTGTGAGACCACGGTCCGACGAGGCCTTTCACCGGGCCCTTGAGGTTTTCGACCAATCGGAACACGGCGCGGCAATAACCGTCCGCCCAGCCGCTGACGGCATAGACCGGCACCTCGATATCCGCGAAATTCTCGCAGACCGAACCGTGCTTCCAGAAGTCGTCGCGCGTCTGGTGCCGCACCCAGTTTTCCAGCCACAGGCCAGAGCCGTCCAGCCGTTCCTCCCACATGGCGCGCCAGCGGTCGCCCACATGGGCGGGGTCAGGCGGCAGGGTATTTATCCCGAACATGACAGATGCCCAGGACAGATGATCGCCCAGGAGCGTGCCGCCCATGTAGTGGATATCGTCGGCATATCGGTCATCGGTCGAACAGATCGTCACCACCGCCTTCAACGCCGGGGGGCGCAGCGCAGCAAGCTGCAAGCCATTGAATCCGCCCCAGGAAATACCGACAATGCCGACCCCGCCATCGCACCAGCCCTGTGCGGCGATCCAGGCGATGACGTCGCAGCCGTCCTGAAGCTCGGTCTCGGTGTACTCATCCGTCATCAACCCTTCGGACTCGCCCGTGCCGCGCAGGTCGACGCGGACATAGGCATAGCCCTGGGCCGCCAGCCAGGGCGCACGGGCGTGGTCGCGCTCCAGCGTCTTGTCGTTCTTGCGATAGGGAATGAATTCAAGGATCGCCGGTACCGGTTGGGCCTCGGAGCCCTCTGGCATCCAGATCCGCGCGGCCAGTCTGGTGCCGTCGGGCATCGGGATTTCCAGATGCTCGATTTCTCGGATGGTCTGCGGCAACGGATGGTCGATTTTCATGGCACTCACTGACGATCGGCATGGCGGGTTCGGGGCTGCGGTATCGTCAGGGCGGAGAGATGTCCAGACGGTCGCGCCCCGTCGATGGTGTCCGCCGGTCCGAGTTGAACGACTCAAAGGTTAATGCAGCGCAAGACGCAAATCCAACCTCGGTATCGCGTCGGTATTGCGTCGGTATTCCGGCGGTGTCGCGCCCGTCTCCGCGACAAGGCCGCCAGATCAACAGACCGTGCGGACCACCATCGCTTCGCTGTCGGCAAGAAGGCCGTATCGGGCGCGCGACGGGCGCGCTATTCCACGATATCGGTGAATTCGTAATTCAGCTTCTTCATCACCTGCTCGTAATTCCAAAGCAGCTTCGACTGTTTCTGCGCCCCCATCCAGACCGACGCCACCGCATAGCTGTAGGCGTCCTGCTCGGGCAGTTCCGACAGTTTAGACCCCCTGCTGACATACGAGGTGATGCGCGTGCCCTCGACCTGCTCTGCGGCGACCTCGACCTCGGCCCGAGACGGCGCACGCGCCACTGTCGCGTCGTTGAAGAACACGCGGTAGAAGAACTCGGCGGCGACGGTATCGGGCCCCTCGCCCTTGGGCATGTCGGGCTTGCGACCCAGCCCCAGATCCACCGTCACTTGCTGATGACTGACCCCGTCGACCATTTCGAAAAGATCGCAGTGGGATTGCGCGATCCGGGTGTTGATTTCGAGCAGCCAGATCTGGTTTTGCACCTCGTCCCAGTAATACTCGATGTTGAACCCGGCATTGTCATAGCCGATATGCTTCATCACCGTCCTGGTGATCTCGGCCATTTGCTCCTGAATGCGCGGCGGCAGGGTGGATGGGTAGAGATAATAGAAAAAGCTCAGGACCTGAGGATAGCGGATCGAGTCGACCACGCCGTAAGGCACGACTTCGCCTTCGTGCACGTATCCCTCGACGGTGCATTGCCGCCCGCCGATCACCCGCTCGGCCATGCAGTAATGCCCCTCGACCGCCTTCACGTCATCGGGCAGGTCAGCCTGGTTCAGGACATAGTTGAACGGCTCGGAAATCTCGTTGATCTCGGCGCGGAAAGCTTCGGTCGCATAGGCGAAATCCTCGGGGCTGTCGATGCGGAAGCCCAGACGCGAACCGGACGACTTGATCGGCTTCACGAAGAACGGAAACCGCAGGCCGGCCTCGCCGATCTTGGACAAGGCCTCGTCGTCGAACGGATCGAAGGCGGTGAAGTTCGGCACGTGATCGGGGATCACCTCGGCCATGACCTTGCGCGACCAGTACTTGTGCTCGCATTTCAGAAGAGATTCCAGCGAAGCGTTTCGCGTGCCGTATTTCTTGCACAGAAGCGGCAGCATGGTGGAAACCGGAAAATCGATATAGCCCACGATGGCGTCGATTGACCCGTCGAATGCATCCAGCGTCTCTTCGGCGCGGCGCAGCATGTCTGGAATGTCGAAAATCTGGGTGTCCGACACTTCGGCAGAGGTCAAAAGTGGATGAAATTCAACGTCTTCCACGTTGCGCAGGCGCTTCAGCCGTGCCGCATTCAATTCGTTCAGTCCGACGACGAAAACATTCTGTGTCATAGCTGTCCCCTCGGGAAAGAACGCCCGACCGGGAGGCGTGGTTCCCTTTTCAAATCCGTTGGCCGGCAGTTCAGCCCTGCGCCAGGTCGGCCTGCACCGGGTAGCTGCGGCCCTTCAGGCGTTCGGTCGCGCCTTCGATGTCATCGACCAGAAGCAGCAGGAAATCTCCCGGTTTCGCCTGTTCGATGGCGCGGTTTATGGCGGCCTGCTCATCCATGATGATCTCGACCGTGCCGGAAGACCCCGCCTCTTTCGCGCCTTTCTCGATCAGTCCGGCGGTCTCGCCTTCGCTGCGTCCGCGCGCGTCGGTCTCGTAGACATAGACCGCGTCGCACATCTTGGCCAATTGCGCGCCCAGCGCCGCAAGATCCTCGTCCCGGCGGTTGCCAGGGGCCGTGGCCACGGCGATCCTGCGCTGTTGTCCCAGGCCATTGACCAGCGGCTCCAGCGCCTCGAGCGCGGGCACGTTGTGACCGTAGTCGATCAGGCATTTGACGCCGTCGGCCTCGAAATAGTTGGTCCGCCCGGGCATCTGCGCCGGCGTCGGGTGGAAGCTGAGCAGACCCGCGCGGATGTCGTCGATCTCGAGCCCGTGCGCCAGCGCCGCGGCGGTGGCGGCCATGGCGTTCTGCACGTTGAACGGCGCGTGCCCCTCGAACGAGATCGGCACGTCGTTGACCGCCGCCACCTCGACCTCGACCGTGCCGCGCAACAGCACGATTCGGCCCTGCCGCACGGTGATGACCATCTTGTGGTCGGCCAGGTGCTGTTCGAGGTCCGGGTTGTCGGGGTTCATCGTGAAATAGATGATCTCGCCCCGCGCCCAGTAGGTGCCGTGTTCCATCACCAGCGGATCGTCGGCGTTCAGCACGCAGAACCCGCCGACCTTCTTCACCGCGTCGACCACGACCGTCTTGCACCGCGCCAGTTCCTCCAGCGTGTGGATGTCACGCTCGCCCAGGTGGTCCGAGGCAATGTTCAGAAGAACGCCCACGTCGCATTCGTCAAAGCCCAGACCCCGGCGCATGATCCCGCCGCGCGCGACCTCCAGCACGGCGTGTTCCACCGTGGGTTCGTGCAGCACGGCATGCGCCGCCGCAGGCCCGGAATAGTCGCCCCGCAGGATCACGTGGTTGTCGATCTCGATCGTCCCGGTACAGCCCATGCCCACCGAATTGCCCGCCTGCCTCAGAAGATGGGTGATCAGACGCGTCGTGGTGGTCTTGCCATTCGTTCCGGTGATCGCGGTGATCGGGATGCGCCCGTCATCGGTGGGATCGGGGAACAGCATATTGACCACGGCCTCGCCCACCGCGCGCGGCTTGCCATGGGTGGGCGACATGTGCATGCGGAAACCGGGGCCGGCATTCACCTCGACCACGCCCGCCGATTGCTGGTCCAGCGGTTTGGACAGCGTTTCGGCCAGAAGGTCGATCCCGATGATATCGAGGCCCACCAGCCGGCCGATGCGTTCCATCGCGAACTTGATCTCGGGGTGCACCTCGTCTGTCAGGTCGGTCGCGGTGCCGCCGGTCGAGATGTTGGCAGTGGATTTCAGATAGACGATCTCGCCCTTCTCCGGCACCGACTCGAGCGTCAGTTCGGCCTGCTCCAGCAGGCGCATGGTCTGTTCGTCCACATGGATCTGGGTCAGCAGGTTTTCATGGCCCACACCGCGGCGCGGGTCCTTGTTTTCCTCGTCGATCAGCTGCTGGATCGTGGATTTGCCGTCCCCCTCGACATGCGCGGGGCGGCGGCGCGCGGCGGCCACGAGCTTGCCGTCGACCACCAGGATGCGGTGATCCTCGCCCTTGATATAGCTTTCCACGATGACGGCGCCGTAATCGTCGCGGCAGCGTGCCAGCGCCGCCTCGTAGCCCGATTTCAGCTCGTCCTCGTTGGTGATGTCGGTGGTCACGCCACGCCCGTGATTGCCCGACAGCGGCTTGGTCACGACCGGCCAGCCGATCCACTCGGCGGCGTCTTTCACGTCGTCCCAGCTGTATCCGATATAACCCTTGGGCACGGCCACCCCGGCGTCGCCCAGCACCTGCTTGGTCCATTCCTTGTCGTCGGCAATCGAATGGCCGATGATGCCCGACGCATCCGTCACGGTCGCCTGGAACTTACGCTGCTTCACGCCGTGGCCCAGCTGGGTATAGCTGGTGCCCTCGGTCAGGTTGTACCACGGGATGTTCCGCGCCTTGGCGGCATTCACGATCGAGCCGGTCGACGGGCCCAGCGCGTTGGCGTCGCGCACCTCCTTCAGCCGGTCGATGACCGGCTCCAGTTCCACGTCCTTGCCATCGTAAAGCGCCTGGACGATCTCCACCGCCTCTTCGCCGCAGGCCAGCCCGGTGGCCTCGTCGCGATAGCGATAGACGACGTGATAGACGCCCTTGTCATAGCTGTCGACGGTCTTGCCGTAGCCCACCGAGAAGCCGATCAGGTTCTGCAATTCGATCGCCACATGTTCGACCATGTGACCGGCCCAGGTGCCGGCCTCGACACGTTGCAGGAATCCGCCGGGTTCGCCCACGGAGCAGCGATGTTCCTGTATCGTGGGGATCAGGGCTTCGAGATTGCGGGCAATACCGTCGACCCTGTCGCTTGGACGGTCTTCCAGTTCCTCGATGTCCAGCCGCATGTAGATCGCTTGGTAGCGGCTGTAATAGTTCGGTCCGCGCAGCGCACGGTGTTCAAGTATACGCATCCTTTAGCTCCAGGCTCATGGCCCCGAGCTGTTTCGCACTCAGGACCTGCCGGTCCGTCAGGCTGTAACCATCACCTTCGACCAGCGCATGCATAACGACGTTGTGGACGCTCACCGCCTCACCGTCTGATAGGTCGAATACATTGCAACCGGTAATCTTCGAACTGTCAACGAGGATGACATGACCCGGCCCGAAAGCCTTGATCAGACCCCTCTCGAACAATACGGCAGCGTCCTCTCCAAGCCCTATACCAAGGTATTCGGGGTTGGTCGCGCCCACTTCCATCAGGCGCGAAAACCGCCCGCGTTCCAGGAAATGCGTGTCGATGATCACCCCTTCGACAAGGCCGAATCCCGCACTCATCTTAACTGCGCTCTTGCGCAGCGAATCGATCGCGCTGCCGCCATAGACCATGGTTGTGGACTGGCAGGCGGCCCCCGCACTGGTGCCCGCGATGACCGCGCCCTCGTGATAGATCCGGCGGATTGCGTCGAGCGCCCGGGAGGCGCCAAAGATGCTGGTCAGGCGCATCTGGTCCCCGCCCGAGATGAACAGCACGTCGCTGCGCGTGATCATGTCGACCATTGCGCTGTCGCCGGCGTCACGCCGCTCGCGAATGCGGATATCCAGTACCTCGGACGCGCCAAGCGCCTTGAATGCGTCCCGGTAGGCGGGGAAAACCTCGTCCGGAATGCTGCTGGCGGTGGTGATCACGCCGACGACGGGCGCCTCTTTCGCGGAAAGGCTGAGCACGCGCCCCAGGATCGCCGCCTTCGCGGACTTGTCCTCGGCGCCGCCGATGGCGACCAGCTTGCCTCTGGGGCTCGGTTTCACAGACATGTCCATCGATCTGCTCCGTACACTGAGGGACTGATATCTATATATTGTGGATGTTACCATCCCGTTCACAAGAATGTCACGTAACCCCCCGCCTGCAACCGGAAATGAGGTCGCGCCCTGTCGATTCCCGCGATATACGGGATTCCGGGTCACGCACGCCCGGGAAAGCGGCACACAACAGGGCAGGAGGTCGGAGAGATGGGCAAGGGGTTCGTCCTGGCGATACATGGCGGTGCCGGCGTGCTGCCAAGAGACCAGATGTCACCAGATCAGGAAGACGCCCGACATCTCGCCCTGGCGCGGGTCCTGGCGGCGGGGGAGGCCGTGCTGGCCGCGGACGGCGCGGCGATAGATGCCGTATCCGCGGCGGTACGCGCATTGGAAGACGAGCCGCTGTTCAACGCGGGGCGCGGTGCGGTGTTCACCCGCGCGGGCACACAGGAGATGGACGCGGCCATCATGGACGGCCGCGATCGTCGTGCAGGCGCGGTGGCGGGCATCTGCGGCCCGCGCAACCCCGTCGATGTGGCCCGGGCGGTGATGGAACGCACGTCGCATGTTCTTATGGCCGGCGACGGTGCGCTGTCGGTCGCACGCGAGGCCGGCATCCCCTTCGAGGAAAACAATTATTTCTATACGCAAGAGCGGTGGCACACCTTGCAGGAAACCTTGCGGATGGAGGCGGACGGCACGCTTGACGACGACCCTTCGCGGCGGCACGGCACGGTCGGCGCCGTCGCCCGTGACCGGGCCGGCAATCTCGCCGCCGCCACATCGACCGGCGGCATGACCGCGAAAACCGCGGGGCGCATCGGCGACAGCCCCCTGATCGGGGCCGGCACATATGCCGCCAACGAAAGTTGCGCGATTTCGGCCACGGGAGACGGCGAGGCGTTCATGAGGCTTTGCGTCGCCCATGAGGTTGACGCGAGGATCCGGCTTGCCGGCCAGTCCGTGACCGAGGCCGCGGCCGACGTCGTGATGAAAGACCTCGTGGCCATAGGCGGCTCGGGCGGCCTGATCGCGGTGGGGGCCGACGGAACCGTGACGATGCCATTCAACTGCGAAGGCATGTACCGCGGTCAGTGCATCGAGGGTCAAGGCGCGCAAACCTTCATATACTGATTTCCGAGGGGCTGCACGCGGCCCGGAGCGCATGACGGAAGCACCTTCTGTTCGTCGTCGGGCACGCGCGGAGGCGTGGTGTGCGCACAGAGCACGCCGGGGCAATGCGGCGTGTGTGGACGGCACGTGCACCTGGATCTGTGACTGCATTGCACCACGAACGCCACTTGAAAGCGATCATTCTGATAAAAATCGCTTTTTTCCGAATCTGCGCCACATTTCCGCCCGATTTAGCCTTGAACAATTTAATGAAGAGTGAGGAATTAGAGTAGAAAGTGAAACAATGCGGATCCTTACGGTCGATGATGAGCCTATCTTTTGCGATCTTCTGAGGACTCGCCTTGAACAGCTTGGCTATCGGGAAATCCGCGCGGCGCATACCGGGCAGGAGGCACTGGAGATCGCCGAGGAGAGCACCGATCCGATCGAATGCTTCATCGTCGACATCCGCATGATGCCGATGGACGGGATCGAACTGGTCCGGCACTTGCGCCGCATACCGCATCACACGGCGACACCCATCGTGATGCTGTCCGCCCTGACCGACAAGAGTTCGATCGACGCGGCCTTCATGGCAGGCGCGAACGACTATGTGACCAAACCTCTGGAATTGGTGGAACTGAAGATCCGCCTTGAAATGGCGCGCAACATCCTGGCCGAACGCGCGCAGGCCCGCCTGCTGCACGAGCATGTCCTCAGGCAGGAGGCCATCCTTTTTCCGTCCGCCAGTTTCGACGGCGAGATCATCCTTGACGACGTCGAAGGCGCCGTGAGCCGGCTGTCGATGGAAAACTTTCTTTTGAAACAAGGGAATATGCGGCTGCGGCAATGTTCCGCGCTGGGGTTCCACCTGCCCATGGCCGAAACCTATTTCCGCATGATGGATCCGACCTACTATGCGGTTCTGATCGGGGACATGGCGCAGGCGGTGTCGAACGCGCTGTCAGCGTATCCGCATATGCTGTGCTGTCCCGGCGATGGCGACATCGTGGCGGTTCTGATCGACAAGCCGCATGCGGACCGCACCCTCATCTCGGAAAATCTCGCACATGAGCTCGAGGGGCTTCGCCATCGCTTCGATGCCATCGACATGACCCTGCCGGAAGTACGCGTGGGCGATCCGGTGAGGGTCGGCCTTTTCCGCATGCAATGTCCGACCACGCTGATCGACCGGGCACGGCGTGCCGCGGGCGGACCGGATCGTGTCGAGGATCAACGTCAGATGAAGGCAATCGCATGAACGCGCAAAATCGTCAGCCCATTCCCGACAGGACCAAGGACTCGATGATGCAGGCGCTGGCAGAAATGCGCCGGCAATTCTGCGCGGGCCTGGATGAGCGGATCTGCCGGATCGAAGCCGCGCGCGTGACGCTGGGGACCGATCCCGTTGCGGCGCTCGATATCGTCGCTTTCGAGGCGCATCGCATTTGCGGCGTCGCCGGCAGTATCGGGCTGCCGTTGATCGGTACCGAGGCACGGACGCTCGAGACACACGCGATAGAGGCGCGCGCGCGTCCCCTGTCGCAGTCCGATCTCCATGCAATCGATTCCGCAATTGATCGTTTCCTCAACCTTCTGGAAGAGAACCTGTTGGAAAATTGACCGGCTGGGGTGCCGGCGTCAAATGCTCGGACGCCACCGAAAAGCTGGCAAAGCACTGTGGAAGGGCACACAACGTGGCTGGACAACCTGCAAGACTGAAAAAGCTCTTCAAGCTCCGTGAATATCCCATCGCGGTCGTGCTCACCGTTACCCTTGTGCTGACACTGACGGCCCTTGTCGGCACAAGGGTCAACTCGCACCTTCTGGAGTCCGCACGGCAGGCTGCGCTGGACGAGGCGAACAAGGACGCCGATGCCATTGCCGGCGCATTGCAGCGTGAACTGGTGCAGGTCGACGTGATCGCCCGCGCGGTCCGATACGCCGTAGAACGCAGTACGGACATGGATGAGGGCGAATATGCCGACCTCGTCGCGTCGCTGATCGGCAACTCGCCCTCGATCATTTCGATAGCCCTGTCGAAGGGTTATGTGGTGGAGCGCATCTACCCCCTGAAAGGTCATGAAAAAGCGATCGGCATGGACTATCGCGAGCGGCCGGAGCGCATCGCCGTGGTCAATGAAGTCCTGCGCTCGGGCCAGCCTTCGCTGGCCGGCCCGCTCATGCTGACGCGCGGTGAAATCGCATTCATTCACCGGACGCCCTATTATAACGATGGCCGGAACGAGCGCGGCCGCGTCGCATCGGGCATCGTTTCGGTCCTGGTGGAGCGAGACGAGCTTTTGTCTCGCATCGCGCTGGACCACGGCATCGGCACTTTCGAGGCTGCGATCCGCAAGGTGGATGCCGGGCTTGTCCCGCTCCAGACCCTGTATGGTCGCGGTGGCGTCTTCGCGCAAAATCCCGTCCTGCGGCAAATTCCGACCGATGGCGGCATGTGGCAGATCGGTCTCGTTCCGTCATCCGGCTGGCCCACCCGATCCGGGTCGGCAGGCCTTGTCTGGGCGCTCAGTTTCCTTGGCAGCAGCATTCTGGGCGCAATGATGTTCGCGCTGTGGTCCATGTATCGCGGCAAACAGACGGCCGAGGGGCAGCTGCGCTCGGCGCTCAACTCGATCGACGATGCCTTTGCGCTTTACGACGAACAGGACCGGCTGGTGTTCTTCAACGAGAAATACCTTGCCTATTACGACCTTTCCCGCGACGCGATCTTTGCCGGAAACACCTTCGAGAACATCCTGCGCGAAGGGCTGCGGAACGGGCAATACAAGGATGCTGTCGGAAACGAGGAGGAATGGCTGCGCGAACGTCTGGCCAAGCATTTCAACCCGACCGCGCCGATCGAGCAGAAACTGGGCGACGGGCGCTGGCTGAAGGTTGCCGAGACACGGTCGCCCGAAGGCAACACCGTGGGCTTCCGCGTCGACATCACCGAGTTGAAACTGGCCCGTGAAAAGGCCGAGGCGGCGAACCAGGCCAAGAACAATTTCCTCAACATCATCAGCCATGAACTTCGCACACCGCTCACCTCTGTCATCGGCTACGCGCGTTTCCTCGAAAACCTCGAGGTGCTGCCCGGGTTCAAGGCGCTCGACCGCGCGATCTGCGACAAAGCCCCCGAAAGCGAGCGTAAGCGCGCGCTCGAGGCGTTGCGCAACGATGTGTCGACAATGTCCGGCCGCATCACCAACTCGAGCGACCATCTTCTCGGGCTGATCAACGACGTTCTGGACCGAGCCAAGCTCGAGGCCCAGACGGTCGAGCTTTGCGAGGAGGAAGTCGACCTTGGGGATATCGTGAAATCGGTGGCCAGCGGGCTTGGGATCAAGGCCGCGGAAAAGGGCATCGACCTGACGACCGATGTGGCCCCCCTGCCCCTTGTGGCGGATGCCAAACGCTTGCGCCAGGCCCTGATCAACGTGGTCGGAAACGCCATCAAGTTCACCGAAACCGGCGGCGTCCACGTCTCATCGGACCAAGATGACGCCCAGGTCAGCATCACGATCACGGACACCGGCTGTGGCATTCCCCCAGCCGACCTGGAGAAGATTTTTCAGCAATTCGTTCAGGTAGATACGTCGGTCACACGCCGGAACTCGGGAACCGGGCTGGGCCTTGCGATCACCCGCGAACTGATCCAGCTGCATGGCGGCTCGATCACCGTCGAAAGCGCGCTCGACCAAGGCAGCGTCTTCACGATAACCCTTCCCATCAAGGATCGGAGCATGGATCTGGCGGCATAAAGCCGCCAGTTCCGCCCCAGCTAATTCGGAGTTGCCTCAAGTTTTCCTTTTTCCAGCCCTAACAAGTTCATGTGACCCAGTTACCGATACATAGCCGGCAATTTTGCACGGCACGAAAGGGAAATTATGCAGAGCATCGCAGACCCTCAGACCCCCGACATCGCGCCCTGCGCCGTCGGAAAACCCAAGACAGAACTGACCTTTTTGGCGTCTGTTCTCGAAGATTTGCAGGATGGGGTCTACGTTTATACAGCCGACACATTACAAATTCGATACCTCAACGCCGCAGCCCGCGCGCGTCATAACTGGACCGAGGAAGAGGCCCGCAACAAGAACATCGGCGACACTGCGGCCACATTCGATGCCAAGGCGTTTTTTCGCGCCGCGGCCCCGCTTCTGAAAGGCGAACTGGATTCGATCACGCTTGAGCTGGTGCATTACACCGGCCCGATCGAAGTATCGACGCGTCTGGTGGACGATCCGCAACACGGGCGTCTTTTCATATCCGTGCTGCGCGACATCTCCGACCGCAAATGCTCGCAGTTCGAGAAGGTGCAGACCGTCTCGACCGTCAGCCACGAGCTGCGCACGCCCCTTACCTCGATCCACGGGGCGCTGCGGCTGCTCAAGGCCGGGGTGGTGTCCGACCTGGATGAAAAGGCTCAAAGCGTCGTCGATATCGCCGTTCGCAACACCGACCGCCTGCTGTCGATCGTCAACGACATCCTCGATCTGGAGAAGATCAACAGCAACAAGATGGACTTTTCCATCGCCGAACTGGATATCGTCGAATGCGTTCAGGACACGGTCGAACTCGTGTCCGGCGCGGCCGTAGACAACCATGTGCGCCTTCAGGTCGAGTCCTCCCTGCCCAGCGCAGTGGTGCTTGGCAATGCCGAACGGATCGGACAGGTCATCACGAACTTCGCCTCGAACGCGATCAAGTACTCTCCGAGCGGCGCAACCGTTCAGATCGGATTGACGCAGGACGACCGCGGAATCACGGTTTCCGTCAGCGACCAGGGACCCGGAATCTCGGAAGACCAGAACAGGATGCTTTTCAAGCCGTTCTCGCAGGCGCGGCCCAGCGACGGCACCAAGCGCCCAGGCACGGGCCTTGGTCTGGCCATTGTCGCTGCCATTCTGGAACGGCTGGATTACCCGGTCTCGTTCCACTCGGTCGTGGGTGAAGGCAGCACTTTCTCGTTCCGCATTCCATCGCGCCTTGTGCTCTGGACCGACAAGCATCAAACTCGGGAATCGAAATCAGCATGACGCAGGCGGCTATCCTGAAGTTTCCTGCCAACCGGAGAGAGGAGAGTGGCGTGACACGTCCTCCGCTTCAGACCATCCTGCATGTCGATGACGACGATGATATCCGCGTCATCATCAAGATGGCGCTGGAAACCGTCGGCGAGTTCGACGTTCATCAGTTTTCCAGCGGCCAGGCCGCGCTGGACGCCGCGGAAGACGTTCGCCCTCAGATGCTTTTGCTGGACGTGATGATGCCCGACATGTCAGGACAGGAAGTCTGGCGGTCGCTGACCGCGAAGCCCGGGCTGGCAGGTCTGCCAACCGTGTTCCTGACGGCCAAGGCCGAAGATTCATTTTCCAAGGAATTGCGGGAGAAGGGCGCGCTTGCGGTGATCACCAAACCGGTGGATCCGATGCTTCTGGCCTCGCAGATCGAAAAGATCTGGCAGGACGCCAAGGCGTCCTGACAGGCGACACCGCGCCGCGTCAGCCGTCGCCCAGTGTCTTGAAATCGCCCGCATCCAGAACCGGTGACGCATCCAGTTCGTCGGCATCCAGCATCGCCGCCACGCGTTCAAGGCTGGACACCAGCATCGACTGCTCCCAATCCTCCATCACGGCGAACTTGCGGACGAAACGCTGCTGCAGCGGATCCGGCGCGCGCGCCAGCGTATCGCGGCCTTCGCGGTCACGTGAATATTGGTCTGACGGCGATCCTGCGTCGACTTTTCACGCAGAACCATGCCTTCCGCCACCAGCTTGTCCACAAGTGAGGTCACAGTGGCCTGGGTCACGCGCATCCGTGAGGATATCGCTGTGGCCGTGGCGTTGCCAGCCTCTCCGATGATCTGCAGAACCCGGAACTGCGCCGGCGTGACGCCGGCGGACTCCTTGACTTCGCGGCCGAAGAGCTCGGTCGCGCGCAGGATACGTCGAAGTGCGACTAATGAGGTATCGATGCGATCCATTCCTACCTGTGGCGTTTCCTTTGGGTAACTAAACATATATTCGAAAATCGGGTTTGTGAAGCCCCTTGTGCTTCGACCGGCAAATCAACTAGCATACAACAAGGGTAGTAAGACTAAGCCAAATTATGGCCCATCAGACTGTTTTTACGCATTTTTGCCCTTCGGAGAAAAAATTTACTTAGTCACTTGAAGCATGCCGCCTCCAGTGCTACTTTGTTTATCGAAGTAAATCGGAGAACAGTGAAATATGCCCCGCGACCTAGCAAAAGAAACCATTCCCACGCTGCGTGCCCCGGAGTCCACGGACGGGTCCGAAATCTGGGAACTTGTGCGCGCGTGCAAGCCGCTCGATGAGAATTCGATGTATTGCAACCTGATCCAGTGCGATCACTTTGCGGATACCTGCGTTCTTGCCGAAATCGATGGCAAGCCGGTGGGCTGGGTTTCAGGTCACGTCATTCCCAGCGATCCTGAAACGCTGTTCATCTGGCAGGTCGCGGTGTCGGAAGATGCGCGCGGCATGGGCCTTGGTTCGCTGATGCTGAAGGAAGCGCTGGAGCGCGAGGCCTGCGAAGGCGTCAATCGCATCCAGACCACGATCACCTCGGACAATGATGCGTCCTGGGCGCTGTTCCGGAAATTTGCCGACGAGTTCGGAACCGGAATGGATGCTGAAGCGTATTACGAGAAAGACGAGCACTTCAACGGTCAAAGCAAGACGGAGAACCTCGTGACGATCAAGCTGGCTGAAGAGCTGGCGAAGGCGGCCTGACAACAGGGCCGCCGCCCCCCCCTTTTTTCCTCACATTCAAAATCGAAAGAGAGGTCGTAATGTCTACGAATACCTCACACAAACCTGTTTTCGAACGCCGCGAGTCCGAGGCGCGCAGCTATTGCCGCAGCTTCGACACGGTCTTCACATCCGCGAATGGTGCGCAGATGACCGATGCCGATGGAGGCACCTATATCGATTTCCTGGCCGGCTGTTCCTCGCTGAACTATGGTCACAATGACCCCGACATGAAAGCTGCGCTGGTCGAGCATATCTCGAATGACGGCATTGCGCACGGTCTGGACATGATGACCGACACCAAGGCCCGGTTCCTGGAAACCTTCGAGAAGCTGGTTCTGGAGCCGCGCGGCATGGATCACAAGGTCATGATGACCGGCCCCACGGGCACCAACGCCGTTGAATCCGCCCTGAAGCTGGCGCGCAAGGTGACCGGCCGGCGCGACATCATTGCGTTCACCAACGGGTTTCACGGCATGACAATGGGCGCGCTGGCCGCAACCGGCAACGCAGGCAAGCGCGGTGGCGCAGGCGGCGTGTCGCTGCCGGATGTGAACCGCATGCCCTATGAAGGTGCGTTCGGCGACGACATCGACACGATTGCCCAGCTTGAAATGATGCTGGACAACCCGTCCTCGGGCGTGTCGGCCCCGGCCGCGTTCCTGGTGGAACTGGTGCAGGGTGAAGGTGGTCTCAATGCCGCCTCGAAAGACTGGGTCGAACGCTTGGGCCGTCTGGCCAAGAAGCACGACTCGCTGCTGATCGTGGATGACATCCAGGCGGGGATCGGCCGCACCGGCGACTTCTTCAGCTTCGATGGCATGGACGTGCAGCCCGATCTGATCCCGCTGGCGAAATCGCTGTCCGGCTTTGGCCTGCCCTTTGCCGCGCTGCTGATCCGTCGCGATCTGGATATCTGGAAGCCAGCCGAGCACAACGGAACGTTCCGGGGCAATACCCACGCCTTTGTCACCGCCCGCGTGGCGCTGGAAAAGTTCTGGTCCGATGACCGGTTCAAGACCGAGATCGCCGAAAAGTCCAAGATACTGGAAGAGCGCCTGACACGCATCGCGGATATCGTACCCGGCGCACGTCTGAAAGGCCGTGGCATGATGCGTGGCGTGGACGTCGGCACCGGAGAACTGGCCGACAAGATCTGCGCCGAGGCATTCCGCAACGGGCTTATCATCGAGACGTCGGGCAGCCATGACGAGGTGGTCAAGGTGCTTGCCCCCCTGACCATCCCCGTCGACCTTTTCAAAAAGGGCCTCGACATCCTCGAGGCCGCCGCCACCACCTGCGTGAGCGGTCACAGCATTGCAGCGGAGTAACACGAATGATTGTCAGAGATTTCAACGAGATCACGAAGAACGAACCGCAACGCGTCGTGTCTGATGCAAACTGGACAAGTGTGCGCATGCTGCTCGCGGATGATGGAATGGGCTTTTCCTTTCACATCACCTTTCTCGAGGCAGGTTCGGAACACACGTTCGAATACAAGAACCACTTCGAGAGCGTCTATTGCATCCAGGGCACGGGCTCGATCAAGGATATCGCCACCGGCGAGACGCACGAGATCAAGCCCGGCGTCATGTATGCGCTGAACAAGCATGACCGTCACATCCTGAGCGCCAAGGAAGAGCTGGTGATGGCCTGCTGCTTCAATCCGCCGGTTACCGGTAACGAAGTCCATCGCGAAGATGGGTCCTACGCGGCGCCCGAAACCGTCGAGGCCTGAAATGACCCACACAGTGGAAAAGATCGGCGGGACATCCATGTCCCGCCTGCATGAACTTCGCGACACGCTGTTCCTGAAGGATGGTCAGCCGCAGTACGGCCGCATCTTTGTCGTTTCGGCGTTCGGTGGCATCACCGACATGCTGCTGGAGCACAAGAAGTCAGGCGAGGACGGTGCCTATGCCGCGTTTGCCGATGCCGATGACGACCATGGCTGGCACGATGCGCTGAGCCGCGCGGGCAACGCGATGATCGAAGCCCATGAGGCGGTGCTTGATCACGCAGGCGACATCGCGCAGGCCACGGCCTTTGTGCAGGATCGCATCGACGGCGCGCGCAACTGCCTGATCGACCTGCAGCGCCTGTGTTCCTATGGGCATTTCCGCAAGAATGCGCATCTCATGCACATTCGTGAACTGTTGTCCGGTCTTGGGGAAGCGCACAGCGCGCATGTGGCCGCACTGGTCCTTAAGCGCGCCGGCGTCAATGCCCGGGCCGTGGACCTGACCGGCTGGCGCGAGGATGGCGAGGTGTCGCTGGACGAGCGGATCATGAACGCGATGGACAGCATCGATCCGGCCACCGAGATGCCGATCGTCACCGGCTACGCCCAATGCCGCGAAGGCCTGATGAAGGAATTCGACCGCGGCTATTCGGAGGTCACGTTTTCGCAGATGGCCGCGCTGACCAAGGCGCGCGAGGCTATCATCCACAAGGAATTTCACCTGTCCTCGGCCGATCCCAAGCTGGTGGGCGCCGACAATGTGCGCACGCTTGGCCACACCAACTATGACGTGGCCGACCAGATGGCAAACCTGGGGATGGAGGCGATTCACCCATCCGCCGCCAAGACCCTGCGCCAGGCGGGCGTTCCCCTGCGCGTCACCAATGCGTTCGAGCCCGAAGAGCCCGGCACGGTCATCGATGATCAGCCGGCCGACAGCGCGGCCGTCGAGATGGTCACCGGCCTCGACATTATCGCGCTGGAGGTGTTCGAACAGGACATGGTCGGGGTCAAGGGCTACGACGCCGCCATTCTGGACACGCTGACGCGGCACAACGTGCGCATCGTCTCGAAGGCGTCCAACGCCAACACGATCACCCATTACGTCGATGCCTCGGTGAAATCCATGCGCCGGGTCGAAGACGACCTTGCCGAGAAGTTCCCGCAGGCCGAGATCCGCAACCGCCGGCTGGCGCTGGTTTCGGTTATCGGGCGCGACCTCAGCGGGCTTAGCACGCTTCAGCGCGGGCTGCAGGCGCTGGCGGACAATGGCATGTCGTCGCTGGGCGCAACGCAGGGTCCGCGGAACGTGGACACGCAGTTCATCCTTGAACGCGAGGATCGAGACCCGGCCATCAAGGCGCTGCACGACACGTTCTTCGTCACATCCGCAAAAAAGCCCGACATCACGATCGCTGCCTGACAGCGTCCTAGCCCCACGAAACGAAAAAGCGCGCGCTCTGACCGGCGCGCGCTTTTGCTTTGGCCTTGCCCTGATCCCTAACCATCCAGCGATTTCGGCAGGGTACTTTCGAACACGTTGCCTTCCGTATCGGTCGCATGAACGGTCAGGTCGGTCGATCCATTGTCGTTATAATAGAACCGAAAGGACGGGTTCTCGGAGATCGAAATGCCCCCGGTCATATTGAAGAGCAATTCGTCACCCTGCCGTACCTCGATCGTGTCGATGAAATGCGCCGGTATGAATAGCTGCGTGACCTGGTCGCGCTGCAACCCCGAATAATTGGGGTGTCGGATCATGATCTGCGCCTCGCGCCGCGGCGTCGAGATGGCCGGCGACTGGTCGAAGCTGCGCAGCTTCATCTGTCCCATTCCTGCCAGCGCCTGTTCAGGGTCCTTCGAGGCCGGCGCAGAACATCCGCCCGACGCCTTGACGAAACGGCCGGTCATGTAAAGGCCCTCGCCGGTTTCCGTGATGACGCGCACGTTGGAATACTGGTTCACCCGCACACGCATCTCGAAATCGATGGGGCCCATGGCGGACCCGAAGGTGAATTCTCCCGCCACCGGCGCGGGGTTCTCGTCGATCACGACGGTCACGCTCTCGATGCGGGCATCAGGATCGGACTGGACCAGGTGGATCGGTACCGTCGCCGCATCATGGGCGCGATAGGGCGCGTCGACACCGAGTGGCCCCTCGCCTTCCTGAACCGAGGCATCCCCCAGCACATCATATCGCAGATCCTCCCATGTGGGGCTTTCGGTCAGCGGATTCTTGACGGCGTCCTCCGCCCAGGCCCAGGTCCCCAACAGGGACGCAGCGAAGGTGAATGCGATTGCATGTCTCATACGGCTCTCCTCCCGTCATGCGGATCTTGTATGCCATGAAACAGCGCGGAAATCCATCGAGACGAAAGAGGGCATGGACGTCACGATTGCGTGTGGCATCATCCGCCCATGTTCGAGATCGTCGTCACCGCCTGCCTTGCCCTCGCGCCTGACGGGGCCGAACCGGCCTGCCGGGACATGCTGCTGGCGGGGTATGAAACGGCAACGAGGGCGGCGTGCGAAGCACAATTGCCCGGCGTTGCCGCCGGTCATGACGAACCGCGCTGCGTGCCCGTTGGCGCGGCGCTCGACATGAGCGAAATCGCACCGGGCGTATTCGCGCACAGGGGGGCCATCGCCGAGCCGGACAGGCGAAACCGGGGCGATGTCGCGAACCTCGGGTTCGTGATCGGCGCGGACAGCGTCGCGGTGATCGACACCGGCTCTGCCCGCTGGATCGGAGAGGCGCTCTGGCGCGCGATCCGGCGCGAAACCGACAAGCCCGTCAGCCACGTGATCCTGACCCACATGCATCCCGATCACGTGCTGGGTACCGATGCCTTCGCCACCACGGGGGCGCGGATCGTGACCCATTCCGCCCTGCCCCGCGCGCTTGCCGACCGGCAGGCCAACTATGCCGAAAGCCTGACGCGGCTGATCGGTCCGGCCTTCGCGGGTTCCGCGGCACCAAAGGCGGATATCACCGTCAGCCCCGGCACACCGATGCGGATCGACCTTGGCGATCGCAGCGTGATCCTGCACGCCTGGCCCATCGCCCATACCGGCACCGATCTTACCGTGCTGGACGAAGAGACCGGTACGCTCTTTACCGGGGATCTGGTGTTTGACCGCCACACACCGGCCCTTGACGGAAGCGTTCTGGGCTGGCTCGACGTGCTGGACGAACTGCGGTCGTGGACCCTGGAGCGCATCGTGCCGGGGCATGGCGCCACGTCACTCGACTGGCCGGCAGGCGGAATGGCGCAGCGGCGCTATCTTGAAACGCTGCGCGACGATACGCGCGCCGCGGTCGCAAAGGGCACGCGGCTTGGCGAGGCGGTGGATACGATCGCCGCCGACGAGGCGGACAAATGGCAGCTGTTCGAGGCCTATAACCCGCGGAACGCGACCGTGGCCTACACGGAATTCGAGTGGGAATAGGCCTTAGCCCTCGGCCACGTCCTGCAGCATTCGGGCGATGGCAAAGAGGCGCTTCTCGATCAGTTGCGGGGTTTCGCACAGGTAGACGATCGACTGCTGGCGGTCGGAAAAGATCACCTGGTCCCAGTCCAGCTTTTCCTCCAGGTCGTCTATCCTGTCGTAGTCCGGTTCATCGACGGCCATCGCGCTGTCCATCTCCAGCCGCATTCCGTCGATCTTTTCCGCCAAGGCGATCTGGCCGAGCGAGAAATCCCCGATTCCGGATATGATCTGCGTCCTGCGGGTGTTCAGGCTGTGGAAAGTCTGCGCGAAGGCCCGGCTCAGATGTGCCGTGGTGTCCTCGGGCCAGCGCTCGGCAAAGGCCTCGACCTCGGCGCGAAGCTCTTCGATATCCAGACGCCGAACGGCCAGCGTGCCGGCAAGGTCGTCGATCTCGGCGGCCAGGGCCGCATCCGCGATCTCGTCCTCGGGCACCGCGATCGGCCACATCAGCCCAAGCGACAACGTCTCGACCTTCCGCTGGACGCAGGGCCATGTCGGATCGGAATAATCGGCCGCCATCGAAGCGGCGGGAATGCCCAGCATTCCGGCGATTGCCGTGATAATCAGCGTCCTCATAGGTTCCTCCCTGGCGCTTATCCGATCACGCCTATCCATTCCCGGCAAGGGTGTACTTAGAAATACCAACCAAGGTACTAATTGTGCCGCCGCATACGCGGCTCATACCATTGACTGGAATCACGCGCCCCCCTGCGGCGCGTCACGGGAGGAAATACAGTATTATGCGCACGAAAGCTGCCGTGGCCCTCGAGGCCGGCAAACCGCTGGAAATCATGGAAGTCGAACTGGAAGGCCCCAAGGCTGGCGAGGTTCTGGTGGAAATCAAGGCGACAGGACTTTGCCACACCGACGAATTCACCCGCTCGGGCGATGACCCCGAGGGCATCTTTCCCGCCATTCTGGGCCATGAAGGCGCTGGCGTGGTGATGGAAGTGGGCGAAGGTGTCACCACGCTCAAACCCGGCGATCACGTGATCCCGCTCTACACGCCCGAATGCCGCGAATGCGCGTCCTGCCTGTCGGGCAAGACCAACCTTTGCACGGCGATCCGCAACACCCAAGGCCAGGGCCTGATGCCCGACGGCACCACCCGTTTCAAGATGCTGGATGGCACGCCCATTCACCACTACATGGGCTGCTCGACCTTCGCCAACCACACGGTCATGCCTGAAATCGCGCTGGCCAAGGTGCGCGACGATGCGCCCTTCGACAAGATCTGCTATATCGGCTGCGGCGTGACCACCGGCATCGGCGCAGTGATCAACACTGCCGGTGTCGAGATCGGCTCGACCGCGGCGGTGTTCGGTCTGGGCGGCATCGGTCTCAACGTGATCCAGGGCCTGCGCATGGCGGGCTGCGACATGATCATCGGCGTCGACCTGAACGACGACAAGGCCGAGATGGCCAAAAAGTTCGGCATGACGCATTTCGTCAACCCCACCAAGGTCGAGAACACGGTCCAGGAGATCGTGAACATGACCAAGAAGGGCAACGACCAGATCGGCGGCGTGGACTATTCCTTTGACGCGACCGGCAACGTCAAGGTGATGCGCGACGCGCTGGAATGCTCGCATCGCGGCTGGGGCGTGTCGGTCATCATCGGCGTGGCGCCGGCCGGCGCCGAAATCTCCACCCGCCCCTTCCAGCTGGTCACCGGCCGGGTCTGGAAAGGCACCGCCTTTGGCGGCGCCAAGGGTCGGACGGACGTGCCGAAATTCGTCGACTGGTACATGGACGGCAAGATCGAGATCGACCCCATGATCACGCACAAGCTGAAGCTGGAAGAGATCAACCACGGCTTCGAACTGATGCACGAGGGCAAGTCGATCCGCGCCGTGGTGGAGTTCTGAAATTGACCTGCGAGGTCATCTCACAAAACCGCAGCTTCGGTGGCGAACAGATCGTCTATAGGCACAGTTCGAACACCTGTGCCTGCGAGATGACCTACGCGGTCTACCAGCCTCCGCAGGCCAAGGATGGTCCGGTTCCGGTGCTGTGGTACCTGTCGGGCCTGACCTGCACCCATGAAAACGCCATGACCAAGGGCGGGTTCCAGGAGCACGCGGCGCGGGAAGGCATCGCGCTGGTGTTTCCTGATACCTCGCCCCGGGGCGATGGCGTGGCCGATGACGAGGCCTATGACCTGGGCCAGGGCGCAGGCTTTTACGTCAATGCCACCTGCGACCCTTGGCGGCCGCATTACCGGATGTACGATTACATCGTGAACGAGCTTTACGCGATCATCTCGGAAACCCAGCCGGTGCAGGACCGTCACGGCATCACCGGCCATTCCATGGGCGGGCACGGCGCGATGACCATCGCCATGCGCAACCCCGACAAGTTCGAGTCGCTTTCGGCCTTCGCGCCCATCGCCAACCCGACCCGTTCTGACTGGGGCCGCAAGCAGCTCAGCGCCTATCTGGGCGATGACGAAAGCACCTGGGCTGCGCATGACGCCACGCTTCTGCTGGACGAATACGGCTGGAAGGGTGACGTGCTGATCGATCAGGGGGCAAGCGACCAGTTCCTGGACCTGCTGAAACCCGAAGCGCTGGCCGATACGATGGCCAAGCGCCGCCAGCCGGGCCAGATAAGGCTTCAGCCGGGATACGACCATTCGTATTTCTTCGTACAGACCTTCGCCGCAGACCACGTAGCGTGGCACGCCGAACGTCTTTTGCATTGAAGATGAGGGAGACATCAAAGTGACCATCAGACATATCCTTGCCGCAACCATCCTTGCCACCGCACCCGGGCTTGTATCCGCCCAGGACGGCGATGCCGAAGCCGGCGAGAAGGTGTTCCGCAAGTGCCAGGCCTGTCACGCAGTCGGCGAAGACGCCAAGAACAAGGTGGGGCCCGTTCTGAACGGCATCGTCGGCGCGACGATCGCTTCGAACGAGGAGTTCAAGTATTCGGACGCCTTGGCCGAGATGGGCGCCGAGGGCAAGGAATGGACGCCCGAGGAGCTGGCGGCTTTCCTCGAAAAGCCGCGCGATTATGCCAAGGGCACCAAGATGACTTTTGCCGGCCTCCGCAAGGAAGACGAGCGGGCCGACGTGATCGCGTATCTCGCCACGTTCGGGGAGTGACGCGGCAAAACAGAATGTGAGGGCCTCTTGAAGGAGAGAGCTTGGGGCACCTCGCTGAACGGGCCGAGAGATCGGCCATTCCGACGCGGCGGGAAACCGTCGGCAACATGGGAGGACTAAAATGAAAAAGCTGATGCTCTTAACCTCGGGACTTGCGCTCTGCGCGGGCATGGCCGTCGCGAATGACGACCTTGTCGCGCAGATGGATGATCCCACCCAATGGGCGATCCAGACCGGCGACTACAAGAACCAGCGCTATTCCAAGCTGGACAAGGTCAACAAGGAAACAGTCGGTGATCTTCAGGTTGCCTGGACCTTCTCGACCGGCGTTCTGCGCGGACACGAAGGCTCGCCGCTCGTCGTGGGCGACACGATGTACGTGCACACGCCCTTCCCCAATATCGTCTACGCGCTGGATCTGGCCGACGAAGGCAAGATCAAGTGGAAATACGAGCCCAAGCAGGACCCGGACGTCATCCCGGTGATGTGCTGTGACACCGTGAACCGCGGTGTGGCCTATGCCGACGGCAAGATCTTCCTGCACCAGGCCGACACCAAGGTCGTCGCGCTCAACGCCGAAGACGGCTCGGTCGAATGGGAAGTGGTGAACGGCGATCCGTCCAAGGGCGAGACCAACACTGCGACCGTTCTTCCGATCAAGGACAAGGTCATCGTCGGCATCTCGGGCGGCGAATTCGGCGTCCGCGGCTCTGTCACCGCCTACAACATGGCGGACGGCTCGGAAGCATGGCGCGCCTATTCGATGGGCCCCGACGAGGATATCCTCGTCGATCCCGAAGCCACGACGCATCTGGGTGAACCGGTCGGCGAAAACTCCGGCACGAACACCTGGGAAGGCGACCAGTGGCAGATCGGCGGCGGCACGACCTGGGGCTGGTACTCGGCGGATCTCGAAGAGAACCTGATGTATTACGGCACCGGCAACCCGTCGACGTGGAACCCGGCACAGCGCCCGGGCGACAACCGCTGGTCCATGACCATCATGGCCCGCGACATCGATACCGGCATGGCCAAATGGTTCTACCAGATGACGCCCCATGACGAATGGGACTTTGACGGCGTCAACGAAATGATCCTTACGGAGCAGGAAATTGACGGCGAGGAGCGCAAGCTTCTGACCCACTTCGATCGCAACGGTCTGGCCTATACGATGGACCGGGTGTCGGGTGAGCTTCTGGTGGCCGAGAAATACGACCCCGTCGTGAACTGGACCACCGGCGTCGACATGGACCCGGAATCCGAGAACTACGGTCGTCCCGAAGTGGTGGCGCAATACTCCACCGAACAGAACGGCGAAGACGTGAACTCGACGGGTATCTGCCCGGCGGCCCTTGGAACCAAGGACCAGCAGCCGGCGTCCTACGACCCCAACCTGGGGCTGTTCCTGGTGCCGACCAACCACGTCTGCATGGACTACGAGCCTTTCCGCGTCAGCTATACCGCGGGTCAGCCCTATGTGGGCGCCACCCTGTCGATGTACCCTGCCCCGGACAGCCATGGCGGCATGGGCAACTTCATCGCCTGGGATAACATCAACGGCGAGATCAAGTGGTCCAATCCCGAGCAGTTCTCGGTCTGGTCGGGTGCCCTGACCACCGCGGGCGGCATCACCTTCTACGGGACGCTCGAAGGTTACCTGAAGGCGGTCGATACCGAGACCGGTGAAGAGCTTTACAAGTTCCGCACCCCGTCTGGCATCATCGGCAACGTCATGACCTACGAACGCGACGGCAAGCAATATGTCGCGGTTCTGTCGGGTGTCGGCGGATGGGCCGGGATCGGCCTTGCAGCGGGCCTGACAAACCCCAATGACGGCCTTGGTGCCGTGGGTGGCTATGCCGCGCTCAGCGACTACACCGCCCTGGGTGGTCAGCTGACCGTGTTCACGCTGCCGGACTAAATCGCAAGCATCAGCCGGGGCCGGTTTTCCGATACGGAAGACCGGCCCCGCGCCTTCAAGGCAGCTGCCGATAACGAAAAACAGTATATGACACAGGAAAGGTTACCCCAGATCATGCGAACCGGTATCCGCTCAACGCTCACTTCGGCCCTGATCGCCCTTCCCCTTGCCGCTTCGGCGCAGAACTGGAGCGACCAGCCGGTCGATCCCGAGAAGAACGCCGAAGCCGAAGCCGTCGCCTATGACGAGGGCGGTCGGTATTACAACGAGGAAGACGTGCCCACCTACAACGTGGCCGAGGATGGCACGGTCGACTGGATGACCTTTTCGGGCTTCCGTCGCTATCATGCCGAATGCCATGTCTGCCACGGGCCGGACGGCGAAGGGTCGTCCTATGCCCCCAAGATCAAGAACTCCGCCGTCCACATGGGCTATTACGACTTCTACGACGTGGTTGTGAACGGCCGTGGCAACGGCAACTCCGTCATGCCTCATTTCGGCGACAACCCGAACGTGATGTGCTACCTCGATGACATCTATGTCTATCTCAAGGCACGCGGCATGGATGCGGTTCCGCGTGGCCGCCCTGCCAAGAAAGAGGCAAAATCGGACACGATTCAAGAGGATGAAAATGCCTGCATGGGCTGACCGCCTCGCGCTGCGCGCCGCCGCCCGCACCTTCGGGCCGGCGGCGCTTTGTCTTTCGGCGGTGCTTGCCTGCCTCGCGGGCCCGGTCGCGGCCCAGACCTCGGACCTGGTATCCAGGAACGCCCTGCGCGTCTGCGCCGACCCCGCCAACTTTCCGATGTCCGACGAGGACGGCACGGGATACGAAAACCAGCTGGCGGAACTGATTGCCGCAAAGCTGGACCTGCCGGTGCAATACACCTGGTATCCGCAATCCACCGGCTTCATCCGCAACACGCTGAAGATCAAGCGATGCGACATCGTGATGGGCTATGCCCAAGGCCACGAACTGGTCCTGAACACCAATCATTACCTCACGTCGGTCTACACGCTCATCGTCCCGCAGGACAGCGACCTTGCGTCGGTCGAGACGCTGACCGATCCCGCCCTCAAGGACCGGCGGATCGGCATCATCGCGGGCACGCCCCCGTCTGCCCACCTCGCCCGTAACGGGCTGATCGGCAAGGCGAAGCCCTATAATCTGGTTGTCGACAGCCGGTACGAAACTCCCTCCGCCAACATGCTGGACGACCTCAAGTCGGGCGACATCGACGCCGCCATACTCTGGGGGCCGCTCGGGGGACCGCTGGTCAAGGCCCGCTATCCCGGCATGACCGTTATTCCGCTGATCAGGGAAGACCAGCCTCCCCGCCTCTTTTTCCGCATCACCATGGGGGTCCGGCAGGGCGAGAAAGTCTGGCAGCGCGAACTCAATTCGCTCATCCGCCGCCACCAGGATGAAATCAACGCCATCCTCGAAGAGGCCGGCGTGCCGCTGGTCAGCGACATGGGGGACGCAATGCTGGACCCGGCCCAGTGAAACACCTTGTCGCGGCGCTTGCCCTCGCGGTATGCGCCGTGACCATGTCCAGCGCCCTGGCGCAGGAGGTACCCGAGCCGGACGCGTACCGCATGGACCACTACCGCGGCCCGGTACCCGAAACCCTTTCCGGCGGCACGGTCGTAGACACGGTGCAGGCTCACGAACTCTGGCAGTCAGGCAATGCCGCTTTCATCGACGTGTTGCCCCGCGCCCCCAGACCCGCGAACCTGCCCGAGGGCACCATCTGGCGGGACAAGTCCCGCGCAAGCATTCCCGGCGCCATCTGGCTGCCCAACGTGGGCTACGGCGCCCTGGCCGAGGTCACCGCGGAGTATTTCCGCGCCGGTCTTGAACACGCCACGGGCGGAGAGCTTGATCGGCCCGTTGTCTTTTTCTGTCTTGCGGAGTGCTGGATGAGCTGGAACGCCGCGAAACGTGCGATCGCGTGGAATTACTCCCGCGTTTACTGGTTTCCGGAAGGGACGGACGGGTGGATGTTCGAAGAGTTTCCCTTGGACGATGTCACGCCTTTCCCGGATCCCTGAGGAGAGCCGCAGCTTCGAAAATTTGCCGTTCGGCATGGTTGTCCCATATGGTCCCAAAGGCATACCGTGGATGAAACGCACAACACTGGGAGTGGACCATTGAACGACAAGTTGATTTTTGGAACCCTGATCGCGGCCGTGGCGGTGCTGCTTGCCGTCGCAGCCCTTCGCCCGAAACCCGAACCTCTGGGTAACGCGTCTGCATCCGCAAGCAGTGAAGCATCCGAAGAGCAAGCCGCCGAGGGTGAAGGTGACGCGGCCGAGGATGAGACTGCCGCCGCTGAAGGCGAAGGCGACGCTGCAGAGGAAGAGCCTGCTTCTGCCGAGGGCGAAGGCGACGCTGACGAGCAAGAGACCGCTGCCGCTGAAGGTGAAGGCGATGCGGCAGAGGAAGAGACCGCTGCCGCCGAAGGTGAAGGCGACGCTGCAGAGCAAGAGACCGCTGCCGCCGAAGGAGAAGGCGACGCCGGAGAGGAAGAGCCTGCTTCTGCCGAGGGCGAAGGCGACGCTGACGAGCAAGAGACCGCCGCCGCTGAAGGTGAAGGCGATGCGGCAGAGGAAGAGACCGCTGCCGCCGAAGGTGAAGGCGACGCTGCAGAGCAAGAGACCGCTGCCGCCGAAGGAGAAGGCGACGCCGGAGAGGAAGAGCCTGCTTCTGCCGAGGGCGAAGGCGACGCTGACGAGCAAGAGACCGCTGCCGCTGAAGGTGAAGGCGATGCGGCAGAGGAAGAGACCGCTGCCGCCGAAGGTGAAGGCGACGCTGCAGAGCAAGAGACCGCTGCCGCCGAAGGCGAAGGCGACGCTGCAGAGGAAGAGCCTGCTTCTGCCGAGGGCGAAGGCGACGCTGACGAGCAAGAGACCGCCGCTGCCGAAGGTGAAGGCGACGCGGCAGAGGAAGAGACCGCTGCCGCCGAAGGTGAAGGCGACTCGACCGAGCAAGAGACTGCTGCCGCCGAGGGTGAAGGCGATGCTGCGGAGGAAGAGACCGCCACAGCCGAAACAGACGGCGAGACGGCGACGTCAGATGAGATCGACGCGCTCAAGGAACGTGTTGCCGCGCTGGAAAAGCAGCTTGAAAGCGTGACCGGCAGCAGCGGCTCCGATAGCGGCGCCGGATCGGGGGAGGACGCCGCTTCGGGCGAAGACGGCGAAACCTTTGGCGTCGGCTCCACCGCTGTTCTCAATGATGGCGACGTGCGCATCTTCGTCAGTTCGATCGCGGATGGCACCGTGCGCTTTGCCGTCAACGGCTTCGACATGCAGACCGCCGAATCCGGATCCGAGGTGGAACTGGACGGTGGCTGTACCCTCACCGTTGAGAATGTCGAGAACAAGACGGCGCGCTTCGCGACAAGCTGCGAATAGATCTTTGCACCGGCCCGGCGGCACGCTCGCCCGGGCCGGTGAACGCATCAGTATCCCGTCAGTTTCTTGTGCGCGTGGGTGACCGTGCCGTCCGTGTCGGTCATCGTTACATCCACCGCCTGCGCCCGCCCCGGCACCGAAAGCGCCACCTGCGGGTTCTCGGACAGCGAAATCGAGCCTGTCATCTCGACATATCCGGCGCCATCGAGGTCGATTTCGACCGTCTCGACATAGCGCATCGGAATGAACAGCAATGAGATCTGGTCCATCTGCATCCCCGAATGCGACGGGTGCGAAATGTCCACGTCCATCCGGTTCATCCGCCCTGTGAGCCTGTCAGACGCATTCTGGCCCAGTCCCGATACCTGCCCGGTCAGCTCGATCTGCATCCGTCCCAGCGTTTTCAGTGCCAGCTTCGGATTGGTCCCCGGCGGCGCGGCACAGGCCCCCTGCCCGGATGTCTTGACGAAGGTTTCGCTGACGAACAGCCGCCCGTCCGTCGTCTCGGCCACGACATGCATCGGCGTCGGTCCGTTGACCCGCACCGTCACGTCGAAGAAGAATCCCGGCATGGGCGTGTCCAGATCGAAGACCGCCGAGACCGGCATCGGGTTCTCGTCGATCACCAGGGTGACGCTGGCAATCTGCGCGCCCTCGGGTGCCGCCACGCGTGCGGCGATCTGCGTGCGCGAGTCGTTGCCCGTCCGGTAGGGCGCGTCGATGGCAATCACCTCGTTCCCGTCCAGCAGAACACGCGCGCCATACATCTCGGCGCTGAGGTCGTCCCACGTCCCGGCCATCGCGGACCCGGCCAGCAGGCACAGCGCGCTCATGGCGCGCAGGCTCGTTCCGATCATTCCCAGTCTCCTCCCGACAGGAACACGCCAAAGGCCCTCGGGCCGTCGCATGTATCGATGTCATATACCACGTCCAGCGTTTTTGCGTCCATCACGGTGACCGTGTTGTCGAACCAGTTGGCAAAGACCACCTGTGCCCCGTCGGCCGTGGCATCAATGCCTTCCGGATATTCCCCGACGCCGACCTCCTCCGGCTGCGCCAGCGTCTTGAGGTCGATGACGCTCAGGCTGTTGGCATACTGGTTCGTGACAAAGGCGCGGCCGGCGGCGAAGGCCACACCATAGGGCCGTTCTCCGACCGGGACCGTGGCCAGAACGGTGCCCGCCACGGCGTCCAGCACAGTTACATCATTGCTGCCGACATTGCCCACGAACAGCCGCCCGTCCGGCGCGAAACCCAGACCATAAGGACGCATACCGACCTTTACCCTGTGCAGAACCTCCAGCGTCTGCGCATCAAAGATCGACACCCGGTCGGCGTCTTTTTCCGCAGTGGCCAGAAGACTTCCGTCGGGGGATAGAGCGATCCCCGCCGGTTCCGACCCGGTTTCCAGTTCCTGCAATATCTCGAGACTTGCGGCATCCAGCGCCCACAGCCGCGCATTGTACCAGTCCGACACGAAAAGCCGCCCGCGCGCGGCGTCCAGTGCCACGCCGGTGGGTCCGCCTTCCAGTACCGCTTCGGTCAAAAGCCTGCCGGTGGGCGAATACCGCCGCACGGTCTTGGATTCCGGGGAGACGGAATAGACCGCATCGCCACCAACGGCGATCCCGGCAGGCTTGCCCGCCACGTCCCAGCGATCGACTTCGGTCCCTCGAGAGACGTCGATCACGCTGACCGCATCGGCGGGCTGACAGGTGACATAAGCGGTTTGCCCGGCCGCAGGCGTGGCCAGGCAGATCGCCAGCAGTTCAAGAGCCCGGCGCACCGAACCGCTCGGTCAGGGCATCCAGCCCAGCCTGGTACACCCCCGAAACCGCCGCCACGGCGGCCTCGTCGTTCAGTTCGGGGGGCGGATCGTTGTTGGGATAGCCGCGATAGAACGCGCCCCGCCATTCCACGACAGACCCGCCCCCGTCACGCGGTTTCACCGTCAGGTGAGACGAGTAATTGGTCACCGGCAGCGTCTCGACCGCCACCTCGGTGATCCGGTAGGAATAGCTCATCTTCTCGGCGTCGTACTTGTAGAGGATCTCGTCGATGGTCGGCCCACCTTCCTCGCCCAGCGTCAGCACGCGCGTGGCGTCGATCTCGTTGCCGCCCTCGCCGGTCGTCGCATGCACCGCCGGGTGCCAGGACATGTCCTGGAAATTCCCGATCGCCTCCCAGACCTCGGCCGGGTCAGCCGCCACCTCGGTGGTCAGCGTCACCTTCTGCCGCGTCGGCCCGTGCGCCAGCGCCATACCCGGCAGCATCAGCGCCGTCAGGCTGGCCATGAACACTCGTCTTCTCATGTATCTTCCTCCCTGAAGATTCGGTTTTTCAAGATTTGTCGCATCCCCCGCGCCCAGATCTCGTCGGTTCTGCCGCGCACGCTGACGCTGCCGCCCTTCACGATCTCGCCGCTGGCGGCATCCTTCAGTTGCACCGCGATGGACACCAGCACCGGCGACACCATGTTGATCTCGCCCACAAGGATGAACTCCGCGCCCAGCGTCTCGGCCATGCGGATGTCGCAGCCGTAACAGCTCGCCGGGTTGCGCACGCGCTCCAGCTCCTCCGCCACCGGCGCAAGGTCCAGCAGCGTATAGCCTTCTGCTTCGAAACGCTTTGCCAACATGGCTTCCAGCATCTCCGCCCGCTGCACATCGGCGGGTTCCGGCTCGGGGGCTGTCAAGGCCGAGGATTGCGTCGTCTGGTCAGAACTGTCCTCTAAATGCAGCCCGAAAAAGGCCACTTGCCCTTGCGCGTACGCAGCCGGGGCGAAAGCCAGGAACAGGAATAATATCAATCGCATACGGACGTTCTTAGAAGTTAAGAGTCGCCCTTCATTCTGCGTTGCGTACAGTTAATGCGAAACACGGCAATTGGTATTGGTCGGGCCGCGAGGACCAACGTCGCGGTAAGGGAGGATGAAAGTGCTGAACCGTTTTGCGACGCTTTTCGCGGCCGCGCTTCTTTGCGCAGCCACGCTGGTTTTCACCGCAGGTTCTGCCGTGGCCATTGATGTCCGTGCCGCCGTTCTGCGGGTCGATTACCAGGTCCAGCGCCCGATTTCGCGCTTCGACGAGGCGCCCGAGGATCTGGGCTTTGCCGGTGCCGCGCTGGCCGATCAGGACAACAACTCCACCGGCAGTTTCATGGGCCACACCTACGAGACGGTCCAGAAATCCGCCGCGTCCGACGCCGCCGATGCCGCGCTCGATGAAATCCTCTCCGACGGCATCCGCCTCATCGTCATCCACGCCCGGGAAGAGGATGTGCTGCGCCTTGCCGACCGCGCTGCCGAGGAAGGCGCGCTGGTCTTCAACGCCCGTGCCGGCGACATGGCCATGCGCAACGAGGACTGCCGCGCGAACCTCCTGCACACCGCCACCAGCTATGCCCAGCAGGCCGACGCCATCGCGCAATTCGCCATCTGGAAGAAATGGCCCCGCTGGGTTCTGATCTCCGGCTCCAACCCCGACGACATCGCGCTGGCCGACGCCTATCGCCGTGCCGCCACCAAGTTCGGCGCCAAGATCGTCGAGGAACGCGTGTTCGAAGACACCGGTGGCGCCCGCCGCACCGACTCGGGTCACGTGCTCGTCCAGCGCCAGTTGCCCACCTTCATGCAGGACCTGCCCGAGCATGACGTGGTCATCACCGCCGACGAGACCGACTATTTCGCGGCCTACCTCACCTATCACCTGTGGGACCCGCGCCCGGTGATGGGCTCGGCCGGTCTGCGCCCCGTGCAGATGCATGGCGGCCACGAAGCCTACGGCGCGACCCAGCTTCAGACCCGGTTCGAGGACCTGGCGGGCCGTTACATCAAGGATGCCGACTACAACGTCTGGATCGCCCTGCGCGCGGTGGGCGAGGCCGTGACCCGCGCCCAGACCGCCGAGCCCGACGGCGTGAAGGAATACCTGCTTTCCGACCAGTTCGAACTGGCCGGCTTCAAGGGGCAGGAAGTCACCTTCCGCGACTGGAACGGCCAGATGCGCCAGCAGGTCATGCTTTACGACGACCGCGTCACGGTCAGCGTCAGCCCGCAGGAAGGGTTCCTGCACCAGAACGCCGTGCAGGACACGCTCGGCCTCGATCGTCCGGAATCGGCCTGCACGGCCTTCAGCAACTAAGGGGAACACATGAAACTCAAGGCACTCCTTCTGACCTCCGCCCTGGCACTCGCCGCCGGGCCCGCGCTGGCCGGCAAGGCTTTCGTGACCAACGAGCGTGGCAATACCATCACGGTGGTCGACACCGAAACCTGGGAAGTGATCGACGAGTTTTTCGCCGGCAACCGCCCCCGCGGCATCACCGCCAGCCCCGACGGCACCAAGATCTATGTCTGCGCCTCCGACGACAACCTCGTCCGGGTGTTCGATTCGGAAACCTACGAGGAACTTCCCTCGCTCCCCTCCGGTCCCGACCCCGAGCTTTTCATCATCGAACCCTCGGGCAAACGGCTTTACATCGCCAACGAAGATGACAACCTGGTGACCGTCACCGATACCGAAACCCGCACCGTTCTGGCCGAGGTTCCGGTGGGCGTGGAACCCGAAGGCATGGGCATGAGCCCGGATGCGAAGTGGGTCGTGAACACCTCCGAGACCACCAACATGGCGCATTTCATCTCGACCGAGGATTACAAGATCAAGCACAACGTGCTGGTCGATCAGCGCCCGCGCTATGCCCAGTACACCGCCGATGGCACGCGCCTGTTCGTCACGTCCGAGATCGGCGGCACCGTCAGCGTCATGGACATCGCAGAGGACGGAACCCCTACGCTTGTGGATAAGATCAGCTTCGAGGTTCCGAATGTGCAACCCGAATGGCTGCAACCCGTGGGGGCCAAGGTCACCGAGGATGGCAAACGGCTCTTCGTCGCGCTTGGACCCTCGAACCGGGTGGCCGTGGTGGATGCCCAAAGCCTCGAGGTGCTGGACTACATCCTCGTGGGTCAGCGTGTCTGGCAGCTCGATTTCACGCCGGACGGGAAGTACCTGCTGACGACCAACGGCAATTCCAACGACATCACCGTCATCGACGTGGCCAAGGAAGAGGCCGTGCGCTCCATCCAGGTGGGGGATCAGCCCTGGGGCGTGGTGACCATCGAATAGTGAAGGAGAATAAAGACATGAAGAAACTGATGATGGCCGCGGCCACCGCCGCCACGTGCCTTACCGGCCCCGCCGACGCCGCACCGCTTTGCGACGACCTCGGCTTTGCCGGCCTGCTGGCGGCCTGCAACCGCGGCGACACGATCCCGGTCACGCTCGCCTCGGGCCAGCCGCTGCACGAGACAGGCTCGGTGAACCTGCAATCGGGCGCCTATTACACGCTTGAAATCACCGCCGACGGCTCGGCAGAACTGGCCGTCACGGGCAGCGATTTCTTCCGCGCGATCTGGATGAACGAGATCGTCATCAACAAGATCGAGATCCGCCCGATGGCCGTCGACTCCATCGAGTTCGACAAGGCCGGCGTGGCCACGATTTCCTTCATCGCCATCAAGCCGGGCAGCCACACCCTGCGTATCCCCGGCTCCACCGGCGAAACCCAACAAGTCACTTTCAACATCCAGTAACGGAGACCCAATAAATGAAACGTATCTTCCTGATCGCGGCGCTCGTCGCCTCGCCCGCCCTCGCAGATAACGACGCGGTCGACGCCGAAACCGTCGAAAAGATCGAGGCATGGCTCGCCTCCGTCGAATGCCAGATGGATCCCGCCGATATCGAAGCCGAAGACGATGGCGGCTACGAGCTTGATGACGTCATCTGCAAAGGTGGCGACCAGTTCGACATCGTCCTCGACGCCGACCTGAACGAGGTCGAACGCCGCGCCGAGTAAATTCTCCGTTCTCCCATGGAGTAAAGGTCTGCCATGTTGCGCATCATAGCATCTCTCTCCTTCCTGCTATGCAGCATGGCGGCCTACGGCCAAGAGCCTCCCACGATCCGCGCCGCAACCCTCCAGATCGGCACGGTCAACTGGGAGCTTCGGACCATCGTCGACCAGGGCCTCGACGCAAAACACGGCTTCACCCTCGACATCCAGCCCTATGCCGACAACGGCGCCACCCGCATCGCGGTCGAAGGCGACGAGGCCGACATGGCCGTCGCCGACTGGATCTGGGTCGCCCGCCAGCGCGCCGCGGGCAAGCCTTATACATTCATACCCTATTCCCTTGCAGTGGGCGGAGTAGTTGTTCCCGCCGACTCCACCGCCGAAACCCTCGCCGACCTTGCCGGGCAAAAACTCGGCATCGCCGGCGGTCCGCTCGACAAGTCCTGGCTGATCCTGCGCGCCTACGCGGCGCAAACCTATGACCTCGACCTCGAAGCGGAAACCGAGCAAGTCTACGGCGCCCCGCCCCTCATCTTCCGCACCGCCCTTGACGGCGGCCTCTCGGGGGCAATCAACTACTGGCACTACCTCGCCAAGATGAAGGCCGCCGGCATGCATGAACTTCTGTCCGTCGACACCGCTGCCCGCGAGCTGGGCCTCGACCCTGAAACACCCCTGCTGGGCTATTATTTCAAGGAAGAGTTCCTGTCCGAAAACCCCGACCTCGCCCAATCCTTCTTCGAGGCCAGCCGCGAGGCAAAGACGCTGCTGATGTCCTCCGACGATATCTGGCAGGACCTTCGGCCCATGATGAACGCCGACAGTGACGCGGAATTCGAGCAACTCCGCACCGACTGGATCGCCGGCATCCCGGCCCGCAAACCCATCGACACCGACGCCGCCCAGGCCCTGCTCAGCCTGATGCACGATCTCGGCGGCGCGGAACTCGTGGGGCAGGCCGACACGCTTCCCGACGGCCTCTTTGCCGACGTCCACTGAATGCAGACCAAGCTGACGCCGCTTCTGTCCGTCGCGGGGCTTCTCGCGCTCTGGGTCGTGGCCTCGACGCTCAAGGCCGACCCGCAGGTGCTGCCCACCCCCTGGGCCCTCGCGCCCCTCTTTGCGCAGGAAATCGCCAGCGGCGCACTCTGGACCCACCTCTCGGCCACCCTGCTGCGCGTGCTCTGGGCCTTCTGCCTTGCCATGACGCTGGGTGGCATCATCGGCCTCGCCATGGGCCGCTTTCCCGCGCTCAATCGCTGGCTCGACCCGTGGCTGGTGATTTTCCTCAACCTGCCTGCGCTGGTGCTGATCGTGCTCTGCTATCTATGGATCGGCCTGACCGAGGCCGCCGCCATCGCCGCCGTCACGCTCAACAAGGTGCCGAATGTCGCCATCGTCATCCGCGAAGGCGCCCGTGCCCTCGACCCACAGCTTGACGCGCTGGCCCGCGTCTACGCCATGTCAGGCTGGATGCGCCTGCGCCACGTAATCCTGCCGCAACTCGGCCCCTTCATCGCCGCCGCCGCACGGGGCGGCGTGGCGGTCATCTGGAAAATCGTGCTGGTGGTCGAATTCCTCGGGCGCTCCTCCGGGGTCGGCTTTCAGATCCACCTCTATTTCCAGCTTTTCGACGTCGCGATGGTGCTGGTCTACGCCTTTTCCTTCATCAGCGTGATGCTGCTGGTGGAATGGGCCTTGCTGCAACCGTGGGAACGCCACGCAACCCGGTGGCGCCGCGCATGATCACCGTCTCGATCACCGAGAAACGCTTCGGCGCCGACCGCGTGCTTGGCCCCATCGCCTTCGAGGTCGCGGCGGGCGAGACCGTCGCCCTCGTCGGCCCCTCCGGCATCGGCAAGTCCACCCTCCTGCGGCTGGTTTCGGGCATCGACACCGATTTCACCGGCCGGATCGACCGGCCCGACGCCATCGCCATGGTCTTTCAGGAACCCACCCTGCTGCCCTGGCGCTCGGCCCTCGACAACCTCACGCTGCTGCATCCCGGCCTGCCCCGCGAGCGCGCCCTCGCCGCGCTTGACGAGGTCGGCCTTTCGGGCAAGGAAACTCTTTTCCCCGGCCAGCTTTCCCTCGGCCAGCAGCGCCGCCTCGCCCTCGCCCGCGCCTTCGCGGGCCAGCCGGACCTCTTGATCATGGACGAGCCATTCGTCTCGCTCGACGCCGCCGCCGCCGACCGGATGCTGACCCTCACCGAGCAACTCATCGCCCGCCACCAGCCCGCGACGCTCTTCGTCACGCACGACATGGCCGAGGCGACACGGCTTGCACACCGGACCCTGACACTGGAAGGTGGACCAAACGGCGCGCAACTCGCGCAAACGACAGGGGACCGGACCACGTGACCACAGGCCTGACCGTCAACGACCTCAGCTTTCACTACGGCGCCAAGCAGGCGCTGGACGACGTGACGTTCGACGTCACGCCCGGCACCTTCTGCGCGCTTCTGGGCCCGAACGGCGCTGGCAAATCCACGCTGATCGCCCTGCTGACCCGTCTGCTGGTGGCCCCGCAAGGCGAGATCACCGTGGCCGGCCACGACATGCGCCGCGAACCGCGCCGCGCGCTTGGCAAGCTCGGCGTCGTCTTCCAGCAATCCACGCTCGACCTCAACCTCTCGGTCCGCCAGAACCTCGCCTATTTCGCCGCCCTGCAGGGCCTGCCGAAATCCGAGATCCCCGGCCGCATCGACGCCGCCCTCGACCAGCTCGACATGCGGCACCGCGCCGAGGAAAAGGCCCGAGACCTCAATGGCGGCCACCGCCGCCGCACCGAACTCGCCCGGTCCCTGATCCACGACCCGCACGTGCTCTTGCTGGATGAACCCACCGTCGGCCTCGACGCCGCCTCGCGGCAGGGCATCACCGATCACGTCCACGACCTCGCCAAGACCGGCCTCTGCGTCCTCTGGACCACCCACCTGACGGACGAGGTGCGCGACGGCGACGACCTCGTCGTCCTGCACAAGGGCCGGATCATCCACCGCGGCACCGCAGGCGCCGCCCGCGGCGATCAAAGCCTCTCGGACTGGTTCCTCAGCCGCACCGGAGAAACCGCATGACCGGCACGTTCCGCGTCGCCATTGCCATCATCGCCCGCGAATTCCTGCGCTTCGTCCATCAGCGCGAGCGCTTCATCGCCGCGCTCGTGCGCCCTCTCGTCTGGCTGCTGATCTTCGCCGCCGGCTTCCGCGCGGCACTCGGCCTGTCGATCATCCCGCCCTACCAGACCTACATCACCTACGAGACCTATATCGTGCCCGGACTTTGCGCGATGGTGCTGCTCTTCAACGGGATGCAATCCTCGCTCAGCCTCGTCTACGACCGCGAAATGGGCTCGATGCGCCTGCTGCTCACCAGCCCATTCCCGCGATGGTGGCTGCTGATCTGCCGCCTGTTCGGCGCCACGATCATCTCGGTGCTGCAGGTCTACACCTTCCTCGCCATCGCCGCGGCCTTCGGCATCACAATGCCTACATGGGGCTACCTCGCCGTGTTGCCCAGCCTGATCCTTGGCGGCCTCATGCTCGGCGGTCTCGGGCTGGTCCTGTCGAGCTTCATCAAGCAGCTGGAGAACTTCGCGGGCGTGATGAACTTCGTCATCTTCCCGATGTTCTTCATGTCCTCGGCCCTCTACCCGCTCTGGAAGATGGCCGAAAGCTCACCGCTCCTGCGCGACATCTGCGCGCTCAACCCCTTCACCTACGCGGTCGAGTTGATCCGCTTCTCGCTCTACCTGCAGGTCAACTGGACCGCGCTCTCCTGGGTCGTGGGCAGTACGTTCGTCTTCTGCGCGCTGGCCATCTGGGGCTACGACCCCGCTCGCGGCCTGATGAAGCGCAAGACTTGAGGGCGCTCAGATGTCGAACTCGGAATCGTTCACCGTCCGGCAGCGCCAGCTCAGGACCCGCTCGTTGGGATGGGTCGATACCCAGCGCGCCAGTTCCGGCTGCGCCCCGGCAAGGCACTGCATCGGCGTGACATCGGTGAACACAAGGCTGCGCTCGCGGCATTGGGTGGGATCTGTCGCCAGGCAGGCGACGAACAGGAGCTCTATCATGGTCGTTCCTTACGCGTTGCGTTGGTCCTCGCTCCCGTGCCTCCAGTCATCCGACACCATTTCCCCTAAGAAAAGCGTAACCGCACCGCGCGTACCGCGTCACGCCAGAATTTGTGCGGATAAATGCGGCACTTCATCGCGAATGCCCAAGTTCGGAGCGATTCCAGGATGTCCCTGAGAACGCTTCTTGGTCTTGGCGCCACCGCGCTCGGGGTCGGGACGTGGCTGACCGCGCTGATCCTGTGGCTGGGTCTGCAGGCGGTATCCGATCGGCTGGATGCCACCCTGAAAGCGGAACAGCGCATGTCGGGCTATGCCGGCCTGTCGACGCAGGCGGCCACGTTTCTTGTCGTCGCGACCGAGGCGGTGCAGCGCGAACTGCCCCCGGCCACCCGGGTGGAACGGCTGGAGCCGGTCGTCGAAAAGCTGCGGGCGTCCTTTGTCCGCCTGCAACAGAATGTGGCCGAGGCGGTTGCAGAAGCGCAGGCGCTCGGGATCGACGCGCAAAGCCGCTTCGGCACCCAGTCGCTTGGCCTCGCCCGGATGGAGGCGATGCTCAACAGCACCATGCGCGGCCTTACCGACACGGACGCCGACAAGCCGCGCCTGCAGGCCCATATCGACAGCTTTGCCACCGGTTTCGATCCGCAGCTCAGCCAGGCCGTGCAGACCGAACAGTTGTTCCGTAACGACATCCTGTCCGATATCACCGCCCTGCGTCACCGCCTGACGCTTGCGGGCATTGCCATAGCCGCGGCGTCTCTGCTTATGGTGCTGGCGTTTTATTTCGGTCTCGTCCGTCCCCAGTTCGCGCGCCTCGACCGTCTGCGCGACGCCGCCCGAAAGATCGGGCGCGAGGACTTTTCCGTCGCGCTGCCCGACACCCGCCGCGATGAGATCGGCGGGCTTTATTCCGAGACCAACCGCATGGCCGCGGCCCTTGCCGCCCGCAAATCGGCGGTCGACGAGGATCGCGCACAATTGGGCAGCATCATCGCCGCCCGCACCGAGGAGTTGCGCACCGCAAATGCCACGCTTGCCGAAATCGACGAAAACCGCCGCCGTTTCTTTGCGGATGTCAGCCACGAATTGCGTACGCCGCTGACCGTGATCCTGATGGAAGCGCAGATTGGCCGCGCGTCCGGCGGGTCGGATGCCGGCGCTTTCGCCACGATCGAGGCCCGCGCCTCGCGGCTCAACCGCCGCATCGACGACCTTCTGCGCGTCGCCCGATCCGACAGCGGCCGGCTGGCGCTGGAACGGCAGGACGTGGCCCTGTCCGACCTGATGGCCGAGGTCCGGGAAGAAGTCGGCGCCGAGGTCGACAATGCCGGCATGACCCTGACGACCGGCAGCGTTCCGGAGGTCACGCTCACCTGCGACCGCAACTGGATTCGCCAGGTTCTGGAGGGCCTTGTCCGCAACGCCATTCGTCATGCGCGCGGTGGCGGCCAGGTTCGACTGGAGGCGCGGATGGAGTGCGACACCGCCCTCATCTGCGTGACGGATAACGGGCCGGGGATCGCGAGGGAAGACCAGCCCGGCATATTCGAGCGGTTTGCCCAGGCCGGCAGCGCGTCGGCCCAGGGGTTCGGCATAGGTCTTGCGCTGGCCCGCTGGGTGGTCGAAAGCCACGCCGGGGAAATTACCCTGCAAAGTCCCGTCGGGCCCGCTGACGCGATCGGCGACGCACCCGGGACAAAGATCGTGGTTCGCCTTCCGCGCAGTTCACGTTAAGACTTCGTCCCAGGCTTCACGGTACCCGAGGACGCGTTTCGCCCCATGACCCGCCTTCTGATCGTCGACGACGACCCGGAGATCACCTCTGCGCTTGCAAGGGGGCTGGGGCTGCATGGCTACCGGGCCGAAACGGTCAATCGCTATGACCACGCCCTTGAAAAGTTGCGCAACGGGACCTTTTCGGGGGCCATCATCGACGTCATGCTGGGCGCGGACAGCGGTCTTGATCTTGTCCGCCGCGCCCGCCAGGACGGTGCCACGCTGCCGATTCTGATGCTGTCGGCCCTCTCTGACGTCGATCAGCGGGCCGCAGGGCTCGAGGCAGGGGCGGATGACTATGTGGTAAAGCCCTTCAGTTTCGAGGAACTGGTTGCCCGCCTGCGCGTGCAGGAACGCCGCGCAACCTCGCAGCGGCCACAGCCCGCTTCGCTTGGCGAGGATCGGGTTCTGAGAACCGAAACCGCACAGATCTCGCTGACCGAGCGCGAGGACGACCTTTTGCGCCTCCTGATCGCCCGGGCCGGGACGCCGCTGTCGCGCGGGAACATCTTCGACACGCTCTGGCAGGCCGAAGGGTCGGGTAACGAAAATGTGGTCGACGTCTATATCGGATATTTGCGAAAGAAACTGCGCGAGGCGGATTTCGGCTTTGAAATCAAGACCGTGCGCAATCAGGGCTTTGTCATAGAGGGTCTTGCACCCCGCTTTTCGGCGGGGAACCGGGACTAAAGTCTAAGCGTTTCAAAGAAATTAAGAGTCGCAATATTGCGGGCGACTTGTCATCTTTGACATGTCATTCAAAGGAGGAAACCATCATGGCATGGGCAAAACCGATCATCCGCGAAATTGAATGCGGCATGGAAATCAACATGTACGGCCCCGACTTCGACGAAGAGCGCGAAGTCCTGATCTAAGACTGCTTGCGCGCGGAGGGATATTTCGGTGTCATTCCGCGCGCAAATACTCGGCGCGGCTGCCGGGGGCGGCCTGCCCCAATGGAATTGCGGTTGTGAAAACTGCAACCTTGCGCGCGCTGGCGACATTCCCTCACAGACGCAATCGTCTCTCGCCGTCACCGGTAACGGTGTTGACTGGGCAATCCTGAACGCGTCCCCCGACATCCGGGATCAACTGTCGCACACGCCCGCCCTTTACCCGACGGACCTGCGCAAGCTGCCGCTGAACTCCGTGCTGGTGACCAATGGCGATATCGACCACGTTGCGGGTCTGCTCACCTTGCGCGAAATGCAGCCCTTCACGCTTTTCGCCACCCAGGGCATCCACGAGGTTCTGGCCGCGAATCCCATCTTCGATGCGCTCAACTCCGACGTCGTCACCCGCACCAACATCGCCCTCGACGCGCCGTTCGAGCTGGCCCCCGACCTTACCGCAACGCTTTTCGCTGTGCCGGGAAAGGTTCCGCTCTACATGGAGGGCGAGACGGTCGAGACCGACCTGATGGGCGACCAGACCGTGGGCGTCGTGCTGGAAAACGGGGACACGACGGCCTTCTACATCCCCGGCTGCGCGCGCCTTAACGATGACCTGCGCGAGCGTCTGCACGGCGCCGACATGGTCTTTTTCGACGGCACGCTCTGGCGCGACGACGAAATGGTCCGCGCGGGCCTGGGCAGGAAGACGGGCAAACGCATGGGCCACATGTCCATGTCCGGCCCCGACGGCTCAATCGCCGCCTTCGCGGGGGTCGACATCGGCAAGAAGGTCTTCGTACATATGAACAACACCAACCCGGTGCTGCGCCCAGACTCGGCGGAAAAGGCCGAGGCCCAGGCAGCGGGCTGGATCATCGGACAGGACGGAATGGAGATCACCCCATGACGCAAAGCCGCGAAGACTTTGAAACCCGCCTGCGCCAGATCGGCGCCGAGCGGTATCACGACCTGCACCCGTTCCACGACCGCCTGCATGGCGGCGACTGCACCCCCGACCAGGTCCGCGCCTGGGTGCTGAACCGCTATTACTACCAGCACACCATCCCGATGAAAGACGCCGCCTTCATGAGCCGCGTCGAGGATCCCGATCTGCGCCGCGCCTGGCGGTCGCGCATCGAAGACCACGACGGCACCGCCGAGAACGAAGGCGGCATCAAGCGCTGGCTGCGCCTGGCCGAGGCCGTGGGCCTCGACCCCGCCTATGTCGCCTCCCGCGAGGGCGTCCTGCCAGCGACGAAATTCGCCTGCGACGCCTATGTCCGCTTCGTCCGCGACAAGACGCTGCTGGAGGCCGTGGCCTCCTCCCTGACCGAGCTTTTCGCGCCCAAGATCCACGCCAACCGGATCGAGGGCCTGCTGAAGAACTACGACTTCGCCGACGACAGCTCGCTCAGCTATTTCAAGACAAGGCTCAAGGAAGCGCCCAAGGACGTCGCCTTCGGCCTTGCCTGGGTGCTAGACCACGCCGACACGGCAGAGAAACAGGACGCCGCCGCCAACGCGCTCATCTTCAAGACGGACGTGCTCTGGTCCCAGCTCGACGCCCTCTGGAGCGCCTATGTCGAACCTGCCCGCATCCCCCCCGGCGCCTGGCAACCGGGCGAAGGGCTGCGTCTCGAAAGGGCGTCCTGATGCTCTCCACCGACATACCCTCCCTGCCGCGCGGCGTGCGCCTGCATTTCGACAAGGTGCGTGAAACCTGGGTGCTTCTGGCCCCCGAACGCGCCATCACCCTCGACCAGATCGGCCACGCCATCCTGACCGAGGTCGACGGGCACCGCAGCTTTGGCGAGATCACGCAGGCCCTGTCGGACAAATACAACGCCCCGGTCGAGCAGATCACGCAGGACAGCGACGGCTTCCTATCCGCCTTGCGTGATCGCCGGTTCCTGGACGTCACGCCATGAAGATACCCGCCCCCATCGCCATGCTTGCAGAGCTGACGCACCGCTGTCCGCTCTCCTGCCCCTATTGTTCCAACCCCGTGGAACTGGCCCGGCAGGACAGCGAGCTGGACACCGAAACCTGGGTCCGCGTCTTTGACGAGGCGGCACGCCTGGGCGTGCTGCAACTGCACCTCTCGGGCGGCGAGCCCGCCTCCCGCCGTGACCTTGTTCCGCTGGTGCAGGCTGCCCGCGACGCCGGGCTATATACCAACCTCATCACCTCCGGCATCGGTCTGACCGAACGCCGGCTGAAGGAACTCGACGACGCCGGCCTCGACCACATCCAGCTCTCGCTGCAGGGCACCACGCCCGAAATGGCCGACGAGATCGGCGGTTATAACGGCGGCTACAAGCGCAAGATGCAGGTGGCCGAGTGGATCGGCGAGATCGGCTTTCCGCTCACGCTCAACGCCGTCCTGCACCGGCGCAACCTGCACCAGCTGCCCCGCGCCATCGAGATGGCACAGGAGATGGGCGCCCGCCGCATCGAAGTGGCGACCGTGCAATTCCATGGCTGGGCGCTCAAGAACCTCGACACGCTGATGCCCACCCGCGAACAGGCCCGCGAGGCCACCCGCATCGTCGCCGAATCCCGCGCGGCCCTCAAAGGCAAGCTGGTGATCGACTACGTACCGGCGGATTACCACGACGATTATCCCAAGCGCTGCATGGGCGGCTGGGGCAGCACCGGCCTTAACATCGCCCCCGACGGCCAGGTCCTGCCCTGCCACGCCGCGCAGTCCATTCCGCACCTGGAATTCGAGCGCGTACAGGACAAGCCGCTGGACGAGATCTGGTACAACAGCAGCGCCTTCAATGCCTATCGCGGTACCGACTGGATGCAGGAGCCGTGCAAATCCTGCGACCGCAAGCTGGTGGATTTCGGCGGCTGCCGGTGCCAGGCCATGGCGATCGTCGGCGACCCCGCCGCGACCGATCCGGTGTGCATCAAGTCCCCCCACCACGGCGCGCTCCAGGCGCAGGCGGACACCCACGCGTCCAACACCGAGGCGCCGCTGGTCTATCGCACCATGCCCGGCAAGAAAGCGGTCGAGCCGACCAACTAGGCCGGCTCAGAAACAGACGATTTCGGCCTCGGCCTGCGCCCGGCGCAGCTCTGCCACCAGGTTCTCTGCGGCGGCGGAGCTGTTGAAGACGGCCATGCGCTCGCCGCCCACGCGGCGCATCGACAGCACGGTCTCGGCCTCCAGGTACTCCTCGTAGGACAGGATCTGCGCCACCTCGTCCACCGAGCACGAGCATTTCTGTAGCATCTCGCGCGTGGTGCCATTGGTGGACATGCAGGCAAAGACGTAATCCGCCCGCGCCGCGGTCGGAAAATCGTTCAACCGTTCGGCGGCGGTCTGGCCCAGCGCGAGGCCCGGCGCCGCGATCAGCAGCGCAACCAACGCCCAACCCACGCCGCCCCGGCCCCCGCGCCGGGGCCGCTTGCCCGAACGCAGAGGTCCCGGGTCAAGCCCGGGACGCGTTGCGCTGTACTCTGACGGCTGTCTCATTGCTCCACCTCCTCCAGCATGTCGAACGTCACTTCCGAGCGATAGACAAAGCCGTTTTCCGCTCCGTCCTCTGCCGGTGCTTCCGCCACGAAGTTCAGATACCAGCCCGGCACATCCTCGGACATTGTGACCGTCAGCATCAGGTCACCGAAGCCGCGCATACGGGCACGGTTCGGATCACCCTCGAACGGGTGCATCGTGACCGTCCGGGTCTGGATCGTCTCGCCGTCCAGCATCGCCTCGCCAAGCGTGACCTCATTGGGCTCGACCAGCGATTCCTTGACCCGGTTGCGGATATAGAACGCGCTGCCGCCCGCGCTTTCGGCCATGTCGCGGATCACCGATTCGTAGAAGAACATGATCATCGGATTGCCCACGCTGGCCGGGAACTGGCCCATGCTGCGATGCTTGTCGCCCTTGCGAAGCTGCAAATGCGCCAGCGGGCTTTCGCCCTCGCCGATCGTCAGCGCGACCTTGCCGCTGTCACGTTCGGCGGCCTCCGGCTTCAGCCGGTTGGTGACGCGGCGCTCGTAGATCAGCGCGGTGTCGCGCGATATCTCGTCCAACGTCCCGTTCCGGAACAGCAGATCATAGGTTTCCTGGCCGTCCAGCGGCGCGGCCAGTGTCATCGCACCACTCAGGATCAGCGCGGCCAGCGGGCTCAGCAATCGCTTCAACATGGGGTCATCCTCCCTCTCTCCCGACTCAGACCGTAAACCCTCCGGCACCGCTGTCATCGGACACTTTCGTATCATCCGGGCCGTCGTCAGGATTGGAATGCTGGCGGATCTTCCACGCCATCAGCGGGCGCAGCCGGTTCAGCTTTACCGGCTTGTAGACAACGGAAATGTCGTAAGCGAGGCCGGCGGCCCGCACCTTGGGGCTGCGATTCGCGGTGATCAGGATTGCCGGAACGTGGGTTTTCGTCCGCTTGCGGACCTGGCCTATCGCATCGACACCGGTTTCGTCGTTGTCCAGCTGGTAATCGGCCAGAATGATGTCCGGCGCCATGCCCATATCCTCGATGCAGGTCAGCGCATCGCCGGCCGACCGGCAGGCCAGCACGTCCGCGCCCCATTGCTCCAGTCGCTTGGTGGTGCCGAAAAGCACGTCCTCGTCATTCTCAATCAGAAGCACGATCCGGTTTTCCAGAAGGTCGTCGGCATTGGACGCAAGACTCAGCGGCTCGTTGACCGGCTGGGCATCCTCGACCGTCTCCAGTTCGATCCGGAAGACCGACCCGACGCCTGGCTTGGAGCGCACCGACAGCTTGTGGCCCAGCAGGCGGCAGGCCCGTTCCACCACCGACAGGCCCAGCCCCACGCCCGCAGCCAGTTTTTCCCCGTCGGCGCGCGCGAATTCCTCGAATACGCGCTTCTGGTCGCGCTTGGGAATGCCGATGCCGGTGTCCCAGACTTCCAGCACCACGCGCCCCTCACGCCTGCGGCAGCCCACCAGGACACGCCCGCCCGGCTGGGTATACTGGACAGCGTTCACCACCAGGTTCTGGATCGATCGCAGCAGGTAGACCGGATCGGATCGCACCAGCACGGAACAGGGCACCATCTTCAGGCGCACATTCTTCTGCTCGGCGACCAGGCTCTGGTCGGCATGGATGCTGTTCATCATCGCCGTCAGGTTCACCACCAGCGGCGAGACCGTGTCGGGGGCCGCGCTTTCCAGCCGCGAGATGTCCAGCAGAAGGTGCAAAAGCTGCTCGGTCGACCGGAACGACCCTTCCAGCCGTTCGACGAGCCCATGCATGTCGGTCCCGCGCGAGGTTTCCAGCAGGGTCGAGATCAACAGCTTCGCGGCATTGATCGGCTGCAACAGGTCGTGGCTGGCCGCGGCCAGAAAGCGGGTCTTCGACGACACCGCCTTTTCCGCGCGGTCCTTGGCGTCGCGCAGGGCTTCCTCGACCCGCGCCTTTTTTTCGTACTCGTCTGTCAACTTTTCGTTGGCGCGGGTCAGTTCGGCGGTGCGCTCCATCACCCGGCGCTCCAGCGTCTCGGTCGTGCGCGCTTCCAGCGTCACGTCCTCGACCTCCACCAGGTATCCGCTGTCGGGCATCTCGTGCATGTGCAGTTCCAGCACCCGCTCCGGCCCAAGCCGCACGCGTTGTCGGAAGGCGCCCTCGGTCACCAGCTTGCGATAGATCGCCTCGACGCTGACACTGCCGCCCTCCACCGCCAGACCGTTGGAAAACAGGTATTCCACCAGCGCCGTCACCGGCTCGCCTTCGGCGACGTAGGATGCCGGCAGGTCCAGCAGATCGCGGAACTGGCCGTTATGCATCAGCACCTTGCCCCGCGACGAGAACGTGCACACACCAGAGGTCAGCGTCTGGAACACGGCCTTCAGGTAATCTTCCTGCCGGTCGATCAGGCTTTCCTTCTCGGACCGGTTGCGCCGCACGAAATCGGTGATCTCGGTCAACAGCAGCACGACGTTGTCGCCCGACGTGTGCTGCGCGCTCAGCTGGAACCAGCGGTCGTCGGCCATCTCGATCATGACCGAGGTGATCACCCCTTCGTCGCGCCGCTTTTCCAGCGTGGCAGGCAGGGTGGCCAGGTTGCGGTCGGCGGAGCGGAAGAACTTGCTCGACACCAGCCGCGCACAGAACCGGCCGATGGAAAGCCCCGTGTCGATCTTGTTCGAAATGTCGGGAAAAAGCTGCAGAAACAGGTGGTTGCACAGCTCCAGCTTGCCATCGATGAACAGCGCGAAGCCGCCTTCCATCGACGACAACGCGGCCACCAGGCTCTTGCGCATACGTTCCTGCTCGCCGCGCACCGTCTCGAGTTCCGACACCGCGCGCGCAAGGTCTCGGCCCTGCGCCTGCATCTTTTCCTGCAGTTCGATGGCGGACTGGAACGCACGGAAGGCCGAGGGGCGCACGTCGTCCTGCCGGTTCGCCCGCCGCATCAGCGCGTCGATGATCCGTGCCTGCCGCGCGACCTGAACATCAAGCGGGACTTCGGGATCGACCAGCATCAGGTCAGCACCCGTGCCTCGGGCCTGAAAAAGGCCACGCCGACGAATGTCTGGTTCATGTGCAACCCGGATTTCTGCTCGCCATAGGTGTTGAACCCGATCACCCGGTGCGAGCGCAGGATATTCGAGACGTCCTGCGTCAGTTGCTTGTGCTCGAATTCCAGCCGGCGCAGGAAGCAGTCGAACCCCAGGATGAAATCCGGCGGATGCCCTGTCGCGTCGCGCGTCGACAAGCCGTTCAGCAGCGCATCCAGGCTGCCGGTCGCCTTGCCCAGCGTCAGGATCAGCCCATCGTCGATGGCCGCCAGAAGCGACAGCGCACCGCCCGGCTTGGTATCGCTGATCGCCCGCGCGTAATGCGTCAGGTTGTGGCGCAGCATCATCGGATTTTCCGCGAACACCTCGGGACTCAATGCCTCGGTCGGACAGCCCACAAGGCGCGCATATTCGTCGGCGGCCGGCGCGCCGTTGATCTCGTAGACCAGCCGGTCCTCGGGGTCGGCCGAGGTGATCACGATCTGCGCGCCGTCGGGCTGGAAATGGTCAAAGGCCAGACCCTGGAACTGCAGATCGGTCTCGATCAGCAGCAAGACGGCGGCGCCGGAATGCGCCTGCCCGTCATGCAGCACGAAGGTCCGCTCGAACTTCAGACCGTCCGCCGCCGATCCGCCGAAGATAGGCACGTCCCCCAGAACCGCGTCAAGGGTCGAGACCAGCAGGTCTTCCTGCTTTGACAGCCCGTCCGCCACGATCAGCGCGAACCGGTTCCAGCCCGCTGTATGGCGGAACCGCTCTGCCTGTTTCTGCGCCTCGGCGGCAAAACTGGTGGCGCGATCCGGTCGCAGATCCCGGAACAGCATCGAGGCGCAGCGAAAATGCTTCTTCGGAAAGCCCATCAGCAGAAGCGCCTGATCGTCATACCCTTCGGTCGTGATCTGCCCGGCGGAACTGCACCCGAACACGGGAACACCGCGAAACGCCTTGGACAGGAGCGCGCTTGTCTCGGGCACATCCAGGCATTCGGGAAGAATGGCGAAGACGAAACACAGGCCCTTGTCCGTCATCCCGGCCGCGGCCTCGGCGACCGCGTCCGCTGCATTCGCGGCGCGGGATTCTCCGATCACCAGATATTGCGGGGGATTGGCCTTCACGGCTCCGCCCCTAGTGCTGCAGGAATGCGCGCGCCTCGGGTTCGGCTTGCCGGGACAGAACCGACTCGACGAACACGACCGCCTGCGTCCGGTTTCGTACGCCCAGCCGCCGCAGCAATGCGGTGATATGTGCCTTCACGGTCGCCTCGGCCAGAGACAGTTCATACGCGATCTGCTTGTTGGGTTTTCCGGCGCAGATAAGCTTGAGGATATTAACCTGCTGCGGCGTCAGGATGCTCAGTTCCGGCGTGGTCTTGAACAGGTCGTCCTCGCCCCGCGCCAGATCGGCATTCATGTATTCCACCGGCACATAACGCCGTCCCGAGGCGATCTCGGACACCGCGAACTGCAATGTCTTGGCCGAGGCGTCCTTTTGTAGGAACCCCATCGCGCCCGACCGCAACAGCGTATGCACCAGTTCGCACGAGGCCAGCGACGAGATGACCAGCACCCGCGCATCCGGCAGACGCTCGCGCAGGCTTTCGAAACCGGAAACGCCGGTCACGTCGGGCAGCTTGAGGTCGAACATTACCAGATCGGGGTCAAACCCCTCTTCCAGCAGGTCGAAACTGCCCTTCAGACTGCCCGCCTTGCGGATCTCGCAATCGCGAAAGCCCAGCGCCAGCGCCGATTCCAGCGCGTCGCTGTAAAGCGGATGGTCGTCGACGATCATCACCGACGACACGGGCCGCGCTGGCGCGCACTCTTCTCTTGCAGCTAGCATGTCGATCCTCCCGAGAGAAAAACTAGCAGCAATTCCCGAATGATCAACTGTCGGTCGCAGTCGCGCGAGGACCGGCGCGCGGTGTGTCATCAAGACCCATGTGCAGCGGGGGCGTTGCCTTCGGCCTGCGCGGTGCGCGAAAACACCGCGCGGTCCAGCGCCGCCAGACGCATGCGATAGGTCTCTGCCTGTGGTCCGGACCGCGCCAGCGCCTGCAGCGCGCGGCGAATCGCGGCCGTGTTTCCGGCCCGTTCGGCGCGCCTTAGGGCCCGCCTGCGCGGGTCCAGTCCGGGCAGCGCCGGCAAGCCGGACCACGCCCGCCCCCGAAGGCCTGCGCCAAGTGTCGCCAGAAAGACCGCCGAGCCGGCCAGCAGCGCGCCGATACCGGGAAGCCTGGCCTGCGCTTGTGATGTCGGCGACTTCAAGTTTGCCGTGCCGCCCTCCTGCGCAGCCACCTGCCGCGTGCCGTAAGCCACGCGCTGCGCGTTGATCTCGACCGTGCGCGCCTCGCGCGTGCTGGTGTCGAAATAGTCGATGCTCAGGGGCTCCAGCACGCCAGACACATCGTTTCCGGGGCGCACCGACCAGCGCCAGAAGGCGATCGTCATCGGCCCTTGCGGGGTCAGTTCCACCAGCCGTTTCTCGGGATGGGCAAAGATCATCGCTGAAGGAGAAGTCAGCTCCGGCATCGGCGGAATCATCTCGGGCATCGCGCCCAGCGCCTCGACGCGGATGACCCGCAGCACGCCCTCGCCGGGCTTCAGCTGATCGGGCGCGTTCGACCACTCGTCCGAGACCCGCAGGCGGCGCACCGGAAACCACCAGCCGCCGCCCGTCGGCGCGGATGCCACATCGATGGTGACCGGTTCCGACGAGATTTCATGTTCGAACCAATCGTCACCCTCGTCGGTCAGCGTCAGCTGGTGACGAAACGGTCCGATGGTCAGCGTTCCCGCACGCTCGGGATAAACCGCCATGCGCCGGATGAATGTCTTGACCTGCCGCCCGTCCAGCCGTTCGTCCCGCCAGGTATCAGGCCCGAGCTGGGTCCAGTTGAAACCGTCAAGCGCGGGCTGCACCAGCTTTTCGCGGGTGATGTAGCGGCGATAGGTGCCGCGGATGGTCACGAGGATCATCTCGCGCGCGAAGGGGGTCACCTCGCGCTGATCGACCGTGACCTCCAGCTTCAGCTGGTCGGGAAACACCTCGCGCGTCTGTGCCCCTGCCGTCGCGGGGACCAGCGCGGCAAGCGCCAGCATCACGAATAGCGCACGGCGCAAAAGGCCCGGTCGCGCAGCACGATTGCGCAAGATGATCATCGCGGGTCCTCCGGTTCAGGCGGCGTCAGGCCCAGCTTGCGGCGGCGCTTGTGCTCTTGCAGGATGCGCTCTGACATGAACTTTCCCGGCACGTCCTCGAGCTGCAACAGCCAGCGGTCGTCGGCCACCATGAAGTAATCCTTGAAGACGCGTCGCACTCCCAGTTTTCCGCGGCTGTCCAGTTCCACAAGCCCCATCATCGTGTTGGTGTTGGTCACCCCGTCGCCGGTGCCGGCGGCGCGGCCGTCGCCCCGGCCGACCTCGGCCTCCGCGGTGGCGCCGGGCTTGCGTTCCGGAAACAGTGCCAGCGCCTCGGGGTCGATGCCCAGCCCCGCGTAAAAGGCGGCGACGACATCGAAATTTGCCCGCGCCTGCGCGTCGCCGCCGGCAATGGCAAGATCATAGGCTTCCAGGCCCGCCGCGTACCGGCCAGCAAACACCTCGGCATTGCCAAGGTTGAACATGTCCTGCGCCGCCGCAAAATCCGCAGCCGCGCCGGAATAGTCGCCCGCGCGGAACCGCGCCACGCCACGCCAGTCCGGCGCGTCGAACACCCGTGCGGCCAGTTCCGGCTGCCCCGCCGCCAGCAAAAGCCGCCCCAGCGACCCGGTGCCGCCCAGGACTGACCCCGCAAGCAGCAAGAGGGCCGTGACCGCCACCAGCCACCTCATGCCGCGTGCCTGCGGAACATGAGCAGCATCGGCACGGCCGCCAGCAGCAGCAGGTATCGCCCCAGGTCGCTCCAGAAGATCAGCGGATAGTCCTGCCGCTCCAACCGGGCCGCCATGTCCTGCCGCAGCCAGTCGCGAAAGGTTTCGGCGTCGTTCGGGCCGAACACCTGTCCGCCGCCGGCCTGCGCATGGGTCTGCATCTCGGGCGTGACATCCGGCCCGATGACGGACAGCCGAGCGCCCATGCCGCGCAGTTCTGCAGCCTGCTCCAGCGTCTCGGGCCCCAGCCCGCCGCCATCGGTGAACAGAACCACATCGCCCGCGATGATCCTGGCCTCGCTCAACCGTTGGATCGCCAGTGCAAGCGCCCGCCCGGGGCGGCTTCCGGGGTCTGGCACCAGCCCGGCTTCGATCAACGAGAACGTCTGCCCTAGCTGGCGATGATCCAGCGTCATGCCGGTGGCGAGATACGCATCCCCGCCATAGACAATAATGCCCCCGGGCCGCGTCCCGAGGCTGGCCAGCCCGAACCGCCCCAGGGCCTGTACCTGCGGCCAACGCGGATTGTCCATCACGCTGGAGGAGGCGTCGACCACGTAGAGCACCCCGTCAAGGTTGCGGAAACTGGGGGTGTCGCGCCGCTCCACCGCCGGGCCGGCCAGCGCCAGCACGCTGAAGCACAGCACCGCGATCCCGGCCCACAGGCCCGCGCGCCCCGGCTGCGCCTCGACCCGGCCCAGTGCCTCCATCGCCTCGAGCATCGCGGGGTCCGCCGCCTGCCGCCAGCCGCCCAGCCCCCGGCGCGTCGACCAAAGCCACCAGGCCAGCCCCGCCAGCACCGGCAACGCCAGCAGCCACAAGGGGCGCAGCAGCGTCACGTCAAGGCTCATACCGGGTCCCTCGCGATCACCAGCAGGCACAGGAGGGCGGACAGCGCGGCGGGCCACGGCCAATAGTCGCGAAAGATCTCGGCCGCCAGTCCGTCGCTGTCATTCGCCTCCAGCCGGTCCAGCGCGCGCGCCACTTCCTGCAGGTCCTCGGTGGTCCTGACCCGGAAACTCTCTCCGCCGGACAACTCGGCGATCCGCCGCAGGGTGGCCGCGTCCACCACCCCGCGCTCGCCCTCCTCGGCGGTGTCCAGGTCCTTCGGTCCCAGCGCGATCGTGTGCACCCGCACGCCCATCTTTGCGGCCAGTTCCGCCACGCCCAGCGGCTTGGTCGCGCCCGCGTTGTTCACGCCGTCCGACAGCAGGATCACCACCTTGCTCGCCGCGTCGCTGTCCTGCATCCGCTTCAGGGCAAGGCCCAGCCCGTCCGAGATGTTCGTGGCCCGCCCCGAGATGCCGATGATCGAGGTTTCGATCTCCTGCGCCACCGCCTCGGTGTCAAAGGTGAAGGGCGTGGCGTAATAGGCTTCCGATCCGAACACGATCAGCGCCAGCCGGTCGCCCCCGCGCCGCCGGGCAAACTCGGCGCCCACGGTCTGCACCGCATCCATCCGGGTGACCTGCCGTCCGTCCAGGTGAAAATCGTCCCGCACCATGGACCCCGACAGGTCCAGCGCGATGGCCAGGTCCCGCCCCGACACCTTGAGCGCGCTGACCGGCGCCAGGTCGCGCGGCCCCGACAGTGCCAGCACCAGGAGGGCCCAGGCCAGCCACAGCGCCCCGTCCCGCAGCGGCAGAGCCCGCCCCGCCGCCCCACGGCGGGACCGTGCAAGCAGTTCCTCGCCCACGCGGCGCGGCAACAGAACCGCACGCCCCGTGGCGTCCTGCGCGGCCAGCAGCCGCTGCACCAGCACCGGCAAAGGCAGCAGCAGCAACGCCAGCGGCTGGGCCAGTTCAAACATGGGACTCGACCTCGGCCTGCGCGTCGACATCTCCGTCCGGGCGGTACAGCCGGGGCCGTATCACCGCGTGACGCTCCGGCGCGACCTCCTTCAGCAGGTGCAGGAAACCGACCCGCCGCGCGTCCTCGGGCAGGCTGCGCAACGCGGCGATCCGGGCCGGAAGGTCCAGCCCTGTCGCCCCTTCGCGCCGCCGGGTGACCATCCGTACCAGTACCACCAGACCCAGCGCCGCGCCGGCGCCCAGCCCTGCTGCCAGCAGCATGTCGGCCACCGGGTCCAGCGCCGCGCCCGCCGGCATCCGGATGTCCAGCAGGCTCTCGCGCATGGCAGCCTCGGACAGGGCGGACCCGCTCATTCCGCCTGCCTGTCGCGATATTGCGCAAGGCGCCGCGCCGTCTCTGCGGGCGCGGCGGCGGCATCGATCACGAGCGCCGCGCGCCCCGCGATCGTGGCGACCTGCCGATCCGCGTCTCCCACACCGATCCGCAGCGTTGTGCGCCGCCCGTCGGCCAGCCGCACCGGGTAGCGCCCGGCCGGCAGCGCGTCTGTGTTCGACACCAGCAGCAGCCGGATCACCCGCCGCTGCGCCAGGCCGTCCAGCACGCGGGTCAGTTCGGGCCCCGGCGCGTCGAAACCCGACGCGATCACGATCTCCGATCCGGATGGTGCCAGCCGTTCCAGCCGATGCAGTGCGCGGTCCAGCGACAGCGCCCCCCCGGGCCGGCCCCGCGCCGCCTGCGCGGCTTCCAGCGCTCCGGCATGGGCCTCGACCAGACCGCCGATCACGTCCAGCATGCCCCGGATGCGCCCCCGCGGCGGCACCACGGTGACATCGCTGTCGGTCACCGCAAGCAGGCCCACGCGCCCGCCCTCTTCCACCAATGGCCATGCGTCCAGCACCAGCGCCTCGGCGGCAGCCACCGAAACCAGTGCACGGCGCAGCCCCCACAACATCTCGCCACGCATGTCGGCCACCAGATAACGCACCCGGTCGCGCTCGGCCCGGAACTGCCGCACATGCAGCTTGCCGGTGCGTGCGGTGCTCGACCGGTCGAGATGCCGGATATCATCGCCGGGCAGGTAGTCGCGGATATCGGCCACCTCGATCCCCTGTCCCTTGGCCCTGGTGGCATGGCCTCCGGGCAACACCGCGCATTGCTCGGCCATGCCGGGCCCGGTAAGGGCATGGCTGCGCAGCGCAATCAGGTCCCCGGCGCGCAGCCGGATCCCCGGGCGCTCCAGCGCGGAGCTCACAGCGGCTCCACCGCGGCGACGATATCGCCGATCACCTCCCGCGCGCGCCGCCCCTCTGCCACTGCGCGCCAACTCAGCACCATCCGGTGCGCCAAAGTGTCCGGGGCCAGCGCCGCCACGTCCTCCGGCAAGGCGTGGTCCCGCCCTTTCAGGAACGCCCGCGCCCGCGCCGCGGCAGCCAGAGCGATCGTTCCGCGCGGCGACACCGCGTGCTCGATATCCCCGGCCAGCTCCCCGCCTCGCGTTGCCATCACCAGCCGCACGATGTAGTCGCGCAATTCCGGCGCCAGGTGGACATCGGCCACCGCCTTGCGCGCCTCGCGCAGGTCCGCCTGACCGATCGTATCTGCGGGCGGCACGCTGTCGCCATGCGACTCTGCCTCGACCAGGTTCAGGATTGCGCGCTCGGTCTCCAGGTCCGGCAGGGACAGCACCACGTGCAGCAGGAAACGGTCCAGCTGTGCCTCGGGCAGAGGAAACGTGCCTTCGTGTTCGATCGGGTTCTGGGTGGCCACGACGAGGAAGGGATCGGGCAGACCGTGGGTCTCGTTCCCCGCCGTGACCTGCCCCTCCCCCATCGCCTCCAGGAGGGCCGATTGCACCTTGGGCGGCGCCCGGTTGATCTCATCGACCAGGACAAGGTTGTGAAAGACCGGCCCCGGCACGAATTCGAAACTGCCGTCGCCGGGCTTGTAGACGGGTGTTCCCGTCAGGTCGGCGGGCATCAGGTCCGGCGTGCACTGGATACGGGCGAAGCTGCCTTCGACGGAGCGTGCAAGGCATTTGACGGCACGCGTCTTGGCCAGTCCCGGCGCGCCCTCCACCAGAAGATGCCCGCCGGTCAGCAGCGCGATCGTCATACGCTCGATCAACGCCTCGTGCCCGACAAGCCCCTTGCCCAGTTGCACCAGCAACGGTGCAACACCGGTCTGGCTGGCATCCTTCAGCATGACATGCCCTCCCGAAACATGTGTGCGGGCAGAACCGGCATGCGCGCGTACATTCTTCGGCGGCTTGCGTCGGCACCCTCCTCCGCGATCCTACGCTAGGCCAGGCGGACCGCACCCGCCTACCTAACCGAAAGTCTTAGTCGCTGCCCGACTGCCGGGGGAACGTGGCCGCCGCGCAGTCCGGATCCAGGATCGCGTCGTGGCGCGCGTCACCGAAACGCGCCTCGGCCAGCGCCCGCAGACGGTCGTAGTCCGCGGCGATATACTCGATGAATTCCGGTGTGTTGGTCTGCGCCCCCGGTGCGCCCGCCACCGCGTAGAGCATGAAGACGTCGAACCTGCACAGGCCTTGCGGGTTGGATCCGAGGATTGCCCGCATGAAGCCCCGCGAACTCCACGGCATGCGCCCCATGTTCATCGGAAACTCCTGCAGCTTCGACAGGAACGCCGCGTCGCGGTCGAATTTCAGAACATCCATCCCGAAAGTGAATGACTGGAACAGCTCCTCTACGAGGATCGATTTGTAGAATGCGCGCTCGAGCGTGCCGGGCCGGGTCGGGCCCGACTGCTTGACCATGATATGCGTGACCTGCCCGCGATGCCCGAAGAAGGTCTGCGCCATGGCGGGCGACATCGCCGCATAGTCCCGCCCGCTGGGCAGCCCGAGCCCGAAGGCGCCGTTCATCCAGTCGATATCCTCGGACAGCGCCCGGTTCGGCGGCCGGCCGGAATAAAGCCGCAGCACCACCACGCGTCCGGCGCCACAGGCTCTGGCGGTCCGCCCGGCGAACCGCATGGGCATCGGCTTGCCAAAGATTTCTCCGATCAGGCCGCGAAAGGCGTCCAGCACGACGCGTGTGTCGGGGCCCGGTGCCTCGCCCACCACGCACAGCGCCGCGCCGGCCATGTCCCGCCCGTTGATCCGCACCGGAATGGACATGTCGCGCCCGATCATCGTCGTGCGCAACTCATAGCTCCAGCCCTGCCGCGCCATTCCAAGATAGGCGTCCCGCTCCTCAGCGCCCGCCGGAAGCCCGGCGAAAATCAGCAAAAGCACAAGACGGACATATGGCATTGCGGTCTCCCTGCGCCGCGAACATAGCCCGCACAAGATACGACTTCCACAAATCCGCGCGCGGTGCCCCTCACGTTTACACGATGATCATCCGGCCTCGCACCGCTTTGACAGCCGGTGCGCCTGCCCTATCTTGCAATCCCGGCGTCAGTCCATGGGTCCGGCCGCGGACCGCCAGCGCGAACCCCGCCGAGCGCGGCGCGGCCCCCACCCCCTGCCCGAATTTCAAAGGACTTGCCCATGACCCAACTGAAGACCACCGCCGCCCAGATGGTTGCCGACGCGCGCGCCCGCATCGACGAAATCGAGACATGGACCTGATCGCCCAATGGCACGATCCCGATCTGGTGATCGTCGACATCCGCGACGTGCGCGAACGTCAGCGCGCCGGCTTCATTCCCGGCAGCGTCCACGCACCGCGCGGGATGCTGGAATTCTGGGTCGATCCCGACAGCCCCTATCACCGCGAAGTCTTTGCCCAGCCGGGCAAGCGCTACGTGCTGCACTGTGCCTCGGGCTGGCGTTCGGCGCTGGCCACCGCCACTCTGCAGGACATGGGGTTCGAGGCCATGCACCTGCGCGAAGGCTTCTCGAACTGGGCCGACCAGGGCGGGCCGGTCGAAACCTCCGAAGACAAGAAAAGCTAGACTACCAAGGACGCAACACGATCTTGGGAGCGGGCACCCGGCCCGTCCTCAGTTCCGCGAAAGCCTTGGCGCCTTCGTTCAGGCCCCGTGTCTCGTACCAGTCCAGCGGCCCCAGCCGCCCGTCGAACATCGCCTGCGCGGTATCGCGAAAGTCCTGCGCCGTGTATGTATAGGTCCCGATGAAGGTGATTTCCTGCAAGGTCATCCGACGGATATCCAGCCCCCCCGTATCCTCGCCCAGCCCGACATGCGCGATCACGCCTCCGGGCCGTGCCCGCGCCGAGGCCGTAGCGCGCGTCGCGGCATATCCCACCGCGTCGATCACGATGTCGAACAGGCCCTTGGCCTCTTGCACGACCGCGGCATCGCAAACCCGCGAAAGATACGCCCGCCGTGCGTCATTCGGCTCTACCAGGGTCACGGCCCCGGCGCCCATCGACCAAAGCGCCAGCGCCGCGGCCAGCCCGATGGCTCCGCCACCCAGCACCAGCGCCCGTTCCGCCCCGTTGCAAGCCTCCACTGCCAGCCGCACCGCGTGCCAGCTGACCGCCAGGGGCTCGGCCAGCGCCGCCCGGTCCAGCGACACGTCCCCGGGCACGGTCACAAGATTCCGCTCCGGTATGGCGACGAATTGGGCAAATGCGCCTTCGCGGGGCGGCATGGAAATGATCTGCCGCAGGCCGCACAGGTTCTCGCGCCCCGACGTGCAGGCCTCGCAATCCCCACAGGTCACCAAGGGATTGATCGTCACGCGCCGCCCTGCGTCCGGGCCGCCCACGATGACCCCCACCGCCTCGTGTCCCAGGATCAGCGGCGCGGGTCGCCGGTCGTCATGGCCCAGGTACGCGTGCATGTCCGACCCGCAGATGCCCACCGCCTCGACCCGGATCAGCTGCTCGCCCTCTGCCGCCACCGGTTCGGACACATCGCGAAAGCCAAGCGTTTCCGGCGCGTCGTAGATCAACGCCTTCATTTCGCAGTGAACCCCCCGTCGACCATCAGGACCTGCCCGGTGACATATGCACTTGCATCTGAACACAGGAACAGGATCGGCCCGTCCAGGTCCGTCATCCGGCCATTTCGGCCCATGCAGGTCTGCGCTGCGTTGCGCGCCGCTCTTTCGGGATCGTCGAACACCGCCTGCGTCAGATCCGTGGGAAAGAAGCCCGGACCGATCGCGTTGGCCGTGATCCCATGCGGCGACCATGCCTCGGCCATGGCCCGCGTCAACTGCGCGATCCCGCCCTTCGTCGCACCATAGGCGATGCCGCCGGGAAACGCCCGCGTGGTCTGCAACGAGGCGAAATTCACGATTCGCCCCCAGCCTTTGTCTTTCATGGCCGGCACAAGCGCCTGGCTCAGAAAGAACGGAGCGCTCAGGTTCAGGGCCAGCGTCGCATCCCAGCCCTCGGGCGTCACGTCATCGGCAGCCTGCCTTGTGTTCACCCCCGCCGCATGCAGCACGATATCGGGCGCGCCGAACGGCGCTGAAATCTCCGAGACCAGTTGCGCCAGCCCGGTGCGGTCCGCCACGTCGCCCACCACATAGGCCGCCCGGTCGCCTGTACGGTCCGACCAGCGCGCGCGCCTCGCGCCGCGCCACGCCGACCACCTGTGCCCCGGCAGCCACCAGCACCTCCGCCGCTCGCTGGCCAAGGCCGGAACTGGCCCCGGTCACACATGCCACCCTGCCGCTCAGGTCGAACAGGTGTCCGATGTCAGCCATCGGCGCTAAGGTCGAAATTCTCGCCGGGGAAATACTTGGCCAGCCGCGCATCCGCCGCGCGCGCGTGCCCTTCCATCCCCTCCAGCCGCGAGATCCGCGCCGTCGCCTGCGCCACTGGCTTGGACCCTTCCCGCGTCGCGCGCTGCCACGTCACGATCTTCATGTACTTGTGCACGCTCAGGCCCCCGGTGTACCGCGCCGCACCCGAGGTCGGCAGAACGTGGTTCGTTCCCGCCGCCTTGTCGCCATAACTGACCGTGGTCTCTTCGCCCAGGAACAAGGACCCGTAACAGGTCAGCCGCCCAAGCCACCAGTCCAGGTCCCCGGCCTGCACCGTCAGGTGCTCGGGGGCATAATCGTCCGAACAGGCCGCCATCTCCTCGCGGTCGGCACAGACGATCACCTCGGCATAGTCGCGCCACGCCGCTGTGGCGTTCTCGCGGTTCACCTCCGGCAGGTCGTCGATCAGCTTTGGCACCATGTCCATCACCGTCTCGGCCAGCGCCCGGTCATCGGTCACCAACCACACGGGGCTGTTGTAGCCATGCTCGGCCTGGCTGACCAAGTCCGTCGCCACGATATGCGCGTCGGCGCTGCTGTCTGCCAGGATCAGGCTGTCGGTCGGCCCCGCGATCATGTCGATGCCCACGCGGCCGAATAGTATCCGCTTGGCCTCGGCCACGAACTGGTTGCCGGGGCCCACGAGGATATTCGCCGGCGGCAGGCCGAACAGGCCGAACGTCATCGCCGCCACCCCCTGCACGCCGCCCATCGCCATGATCCGGTCCGCGCCGCAGATATGCGCGGCGTAGACGATCGCCGGGGCCACGCCCACGCCGGGGCGCGGCGGGGAACAGGCAGTGATATGTCTGCACCCCGCGACCTTGGCCGTGGTCACCGTCATGATGGCGCTGGCGATATGGCTGTAGCGCCCGCCGGGCACGTAGCACCCTGCCGCATCGACCGGAATCGCCTTCTGGCCGGCCACCAGCCCCGGCACCACCTCCAGCTCGACGTCGGCGACCGTGGCCTTCTGCCGCTCGGCAAACCGGCGCACATTGTCATGGGCAAAGGCGATATCCCGTTTCAGCTTTTCCGGCACCAGCGCAGAGGCCGCCTCGATCTCATCCTCCGACAAAAGAATGCTGCCCTCGTAGCGATCGAACTTCCTGGCATAGTCCAGCGCGGCGGCATCGCCCCCAGCCTCGATATCGTCCAGTATGCCCTGCACCGTGGCATGCACGTCCGACGCGCCCGAGCGCGAGGTCAGTTTCGCCTTCTTCAGATAGTCGCGCGCCATGCGGTGCTGCCCTCCATCAGATCAGTTCTTCCATCTGCCGCGCCGCCTCACGCAGGCGTGGCAGGTATGTCTCGAGGTCCGACAGGCTGCGCCGCTGGATCGGCGAATGCAGCGAAAGCGTCGTCACCAGCCGGTTCTGGTCGTCCCGGATCGGCACGGCGACGGCCGTCATGTCGTCCATGAATTCCTCGTTATCCGTGGAATACATGCGTTCCCTGATCCGGGCCAGCTCTGCCATCAGGGCCTGCGGATCTGTCAGCGACCTCTCGGTGCGGCGCTCGAGTTCGAGGTTCTGCAACAGCCGCGCCAGTTTGTCGGTGCGCAGCGACGACAAGTACATTTTGCCGCTCGCTGTGCAATTGAACGGCACCTGCGTTCCTGCCGGCAACTGGATGCGCAGCGGCCAGTGGGTTTCCACCCGGTCGATATAGACCATTCCATGCCGCCCCGGCGCGGCCAGGTTGCAGGTCTCGCCCACATCCTCGGCCAGCGCCTTCATGATCATCAGCCGCTCGGTCCGGATGCGCTGTGACGACAGCGTGTTGATCGACAGCTTGCGCAGGCGACGCCCCGCCCCGAAGGACCGCCCGTCGACGTCGCGTTGCAAAAACCCCTCGGACTCGGCCGTGGCCAGCAGCCGGTGCACCGTGGCCTTGGGAAGGTTCATTGCCGTAACCAGCGCC
>JBKAGF010000004.1:0-143400 GCA_046290265.1 Roseovarius sp. | reverse complement strand
ACGGCGAGTTCCTGACCGACACGCGCGGCACAGGCGTGCTGAACCGCGTGTTCCATTCCTGGGCGCCGCACAAGGGCGCCATCCCCGGCCGCCGCGCCGGTGTGCTGATCTCGATGGAATCGGGCGAGGCCGTGGCCTATGCCCTGTGGAACCTCGAGGATCGCGGCCGCATGTTCATCGGCCCGCAGGAAAAGATCTACCAGGGCATGATCATCGGCGAGCACAGCCGCGACAACGACCTCGAGGTGAACCCCCTCAAGGGCAAGAAGCTGACCAACGTCCGCGCCTCGGGCACGGACGAGGCCGTGCGCCTCACGCCGCATATCCAGTTCTCGCTGGAAGAGGCCATCGCCTATATCGACGATGACGAACTGGTCGAGGTCACGCCCAACGCCATCCGCCTGCGCAAGCGCCACCTTGACCCGCACGAGCGCAAGCGCGCCGCCAAAACCGCGTAACGCATGGCCGACAAACCTCTGAAACTGACCCGCGCCGACTGGGCCAAAAGCGCCGACAGCTGGGCGGGTCATTTCGAGGGCCGCGACCTTGGCACCGACATCACCGTCCTCTTCGTGGAATTCGACGAGGCCGGCAAAGGCCCGCCCCTGCATACGCATCCGTATGACGAGGTGTTCATCCTGCGCGAGGGCCGCGCCCGCTATACCATCGGCGATGACGTGATCGAGGCCGAGGCGGGCGATGTCCTGCTGGCGCCGGCAGAGGTGCCGCATACCTTCGTCAATCTTGGCCCCGGGCGGCTGGTGTCGACCGACATCCACCTTTCACCGGAATGGATCCAGACCGACCTGGAGTGACGCTTCAGGGCGCGACCGCGATCCGCCCGACAACCTCCAGCCCGTTATCTGTGCGCCGTGTCACGACAATCTCGCCAGAGGTCGTGCCGGTGCCGGTCAGTTCCGACACGTTCACCTGGTGCGTCACCAGCAAGAGCCGCGCCTCGGCGGGCGTCTCCGCGATCCGCGCCATGACTTCCGCCGCCTGCCCCTCGGGGTCGCCCTGCCCCGCGAAATGCGAATTGAGCGCCGGAAATTCCTCGGGCGCGCCCATGCCCAGAAGCTCCGCCGTTTCGGTACAGCGGCACCACTGGCTGGTCCATACGGCATCGAACGTAACGCCCGCCGCGCGCATCGCCGCGCCGATCTGCCGGGCCTGCGCCCGGCCCCGTTCGTCCAGCACCCTTTGCGAGCTGCAATCCTCCAGGTCGAAATTCGCCGGATCGCCCACGCCGGGCGCCAGCGCATGGCGCATCACGGCCACCGTGCCCGGCTCCTTCAACAGGCTCCAGTCCTGCGCAAGCGCCGCGCCTGGCAGGATCAGCATCAGGATCAGGGACATCAGTCGCATCGGCGCCTCCGTTCGGACCGAAGGAAACCCTAGGTCGCGCCGCTATCGGGTCCAGCCCGTGCGACGCTATCGCCCACCGCGATCCGCCCCGGTCTCAGCACCCTTGCGCACCAGCCCCCATGCCCGCGCATGGCGTTGTACCCGCCCTGCCCAAGCGCCGCTTCCATCCGCGAACAGGGCGCACAGGGCGCGGTGATCTCCACCAGGGCCGCACCGATCTGAACGGGGTGGTTGCGCAGCGATGTCAGGTTGATGCCAGAAACCAGCACGTTGCGCCGCAAAACCTCCGGCGCCACCTCCCCGATCCCGGCCAGCGCCGCGATCACCGGCAGATGCTCGGCCTGGATCAGCGTCAGCGCGCGTTTGCCGGCCCGTGCGTGGTCACCTTCAAAGCCCGTTTCGACCAATTCCGCAGCCTCGACCGAGTCCAGCCCAGCCAATCGCTCCGGCCGCAGCCCGATCCACGACACGCGGCCCTCGCCCGCGTGCCGCGCCATGATCTCGGCCAGGCGGCCCTGCACTATTCGGAGGTTTCCACGATCACCAGATCACGTTCCGACGCGTTCCGCGCATGGTCCAGCGCCTCTTGATAGGCGTCCGAGCGATAGCATTCCTCCGCCGCCTCCAGCGACGGGAATTTCGCCACCACGTTGCGCGCCCGGTCGTTGCCTTCCAGCTGCACATACCGCGCACCCCGGGCGATGAAATGCCCGCCATGCGCCTCGATCGCCGGACCGGCCAGCTTGGCATAGCGGCCATAGGCCTCTTCGTCGGTCACGGTCACATGGGCAATCCACAATGCGGGCATGTCTTTAACTCCTCAAACTCCGTCCACGATGACGATATCGCGCTCGCTCGACGAGGTCGCGATGGGCAGGATGCGCTGATACGCGTCCGAATTGTACCAGTCCAGCGCCGCCTGGTGGTCGGGGAACTCGATGATCACGTGCCGCTCGGGGCTGATCCCCTCGACCTGCGTCTGGGTGCCGCCCTTGGCCAGGAACCGCCCGCCATATGCCTCGGCCAGCGCCACGGTCTGGCTGGCATAGGCCTTGTAATCCTCGGGATCGGTCACGTTGATCCGCGCAATCAGGTAGGCCGCCATGTCGTTCCCCTTCTCAAGCCGGGCGTCAGCCCTGCAACACCTGTTCGGCCGCCGCGATGGCGGCCTCGGCATTGTCGGTGCTCGCCGCTCCGCCCTGCGCCATGTCGGGACGGCCGCCGCCGCCCTTGCCGCCCAGTTCGGTCACCGCCGCCCGGACAAGATCGACCGCCGAGAGCGTCTCGGTCAAGTCCTTCGTCACGCCCGCGGCCACGGCGGCCTTGCCATCGGCATCGGCAATCAGCAGCACCGCGCCCGAGCCGATGCGTGCCTTCATCTCGTCCATCAGCGGTGGCAGGTCGCGCCCCGACACGCCCGACAGCACCTGGGCCAGGAACTTCACGCCGTTCACGTCCTTGGCCTCGGGGCCAGCGGCCCCGCCGCCGCCCATGGCCAGTTCCCGCTTCAGCTGCGTCACCTCGTTGGCCAGCGCCTTGCGCTCGTCCATCAGCGCGCGCACGCGGGCCAGCACGTCGCCGGGTTGCGCCTTCAACTCCAGCGCCAGTGCCGCCATCCGGTGATCCTGCTCGCTCAGGTACCGGAACGCTTCCGGCCCGGTCAGCGCCTCGATCCGGCGCACGCCGGAACTCGACGCGCCTTCCCCCACCATGACAAAGAGGCCGATATCCCCGGTCTGCCGCACATGGGTGCCGCCGCACAGCTCGATCGAATAGGTCTGCCCGTCCAGCCCCTTGCCCGAGCCGTCCTCGGACCCCATCGAAACCACGCGCACCTCGTCGCCGTATTTCTCGCCGAACAGCGCCTGCGCCCCGATGGCGCGCGCGTCGTCGGGCGTCATGATCCGGGTCTCGACCTTGCCATTCTGGCGGATGAAGGCGTTGACCTCTTCCTCGACCTGCTTGATTTCCTCCAGCGTCAGCCCCTTGCCATGGCTGAAATCGAACCGCAGCCGGTCGGGCGCGTTCAGGCTCCCGCGCTGCGCCACGTGATCGCCCAACGCCTTGCGCAGCGCCTCGTGCAGCAGGTGCGTGGCCGAATGGTTCGACCGGATCGCGGTGCGGCGGACATGGTCCACCTCCAGCTTCACCGGGTCGCCCACTTCCAGTTCGCCCGCTTCGACGGTCACGAAATGCGCCGACAGGCCCCCGGCCCGCTTCTGCACGTCGCTCACCCGGCCCGCGAACCGCGCCTCGCCTGCCCCGTCAAGCCCGCGCAGCGTGCCATGATCGGCCACCTGCCCGCCCGCCTCGGCATAGAACGGCGTCTGGTTCACCACGACCCAGCCGGTCGCCTTGTTGCCGCCCAGCTTGTCCACCGCCTCGCCATCGACGACGATGGCCTGCACCGCGCCCTCGGCGGTCTCGGTGTCATAGCCCAGGAAATCCGTGGCGCTGTGTTTCTCGGCCAGGTCGAACCATACGGTCGCGTCCGCCGCCTCGCCACTGCCGGACCATGCCGCGCGCGCCTTGGCCTTCTGCTCCGCCATCGCGGCATCGAACCCGGCCACATCCACCTCGCGGCCCTTCTCGCGCAGCGCGTCCTGCGTCAGGTCCAGCGGAAAGCCGTAGGTGTCATAAAGCCTGAACGCCGCCTCGCCCGGCAGCGCGGCACCATCGCCCAGCTTGTCCAGCTCGTCGTCCAGAAGGCGCAAACCCCGGTCCAGCGTCTGCTTGAACCGCTTTTCCTCCAGCTCCAGCGTCTCCTCGATCAGCGGTTGCGCGCGGCCCAGCTCGGGAAAGGCCTGCCCCATCAGCCCCACCAGGTTGGGCACCAGCCGGTACATCACCGGATCCTGCGCGCCCAGCAGATGCGCGTGCCGCATCGCCCGCCGCATGATCCGGCGCAGGACGTAACCGCGCCCTTCGTTCGACGGCATCACCCCGTCGGCAATCAGGAACGAGGTCGAGCGCAGATGGTCCGCGATCACCCGGTGATGCACGTTGCCCGGCCCGTCCGGGGCCCCATCCGTCACATGCGCGCTCGCCTCGATCAGGGCGCGCATCAGGTCGGTGTCGTAATTGTCGTGCTTGCCCTGCAACAGCGCGCCGATCCGCTCCAGCCCCATGCCGGTGTCGATCGACTGCATGTCCAGGTCCACCTGGCTGCCATCCTCGAACCGCTCGTTCTGCATGAAGACGAGGTTCCAGATCTCGATGAACCGGTCGCCATCCTCTTCCGGGCTTCCCGGAGGGCCGCCCCAGATCTCGGGCCCGTGGTCATAGAAGATCTCGGTGCACGGCCCGCACGGGCCCGTGGCGCCCATCGACCAGAAATTGTCATCCGTCGCGATGCGGATGATCCGGTCGTCGCTCAGGCCCGCATGCTTCTTCCAGATCTCCGCCGCCTCGTCATCGGTGTGATAGACCGTGACCAGCAGCTTGGACTTGTCGATCCCGAAATCCTTGGTCAGCAGGTCCCAGGCATAGGGGATCGCCTCGCGCTTGAAATAGTCGCCGAAGCTGAAGTTCCCCAGCATCTCGAAAAACGTGTGGTGCCGCGCGGTATAGCCCACATTGTCGAGGTCATTGTGCTTGCCCCCCGCCCGCACGCATTTCTGGCTGGTGGTGGCGCGGGAATAGTCGCGTTTCTCGACCCCGGTGAACAGGTTCTTGAACTGCACCATGCCCGAGTTGGTGAACATCAGCGTCGGGTCGTTGCGTGGCACCAGCGGGCTGCTCGGCACCACCTCGTGGCCATTGCGTTCAAAGAAGTTCAGAAAGGTCGAGCGGATCTCGTTGAGCGTCGGCATTGGGGTCTCGCATCATTGCGGAATTACAGGGCTTCGACGGATTTAGCCGCCGCATAGCCCCATGTCCACAGCAACCGGCCCAAAGAAAAGGCCCGGGCGCTGGGGCCCGGGCCTCCGGAAACCGTCAAAGGCGCGCGGTCACGCCTCCAGGATTTCGCCGTCGTCATCCTCGGACCCGCTGGGCATGTTGAAGTCCAGCCCGTGCGACGCCCGGATCTTGTCCTCGATATCATAGGCGATCTGCTTGTTTTCCTTCAGGAAATTCTTGGCATTCTCGCGGCCCTGGCCGATGCGCTCGTCGCCATAGCTGAACCAGCTGCCCGATTTCTCGACCACGCCGGCGGCGACGCCCAGGTCCAGCAGCTCGCCGGTCTTCGAGATGCCCTCGCCATACATGATGTCGAATTCGACCTGCTTGAAGGGCGGCGCCACCTTGTTCTTGACCACCTTCACGCGGGTCTGGTTGCCGGTCACCTCGTCACGGTCCTTGACCGACCCGATGCGGCGGATATCCAGCCGGACCGAGCTGTAGAATTTCAGCGCGTTGCCGCCCGTCGTCGTTTCGGGGCTGCCGAACATCACGCCGATCTTCATGCGAATCTGGTTGATGAAGATCACCGTGCACTTGCTGCGGCTGATCGAACCCGTCAGCTTGCGCATGGCCTGGCTCATCAGGCGGGCATGCACGCCGACGCTGCTGTCGCCCATGTCGCCTTCCAGCTCGGATTTGGGCGTCAGGGCGGCGACCGAATCGACGATGATCATGCTGACCGCGCCCGAGCGCACCAGCGTATCGACGATTTCCAGGCTCTGCTCGCCGGTATCGGGCTGCGAAATCAGCAGTTCGTCAAGGTCCACGCCCAGTTTCTTGGCATAGATCGGGTCCAGCGCGTGTTCCGCATCGACAAAGGCGCAGACGCCGCCTTTCTTCTGTTCCTCGGCCACGCAATGCAGCGTCAGCGTCGTCTTGCCCGAGCTTTCCGGGCCGTAGATCTCGACGATCCGGCCCTTGGGCAGGCCGCCGATGCCAAGCGCGATATCAAGGCCCAGCGAACCGGTCGAGGTCGCCTCGATATCCTGCGCCGGGTTGTCTGCGCCCAGCTTCATGATCGAGCCCTTGCCGAACTGCCGTTCGATCTGCGCCAGCGCGCTGTCCAACGCCTTCTGGCGGTCTGCTTGCTTCTTGCTGTCCATGTTCAAAAGATCTGCCGTTGCCATACCTGTCATTTCCCTTATTTCACACGCCAGACGGGGCGTCTATCGCTGTCTTCCCGCTATCCGGCCGCTGCTTTCGTTCACCTCTTGTTCCCTACGTTATGGAGACAAAAGGAGAACATTTCAATCGAAATTGTTCCTTTCCGAGGATCGCACCGATGCGTTAAAGAGGTGTTACCGGGGACAGGTCAGCAGGCAATTTCCTTCATGTTGGTGTTTTCACACGAAAAGCTCGTGTTCCTGTCGGTTCCCAAGACCGGCACCACGGCCTACGAGGCCGCCCTCGCCCCCCGCGCGGCCATGGTCGTGCGTCAGCCGCCCGAGCTGAAACATGCGCCGGTCTTTCGCTACAACCGGTTCTTCCGTCCGATGATCGACAAGTTCATGGGCGAGGGATTCGATGTGCTGGCAGTCATGCGCGAGCCGCTCGACTGGCTGGGCAGCTGGTATCGCTACCGCCAGCGGGCGGGCCAGGAAGACGCCCGCAATTCCACCCACGGGATCAGTTTCGATACCTTCGTCACCGAATACATGAAAGGCAAGCGCGCCGCCTATGCGCAGGTGGGCTCGCAGGCCAAGTTCCTCGAGCCGCAGAAGAACGGCACGGCGGTCACCCATCTTTTCCGCTACGAGGACCAGCAGGGGCTGCAACGCTTCCTCGCCGGGCGGCTGGGCATCGAGGTCGACACGCAAAAGATGAACGCCTCGCCGCGCATGGCGCTGGACCTGTCACAGGATGTGGCCGAGCGCTACCGGCGCAAGTTCGCGGTCGAGTACAGGCTCTATGACGGCATCGGCCCGGACGGCGCCTTTACCCCGCTGCCCAACGGCGTCCTGCCGCCACATCACTGACGCGTCCGGGGCTGCCTGTACGACGCCGGAAATCCGATCGCGGCGCGATTTCCCGAAAGGAAACCGGTTCGGAAATCCTCGGAAAATCCCCCCGACCGCGGCCTATCCCCGGGTCAGCTGGTGCTGCACGGTTTCGGTCAGTTCCGACAGCGAGAACGGCTTGGGCAGGAAGGTCGAGTTGGGGATGCGTGACTGGATCTCGCCGAAAGTCTCCTCGGCATAGCCCGACATGAACACGACCTGCGTCTCGGGCCGCGCCTCCAGCGCCTGCAGCACCCAGCTGGGGCCGTCGATCCCGGGCATCACCACGTCCGACACGAAGACATCCACGCTCAGCGTGCTGTCCGCCAGCAGGTCCAGCGCGGCCTCGGCGGAATCCGCCTCCAGCACGGTCAGCCCGCGCATCTGCAGGGCGCGGCTGGCAAAGGCGCGCACCGGCGCCTCGTCCTCGACCAGCAGGACAACGCCGTCGGATCGCGAGTCCACCGGCGCGGGCAGCGCGGCGGCGGCATCCTGCGCCTCCGCGCTCTTGTAGGCGGGAAACAGGATCTGAAAGGTCGAGCCCTCGCCGGGGTCGCTGTCGACGAAGATGAAACCACCGGTCTGTTTCACGATTCCATAGGCCGTGGACAGGCCCAGCCCCGTGCCCTCGCCCGTGCGCTTGGTGGTGAAGAACGGCTCGAACACCTTCTGGATCTTGTCCGCAGGTATGCCCGTCCCCTCATCGCTGACGCTGACCCGCACATAGCGTCCCGGCGCCACCACGGCCCGGTCGCGGCGCAGCGGCTCGTCGAAGGTGACGTTCTCGGTCATGATCCGGATGTCGCCCCCCGCCGGCATGGCGTCGCGGGCGTTGACCACGAGGTTCATCAGCACCTGTTCCAGCTGCCGCTTGTCGGCGCGGATCGACCACAGGGTCGGGTCGTGGCTCAGCGACAGGATCACCCGCTCGCCCACCAGGCGGTTCAGCAGATGCGTCAGGTCCGACAGCATGTCGCGCAGGTCCATCACCTCGGGGCGCAGGGTCTGCTTGCGCGAATAGGCCAGAAGCTGGCTGACCAGCGCCGCGGCGCGGTTGGCGTTCTGGTTGATCTGAATGAGGTCGCCGTAATCGGGATCGCCCTGGTCATGGCGCAGCAGCAAGAGGTCGCAATGTCCCGCGATGGCCGTCAGCAGGTTGTTGAAATCATGCGCCACGCCCCCCGCCAGCTGGCCGATGGCCTGCATCTTCTGGCTCTGCACGAACTGCTCTTCCAGCGTCTTCAGCTTGGTCGCGTCGTTCAGCACCGCGATCAGCACTGTCTCGCCCGCCTCCATCGCGCGGTTCAGGGTGACCTGCACGAACGTATCCCTGTCGTCCCGCCGCACGCGCAGGAATTCCGAATGCACGCCGCCGCGCCCCTCCGCCGCATCCTCCAGCCAGTCGGGAATCGACCGGCCCAGCCCTTCCATCAGCTCCGACAGCGTCTTGCCGGCACAGCTCTCGACGCCCAGAAGGTCGCGCGCGGGCCGGTTCGAGATCTGCACCTCGCCGGTGCGCGCCAGTTTCATCAGGGGCACCGGCAGCTCGTCGAAAAAGGCCCAGCCGTCGGGTTGCCGCTCGGTCGGCGCGACACCGGGCAGCAGGAAGATCTCGCGACGTCCGGCGATCCCCTCCAGTTCGACCGCCAGGCACGAGGCGACGCCCTCGCCGGTGTTGATGTCGTTGATCTGTCCCGACCGCAGCGGCATCCTGGGGAAGATCCGATCAAGCGTGCGCGCCCGTTCGCCCACCAGCTGCCGCGCGGCGCTGTTCATGAACAGGACCGCCCCGCCCCGCCCGGCCGTCAGCATCGGCAGCGGCAACGGATCGGCCTCGCGCGAGGGGCGGTCGGCGGATTTCTCGATCCGCCAGACATAGCGGTCGCCGGCGGCACGGTGCACGCCCAGGCGCAGGTGCCCGTCGCGCGTCACCACGTCCTCATGCGCCGCGCCGCGCAGCGCCGCGCGGCTTTCCAGCCGGTACAGGATCGGCCCCGGATTGGCGGCCTGTTCCAGCGCCCAGCGTCGTGGCCTCGTCCGCGCCCAGCATCGTGACGGCGGCAGTGTTGGCGAAACGGATGTCGCCGTCGCGCCCGGTCATGATGACCGGCGTCGCGTCCTCGCCCATCAGGTCCTGCGCGGCCTCGGCCACCGACTTGCGGAACCGCGTCTCGGCGGCATCGGCGATCCCGATCCAGAGCGCCGACATCGCCAGGATCGCGCAGGTGAACAGGCTCGCGGCCTGCAAGGTCGGGTGCGGCAGGAAGAACGCGGTCACGCCGAACAGCACGGCCGCAAGCAGGATCGTCCAGATGCGCGGCCTCAGTTGCGCGGCGGCGTCGCGCAACGGCGATATCGGTCCGGTCGTGGATGCCAACGGCACCTCCCAGCAAAGCTCTCTTTCCGCAGGGGTAGAGGGCATCAATTAAGGTTAGATTAACGCTGAAAAGGCAAACCCGTCTAGGTTGCTTGCCGACATGCGTCCGGCGTCAGACCGGCTTGCGAAACGTCGCCAGGAAAAAGCCGTCGCCGCTGTCCGAAATCGGCCAGGCCCGCGCCTCCCGGCCTTCCCAGTCGGGATGCGCCGCGAGAAACAGCGCCAGCCGCGCGGCGTTCTCGACATGCAGGATCGAACAGGTGGTATAGGCCAGCAGGCCGCCGGGCCGCACCAGCGCCTGCGCGTGCTCAAGGATGCCTTCCTGCATGTCGCACAGCTCCGCCAGGCGCTCGGGCGTCAGGGTCCACTTCGCCTCGGGCGCGCGGCGCCAGGTGCCGCTGCCCGAACAGGGCACGTCGCACAGCACCACGTCGAACGGGGCCGCCGCGGACAGGCCGGCCGTCGGCACCGGTGTCACCTTCACGCCGGCCCGTTCGGCGCGCGCAGGCAGGTCGCGCATCCGCTCGGGCGCCGCGTCATGGGCGAACCACTGCCCGTCATGCCGCGCCGCCAGCGCCAGCACCTTGCCACCGCCCCCGGCGCAGTAATCCAGAACACGCGCCCCCTCCGGCACGGGCACCGCGGCCATCGCCGCCTGGCTGCTGGCGTCCTGCAGCTCCACCAGCCCTTCGCGATAGGCCCGCGACAGGGCAACGCGCCGGGCGCCGTCGGTCACGATCAAGGCGCCGTCCAGTCCCGGAACAGGCGTCGCAGAAACTCCATCTTCCGACAGTATTTCAATAACTTCCCATACAGTCTTCAAGCGCGCATTGTGCCGCAGGCAGACCGGCGCGCGGTGACGCAAAGCCTCGGCCGCTTCCCCCGCGGCCTCTGCCGACCGGCCGGCGCAAAACGCCTCCCAGATCCAGTCCGGCAGGTCGCGTTCCTCGGCAGCTGTGGGGGCGGCTCCGGCGGCCCGTTCGGCCTCGCTCAACGGCGGCGGGGCATGGCCTTCCCCGGTAAAGAGCGCGTCGATGTCGGCGCCCGCGTCCCGCAACGCGCCCAGCATCAGGGCGCGCCGTCCCCGCCTCCCAGGGCGGCGCAGGAGCGTTTGCGGCGCAACACGGTAAAGACGTGATCGCGCACCGCCGCCCGGTCTTTGGATCCGGCATAGCGCGCGCCGCGCGCCCAGCGGGTCAGCGCCTGTTCGGCGGCCAGCCCGCCTGCCATCGCGTCCAGAACCTCTATCGCGGCCTGCACCCGCGCCGCCGGGGTCACCGCGTCACCTCAGGAACGCCGCGCAAGCATCTGTAAATGCGGGCCTTATCCAACGCGGCAACCGGCGCTTTCGCGGGGGATCGGTAGCTCGTGCACGTCCGTATCATTCCACTGATGTTCCCTTGTTTCGTTGGCCATTTTTCACAACGTCGCGTCAGCGAACATCAGTCGATCGCGCTCATTTCTCAGGTCTACACGCGTGAACGGATGGATGGAAGGCCACCATGCGCCGAAATCAGCTACACGGCATGGCCGTCCCGTGTCGCGCCCTCCGCCCCTGCGATCACGGAAAAGGAGCCGTCGGATTCAAGGATGACGGCAGCAACCGTCTTCGGGTCGCGCTGCCCTTCGGTGCGCACGACCGTCTCGAGTTCTGCTTCGGTGACCCGGACGCACTTCATCGCGCGCGGCAGGGTCTCGCCATCGCGCAGCAGCAAGGTCGGCTCGGAACGCACGATGCGCGCGAACGAGGTCGAACGCACCGACAGGGCCGTCACGCCGTATTGCAATGCGATCAGCAACAGCAGCGCCGTCACGCCCTCGGCCAAAGCGACGTTCTTGCTGAGAAGGATCGTGGCGAGAGTCGAGCCAAGGGCCACGGTAACCACCAGGTCGAACGCGTTGAGTTTCGCGAGGGTGCGTTTGCCGGACGTCCGCAACGCGACGACCAACGCGGCATAGGCAAGGGTGCCGACGATCGCGGTGCGCAGGATTCCGCTCCACCCCTGAAACAACATGCCTGACCAATCCATGGCTTCCTCCATTCGTGACGCATTTTTGCTGTCTACCTAACCCTCTTGCACCGCTAAGACAGTTTTTCGCCTGACCGCAGGCGCAGACAGGCTGGAACATTGGAACATCGCGACCGTTGACTCCGCAGCACCAACGCGGAGAAATCTCATGAATTATCCGAAGCCCCCCTTTCCCGAGCAGCCGCAGGACACGCCTGGTCGTACCGATCAGATGGAGCCGCGCCCCGATCACGGCGAAGACAGCTACAAGGGGTCCGCCAAGCTTGAGGGCATGGCCGCCCTCGTGACCGGCGGCGACAGCGGCATCGGTCGCGCGGTGGCGCTGGCCTACGCCCGCGAAGGCGCCGATGTGATGATCTCCTACCTGGAAGAGCATGACGAGGCGGACACGACACGCGCCCTGGTCGAAGACGCCGGACGGCGGGCCTATGTCATGCCCGGCGACATCCAGAGCGGCGATCACTGCCGGGCGCTGGTACGCGACACGCACGAGGCCTTCGGCCGGCTGGACATCCTGGTGAACAACGCCGCCCACCAGATGCATTTCGACACGCTGGAGGACATCCCGGACGAGGAGTGGGAGATGACCTTCCGCACCAACATCCATTCGATGTTCTATCTCTGCAAGGCGGCCGTCCCGGTGATGGAAAAGGGCGGGGCGATCATCAATACCGCCTCGATCAACTCGGACAAGCCCAACCCCGGCCTGCTGGCCTATGCCGCGACCAAGGGGGCGATCCAGAACTTCACCGTGGGGCTGGCGCAGATGCTGGCGCCGCACGGCATCCGCGCAAACTGCGTGGCGCCCGGCCCGGTCTGGACACCGCTGATCCCGGCGACGCTGCCGAAGGACTCGGTGGCCCATTTCGGCGAGGACAAGCCGATCGGCCGCCCCGCACAGCCCGCCGAACTCGCCACCGCCTACGTCATGCTGGCCGACCCGCTTTCAAGCTATACGACCGGCGCCACGGTGGAGGTCACCGGCGGCATTCCCATGATCTGACCGATGGCTGCCGTAACCCCGGCGCTTCAGGCCAGATTGGGCCGACCGTTGCCTGCGGTCACAGCGCCATCGACCCGGCATCGCGACGCCGGGGACGCATGGCAACCAGCAGAGGAGACCATCATCGCACGACCCAATGACGACCTGACCGGAAAATCACCCCGTCACACGCCGGCGCGGTGGCCCCACGGCCGCCGCCCTGACAACACCAAGGAGAATGTTCCCATGACCAATCCATCCCAACACTTGCGCCCTGCCCGGCTGCTGCTGCTTGCCTCGGCCATGTCGCTCGGCCTCGCCAACGTGGCGCAGGCGCAGGACGCCGATGGGCAGGCGAGTTTCATCAACGCCGAAGGAACGGAGATCGGGACCGCGACCCTGACCGGCACACCTGCGGGCGTGCTGATCGAGCTCGACCTGGCCGAGTTGCCGCCGGAAACCTGGCATGGCTTCCACATTCACGAGACCGGGGAATGCGATGCCGAGGGCGGCTTCAAGTCCGCAGGCGGGCATCTCGCGAGTTCGGGCAACGACCACGGTTTCCTCACGGATGGCGGTCCTCATGTCGGTGACATGCCCAACCAGTACGTGGCCAGCGATGGCACGCTGAAGGCCCAGGTGCTCAATCATCAGGCGGTACTGGGCGGCGAAGAGGACAATCTGTCAGGCCGTGCGCTGATGCTGCACAGCGGTCCCGACGACTATGAAAGTCAGCCATCGGGCGATGCCGGCGACCGCATCGCCTGCGCCGTCATCGAGTGACCCTTCCGCCACCCCGGCCCAGGTCCTTCAGGGCGCGGGGTGGCCGCCACCGGGACGATGGCACCACGCTTTCGGCTCGGAATTCGCCGCCATATCCCGACGATGATCAGCCTGCCTTCAGCAGGACCAGAAGCCGCCATACGAAACCGTCGGCCCCGGGGTCATCGAGAACGTCAGCCGCGTATCGAAGCGGGGTGCATCAACCGAGTCGAGCGTGATATCCAGACCCTCGGTCGTGAAAACCGTACCGTCCTCGCGGCCCTTCAGCGAAAGGATGACGCCGTTCAAACTGACACTCGCCGTATCTCCGTCGGCCGTGGCGAGCATGACGGGATCTTCGGTGCGCGTGCGACGGAAACCACAGGTCTCCCCCACGGGCCCGGCATCTGCCGGCAATGGGGCAAGATCGAGTTCCGACAGCAGCGTGTTGTTCAGGGCATCGTCCAGCGTGCCGTTCCGGGGGGCCGGATCTTCAAAGACCTCCTGCACCACCTTGCCCGCATCCAGATCGGCGACAAGGGCCCGCATCTCGGATATCTCCTTCTTCTGGGCCTCGGCGATGCTGGCCGCCAGCTTGTCCACCCGGGCATCTTCGATCCCGGCCCGTTCCGATGTCATGATGGCGATGGAATGGTGCGGTATCATCGCCCGCATGTAACTTTCTCCGTCAACCGTGGCCTGGCTGCGCACCAGCCAGAGCGACAGGCCGAAGATGACAATGCTGCCTGCAAAGATGCTGATGTTGACGGTGCGGCTGGGATACATGGACGCCATGAAAGCCAGCATGACGAACGCCATGGTCGCCCCCATCAGCATGGCCATCCAGAGCCGGGTTTCGCTGAAGAAAACATGCTCGAATGCGTAGGTATTCAGATACATGAGCACGAACATGACGACCGTCGAGGTCAGGATCATCAGGGCGAAGCGGATATAGGTCATTCGGCTCTCCATTCTTGGCAAACCGGGCTCGACGCAGGCCCGGGGGGCGGTCAGCACAGGCACCGAGCGGTCGACACAGGACCGCGCGACATTCGAACGGGACAGGCATCAGCGCAGGGTGTCCACGACGCGCCTCCTCGGAGCGGCCAGGATCGCGCGGCCCGCATGTGCCGCCCCACGCACGGCTTTCAGTCGCGAGACCAGTCTTCCAGCGCTTCCACGACCTCGGTTCCGATGCCACGCGCCTTGGCCGACCGCAGCGGGCACGGGCGTTTCAGACGTGCCGCCATATCGCCCACATGAAAGCCGTCGGGACGGCTCAGGTCCTGCAACTCGGCCCAGGTCACAGGCACCGCGACCGCGGCGCCGGGCCGGGCGCGGAGGGAATAGGGGGCAATGGCGGTGGCGCCGCGCTCGTTGCGCAACCAGTCGATGAACACGCGCCCCTTGCGTTTGGCCTTGGACATGGTGGCGGCGTATCGCTTCGGGTGCCGCTCCGCGAGGACGGTGGCAAAGGTCTTGGCGAAGGTTTTCACCGTCTCCCACTCGGCAATGCGGCGCAGCGGCACGATCACGTGCACCCCCTTGCCGCCCGTGACCATGGGCGCGCTGTCCAGCCCGCAGGCGCTCAGCCCCTCGCGAACCTCTTCCGCCGCCGCCTTCACCTTGGCAAAGCCGAGGCCCTCGTCGGGATCCAGATCGAACACCATCCGGTCGGGCCGTTCGATCCGGTCGCGCCGCGCGCCCCAGATGTGGAATTCCAGCGTGCCCATCTGCGCCGCGCCAACCAGGCCTTCGGGATCGGAGACATACATGTAGTCGGCCCTGTCGCCGTCCTTTTCCTCGATGGGAACGGATTTGACGCCCTCGGGAAAGCCCTTGCCGGCGTGTTTCTGGAAGAAGCAATCGCCCGCGATCCCGTCGGGGCAGCGCAACAGCGCCAGGGGGCGGTCGGCGGCGTCATCGAGCATCCGCTCGGCGACCTGCGCATAATGTTCCGCAACATCGCCCTTGGTCAGCCCCGCATCGGGATAGACCCGGCGCGAGGTGCTGGAGATGCGGACGCCGCCGATGGTTTTCTCGTCGTCGCCGCTGTCGTTCTTCGCTTCGGCGCTGGCACTCACGTCCCTGGCCTCCTTGTCTTCGCGCAGGCCCTTGTAGACGCCGTGGCGTATCCGGCCTTCGCTGGTGAACTCGGCATAGTCCGCCTCGACCACCAGCTTCGGCGTGACCCAGCGGGCGCCCGTTGCCTCGTCGGGCAGGTCTTCGTCAAACGGGGGTGTCTTGCGGGCAAGGGGCTTTAGCGCGGCCATCAGGTCCGCCATGTCGTCGCCGTCGAACCCCGTGCCGACGCGGCCCCGGTAGATCAGCGTGCCCGCCTCAAAGCTCCCCAGGATCAGCGAGGAAAACGGCCTGCCCTTCTTGTCCGAGGGCGACCATCCGGCGACCACGAACTCGGCCCGGCGGATGCATTTGGACTTGATCCAGCTCTTGCTGCGCCCGGCGCGATAAGGGGCGTCGCTGCGCTTGGAGATGAGGCCCTCGCCGCCGGCCTCGCAAATGGCGGCAAGCGCGGCGGCGCCATCGCCCTCGATCACCGGGCTGAGGCGAAGCGGCCCGCGGGGCGGCTGCCCGTCCATGAGCCCTTCCAGCGCCTCGCGCCGCTGCGACAGCGGCTTGCCGGTCAGATCCTCGCCATCGAGCGCAAGGATATCGAAAAGGTAGCAGGTAAGCGGGTCACCCGCCTTCAGTGCCTTCTGCAGCGTCGAGAAATCCCCGCCCCCGGCCCCGGCGATGACTTCTCCGTCGATCAGGGCCGAGCCACAGGCCAACGCCGCCGCCGGTTCGCAGAGCGCCCCGAACCGGTCCGACCAATCCTTGCCGTTGCGCGAATAGAGCCGCACTCCGCCCTTGCCCACGGCGATCACGCAGCGATAGCCATCGAACTTGGCCTCGTGCTGCCAGCCCTCGCCGTCGGGCGGGGCGTCGCGCAGGGTGGCAAGCTGGACCTTGCGGAAGCGGGGCAGCGGCTTGGCGTGTTTTGCGGGCGTGGCGGCTTGTTTGCCCCCGGCAATGGCACGCATCGCCCTTCCCGTGGTCACCGAGGTGCGGTGCTTGTTGGTCAGCGCATCGGCGGTGCGTCCGGCAAAATCGTCGCGTTCCTTGATCAGCAGCCAGTTCTCGCGTTTCTCGCCCTTTTTCCCGCGCATCCGCACCAGCGCCCAGCCGCCTTTCATCCGCGCGCCGTGCAGCCGGAAATGCAGCTTGCCTTCCTTCAGGCCCTCCTCGGGATCGTGCAATGGCTCCCACCAGCCGTTGTCCCACAGCATGACGGTGCCGCCGCCATATTCCTCTTTCGGGATCGTACCTTCGAAACCGCCATAGGACACCGGGTGATCCTCGGTGCGCACTGCAAGGCGCTTCTGCGACGGATCGGTCGAAGGGCCCTTGGTGACCGCCCAGGACAGCAGCACACCGCCCAGTTCGAGGCGAAAGTCATAGTGCAGGCGGCTGGCGTCGTGTTTCTGGACAACGAAGGACAGGCGCTCGCCGCCGGCCTCGACTAGCTCGGCGCGGGGCTCCGGCGTCACGTCGAAATCCCGCTTCTCGCGATATGCGTTCAGGGACCTCACGAGGCCTTCTTGCGGCGGGTGGTCTTGCCGCCCTTGCTCTGCTTCAGGCTCTTCTTCAGCGCATCCATCAGGTCGACCACGTTTTCCGCCTCGGCGCCGCCACCGTCATCGGCGGATTTGGCGCGGGGCGTCTTCTTCGATTTCATCTTGGCGGCGATCAGGTCCTTCAGGGCCGCCGCGTAATGATCCTCGAAGGCCGAGGCATCGAAGGGCGCGGTCTTCTTGTCGATCAGCTGGGTGGCGACCTCCAGCAATTCCTCGTCCGGGGCGTCATCCTCGATCCCGGAAAACAGCGGGTCGGCGTCGCGGATGTCCGCCTCGTAATGCAGCGTCTCCATCAACAGCCCGTCGCCGCAGGGGCGGATGGCGCACAGGTATTCCTTGCCGCGCATGGTCAGCTGACCCAGCCCCGCCTTCTTCGTCTGCCGCAGGGCATCGCGAACCACGCGATAGGCATCTTCCGCAAGCTCGTCGGAGGGCACGACGTAATAGGGCCGGTCGAACCAGATCGGCGCGATTTCCGAGGTCTCGACGAACTGCACCAGCTCCAGCGTCTTTTTCGTTTCCAGCTTGATCGCGTCGATCTCGTCCGGCTCGAGCAGGATATAGTCGCCGTCGTCGGTCTCGTATCCCTTCATGATGTCATCATTCTCGACGGGGCCGACCCCCTGAACCGTCTTCTGATAGCGCACGGGCTTGCCCGACGGCTTGTGGATCTGGCGGAACGACACGCGCGACGAGGAATTGCGGGCGGAATGGATTTCCACCGGAATGGACACCAGCGACAGGCGAAGCTGTCCTTTCCAAAGTGCGCGTGATGCCATGATCCTAGCCTTTCCTGCCGCGCGGCGTGCAGCGTCGATGGGTCAACGCCCGAACCGGCGCAGGAGTTCAACGCCGCGGTCAGTATCCGATGCAGCGCTCGCTGGTCTCCACCCGCACACCCCGGCCGGTGCATTGCCTGCGCCAACTTCAGTCCCAGCGACGATGACACCCGGAAGCCCGGAAATTTCCCGAAAGATATCATTGCCGATCTCCGCCATCGCACGGCTCCGGGTCGCTCTGTCCCGGTCATCGGGGGGAACAAACCGCTTCCGCACCTGTTCTTCCAACTCGGCAGAGGCACTTCAAGCCCTGTGCCTCACCGGGCTTCAGGCCACCCCACGCGGCGGCCCTTCGCGCCATCCCTGCCCCGCGCCCTTCGCGCCGGCGGCTCCGACAGCAAGGAATACCCATGCACACCACACTCACCGTGAACGGCACCCGTCACCAGCTGGATCTGGACCCGCGGGTGAGCCTGCTCGACGCCCTGCGCGATCACATCGGACTGACCGGCTCGAAGAAAGGGTGTGACCATGGCCAATGCGGCGCCTGCACCGTCATCGCGGACGGTCGGCGCATCAACGCCTGCCTGACCCTCGCCGTCATGCACGACGACGCCGAGATCGTGACCGTCGAAGGGCTGGCCGAAGGCAAGACCCTTTCGGCCTTGCAACAGGCCTTCCTCGACCATGACGGCATGCAATGCGGCTACTGCACCCCCGGCCAGCTCTGCTCGGCCACCGCCATGCTGGAAGAAGCGCGGGCGGGACGCGCCAGCCACGTGACCGAAGACCTCGAAGGCCAGACCCGGCTGACCCGCGACGAGATCACCGAACGGATGAGCGGCAATCTCTGCCGTTGCGCGTGCTACTCCGGCATCGTGGCAGCCATCGAGAAGGTCGCGGCGGAATGAGACCTTTCGACTATCACCGCCCCGACACGCCCGACGCCGCCCTGAAACTCGCCGGCGAGGGCACCGCCTTCATCGGCGGCGGCACCAACCTGCTCGACCTGATGAAGCTGGAGGTCATGACCCCCGATCAACTGGTCGACATCAACCGGCTCGGCCTCGACCAAATCGAAGAGGCGGGCGATGGCATCAGGATCGGCGCCACCGTCCGCAACTCCGATCTCGCCGACGATGCCCGCATCCGCCGCAAATGGCCGCTCCTGTCCCGCGCGCTTCTGGCTGGCGCCTCGCCGCAGATTCGCAACCGCGCGACCACCGCCGGCAACCTGCTGCAGCGCACCCGCTGCCCCTATTTCCAGGACCTCGACGCGCCCTGTAACAAGCGCGAACCCGGCTCGGGCTGCGCGGCGATCGGGGGCGAGTTGCGCAACCACGCCGTGCTCGGCACCTCCGAGCAGTGCATCGCGCTGCATCCCAGCGACATGGCCGTGGCCATGCGGGCGCTGGATGCCGAGGTGATCATCCGCGGCGCGAAGGGCGATACCCGCACGGCCGGGCTGGCCGATTTCTACCGCCTGCCCGGCGACACGCCGCAAATCGAAACCACGCTCGCCCCCGGCGAGCTTATCACCGCCGTCCATCTGCCCGCCCCTGCCGGAGACCGCCAGGCCTATCGCAAGGTGCGCGACCGCGCCTCCTACGCCTTTGCCCTGGTCTCCACCGCCGCCGCGCTGCGGATGGAAAACGGCAAGATCGCCAGCGCCTCTCTCGCATTCGGCGGTCTTGGCACCCGGCCCTGGCGCGACGCCGACGTGGACGCGCTGCTGACCGGAGAGATCCCGTCGGATGCACTCTTCGACAAGGCGGGCGAGCTGCTGATGAAGAACGCCGAGCTGCGCGACGGGCTCGAATTCAAGAAACCGCTGGCCCAAAGGCTCGTCAAGGCGGTGCTGACGGAGGTGACACAATGACGCTCGAATACCAGATCGACGGCCCGCAGAACGATGAACTCTCGAAACCTTCGCAGGACGGCCCCCTGGGCGCCGACATGGAGCGGCGCGACGGGCGCAGCAAGGTGACCGGCGCCGCCCGCTATGCCGCCGAACACCTGCCGCAAGGTCTGCTGCATGGCGTCCTGAAACGCGCGCCCGGACTTGGCACCGTGCGGCTTACCAATGCAAAGGACGTTCAGGCGATACCGGGCGTCCGGCTGGTTCTGCAGGACCGGCGCATGATCCGCAACGCCGCCCAGGGCACCGCGGGCGAGGCCCCGGTGCAGGGTGTGAGCAAGGCCGAATATGTCGGCCAGCCGGTGGCCCTCGTCGTCGCCGAAAGCTTCGAGACCGCCCGGCACGCCGCCAACCGGCTCGAAGTCTCTTGCGACGGGGCCAGCCTGCCCGTCCTGCCGGAGAATGGCGAGACGGATGACGACATGCAGGAAGAGTCGGTCACCGGAGAGCCCGAGACCGCCTTTTCCGAGGCCGAGGTGCTGGTCGACGAAACCTATACCACCCCCGCCCTCACCTCCGCCGCGATGGAGCCGCACGCCGCCGTGGCAGAGTGGGACGGGGACCACCTCACCGTGCACGGCTCTCTCCAGATGCTGCGCTACAATCGTGCCGAACTGGCCGACAGCCTCGGCATCGACCCCGACAAGGTCCGCCTGCTTGCGCCTTTCGTGGGCGGCGGTTTCGGTTCCAAGCTGGGAATCTCGGCAGACTGCGTCGCCGCGGCGCTTGCCGCGCGCGAACTGGACCAGCCGGTGCGCGTGGTACAGCACCGGCGGCAGGTCTTCGAGGTCAACACCCGCCGTACCGAAACCCGGCAACGCATCCGCCTCGCGGCCGGGCGCGACGGCCGGCTGACCGGGATCGGTCACGAGGCGCGGCTGTCCAACCTGCCCGGAGAATCCTTTGCCGAGCCGGTTCTGCAAGGCAGCTACTTCACTTATGCGGCCCCTCACCGGCTGCTGCATTCCGAACTCGTTCGCCTGAACCGCCCCGCCGCCGGCTCGGTCCGTGCCCCGGGCGAGGCGGTCGGGGTGACCGCCTTCGAGCTGGCGATGGACGAGCTGGCCCAGAAAACAGAACTCGACCCGGTCGCGCTTCGCCTGCGCAACCTGCCCGAAAAGGACCCCACCAGCGGCATCCCGTTCTCCTCGCACCGGCTTGCGGATTGCCTGACACGGGGGCGTGACAGCTTCGGGTGGCAGGATCGCCCCACCCGGCCGCGCCAGCAGCGCGAGGGCGAATGGTGGATCGGCACCGGCATGGCCGCGGCCGTGCGGGTCAACATGGTGATGGATGCCGAGGCGCGGGTGCGGTTGACGCCGGACGGCCGCGCCGTGGTCGAGACGGACATGACCGATATCGGCACCGGCTCCTACTCGATCCTCGGCCAGATCGCCGCCGAGGGGCTGGGGCTGGCGGCGGGCGATGTGGACGTGCGCCTTGGCGATACCGATCTGCCCCCCGGCTCCGGCTCCGGCGGGTCCGTCGGCGCGGCCTCCACCGGCACCGCCGTCTGGCTCGCCTGCGAAGAGATCCGCCGCGAGATCGCCGCGCGGATGGGCTGCGACGCCCGCGACCTGGCACTTTCCGACGGCCACGCCGCGTGCGGAAACGACCGTCGCGCCCTGCCCGAACTGCTCTCTGGTGGCACTCTTGTCGGTCAAGGCAAACTCGAACCCGGCGACGCGATGGAGAAAGTGCGCCAGGCGACATGGGGCGCGGTCTTTTCCGAAGTCGCCGTCAACGACATCACCGGCGAGGTGCGTGTCCGCCGGCTGCATGGCACCTTCGCTGTCGGGCGCGTGCTCAATCAGCGCACGGCCCGCTCCCAGGCGCAGGGCGGAATGGCCTGGGGGCTCGGCCTGGCGCTCACCGAAAACATGACGCATGACCGGCGCGACGGCCATATCGTGAACCGCGACCTGGCGGAGTATCATGTGCCGGTCAATGCCGACGTCCCGCACCTGGATGTGGACTTGCTGGAAGACGCCGATCCCTGGGCCGGACCGCTCGCGGCCAAGGGCATCGGCGAACTGGGCATTTGCGGATCGGGCTCGGCAATCCTCAACGCGATCCATCACGCCTGCGGTGTGAGGGTCCGCGCCCTTCCTGCCACTCCGGACCGGATTTTGACCGGGCTGACCTGATCCGCAGTGGCGCAGTCCGCTGCCTTTTCGGAACAGCGTGGAACCCAAGCGGCAGCCTGCCGGTTGGGGCTGTGAGGGGAGTCAAACTATAGTACATCTCGTGCGCCTCCATCCCGCCCTCCGGCCCTGCCACGGTGAACGTGCTCCGCCGCTGTCGATCCCGTGACACCGACACAGACAGCACGCCAGACCGGAGCAAGCCGAAATGACACCTGAATTCCTTAAAACATCCCGCCGCGCGTTTCTCGGCGGATCGGCCGCAGCCGCCGCGCTGTCCGCCCTCAGCGACGCGGCGCTGGCGCAGCAACAAGAATTGCCGCCCCTCGAAGAATATGAACCCGTCTTCCTCACGCCCGGTGAATGGGCCTTCGTCATGGCCGCGACGGCACGTATCATTCCCTCCGACGGCGACGGCCCCGGCGCGCAGGAAACCCGCGTGCCTGTCTTCATCGACCACCAGCTTGCCGGCGATTTCGGCGCGGCGAGCGACCTTTACATGGAGGAACCCTTCGCGCCCGAGGCCGACGCCAATCTCGGCCCGCAGTCGCCACTTGCACCGGCCGGGATTTACCGCGAAGGCATCGCCGCCTTCGACGAATGGTGCCGCACCGAACAGGGAGCGGCGTTTTCCGAACTGGATACCGACGCGCAGGACGCAGCGCTTCAGGCCCTGGCCGAAGACGAGGTCGGGCTCAGGCCCGAGCTGCGCGAGTTCTGGACGCTGCTTCTGCAGAACACCAAGGAAGGCTATTTCGCCGATCCCCGCCACGGCGGCAACGCCGGCATGCAGGCCTGGGTCTATATCGGATTCCCCGGCGCGCGGGCGAACTTCCATGAATGGGCCGGGCGCGACGAGCCATATCCGCTTGGCCCCGTCGACATCGCCGGCGAGAGGGCCTGACCCATGGCACGGACAGACCCGAAGAAGGACGTCGTCATCGTGGGGCTGGGCTGGACCGGCGCGATCATGGGGATCGAACTGGCTCAGGAAGGCCTCGACATCCTTGCGCTGGAACGCGGCCCCGACCGCGCGACCGTGCCCGATTTCAAATATCCGAACGTCATTGATGAACTGGAATACGGTATCCGCTTCGGCTTCATGCAGAAGCCTAAGAATTCCACCATCACCGTCCGCCGCACCGACGACGAGGTGGCCCAGCCGATGCGCCGCCTGGGGTCGTTTCTGCCCGGTGACGGCGTGGGCGGCGCAGGCATCCACTGGAACGGCCAGACATGGCGCCCGATGGAGAACGAGTATCGCCTGCGCTCCTATGTCGAGGAGGAGTTCGGCGCCGATGCCATCCCCGAGGACATGACGATCCAGGACTGGGGTGTCACGGCGGAAGAGCTGGAACCCTATTTCGACCGCTTCGAGTACATGGCCGGGATTTCCGGGCAGGCCGGCAACATCAACGGCGAGATCATCGAAGGCGGAAATCCGTTCGAGGCACCACGCTCGCGCGATTACCCCCTGCCCCCGCTGCAACAGACCGTCGATGCCAGGATGTTCGCCGAGGCCGCGCGCGCCATGGGCTACCACCCCTTCCCGCGCCCCGCCGCCAACGCGTCGGAGGCTTGGACAAACGAATACGGAATGCAGCTTGGCCCCTGCAATTTCTGCGGGTTCTGCGAACGCTACGGCTGTCTCAACTATTCCAAGTCCTCGCCGCAGACCTGCATCCTCGACGCCCTGAAACGCTATTCGAACTTTTCCTACCGGGTGAATTCCGAGGTGCTGCGCGTCGATATGGCCGCCGACGGGCAGACGGCCACCGGAGTCACCTATTGGGACGAGGAGGCGCAGGAAGAGGTCACCCAACCCGCCGATCTGGTGATCCTGGCCGCCTACCAGCTGCACAATGTCCACCTGATGCTGCTGTCGGGCATCGGCGAGCCCTATGACCCGCAAACCGGCGAGGGCGTGACGGGCAAGAACTATTCCTACCAGATGACCGGCGGCACGACCCTGTTCTTCAGGGATGTCGAGTTCAACCCCTTCGCCGGGGCCGGCTCCGTGGGCATGTCGATCGACGATTTCGCCATCAACCAGATCGACTTTGGCGCCGAGGGGTTCATCGGCGGCAGCTATATCACGGCGGGAAACACGAACGGCCAGCCGATCCGCGGCATTGCGCTGCCCGAAGGCACGCCTGAATGGGGTGCCGGATGGAAACAGGGCATCGGCGAATGGTACGGCCACTCGATGAGCATCGGCTCGCACGGGTCCTGCCTTGCCTATCGCGACTGCCATCTCGACCTCGACCCGACCTATACCGACCGGCACGGACGCCCGCTGATGCGGATGACCTTCGACTGGAAGCCGAACGACATCCGCATGACGCAGTTCATGAAAGGAAAGATCGAGGAGATCGCGCAATCGATGACCCCCGACAGCTGGCAGTCCAGCTTCAAGGACGAAGGGGCGCGCTATGACATCCGGCCCTACCAGACCACCCACAACGTCGGCGGGTCGATCATGGGCACGGATCCGAACGCGTCGGCCGTGAACCGCTACCTTCAGGCATGGGGCCAGCACAATGTCTTCGTGCTGGGCGCGGGCGCCTTCCCACAGAACATCCAGTACAATCCGACCGGCGCGGTCGGCGCGCTGGCCTACTGGGCGGCACGGGCGATCCGCGAGGATTACCTGCCGAACCCCGGCCCGCTGGTCTGAGGAGGACATGTCATGAAAACCTTTCTCAAGATCATGCTCGGACTGATCGTTCTTGCGGCCGTCGCTCTCGTGGCCTTCATCGCGGTCCCGGTCCAGCGCACGCCGGCCCAGTCCGATTTGCCGGCCGATTGGCGCCCCGAGGAAGGCCAGGGCGAATACGCCATGCGCCTCGCCGATTGCGCCGCCTGCCACACGGCGCCCGACGGCGAGATGTTCGCCGGCGGGCGGGCCATCGAAAGCCCGCTCGGCACCATCTATTCCTCGAACATCACGCCGGACGACGAAACCGGGATCGGCGGATGGAGCCTCGACGCCTTTCGCGCCGCGCTCTATGACGGCGTTCGCCCCGACGGCACCCATCTCTATCCCGCCATGCCCTACGAGAATTACCGCAAGCTGACCGAAGAGGACGTGCGCGCCCTTTACCATTATTTCACCGACGAGGTGGAGCCGATCCGCAACGACACGCGGGAAGCGGACCTTCCCTTCCCCTTCGATCAGCGCTGGACGCTCAGGGGCTGGAAATGGCTGGCCCTCGACGAGCCGGGCTTCCGGGCGGATGCCGACGATCCGGTTCTGGCGCGCGGCGAATACATCGTCGAAGGCCCGGGCCATTGCGGCGCCTGCCACACACCGCGCAACGCCATCATGGCCGAGGCGGCCGTCGATGCTTCGAACGAGGCCTTCCTCACCGGGGGCGAGATCGCGGGCTGGACGGCCCCCGCCCTGCGCGGCCCCGGCAGCGCCATAGCCGGGTGGAGCCGGGAAGACCTGGTCGCCATCTTCTCGACCGGGCGCAACGCCCATGCGGCGGTCAACGGCGAGATGCAGTTGGTCATCCGGGACTCGACCCAGTTCATGAGCGAAGACGACCTTGCCGCCATGTCGGCCTTCCTCGTGGGGCTGAACGACGGCGGCACCGCACCGGAACGCTCCGGCGACAGGACCGGGACCGAGGCCCTGATCGCCTCGGCCGACCCGGACATGCCCTTGGGGGCCCGGCTCTACATCGACAATTGCAACGCCTGCCATTTCGCCGACGGCCGCGGCGCCGACGAGGTCTTTCCCGAACTCGACGGCAATGCGCTGGTCACGGCGGAAAGCCCGACGGGGCTGATCTCGATGATCCTGAACGGGTCGGAACTGCCCTCGACACCCAAGCGTCCCTACAGCCTTCGGATGCCCGGATTTGCAGACCGGCTGACGGACGAGGAGGTGGCGGAACTGGCCAGTTTCGTCCGGCAGGGCTGGTCAAACGACGCCGCGCCGGTCAGTGCGGATGATATCGCCGACCTGCGCGGCGACGCGGACGCCAAGGTCGAGTGACCTGCAACCGCCCGACTGGATGCGCAGGGCCTATTCCTTGCGCATCCACAACCGCGTCGCCACCCACAGCACCACGCCGATCCCGATCAGCACCGCAGCGATGAGGTACTGCGCCGGGTCGCGGCCCGTCCAGGGCCCGACAAGAAAGGCGCATGTCGCCGCACCGGCCACGGCCACCCAGACCGGCGTGCGGAAATGCTCGTGATCGACCTTGTCGCGCTTGAGCACCAGCACCGCGATGTTGACGATGGTAAAGACACCCAGCAACAAAAGCGCCGTCGTGCCGCCCAGTTCCGGCACAGCACCCACGAAGGTGATCAGCCCCGCCGCCAGAAGTGTCGTGAAGATGATCGCCGTCACCGGCGTTTGCCGCGCCCGGTTCACCTTGCCCAGAACGGCAGGCAGCACGCCTTCCTCGCTCATGCCGTAGACAAGCCGACTGGCCATGAGCAGGTTGATCAGCGCGGAATTCCCCACCGCGATCATCGTGATAAGGCCGAAGATCCACGGCGGAAAGCCCGGGGCGCCTGCCTCCACGACCTTCAGAAGCGGCGTGTCACCCTCGGCCAGGTCATCAATGGGAACGATCGAGATCGCGACGATCGACACCACGAGGTAAAGTATCGCCGCGATGCCCAGCCCGGCAAACAGCATCCTCGGGAAGATGCGGCTCGGCTCCTTGGTCTCCTCGGCCATGTTCACGGAATCCTCGAAACCGACCATGGCAAAGAAGGCCAGCGTGGTGCCGGCGATCACCGGCCAGAAGATGCCGTCCTCGTTGTCTCCGAATTCGAACGCCTTGCCGATGTCGGCCTCGCCGTTGCCGAAGACCATCATGCCGATGACCACGATGATGATCAGCCCGGTCAGTTCGATGCAGGTGAAGACCGCGTTGACCATCACGCTTTCTCCTACGCCGCGCATGTTGATCAGGGCAATCGCGCCGACAAAGGCCAGGCCGATCAGCGTCACCGCCCAGGCTCCAAGCTCCAGAGCGAACCCGGTCGAGAAATTCTCGGCAAAGGCACGCGCGGCGGTGGACGAGGATGTCAGGCCAGAGGACATGACCGCGAAGGCTACCAGGAAGGTGACAAAATGGATTCCAAAGGCCTTTTCCGTGTAAAGCGCCGCCCCGGCGGCCTTGGGATATTTCGTGACGAGTTCCAGGTAACTGCAGGCCGTCAGCGTCGCGACGACAAAGGCGACAAGGAAGGGCAGCCAGACGATGCCACCCACCTCTTCGGCGACTTTCCCGGTCAGGGCGTAGATACCCGTGCCAAGGACGTCGCCCACGATGAACAATAAAAGCAGACCGGGACCGATCGCACGCTTGAGCTTGCCGTTTTCGTCACCCGACCCTTGCGCGGCGTCCCTGGCCGCGTCATCGCTCACGGCAAGTCCTCCGCCATCGGGCGCCGGCCATATTTGTCCTGCTCATCCTCCAGGATGCGCCGAACCTCCGCGAGCAATGCCGCGGCCTTGCCGTCGGGTGCGCCATGCTCGGCGCTCTCTGCGGCGACGTCGGTCAGGACCGAGTTCAGGAAGTTCACTCTTTCGCTCCAGGAATATCCCTCTTCGGCGAGAACCTCCTGCAACTCCTGCGGGGAAATCCAATCTCCATTCCGCGTCCGCAATTGACGGCTGTTTTCCTGCGTCATCACCCGGATCCTCCTGAAAGGGTAACCGTCTGTGATCGCGGTAGTTCCCCGCGGCGCGCGCCCTGCCCCGACGCGGCGTCTTTCCGCTCAGTCTATCCAGTCTTCGACCAGCGCAAGGCTGGCGTGAAAGATCGGTTTGCGCTCGGAATCCCGCACGGTGACCGAGACGGAACTGACCTGCTCTTCGGGAAAGGCGTCGGCCGCGATCGGGGCCAATACCGCCAGGGCTTCGTCCCGGGCCGCATTCCGGTCAGTGAGGTCCGTTCCGGTGTCGTCGCGACTGAATTTTCCGTTCTTGACGTCGAAATAGAAACGCATTTTAGCTTCTCCTGGAACTTTGGGTGAGTTCACGTCATCGCTGTCCGTCGGCCGCAGAATGCTCGAGATGCAGATAGTCTCCTTCGAACTCCGCGTATTTTCGTAGCCTGCCGATGTCCGGCACCGCGACCCGGCTGTCCTGGACGGTCACCAGCCCCTGATCCCGCAATCCCGACAGCACCCGCTGCGCATGGACCGTCGACACCCCAAGGATGTCGGCAAGCTCTTCCTGGGTCAGGGGCATCAGCGCGTCATGCATCCGGTTGACGGCCGTCAGCCGCGCGTGGACCTCGCAGAAGAGATGCGCCATCTGCTTGTCCGCCCGTCGACGCCCCATATTGACCAGCCATTCCCGCAGGATGGCCTCATCGACCAGCGTTGACCAGAAAAGTGCCCGGCGAATCCGCGGATGGTTGTCGATCAGATCCTCGATCGTCCGCCTCGAAATCTTGACCAGGCTGCATTCGGTCAGTGTCCCGATACTGTGATCCATCCGGCCCAGAATGGCGACGTGCAGATCGCAGATGTCGCCCGGCAGCATCAGCGCAACGATGGCCCGTTTGCCATTCGGCAGAACCTTGTAGCGGCACACCATTCCGCTGAGCACGAGATGCACGTTCTGCGGATCCTCGCCCTGCTGGATCAGGTCTTGCCGGGCATCGAGTTCAAACGGGTCCGCGATGACGTCGTCCAGCCTTTTCAAGTCCTCGGCAGCGAGTCGTCCCGCGTTCCAGAGTTTGCGGGCAAGCACGTTCTTCATTGGTAGCTGCATCAGGCATTCGCTTTTTTCATGGCCTCCACATGTTCGGGAAGGTTAACAGGAAAGTCGACCATTAGCACGGTTCCGCCGCCAGCGCCGCGTTCCCAATCGGCCCTTCCGCCGATTTGCTCGGCAAGCGCGCGGATGATGCCGATCCCGCCTCCCTGCCTTTCACCCGTCATGCCGATCCCGTCGTCGGCAACGCGACAGTGGCAGTGGTAGTCGTCCGTCGCGCCGACAACGACCTCGATGGTTCCGCTTCGCCCATCCGGGAATGCATGCTCCACGCAGTTCGTCACCGCCTCGAGCAGGATCCGCGACGCGGTCTCCGAGGCCTGGGGCGCAAGCGTGACCGGTGTTTCCAGTGCGACCTGCACCGTAATTCCGGCATGTTCGCAGATGCGCCGCCAAAGGGGTTCGATTTTCTCGACGAATCCGGCAAGGTTGCCGGTGTCGGCTTCGCTCAGGGCGTCTTGCTGGGCCGCTACGGCCTCTATCTGACGCAGGAGACCATCAAGTTTCTCCGCTGCCTCCTCGGTTTCGCATTTCGAGATCTGTTGCCGGGTGAACGCCTGCAACATCTGGAAACCATTGCTCATCCGGTGGCGTATCTCGGCCACCCTGACGTGCTCCGGAATCGGGGTCGCGTGTTCCATCTTCAAATGCTCCGGTTCTGAAAAATACGTTCCGCCTGTCAGGATGAGGCCTTCATGGGGTTTCGTCTCCAACAATTGTTGGGCGCACCTCACTGTGAGCAGAAAATAGCTCCCTTACCGCGTGGACCAATGGGAACATTATCAGCGCGCATCTGTTATCCGAGTACATCACCAGTGTGATCGAAAGAGGTTCAAATGAACGCCGAATCCGACACCTCGAATCGAAAGCACGGAGATACTTCCACGCCCAACGAGCGCTCCGGCGCAGCCGGAGCGGCACGCCTGCGCGACCGGATCGACCGCGGCGCGGGCGGCGACAAGGTCGCATTCCAGGACCCCGCCGCCGCGCCGCTGGGCACGGATGACGAAGCGGCCGGAACTCCGCCAAGCGCGACACAGGTGTCGATGGCCATGCAACAAGAGGGGACCCGATCGCCAAGCGCCGACCGCAAGCCGGGCCCGGAGGATATCCAAGGCGACGGAGCGCCGCGGCCTGCCCGGTGGATCGTTGCCGGGCTTCTGGCACTGGCGGCCGTGGCAATCGCTTTCATCGTTGCGTGATTGGAACGCGGCGGATCGGCCCGTGTTGAAGCAAGAGAGCTGGTCATCGCGCGGCTGACCGTCCGGCTGCCACATCCGGCGCGGTGAACAATTCTGGCGCAAGCAACACCGGGAGAACTGCATGACCGAGAACACGCAGAACGATGGTCGGAAACCCCTGGTTCTGATCACCGGGGCTGCCGGTAATCTCGGTGGCGCCCTGACGCGGCGGCTGGCGGATGACTACCGGGTGGTCGGCCTCGACCTGCAGGAAGCCGAGGACATCTTCGCCTTCGATATCACCGATGCGGCGTCGGTCGGCAGCGCATTGGAACAGGTGCGCTCACGGCATGGCGATCACATAGCCGCCATCATCCACCTTGCCGCCTATTTCGACTTCTCCGGCGAGGACAGCCCGCTCTACGAGCAGGTCAATGTGGAGGGCACCCGCAACCTGCTGCGCGGGCTGCGGCAGTTCCGCGTCGACCGTTTCATCTATTCCGGCACCATGCTGGTGCACCGCCCCTCGGCCCCCGGGATCCCGATCACCGAAGACACCCCGGTGGAGCCGGGCTGGGCCTATCCCGCCTCGAAGGCGCGCACCGAGGAGGTGATCCGCGCCGAACATGGCGGCATCCCCTATGCACTTCTGCATCTTGCCGGCCTTTACGACGAACGAACAGCCGTGCCCACGCTGGCCGAGCAGATCCGCCGCATCTACGAACGCGACCCGAAATCGCACGCCTATTCCGGCGACCTCTCCACCGGCCAATCCTTCCTGCACAAGGACGACATGCTCGAGGCCTTCGCCCGCACGGTCGACCGCCGGAACGATCTGGCCGAGGACGTGACGATCCTGATCGGCGAGCGCGAGGCCATGGGCTATGACGCGCTGCAACGGCGCATCGCGCATCTGATCCACGGCACCGAGGACTGGCAGACGCTCTCGGTCCCCAAGCCCATCGCCGCCGCCGGGGCCTGGGCGCAGGTCAAGGCCGAGCCGGTCGTGCCGGATGATTTCGACCAGGGCGAGGAGCCTTTCATAAAGCCGTTCATGGTCCGGATGGCCGATGACCATTACGAGCTCGACATCTCCCGCGCCGAAGAATTGCTGGGCTGGACGCCCAAGCATTCGATCCGCGAGGAATTGCCGGCGATGATCGCCAGGCTCAAGACCGACCCGGCGGGCTGGTACGAGGCCAATGGTCTCACCAAGCCGCACTGGCTTCAGGCGGCGAAGGATCGCGACGACCCCGAAGCGTTGCGCAGACGTCACGAAGACCGGTTCCGCACCGCCCATGCCCGAAATGTCTGGGCGCAGTTCCTCAACATCGGCTTAGGGGCCTGGATGATCACCGCCCCGGTGATCCTGGGCTACACCGACCTCACCGGCCTGCTGGTCAGCGACATCGCCGCGGGTCTCCTGGTGGTGATCGGCAGTTTCCTGGCGCTCTCCTGGCGCGCCGCACTGGTCCGCTGGGGGGTCGCCGCGGTTGCCGCCTGGATCATGACCGCCCCGCTGGTCTTCTGGACCGAAAGTGCCGCGGCCTATCTCAACGGCACGCTGGCCGGGGCGGCAATCTTCGGCCTCGCGGTCTGCACCCGCCCGGCGCCGGGGATCGGCACCATGGCGGCCACCACCGGGCCGACGATCCCGCCCGGCTGGGATTACTCTCCGTCCGACTGGACCCAGCGGATGCCGGTGATCGGGCTGGCCTTCATCGGGCTCTTTGTCTCGCGCTACCTCGCCGCCTACCAGATGGGCCACGTGGACGGGGTATGGGAGCCGTTTTTCGCGGGCGCGCCCGACAATCCGCAGAACGGCACCGAAGAAATCATCACCTCGGACATCTCCGAGGCCTGGCCGGTGCCGGATGCGGGCCTTGGCGCTCTGACCTACCTGCTGGAGATCCTCATCGGCTTCATCGGCTCGGCCCGCCGCTGGCGCACGATGCCCTGGCTGGTGCTCATCTTCGGCATCATGATCGTTCCCCTGGGCGTGATCTCCATCACCTTCATCATCATCCAGCCGATCCTGCTGGGCACATGGTGCACGCTCTGCCTGATCACCGCCGCCGCCATGCTGGTCCAGATCCCCTACGCCGTGGACGAGCTGATCGCGACCTGCCAGTTCCTGCGCCGCCGTCACCGGGCGGGCGCCCCGATCCTGCGGGTCTTCCTGACCGGCGACACCGATGACGGCCCGGACGAGCGCCGCGACGAAAGCTTCGAGCGGCCCGCCGGCGCGGTGGTCCGCCAGATGCTGGGCGGCGGCGTCAGCGTGACCTGGGGGCTGGCAGCCAGCGTGGCGATCGGCACCTGGCTGATGTTCACCCGGCTGACCCTGGGCACCGAAGGCACCTTGGCCAACACCGATCACCTGATCGGCGCGCTGGCCGTCACCATCGCCGTCAGCGCCATGGCCGAAAGCATCCGGGTTGCGCGGTTCCTCAACGTCTGCCTCGGCGCGGCGCTGGTCATCTGCGCGCTGGTGATGGAGGCCACCTGGCTCCAGAGTGGCGCCGACATCGTCGCCGGACTGGCATTGATGGTCTTCAGCCTGCCGCGCGGACCTGTGCGCCACAGCTACGGTGGCTGGTCGCGCGTGGTGGTATGAACAGGGTTCGCAAGCCTGCCGCGCACAGCCGACGCGGCGCTCTTACCGGGGCCGGCGGTGGTCGTCCGGCTCTCCGGCACCCGATTGTCCCGGCTGGCCGCGGGCGTGCTTCTGCCGCGCGGCGTCGCCTCCCGGCCCGGAATCGCAATTGCACGACCCACCTCGGTGGCATCGTCCTGTCGTTCACACTCATATGACGGAGAAACCGGCATGAACCGCCCCAAGACCCATGATCTGAGCGATGTTCTCGACAAGCTCGAGCGCTCCGTTTCGGGTGATGAGATTTCGGTCGAGGATGTGGTCGATACGCTTGGTCACTCTTCCTTCGCCGCGCTGATGCTGGCCTTTTCGCTGGTCTCCACTTCGCCGGCCAGCGCCATCCCCGGGATCACCGCCGTGGTGGCGGCGCTGGTCTTCATCCTCGTGGCGCAGATGATGGTCGGGCGTAAGAGCGTCTGGCTGCCGGGTTTCGTCACCCGTCGGAAACTGTCGACCGAAAAGCTCTGCAAGGGCATCCGCTGGCTGCGCCGGCCCGTCCGCTTCGTCGAGCGTTTCCTGAAACCGCGCATGACCTGGCTGTTTCACCGTCCGTGGATGTGGCTGCCGCTGACCCTCGTGATGGCGCTCACGCTGTTCATGCCGTTCATGGAGATCGTACCCACGTCCGGCTCCATCGCTTCGGCCGTGATCGCGCTTTTCGCCGCCAGCCTGTTGACCCGCGACGGCGTGCTGGCGCTTCTTTCGCTGGGCCTGCTGACGATATTGCCGGTAGCGGTCTATTATTGGGTCTGACACCGGTGCCGGCAATTCGGCTATCTCCACCGGGTAAACGGTCTGGATTGCCGAACCTGTCGTGGTCATTGCGACGCGACTGTGTCGGACGCTTGGTGAACGGCGCTTGCCGACCCAATCTGCCCCACGCGCAGACCCGGCCCCACTCAGGAACCCGATCGCTTTCGTCTCCCGGCAAGACTGACCCCTTGGTCAGCCGTGAACCATCTCCGATGCTTCGGCCGTTACCGATCGAGGCGGTTTCATTGCCCCGGCGCCCTCAACTCCCGGTGAAACAGGGCCCTACCCGACCCGGTAGTTCGGAGATTCGCGCGTGATCTGAACGTCGTGCACATGGCTTTCCTTAAGCCCCGCACCGGTGATCTTCACGAACTCGCAATTCGTGCGCATCTCGTCCACCGTGGCGCAGCCGGTATAGCCCATCGCCGCGCGCAGGCCGCCCACCAGCTGGTGCAGCACCGTGGCCGCGCTGCCCTTGTAGGGCACCTGCCCCTCGACGCCCTCGGGCACCAGCTTGTCGCTGGCCGCGTCCTTCTGGAAATACCGGTCTGCCGAGCCCCGCGCCATGGCCGCAAGGCTGCCCATCCCGCGATACGCCTTGAAACTGCGGCCCTGGTACAGGATCACCTCGCCGGGGCTCTCGTCGGTGCCCGCCAGCATGCTGCCCACCATGGCACAGGTCGCCCCCGCCGCGATCGCCTTGGCGAAATCGCCCGAGAACTTGATGCCGCCATCGGCGATGATCGGCGTGTCGCCCGCCGCAGCGGCGCAATCCATCACCGCGGTCAGCTGCGGCATGCCCACGCCCGCCACCATCCGCGTGGTGCAGATGCTGCCCGGCCCGATGCCGACCTTGACCGCGTCGGCCCCCGCGCCGATCAGCGCCCGCGTCGCCTCGGCGGTGGCCACGTTGCCGGCCACGATCTGCACCTCGTTCGACAGTTTCTTGGCCCGCTCCACGGCCTGCGCCACGCCCTCGGAATGGCCATGCGCGGTGTCGATCACCACCATGTCCACGCCCGCATCCACCAGCGCCTGCGTCCGCTCGAATCCCGCATCCCCCACGGTCGAGGCCGCGGCCACGCGCAGCCGGCCCAGCCCGTCCTTGCAGGCGGTCGGGTTCAGTACCGCCTGCTCTGTATCCTTCAGCGTCAGAAGGCCGGTCAGCTTGCCCTCGCCATTGGTCACCAGCAGCTTCTCGATCCGCCGCGCCTTCATCAGGCTCTTGGCCTCCTCGCGGTCCGCCGGTTCGGTCAGGATCGCCAGGTTGTCGCTGGTCATCATCACGTGCACCGGCGTGTTGTCATCGGTGGCAAAGCGCATGTCGCGGTTGGTGACGATACCCATCACCCGGCCCTTCTCGTCCACCACCGGAAAGCCGGTGAAATTGTAGCGCTCGATCAGGTCCTTGGCGTCGGCCAGCGTCTGGTCGGGGCGCAGCGTCACGGGGTTGTAGACGATCCCGCTTTCGAACCGCTTCACCCGCCGCACTTCCTTGGCCTGCTGCTCGACCGTCAGATTGCGGTGGATGACGCCCATGCCGCCCGACTGGGCCATGCAGATCGCCATCCGCCCCTCTGTCACCGTGTCCATGGCAGAGCTCAGCAGCGGGATGTTCAGGTCGATCGTCCGGGTCACGCGGGTCCGCGTGTCGGCCGTGTTCGGCAACACGCTCGACTTCGCGGGAACCAGCAGAACATCATCGAATGTGAGGGCCTCACGAATCTCCATGGCACATCTCCTGAGGAAGGGCTCGTTTGGCGGTTCCCTATTGCACGGAGCGGACGGAATGGAAAGGGGCGATTGGCCCCTCGGCGCAGATGACGGGGGGCTGGCTCCCTTTGATGCCGGACGCGGATGTCATCCTCGGGCCCGACCCGAGGATCTCTGCCCCCCAAAGACATCCCGAACCGCGACCGGGATGCCGCCGCACTTGCCATCGGTCGCCGCCCCACGCTAGCGTCGCCTCAACCAAAGGACACCACACATGAGCACACACGGATACGAAAGCGGCCGGCTCGACCTGCCCTTCGTCGGCATCTCCACCTTCGGAAAACGCCCCTATGTCCCGGACTGGGCCCGGATCGACGCCGACGTGGCCATCCTCGGCGCGCCGTTCGATGCCGGCACCCAGTGGCGCTCGGGCGCCCGCTTCGGCCCCCGCGGCGTGCGCGAGGCCTCGACCCTCTTCAGCTTCGGCCACGCCGGGGCCTATGATCACGAGGACGACGCCACCTACCTGCCCGGCGAGGTCAGCATCGTCGATATCGGCGACGCCGACATCGTCCACACCGACACCATGAAATCCCACGCCAATATCGAGACCGGCGTGCGCGCCATCCTCGCCGCGGGCGCCCTGCCCGTCACCATCGGCGGCGACCATTCCATCAACATCCCCTGCATCAACGCCTTCGACGACCAGGGCGATATCCACATCCTGCAGATCGACGCCCATCTCGATTTCGTCGACGAGCGCCACGGCGTCCGCTTCGGCCACGGCAACCCCATGCGCCGCGCCGCCGAAAAGCCCTACGTGACCGGCCTCACCCAGCTGGGCATCCGCAATGTCAGCTCGACCGCGAAGGAAGGCTATGACGACGCCCGGGCGCGCGGCTCGGATATCCTGTCGGTCCGCCAGGTGCGTGCGCTGGGGCCGGAGGCCACCGCCGACCGCATCCCCGCGGGCGCCCGCGTCTATATCACCATCGACATCGACGCCTTCTGCCCCTCCATCGCGCCCGGCACCGGCACGCCCAGCCATGGCGGGTTCCTCTATTACGACGTGCTCGAGATCCTGCAACAGGTGGCGCGAAACCACGAGATCATCGGCATCGACCTCGTCGAAGTGGCCCCCGATTACGACCCCACCGGCTCCACCTCGATCCTCGCCGCGCAGGTCCTTCTGAACCTCCTGGGATTCATCTTCCACGCCCGCGGCTGACGCGGAAGGCGATCGGTACAAAATTGGCTCACATGGTGCTCATCCACAGGCGTCGATGACTGCCGTTTCACCTGTTTCAGCCAGAATTTCCTTCACTTGTGACCGATTCTGCGCAATCGTTAATCAAAATAGAAACGTCCGGCGCTCATGGGTATGGCATGAGGTCCACTATTGGTCCACACGCCTTTCCTGCCAATCGCGCTCCGGGAAACGATTTCAACAGTGGAGGACACACCCAAAATGGATCTTGCAGCCATTCAGGCCGATCAGGTCACCCTCAATTCCCTTGTCCAGAACCTTGTCTATCTCTCGGGAACCGTCGGCGCGATCACCGTCGTCGTCGGCCTGCTGATGATCGACGCCGGCACGACGCGGCGCAAGAGCCTGTTCAATTCGACCATCGAAAAGGTCATGGGCTTCTTTATCGGCTTCACCACCTATTTCGCCATCGGCTTCGGCTTCTGGGCAGCGCAGTATTACATCATCGAAGGCGCAACCATGGGCGACAGCTTGCGCGACTGGTGGCTCTTCGGCGGCATGCTGAACGCCAACGCCTCCACCACCGATCCGGCGACCTTCCCGGGGCTGAACACCTTCCAGATCTTCGTCTTCTTCCTCGCGGTCTTTGCCGGGATCGTGAACATCCTCTTCCACTTCGCGGTGTCCGAACGGATCAAGGCCTCGGCCTATTACGTGCTCTGCGTCGTGGCCGCGATCGGCTCGTCGATCCTCAGCTTCTACACCTGGGGCTCGGTCGGCCCGCTCACCAATGCGGGCTTCCACGACTTCTTCGGCGTGGGCTTCGTCTATCTCTTCCCCACGGGCATGGCGCTGGCGCTGGTGCCGATGCTGGGCCAGCGCCCCGGCATGTTCGCCCCGCACCCCATGGTCTCGGGCTACCACGCGCCCAGCATCGGACTGGCGGCGGTGGGCCTGCTGACGATCTTCGCGGGCCTGCCGATGGTCATCGTCTCCTGCCTCTTCTTCTTCGACCCCGAGGCGCTGGCGGTCAGCGTCACCATGGCGGAAACCAGCGTCGGCCTTGCCGTGAACAACTACGCCATGGCCTGGGCCGGCGGCGCGGTGACCGGCGGGATCCTCGCCTATGCCACCCGGAAATACGCCTACCTGCTGCTCGGGCCCCTGGCGGGTTACGTGGCCGGCGCCTGCGGCTTCGACGTCTACCAGCCGGGCGAGATGTTCCTGGTGGCCCTCGGCGCGCCGGTCATCTCCTACATCGTCTATGAATTCACGCTGAAGCGCGAGTTCGACGAACACAAGCTGCTGCCGCTCTTCCTCGGCGCGGGCAGCTATGGCCTGATCATGGTCGGAATCCTCGAGGCCGGCACGCCGCGCGGCGGCTATTTCGGCATCACCGAAGGCGAATACGCCTTCCAGCACGGCCAGATCGGCCTGACCATGCAACTGATCGGCATCGTGGTCTGCCTTGGCGCGGGTCTGGTGACCGGCCTCGTCACCGCGCTGATCCTCAAGGTGACGATCGGGTTGCGCAACACCGACGATGAAATGGCCGCCGGTCTCGACGGCCTGCGCTGGGGGCTGGAGCCCGACGTGCCCACCCGCGAGGACACGCCCATCGCCAAGGGCTGACCCGGACCCACGCTCACGGTGTCGCGGCGGCGGGGTCCTTCCCGTCGCCGCGATGCGTTTCCGGCGCCCGTCCCGGCCCCGACCCGGGACCCCGTAGGGTGGGTGAAAACCCACGCGCCCAAACGTTCACAAACCGTTACCATCGGCCGCCGCGTTAAACCGTCGAAACGCGAAAATCCGCACCGTCGTGATACCACTGGAATACCGACGTGATACCGACATGCAGTTTCGGGCCGAATCGCAGCACTTAACCCACCCGTTTCCGCGCCCGGTGGCTCAAGGCTCCGTTAAGCCTTCAGCGCCGTCAGGGCCTCGTCATAGCTCTTCAGCCCAAAGCGTGCACCCAGCGTCGCCTGCCATTTCCGGGCATAGGCCGCGCGCATCGCCGCGTCGACCCGCGCGCGCCCCGCGCCGGCCCGCCCCTTGTCCACCTTGCTGGCCGTGCCGCCCGGTGGCAGGCCGCAGGCCGCGTCGCGGGCCTGCCGCACCAGGTGGTCGTCGAATTGCCGCCCATGCGACTTCATGAAACCCAGCGTCGCCTGCTCCGCCGCGACACGCAGCCTGTCGGCATCGGAAATTCCCATGAAATCCGCCACTTGCGCGACATTCTTCACCAAGTCGCTCGCCATGTGCTCATAGGCCAGCAGCAACACATCGTCCCGTCCCCGCACGCCCCACCAGGACATCGCATGGCTCCAGTAATCCTCGTGGCCCATACGATCCAGGTAATACGCCGCAAAGTCGTCCAGCGCGATCGCCCCGCGCTCGAACATCCAGCCGTCGAAGAACCGGAACAAGGACACCATCGCATCCACCGGGTCTCGCAACACCACGATATACCGCCCGCCTTCGGGAATCACCCCCCATGGCAGATGGCTCTTGAAGAGCCGCGGACGGTAGGGTTGCGGCGCGTTAACGTCTTTGCCCATATCGTGCGCCAGTTCCAGCCACGGCACCACATCGGTAATCTCGTCGAAATCCATGTCGCCGCCGGACCGCAGCCCGTGCGCGATCTGGCTGATCCAGGTGGTGCCGCATTTGCTGTAGGGCGAAATGAAGATGTCCGACGGACCCGGACGGTAGGCCAGCCCTGTCTCGACACCATGCTCGGTCGCGAACCGACCAAGCGCCGCGGTCATCTGCTCCAGCGTCTCAGGACGTTTCATCGCGCTCCGCCTTCCGGCCCGGCACCGGATCGTATCCGCATCCGCCCCATGGATTGCACCGCGCGATCCGGCGCGCGGCCAGCCACCCGCCCTTCAGCCCACCATGCTGGCGCAGCGCGTCCAGCGCATACTGGCTGCAGGTCGGCTGATACCGGCAGTTGAACCCCACCCAGGGGCTGAAGACCAGCCGATACGCCTTGACCGGCAAGGCCAGCACATGGGCCAGCGGGCTCACCGGTGCACCGAGACCAGAGCCCGCCGCAGATCCTCGCACAGCCCCTGGAAATCGCGTTCGACCGTGGCCCCGGCACGGCCGATCAGCACATAGTCATGCCCCGGTTTTCCGAGCGTTGTCAGTGTTTTGCGGGCCGCTTCGCGCAGTCGCCGCTTGGCCCGGTTGCGGGTGACGGCATTGCCCACCTTCTTGGAGCAGGTGAATCCCACCCGGATCGTGTCGCTGTCGTCCCGCCGGTCCCGCATCTGCAGCACAAGGCCCTTCATCGCCTGCCTGCGCCCCTTCGCGGCGGCCAGGAAATCGGCGCGTTTCTTGAGGACCTTCAGGCAAACGGAAACCGCCGGGGGCGTATTCCCCGTGTCATCCACGAGGGCCTCCGGCGGTGTCATGTCCGTCGATATCCTGTCTGGCGCTTACGCGCTCAGCGACTTGCGGCCACGCGCACGACGCGCGTTCAGGATCTTGCGGCCGGCCTTGGTGGCCATGCGCGCGCGGAAACCGTGGCGCCGCTTGCGGACCAGGTTCGAAGGTTGATACGTGCGTTTCATCGCTCGGCTCTCCGGTGTTCTTGGCCCCGCGCAGGAATCGCGGAAGCCGGAATTCGTATTGAAGCCCGGTCTATAGGGGGCCGCGGGGCCCAAGTCAAACCTCCGATAGGGCTTTTGCAACAAAAACCGGCCACACAACCCCCGGAACTGTTACAAACCGGCCCCGTGAGGGGCGGAATGGCCCTGATCCCTTCACCCTGCATCACCCCCGCGTGAACCGTCTGGCGCAACCCGCGCCAATCGCGCATCTATGTCAGACAGTCCTTCGCACCCAATCCGGACCCCGCCATGGAAACCGCCGAGCACCGCAAGCGCCGTCCCCTTGTCCGCCACGCCCCGCTGGCCATCATCGTGCTTGCAGCGGTCGCGGGTTATTTCCTGTTGGGCGACACCCTGAGTTTCGATACGCTGGCCGAGAACCGCGAGGCGCTGCTCTCCTACCGGGACGCGCATTTCGCCCTGATGGTGCTGGGGTTCGTGGCGCTCTACGTGATCATCGTCGCCTTCTCCCTGCCGGGCGCGGCCGTGGCCTCTGTCACCGGGGGCTTTCTCTTCGGTCTCGCGCTTGGCACCGTGCTCAACGTCTCCGCGGCCGTAACCGGCGCCACGGCCATCTTCCTGGCCGCCCGCTGGGGTCTTGGCCGCACCCTCGCGGCGCGGCTCGAGGCCTCGGACGGCGCATTGAAGAAGTTCAAGACCGGGCTGCACGAGCATGAAATCAGTGTGCTTTTGCTGATGCGGCTTGTGCCCGTCGTGCCGTTCTTCGTGGCCAACCTGCTGCCCGCGCTCGTCGGGGTGCGGCTGGTCAATTTCCTGTGGACGACATGCGTCGGCATCATTCCCGGCGCACTGGTCTATACCTCGATCGGCGTCGGGCTGGGCGAGGTGTTCGACCGCGGCGAGCGCCCCGACCTCTCCCTGCTGTGGGAGCCGCAGGTGATCGGCCCGATCCTTGGACTGTGCGTTCTGGCCGCGCTGCCCATCCTGGTAAAGACCGTGCGCGGCAAAAAGGAAATCTGAACAGATGCCGGATATCAAGACAGACATCCTCGTCATCGGCGCCGGCTCGGGCGGCCTGTCCGTGGCCTCGGGCGCAGTACAGATGGGCGCCGATGTGGTACTCCTGGAAGGGCAGGAAATGGGCGGAGATTGCCTCAATTTCGGCTGCGTGCCCTCGAAGGCGCTCATTGCCTCCGCCGCGATCGCCCATGCTCAGGCCCATGCGGCCCCCTATGGCGTCGGCAACGTCGCACCCACCGTGGATTATGCCGCCGCCAAGGATCACGTCAAAGACGTCATCGCCACCATCGCGCCCCATGACAGCCAGGAAAGGTTCGAGGGCCTTGGCGTCAAAGTCATCCGCGAATATGGCCAGTTCATCTCGCCCACCGAGGTCAAGGCCGGCGACACGGTGATCCGGGCCCGGCGCATCGTCATCGCCACCGGTTCCTCGCCTTTCGTCCCCCCTATCCCGGGGCTGGAGGATGTCCCTTTCGAGACCAACGAGACGCTGTTCGACCTGCGCGAAAAGCCCGATCACCTTCTGATCATCGGCGGCGGACCCATCGGTATGGAAATGGCGCAGGCGCATCTGCGCCTCGGCTGCAAGGTGACGGTGATCGAGGGCGACAAGGCCCTCGGCAAGGACGACCCAGAGGCGGCCGCACTGGTGCTGGACCAACTGCGTACCGAGGGCCTCGAACTTGTCGAGGGCGCCACCGCCGCAAAGATCCGCGGCCAGGCCGGTGCCATCGAGGTGGAAACCACGGAGGGTCAGGTCTTCAAGGGCTCGCATCTTCTGGTGGCCGTGGGCCGCAAGGCCAATATTGACCGGCTGAACCTGAAGGCCGCCGGGATCGAGACCACCCGGACCGGCATAAAGGTCGATGCGGCGCTCAAGACAAGCAATTCAAGTGTCTACGCGATCGGCGACGTGGCCGGCGGACTGCAATTTACGCATGTGGCGGGGTATCACGCGGGCATCGTCATCCGCTCCGCCGTGCTGGGCCTGCCCGCCAGGGCCAGCACCGCGCACCTGCCCTGGACCACCTATACCGAGCCGGAACTGGCTCAGGTCGGCCTGACAGAGGCACAGGCACGGACCGCGCATGGCGGCAAGGTGGAGGTCGTGCGCGCAGACTATGGCGGGAACGACCGCGCCATTGCCACGCGCAGGACGACGGGTTTCATCAAGGTCATGGTCGTCGGCGGACGGCCCGTCGGCGCCACCATCGTCGGGGCCGAGGCCGGAGAGCTGATCCACACCTGGGCGTTGGCCCTCGCCAACAACTTGAAAATGAAGCACATAAGCGCCATGGTTGCACCCTATCCGACACTGGGCGAAATCAACAAGCGCGCCGCGGGGGCCTATTTCACGCCCCGCCTTTTCGAAAGCGGCGCCGTCAAGCGGATCGTGCGGCTGATCCAGCGGTGGCTGCCGTAGGAAAAGAACGGACGGAACGGAACGAATGGGCTTTCTGAAATCACTCTCGGGGCGGTTCCTGATCCTGACCGTCGTGTTCGTGATGCTGGCCGAGATCCTGATCTTCGTGCCCTCTATCGCGCGGTTTCGCGAGGATTTCCTGATGGATCGGCTCGAACGGGCGCAGATCGCCTCGCTGGCCCTGCTGGCCAGCGACGAAATCTCAAACGAACTTCAGGAAGAGCTGCTGCAGAATGCCGGGGTCTTCAACGTCGTCCTGCGCCGGGACGAGGCGCGGCAACTCATGCTGTCGGCGCCCATGCCCTCGCCCATCGTCGACACGTTCGACCTGCGCGAACCGGCCCCGCTGGAGCTGATCGGCGACGCCATCCACCGGCTGGCCACCGCCGATCCCGAGATGATCCGCGTGATCGGTGCGCCCTCGCAGATGGGCGGCCTGTTGATCGAGGTCACGCTGCGGACCGACGAACTGCGCGCGGCGATGATCGATTATGGCCTTCGCATCCTGTTCCTGTCGGCGATGATCTCGATTGTCACCGCGGCGCTTCTGTATTTCGCGGTGCGCGGGTTTCTGGTCCGGCCCATCGCCAGCGTGGCCCGCCACATGACCCGCTATGCCGAGGCGCCCGAGGATGCCAACCGGGTGATCACGCCCCGCTCCACCACCACCGAGATCCGCCAGGCCGAAGAAGCGTTGCATTCGCTGCAGACCCAGCTGACATCGTCCCTGCGGCAGCGCGAGCGGCTGGCGCAACTGGGCGCTGCGGTGGCCAAGGTCAGCCATGACCTGCGCAACATCCTGACCTCGGCGCAGCTTTTCACGGACCGGATCGAGATGAGCGAAGACCCGGCTGTAAAACGTATGGCGCCGAAACTGGTGAACTCCATCGCCCGCGCCGTGCATCTGTGCGAATCCACGCTGGCCTATGGCAAGGCCGAGGAGCAGCCGCCGACGCTGGGCCGGTTCGCGCTGATCGACGTCGTATCGGACGTGATCGAAAGCGAGCGCCTGGCAGTGGGCGATTCGGACATCAGCTTTGCCGAGGACATCCCGACGAGCCTGATGCTGCGCGCTGATCACGAACAGCTTTACCGGGTGATCGCCAACCTTGTCCGCAACGCGCGGCAAGCCATCATCAACTCTGGCAAGGCCGGCGAAATCGCCATTGCCGGGGAAGAGACCGGAGAAGCCTGGCTGATCCGCGTCTCCGACACCGGGCCCGGCCTGCCGCCAAAGGCCAAAGAGCACCTGTTCCAGCCGTTCCAGGGCGGCGCGACCAAGGGCGGCACCGGGCTGGCTCTCCATCGCGGCCGAACTGATCCGCGCCATGGCGGCCGCCTCGACCTCGAAGCACCGGCGCCGGCGGGACTGTCTCATCACGCTGCCGGGCGGTCTCGACGCGGATAGGAATTTCCAAGGAATTCGAAGCACCCCTTGCAATGCCCGTCGCTTGGTCTAGATGCTCGACCTCACGGACCGATAGCTGGATGAGTACTGACACGAATCAGGGGGTCGGGGGTTCGAATCCTCCTCGGTCCGCCACTTCCCCCCTAAACTCACGACGACAAACCAGAGCCTTCTCAGGCCTGCATCACGTGGCGTTTCCCTCGACAACTGAACGAAACGGTTTATCCTTGCCACAAAGCGCTTGGCAGGGAGGCCGCCATGAAACTGACCGTCGACGGCAGGGATCACGACGTCGATGTCGAGGACGACATGCCGCTTCTTTGGATACTGCGCGACGTTCTTGGCAAGACCGGCGTGAAATACGGCTGCGGCATCGCGCAATGCGGGGCCTGCACCGTGCATATCGACGGTGAGGCGGTCCGCTCGTGCCAGGTGCCCGCGGCTGATGTATGGGGGGCCGTGACCACCATCCACGGGCTGGGAACGCCCGAAACGCGCCACGCCGTTCAGGAGGCATGGATCGAGCATCAGGTTGCGCAATGCGGCTATTGCCAGTCGGGCCAGATCATGCAGGCGGCGGCGCTGCTAAGCGAGCTCCCGTCCCCCGACGACGCGCAGATTGACGACATGATGTCCGGCAATCTCTGCCGCTGCGGCACGTACCCGCGTATCCGGGCCGCTGTGAAAACCGCGGCTGCCAGGCTGAGGGAGGGTTAAGATGGGACGCGTGGGCAAGATCGCACGCCGCACGTTCCTTGTCGGCGCTGTTGCAGCCGCCGGAGGCGTGGCCTTCGGGATCTGGCGGTACCAGACACCCTATCGCAACCCGCTTCTGGCCGGTCTCAACCAAGGCGAGGCGGCGCTGACGCCCTATGTCCTGATCCGCCCCGACGGCATTACCCTGATCACGCCCCGCGCCGACAAGGGCCAGGGCGCCTACCAGGTCCAGGCCGTGCTTCTGGCGGAAGAGCTGGACGTGACGACCGAGGTATCCGTCGATCCCGGCCCGCCCGATGTGGCCTATTGGAACGCCGCGCTGGCAGAGGAAACCGCGGCGTTTCTCGTTCCGGGCGGCGGGTTTGGCCGGGAGGCGGCGGAAACGGTTGTATCGGCCGGGTCCAAGTTCCTTGGCCTTCAGATCACCGGTGGGTCGACCACCACGGCAGACGCGTTCGACAAGCTGCGCGCCGCCGGTGCATCCGCCCGGGAAACGCTCAGGGCCGCCGCGGCGCAGCAGACCGGGCACGCAGCGCAAGAGCTTGCAACGCGCGATGGCGCAGTGATCCTGCCCGACGGCACCGCCCTGCCCTATACCGCGCTCGCCGGTACCCTGGCAGAGATCGATCCGGTGACCGACGTTGCCCTGCGCCCCGCCTCCGACTGGCGGCTGATCGGCAAACCGGTGCAAAGGCTGGACATGGTTGCTAAATCCACCGGCAACCAGGCCTACGGCATAGATGTCAACGTGCCGGACATGGTTCACGCCACGGTGCTGCTGAATCCCTCTTTGGGTGGCGACCCGGGAAAATACGACATGTCCGAAGCGTTCAAGATACGGGGTGTCCAATCGGTGGTAGAGATCACCGGCGGCCTCGGCATCGTCGCCGACAACACGTGGCGCGCCATGAAGGCCGCGCGCGCGATCGAGGCCAGCTGGCCCGACGGACCGCTGCCGCCCGCTATGGACGACCACTGGCAGGCGCTGGCCGACAGCTTTACCGACGACGCTCTGGACAGTCGCAAGAGAGATGATGGCGATGTCGAAACCGCCCTGTCCGCCGACGCCGAGGTGATCGCGGCCGAGTACCGCGCCCCCTACCTTGCCCACGCCCCGCTGGAGCCGCTCAACGCAACGATCCGGGTCGACGAAGACGCGGTCGAGATCTGGACGGGAACGCAGGTACCGCGCTTCGTGCAGCAGAATGTCGCGCAGATCACCGGCGTCCCGGTTGAGAACATCACCCTTCACGTACAGATGATCGGCGGCAGTTTCGGCCACAGGCTGGAAGACATGGTGGTCCGTCATGCCGCCGAGATTGCCGTGCAGATGAAGGGGACTCCGGTCAAGCTGACCTATTCCCGGGAAGAGGACATGACCCACGATTTCCCGCGCCAGATCGCCATGGCACGGATGCGTGGTACGGTCCGCGATGGTGGTGTGCACGCGTTCGAACTTGGCATCGCGATGCCGTCGGTCTTCGCCTCTCAGATGGGCCGGCAGGGACAGTCGGTGCCCGGACCCGACAGCCAGATCGTGGCGGGCGCGTTCGAGCAACCCTTTGCCCTGCCGCATCACAGGGTTTCGGGCTATCGTGCACCGATGCTGGCGCCTGTCAGTTCCTGGCGTTCGGTCGGGGCGTCGACGAACGGGTTTTTCTACAATGCCGCGCTGGATGAACTGATCCATGCCGCCGGCGCCGATCCGCTGGAGGAACGGCTGCGGCTTTGCGATGACCCCCTTGAGCGGGCGGTGCTGGAGGCCGTGGCCGAGATGAGCGACTGGACCGGTCCCGATCCGGCAAGCGGTATCGGGCGGGGTGTCGCATTTACCAGGTCTTTCGGCGTGCCCTGCGCCGAGGTGGTCGAGGTCCGGCAGAGCGATGCGGGTCTGCGGATCACCCGGGCCTGGGTGGCGGCAGAGGTCGGCACAGTGGTCGATCCGGTGAATTTCGAGAATCAGGTCGCAGGGGGTGTGATCTTCGGGCTGGGCCATGCGATGAATTGCGAGATCACCTATGCCGACGGTCGCGCGGAACAGCAGAATTTCGACGCGTTCCAGGGCCTGCGACTGTACCAGACCCCGAAGATAGAGGTGCGCGGGCTGCAGAACGGCGACAAGGTGCGTGGCATAGGGGAACCCCCCGTGCCACCCGCCGCCCCTGCCCTTGCGGGCGCGATATTTGCCGCCACGGGCACGCGGCTGCGCGAGATGCCATTCTCGAAATTCGTCGATTTCGCCTGACCGCTCAATTTGGCACCGGAACGTGCCTTGCCGTTCCCGTCGCGGGGTGGTTCAAGAGCGGCATGCGTCTCCTCGCGACAACCCTCGTCCTGCTGATCATGTCCTGTATCGCCGCCTTCGCGGCGCAGGCGGTCGGTCTGCCCCTGCCGTTCATGATCGGTCCGCTTGCCGTCTCGGGCGCCGTGGCCACGGCTTTGTCGCATCACCTGCCGACAGGCTACCGGTTCCCACCGCAACTTCGGCTGGTCTTCATCTCGATCATCGGGCTGATGATCGGCGCCCAGGTGACGCCGGACCTTTTCGGCCAAACCTCGCGGCTTGCCGTCAGCTTTCTTGGCCTGACCGTCTTTGTCTTCGTGGCGCATGCCTATGGCTACGCGGTCCTGCGGTTCATCGGAGGATACGACCGGCCCACGGCCTTTTATGGTGCCGCGCCCGGCGGTCTTTTCGAATCGATCGCCCTTGGCGAGGAAGCAGGCGCGGATCCGGCCCGCCTGACCTTGCAGCAGTTCCTGCGGATCATCGCGGTGGTCACCTTGTTGCCTGTTGGGCTGTCGCTCTGGGTCGGGCACCCCGTGGGCAGTTCCGCGGGCGTGACCATGGCGCAGGGGCATGTTCCCTGGCAGGCCTTTCCCTATATAGCGGTTGCGGGCGGTGCGGGACTTGCCCTGGGGCACGTCCTGCGGCTGCCCGCGCGCCAGTTGACCGGGCCGCTGACAGTTGCCGCGCTGCTGTCGCTGACCGGTTTCTACCATGTCGACGTACCGCAATGGCTGGTCAACGCCGCGCAGATCGCCGTGGGCACCGCACTTGGCATGCGTTTCACCGGCTTGTCCGGTCGTCTGGTCCTGCGCGGCATGGGGCTGACGGTGCTTTGCGTCGGCGGGATGCTCGGCCTTTCGGTGCTGTTCGCGCTGGCATTGATGAAGGTGCTGGATCAGCCTTTCGATGTCCTGCTGATCAGCTTTGCGCCCGGCGGTGTCACCGAGATGTCGCTGGTGGCCCTCAGCCTGTCCGCCAACCCGGCTTTCGTGACCATGCACCACATCTTTCGCATCCTGATTACCGTGGTCGGGCTGGGTGTCAGTTCCAAACTTGTCCGGCGCAGGCTTTGACAGGGCGCGGCGTCTGCAATATCTGAACATCTGTTCATTTCTCAAGGCCGGAGGAACCATGAAGATCACCGACACATCCGCGATCGTAACCGGGGGCGCCTCGGGCCTGGGCGAGGCGACCGCAAGGCATTTCCGGACCCATGGCGCAAAGGTCACCCTTCTGGACCGCGACGCGGAACGGGGCGCCGCCATCGCCGCGGAAATAGGGGCTGGCTTTGCCGAAACGGACGTCACCGACGAAGCTTCGGTCAGAGCCGCCATCGCAACCGCGAAACAAGAGATGGGCAGCATCACGGCCGCCGTGAACTGCGCCGGCATCGCCACGGGTGAAAAGACCCTTGGCCGCGACGGGCCGCACAGCCTGGACGGCTTCCGCCGCACCATCGACATCAACCTGATCGGGTCGTTCAATGTGGCGCGCCTCGCCGCCGAGGAGATCGCCCGGAACGTCGCCGCCGCCGACGGCACGCGCGGCGTGATCATCAACACCGCTTCCATCGCCGCCTTCGAGGGTCAGAAAGGCCAGACCGCCTATGCCGCCTCGAAGGGCGGAATCGTGGGCCTGTCCGTGCCCATGGCCCGGGACCTTTCCCGCGACGGCATCCGCGTCATGGCAATCGCCCCCGGCATCTTTGCCACGCCCATGCTGAAGGGATTGCCGCAGGAGGTGCAGGACAGTCTGGCGCAGGACGTGACATTTCCCAAGCGGCTGGGTGACCCCGACGAATACGCCGCCCTCGCCCGGTTCATCGTGGAATGCGATTACCTGAATGGCGAGGTAATCCGCCTTGACGGGGCACTGCGGATGCAGTGACGGATCAAGCGCCCGCCAGGGCGGTGAACTTGATCTTGAGGTAGTCCAGCAGCGGCGCCGCCGTCGGCGTGGCGCCGCAAGCACGGGTCATCAGTTCCTTCGGTTCGTACCGTCCGCCGTGACGTTGCACGTTTTCACGCAGCCACCCGGTTGCCGGGGCAAGATCGCCCTGTGCCAGCTGTGCATCTAGGTCGGGGATATCATTGCCCAAAGCCGCATGCAGGCACCCGGCATAGATGTTTCCCAGACTGTAGGTCGGGAAATAGCCGAACAGTCCCACCGACCAGTGCACGTCCTGCAATACGCCGTTCGAGGGGCGGTCGACATCATAGCCGAAATCCGTTCTGAAACGGTCGTTCCATGCCGCCTCCAGGTCTGCGACCCCAAGCGCGTCGGAAAAAAGCGCACGTTCAATGTCGAACCGCAACATGATGTGCAGGTTGTACTGCACCTCGTCCGCCTCGGTGCGGATATAGCCGCGATGCACACGGTTCACGAGCGCATAGAACGCGTCCTCGTCCGCCACGCCGAAATCGCCGAAGACATCCCGCATCCGGCCATAGAGATACCCGCAGAACGCCCGGCTGCGGCCCAGCTGATTCTCGTAGATGCGGCTCTGGCTTTCGTGGACGCCCATGGACACGCCCTGCCCCGCCGGGGTCAGCAGGAATGCCTTGTCGATACCCTGTTCGTAACAGGCATGACCGACCTCGTGGATCGTGGAATAGATGCAATTGAACGGATCGGCCTCGGCGGTGCGTGTGGTGATCCTCACGTCGTCGCCCGAGCCACTGGAAAAGGGATGCACGGCGCGGTCGATCCGGCCCCGCGTCAGGTCATATCCGAATGCAAGCGCCAGCTCCTTGCCGAGCGCCATCTGCTTTTCGGGGTCGAAACGGGCCGTCAGCGCCGGTACAGGCGGTGCGCTCAGGGCGGCTTCACGCAGTTCCACGAGGCCCGGGCGCATCTCGTCGAAGATGGAGGCGAATTCGGCAGCTTTCCCGGCCGGCTCGAAATCGTCGACCAGCGCATCGTAAAGGTCGCCACCGCATGACAGCGCCGCGGCCTCCTCGCGTTTCAGCGTCACCACCTCGGCCAGCGTCGGCAGGAAGGCTGCGACATCGTCATTTGCCCGCGCCTCGGCCCAGACACCCTGCGAGTGGCTGGTCAGGCGCGCCAGTGCGGCGGCAAGGTCTGCCGGCACCTTGACCGCGCGATCATAATCGCGGCGGATCAGGCGTAGCTGCGCCGCGCCGTCTTCGTCAGGTGCCTCGGCCTTTGCAAGCCATTCGCCGACCTTGGGGTGCGTGCGCCGGGCATGCAGCACACCTTCCATCGCGCCGCTTTCCTCGGCACGCTGGGCGGCCGCGCCGCGGGGCATCACCGTTTCCTGGTCCCATCCCAGCCGTCCCGCAATACGCGCCAGCGCCTGCGTTTCGCGCTCATGCGCCATCAGCGCCTCGAAAGTATCGTGCCGGTTCATCCGCGCACCGACCGCACGATGGGATACTGGCTGAGAAAGCGTGCGCGCAGGATCAGGACCCACAGGATGACGGCAAGGATCTGGTGCGCGATCGCAAGCTGCCACGGCGCGATGTAGAGAACCGTCATGATCCCCAGCACGACCTGCAGCACCATGGCCAAAAAGGCGAAGTTGAATGCCCCGCGCGTGGCCGCATGCGACGACCGGCGCCCGCGGAGCCAGACCACGATGCCGAAGACCAGCAGCAGGTACCCTGTCATCCGGTGCATGAACTGGACAAGTCCGGGGTTCTCGAAAAAGTTGCGCAGGCCAAGATCCGGCATCCAGAAATCGACAGGCAGAAAGCCCCCCGCCATCAGCGGCCAGTCCGTGAAGGTGCGGCCGGCATCGATGCCGGCGACCAGCGCGCCGATCAGGATCTGCAGGAAGGCGAAATGCAGCCAGCCGGTGGAAAGGCCGAACAGCCTGGCCTCGCGGCTGCGCCGCGCTTGCATCAGGTCGCGTTCCTCCCGGCCAAGGCACATCACGTACCACGCGATGAAGCCCAGGATCACGAAGGCAAGCCCCAGGTGCACGGCCAGCCGGTAACTTGCCACGTCAAGCATCTGGCCGGTCAGGCCGGAGCTGACCATCCACCAGCCGATCGCTCCCTGAACACCGCCGAGCCCGCCGAGCAAAAGCAGGCGCCCGGTCCATCCCGGTGGCATCTTGCCAAGCACGAGAAAGGCAGTGAACCCCAGGAACCAGACCAGCCCGATCACGCGGCCCAATTGGCGATGGCCCCATTCCCACCAGTAGATTGTCTTGAATTCGGCAAGGGACATGCCCCTGTTCTGAAGCTCGTATTCCGGTATCGCGCGGTATTTCTCGAACTCGGATTCCCAGGTCGCCGCGTCCATCGGGGGCAACGCCCCCGTCACCGGCTTCCACTCGGTGATCGACAGGCCACTATCGGTCAGGCGGGTCAGGCCACCGACCGCGATCATCACCACGACCAGGGCAAAAAGCAGCATCAGCCAGACCCGCACCGCGCCTCGGGCGCCGCGACGCCCGGCGTCGATCATGCCGCCGCGTGGCACCTCGCGCCGCGTTTCACCTTCCGACACTTCCTGGAAAATGCTGCGTTTCTCGCTCATGTCCGTTCCCTCAAGTTGGCGCGAAGTTAATCCGCACCACGCCGCGCTTCAACCGCGCTCCTTCCAGCGCACCATTTGCCGCAGCACCCCGTGCAAGACCTGTACATCGGCCCGTGTCAGGGCCATCCGGCTCCACATGTTGCGCAGGTTGATCTTCATTCCCGGTGCCTTGGTCTCGGGGAAGAAAAAGCCGGCGTCGTCAAGACGCTCTTCATAATGCGCCGACAGGGCCTCGATCTCTTTCTGGTTTGCCCATTCGGTACCAGCCATGTCCACGCGCGCAGCCTCGATCCGTTCCGAGGCACGGCGCCATTCATAGCCGCAAAGAAGGACGCATTGCGCAAGGTTGAGACTGGGAAACTCGGGGTTCACGGGCACGTTGATTATGGCGTTGGCGCGGGCCACGTCCTCGTTTTCCAGCCCGGCGCGTTCCGGCCCGAACAGGACCGAGACGCGCTCGCCGCGCCGCAGCCGTTTCGCCGCCTCGGCCATCGCCTCCTCTGGGCTGAAGACGGGCTTGGTCAGGCCGCGCACGCGCGCCGTCGTGGCCAGAACGAACGTGTCATCCTCGATCGCGGCAGGCAGGTCCGGCACCAGCCGGGCCTCGTCCAGCAGGCGCCCCGCCCCGCTGGCCATCGCCACAGCCTTTTGATTCGGCCAGCCATCGCGCGGCGCCACGACGACCATCCGGTCCAGACCGAAATTCCACATCGCGCGCGCGGCGGCGCCGATATTCTCGCCCATCTGGGGCCGTACCAGCACAAAGCCGGGTTGTATGCGGTCACTCGGCATCCTGATCCTCCAACGCCCCCGCCATAGTTCAGCCCGACGGCGCGGGAAAGCGCAAAAAGCCCGGCCCGCGCCCCGTAGACGCACCTGCAAATCCCGGTTATAGGGGCAAAAACAGGACCAAACGACCATGGCAGAACCCGAGCAGCCGCAGATTTACCTGATCACCCCGCCCGAAATCGAACTGGCGCGTTTTCCCTCCATGCTGGAAAAGGTTCTCTCCAACCACGAGGTGGCCTGTGTCCGTCTGGCATTGTCGACCCACGATGAGGCAGCGCTGTGCCGTGCCGCTGACACCTGCCGCGAAGTGGCACACGGACATGACGTGGCCATCGTGATCGACACGCATTTCGTTCTGGCAGGGCGGCTTGGACTTGACGGCGTTCACCTGACGGACGGCGCGCGCACGGTCCGCAAAGCGCGCAAGGAACTGGGGGCGGATGCCATCGTCGGCGCCTATTGCGGCACGTCGCGGCATGACGGAATGAGCGCGGGCGAGGCCGGCGCGGATTATGTCAGCTTCGGTCCGGCTGGCGTGTCGGCGCTGGGGGACGGCTCGCAGGCAGAACGGGAACTGTTCGAGTGGTGGTCACAAGTCATCGAAGTGCCCGTGGTGGCCGAAGGGGCGCTGGACGGCGCCACGCTGGAGCAGCTGGCACCCGTCACGGATTTCTTCGGGATCGGTGATGAAATCTGGCGCGAGGACGACCCCAGCGCTGCGCTGTCTCGACTGATCGCGGCCATGGGCTGACGATCGCAACAGGTCTGGCCTAACCGGGCAAGGCCGCCTCGGGCGGCATCGCGCTGCGGACCGTCTCCTCCAGCCTTCGGGCGAGCGCCTTACGATCGGGGAAATCGCCGATCCTGACCGGAGGATGGTAGATCACGCGCACCCCGCCCTGCGGAAAGCGCGACAATACCTGCAGCATATGTGACCCAAGCTCCATGTCGCCCCACCACCCATAGAAGCGTGGTTCAGGGACACCGTCGGGCGCAATGTAGACTACCGTCACGGGCTGAATGCAAAGATCCTCGTGCATACCGGCAAAAGCCGCGAAGAGGCTGGACTTGAACGGCAGCACGCGCATCCCGTCAGTCGATGTGCCCTCGGGGAAAAACAGCAACTTGCGCCCGGCATCCAGTTCCGCCCGGAGCTGCGCACGCTGGTGACCGGCCTGCCGCGGGTCGCGGCTGATGAACACGGTGCCGACAAGGCGCGCCAGAAAGCCGATTCCGGGCCAGCGGGCCACCTCGGCCTTGGAGACGAAAGTGACGGCCTGCCCGGCCCCAAGGGCGAAAATGTCCATCCACGAGGCGTGATTGGCCACGACCGCGCCAAGCTCACGCATCGGATGGCCTTCGCGGCGGTAGCGCAGGCCAAGCACATGCAGGCCCGCCCAGATGGCCCAATGCTGAAGCTGTGCAGTCAGCGGGCGGCGCCCTTCGCAGAACGTGCGTTCGATCAGGTACAGGATCAGCGACAGCACCACGCCGGGGACGATGAGTGCCAGCAATACGATCAACCGCAGCACGACGAAGACCCAGCCCAGTGGCGTCACCCGCACAAACCGGGCGGGATTTTGAGAGTCCCAAGTGGGGCTCACAGATCGGTCCCCTTGGAATAGATCGCCTTCTGACGAGCGTTCAGCCGCGCGGTATCCATCACAAGGCACACGTCCGTCGTATTGAACGTGCTGTCGATATAGGCACCGTCGCCGACACATCCGCCAAGGCGCAGATACGCCTTGATCAGCGCCGGTACCTGCAGCATGGCCGCTCGCCGGTCGATCCGGTCGGGGGTCAGTAGATCCATCGCCTGATAATGGTCCGGCAAGGTGCGCACGCGCAAGGCCTCGGGTGCAAGATGCTTGTGATGGAGCAGCGACAAAGGCTGTGCCAGCGCTTGCGGGTCGGTGCCGTGGAAACTGGCCACACCGAAAAGGATCTCGATTCCGTGGTCAGCCACGTAATGGGCGAGGCCGTTCCACAGATGATACATCGCTGCCCCGCCGCGATAGCCCTCCGCCAGACAGGACCGGCCCAGTTCCATCACGCGGCGCCCTGAAGATTTCAGAACGGAAATGTCGTATTCGTCCTCGGAATAAAATTGCCCGGCCCGTTCGGCCTGATCCCCGCGCAAGATGCGATAAACCCCCACGATCTCTCCGCCACGCGATTCATCCGCCAGCAGAAGATGATCGAAATACGGATCGAAACGGTCCCGTTCCAGCTTGGCGTCATGGTCCACAAGCGGCCCGTCACCGCCAAGTTCCGCCACGAAAACATTGTAGCGAAGGCGTTGCGCAGCAAGAAGATCGGCCTCGGTTCGGGCCAGTTTCACCGTGAATTGCACGTCGCGCGGATACATTTAGGGTCCCGTCCGGTTAGGCTGCGCGGGTTTTAAAGCGTTTCGGCCTCGTGCTGCAACCTCTTGCCGCCCTTCGCAGCGTCCCCCTGCCGATGTCATGCCGCGATCCGCCTGCGTTGCGGGAAACCTTGGTTAATCCGCAGCCGTTAACGGTTTGGTAACCTCGATCATGGTTCAGTTACCGGTAACAATTCAACGCGGGCGCCATCGATCACCACTTTTCCCATCTCTTCGAAATTCACGGTGATCTTTCCTCCGATATTCGATTGCACCTGCCCCGTTCCCCAATCCGGTTGATGGGGGTGGACGACAAGCATTCCGGGCTCGAGAATGGAATTCAGATCTGACACGCGCGGACTCCACCGGGAAAAGGACATGACGTGGCCAATGATACCAACGCCATCGCCGCATTGATAGGCTCTCGCATCTGCCACGATCTGATCAGCCCGATCGGAGCCGTCAGCAATGGTATCGAGCTTCTGGAACTGTCGGGCGCCGCCAACACCCCGGAACTGGCACTCGTCGCCCAAAGCGTGGCCGATGCCAAGGCGCGGATCCGCTTTTTCCGCCTGGCCTTTGGCATTGCCAGCAAGGAGCAGGAGACAGGCGCAGAAGAGGTCAATTCCATCCTCAGGGACCTTCATGCTGACGCCCGCACGCAGATAGCCGATTTTCCCGACGGACACTATCCGCGCCGCGAGGTCCGCGCGGTTCTTCTGGCACTGCTTTGTGCCGAACAGGCGGTGCCCTATGGCGGCGAAATCACGATGGTCCGCGATGATGACGGCTGGGTCGTGCGCGCCGTGTCGAACCGGATGAACGCGGACCCGGACCTGTGGGACATGCTGAACGGTTCGCAAGGCACCGCCCTGCCCCCGCCGGCACACGTTCAGTTCCTGATCCTGCCTGCCGCGGCGTGGGACGCGCGGCTGGACTGCTCTGCCGTCCTCTCTGAGACTGCCGCCGAGGTCCGGCTCAGGCGCGGATAGCGCCGTCGCCTTCGACCAGATACTTAAAGCTGGTCAGCTGCGTAGCCCCGACCGGGCCGCGGGCGTGCATCTTGCCGGTGGCGATGCCGATCTCCGCGCCCATCCCGAACTCTCCGCCATCGGCGAACTGAGTCGAGGCATTGCGCATCAGGATCGCGCTGTCGAGCTCGGCAAAGAATGTCTCGGCCGTGGCGTCATTCTCGGTGATGATGCAGTCCGTGTGCTGCGAGCCGAATTTTTTAATGTGGTCAATAGCTTCCGAGACATCGCTGACCTGCCTGGCTGCCATGATCATGGACAGAAACTCAAAGCCCCAGTCGGTGTCGCCAGCCGGAACGGTGCCGGGAACCGATTGCAGCGCCGCGTCGGCGCGCACTTCGACCCCTTTATCCAGAAGGGCCCGGATGACCCCCTGGCCGATCGTGTCGGCGGCGTCCACGTGAACCAGAAGGCATTCCGCCGCGCCGCAAATTCCGGTTCGGCGCGTCTTGGCGTTCATCACCACGCGCAGCGCCTTTTCGGGGTCGGCGTCCTTGTCGATATAGATGTGGACGATGCCCTCGAGATGGGCGAAGACAGGCACCCGCGCCTCGCGCTGAACGAGCCCCACCAACCCCTTGCCGCCGCGCGGCACGATGACGTCGATCGTACCGGTCATGGTCAGCATCTCCTGAACCGCCGCACGGTCACGGGTGGGCACAAGCTGAATGGATGCCTCGGGCAGGCCCGCCTCTTTCAGGCCCGCGACCAGGCACTGGTGGATGGCGCCGGAACTGTGAAAGCTTTCCGAACCGCCGCGCAGGATGACCGCATTGCCCGATTTGAGGCAGAGCGCCCCGGCATCCGCCGTCACGTTGGGGCGGCTTTCGTAGATCACCCCGATCACACCCAGCGGCGTGCGGACCCGGCGGATATGCAGGCCATTCGGCCGGTCCCATTCGTCCATGACCTCGCCAACCGGATCATCTTGGGAGGCGACGGCGCGCAAACCGTCGCAAATGCCCTTGATCCGATCTTCGTCCAGCGTCAGCCGGTCCATCATCGCGTCCGACAGGCCCTTCTGTCGCCCATAGTCCAGGTCCTTGGCATTCGCGTCGAGAATCCCGGCACGCTCGTGCCACACGGCGTCCGCCGCCGCGGTCAGCGCGAGGGTCTTGGACTCCGGCGTCGCCGTGGCAAGGCGGGATGCGGCCGCCTTGGCGCGCTGGCCGATCTCTTCCATGAGGGCGGGAATATTCTCGAGATCTTTCATGCGTGCACCTTTCTTGACGAACGGAATCTATCAGGCGGTGGGCTATATGGCCATATCGTCACGATGGATAAGCGGGCCGCGCGCAGGATAGCCCAGAACCTCTTCGATCTGGTCCGAACGCAGCCGCTTGATGCGGGCCGCGTCGGACGCGTCGTATCGCGTAAGCCCCTGCCCCAGAACGGCGCCGGTTTCGTCCACCACTTCGACCGCGTCGCCGCGACCGAATCTCCCCGATATCTCGACCACACCCGCCACCAGCAGGCTGGAGCCGGCGCGCAGCGCCCGGACCGCGCCATGATCCACGATGATGCGACCTTTCGGCTTCATCGCGGCAATCCATTGCTTGCGCTTTTGCTGCGGATCCCCCTGTGCTGCGAACCATGTCGCCGCCGCGCCGTTTTCCAGCGCGCGGACCGGGTGCAGAACCGATCCTTCGGTGATCGCCATATCGCACCCTGCCGCCGTGGCGGTTCTTGCCGCCAGAAGCTTGGTCTTCATCCCGCCCTTGGACAGGCCGGACCCTGCGGCCCCGGCCATTGCCTCGATCTCCGGCGTGATTTCGGCAATATGATCGAACCGCGTCGCGGCCGGATCCACCTGCGGATTGGCAGAGTAGAAGCCGTCAACATCGCTGAGGAGGATCAATTGATCGGCCCCCGCCGTGACGGCAATCTGCGCCGCCAGCCGGTCATTGTCGCCATACCGAATCTCGTCCGTGGCCACGGTATCGTTCTCGTTGACGATGGGCACACAGAGACAAAAGCTGTTCCAGCGTGGCGCGGGAATTCAGATACCGGCGGCGGTCGGCGCTGTCCTCGAGCGTGACAAGGACCTGCGCCGCGATGATGTCATGCGCCGCCAAAGCCGCGGTATAGGCAGTGGCCAGCTGGATCTGGCCCACGGCGGCTGCAGCCTGCGACTGTTCAAGCGTCAGGTCCGCTGCGGGCAGCCTGAGCACGCCACGACCCAGCGCGATGGACCCCGATGACACCAGGATCACATCCGTACCGCGCGCGCGCAGCCGGGCCACGTCCTCGGCCAGCGCCACCAGCCAGTCATGCCTCAGCAGCCCAGTCACCCGATCCACCAGCAGAGCCGAGCCGATCTTGATCACCAGCCGCCGCGCATCGGCTACGGTTGCCATGGGGCGTCCTCGTCCTCGTCATGCCTCTCGCGCAGGCGCCCTTCGTCGATATGCGCGCGCAGGGCGCGCAGCACCTCGGTCACGCCTTCGCCCGAGACACCCGACATCTGCATCACGGGCGAACCTGCTTCCGCCTCGAGCTCATCTTGCAGAAACGCGCGTTCTTCGGCATCCAGAGTGTCGATCTTGTTGAGCACGGTCACACGCGGTTTCTCGGCCAGCCCCCCGCCATAGGCGCACAGTTCGCGAATGATGGTGTGGTAATCGTCGATCAACGTTCCCGAAGATCCGTCTACGAGGTGCAGCAGCACCGCACAGCGTTCCACGTGGCCCAGAAAAAGATCACCGAGCCCGCGCCCCTCGGACGCGCCGTCGATCAGTCCGGGAATGTCGGCCACCACGAACTCGGTATTGTCGACCCCGACGACACCAAGATTGGGATGCAGCGTGGTGAAAGGGTAATCCGCCACCTTGGGTCGCGCGTTGGACGTGGCCGCAAGGAAGGTCGACTTGCCGGCATTGGGCAAGCCCACGAGACCGACATCGGCAATCAGCTTCAGCCGCAGCCAGATCGTGCGCTCAACGCCTTCCTGCCCCGGATTGGCGCGGCGCGGTGCCTGGTTGGTGGATGTCTTGAACCTCAGGTTGCCCCAGCCGCCATTGCCACCCCTGGCAAGACACACGCGCTGTCCGATCTCGGTCAGATCGGCGATCACGGTTTCCTGGTCCTCGTCCAGAATCTCGGTGCCCACCGGGACGCGCAGTACGATGTCGTCCCCGTCGGGGCCGGTGCGCTGCTTGCCCATTCCGGGCGTACCGTTATCCGCGAAGAAATGCTGCTGATAACGGAAATCGATGAGGGTGTTCAGTCCGTCCACTGTCTCGGCCCAGACAGAGCCGCCGCTGCCGCCATCGCCGCCATCGGGACCGCCGTATTCGATATACTTCTCGCGCCGGAAGCTGATGCATCCGTTACCGCCGCTGCCCGAGCGGATATAGACCTTGGCGAGATCAAGAAATTTCATGTCATTGCCTCAGTTGGCGTCAAATCCCGTCCGTAGAGCCAAACGCCGTCCGGCTCAAGCCCGGGCGCGCATGAAGGTCCGGATCGGACGGCCATGACGTAAGGGTCAGGGTCGCCTCAGACATCGTCCATCGACCGGCTGTATGTCCAGGTCGGCACCGTGGCCTTGCGCGCGACCGAATAGCCTTCGGCATCGCCAAGATAGCGGAAACCACAATTCGTCAGCACACGCGCCGAGGCGGGATTGTCCTGAAAGACGCTTGCAAAGACAGTGCGCGCCTCTTGTGGATTCGCCTTGAGGATGGCCGCAACCGCGGCAGAGGCAATTCCGGTATTCCAGTAGGCAGGCGCCACCCAATAGCCAATCTCGGACTGGTTCCGTTCCAGCCGTTCCAGCCCTACAAGGCCCATGACCTCGCCGCCACCGATGCGGCTTCCGTCCATGACCCAGACATCCTCCGGATGGTCAGGCGACATGACCCTAGCAATGAAAGCCTCCGCAGTGCCGGGAGGCATCGGATGCGGGATCGAGGTGGTAAAGCGTGCCACACGCTCGTCACCCGCATAATGCGCCACGAGGCCCGCATCGGATGCACGGATCGGACGCAGGTCGAACCTCTCGGTCTCTGCAAGCGTATCGGGAATTATGGTTTCAAGTTTCATGTGCTGTCTCCTCCGAAAAGCACGATAATGTCGGATGCCAGCCGCGGGCCGGTCGTAAAGAGTTCTTTCCAAAAACGAAAAAGGGACCGGCGTTGTGCCGATCCCCCTAATATATTGGCCTGAAGGTTCGGCTTACTCGGCAGCCTCCGCCACCGGGAGAACCGAAATAAAGGTGCGGCCCTTGAGGCCCTTGCGGAAATGCACGGACCCTTCGGCAGTAGCAAAGAGTGTGTGATCCTTGCCTTGGCCCACGCCTTCGCCCGGCCAGAACTTGTTACCGCGCTGACGCACGATGATGTTGCCGGGGATCACGGCTTCGCCGCCGTATTTCTTGACGCCAAGACGACGGCCGATCGAGTCGCGACCGTTTCTGGATGAACCGCCTGCTTTCTTATGTGCCATATCGTCTCTCCTTAGCCTTTGACCAGTTCTTTGGCCTGTTCGACCCAGCCTTCACGCTCGATGCGGCCCTTGAAGGACAGTTTCTCGTCCATCTCGGCGATGTCATCGGCGGTCCATGCCGCGATCTGGGCAAACGTGGTCACGCCTGCCTCGTGCAGTTTCTTTTCCAGTGCCGGGCCGACGCCCGACAGTTGCTTGAGGTCGTCGCCCTTGTCATCGGCCTTGGCCGCTTTCTTGGGGGCAGCCTTCTTTTCCTCGGCCTTTTTCTCGGCCTTGGGTTCGGCTTTCTTGGCGACGCTCTTTTCCTTGGCCTCGTCGTTTTTCACGCGCTTGGCCATTTCGGCTTGATCGGCCTTGTTGTCGGCATAGCGGGTCTTGCCCAGGCCGGCCGCCAGCGCGCTTGCGCCCACGGCGGCCTTCACGCCGGATTTATCCGCGCCCTTCTCAAGGATCTCGGTCACGCGCAGAAGCGTCAGTTGCTGACGGTGGCCACGGGTCCGCTGCGAGCCGTGCTTCCGGCGACGCTTGACGAAGTTGATGACCTTGTCGCCCTTGATCTGGTCGACGACTTCGGCCTGCACGGCCGCGCCTTCGATCAGCGGTGCGCCGATGACCGGGGCATCGCCGCCAAGCATCAGGATCTCGTTGAACTGGACCTTCTCACCGGCGTCCGCCGCCAGTTTTTCCACGCGAAGCATATCGCCCGACTGGACCTTGTACTGCTTGCCACCGGTCTTCAGAACCGCAAACATGTTTCGTTTCCTTTTGTCATCCGCGTTCTGTGGCCCCGGGATCAACCGGCGTTAGGTGCCTCGAACGGCGCGCCCGCGATGGGCGTCTAAAAAATGAAATCCCGCACGAGTCGCCCCGCCGGGATGGCCGCTTATCCTCAAGGCGCACCTCAAAGTCAAGCCTTGTGCCACGCAAAAAACGGCAACCGGGCTGTTTCTCGACCACACCCCACGCCGCGCCAGAGGTCAAAGTTCCTCGCTGCGCATCCGTTCCGCAACGGCCTGGCCCAGCAGGTAGGAAATCTCGTCATACATGCGGTCATAAGCGTTGAAGACCGCCGTATTCAGGACCTTGCCTTCCGGCGTGCGGTAGAGTGCGGCATACGCTTCAAGCTCTTCGGCCTCGAGCGGGCGGTAGGCCATCATCAGGAAAGAGCCAAGCCAGGCTTCGGATTCGGCGCGGATGTCACCTTCCTGTGCCCAGACATCGGCCAGCATGTCCGACTCTCCAAGTTCGATCGCGCCGCCATCGGCAAGCCCGCGATAGAACATGAGGTTGGCATTCATCGCGCCCATCACGTTGTATTCCACGAGGTCACTGTCGGCGATGATGGTCTCGACCTGTCCGTAGAGGCGGGAGTCTTCGGCACGAGCCTTCTCGAAGGCCTCGATCGCGGCCAGTTCCTTGTCAACGTCTAGAAACGCTTCGCGTGCGGATATTTCCAGTGAAATGATCTGCTTGCCCAGCTCCGTCCTGAAAAAGGCGACCAGTGGTCCGACCTCCTCACCTTCCAGTGCGGTCTCGAACTCCTGGGTGATCACCGCTTCCATCTTTTCGGTGTCGTAGATCCGCGAGACCGTACGCTCCCAGTCATCCGGAGCCACGTCAGGCAGCATCTCGGTCCCGATATCCCGGCCATAGCGCAAGCCTTCCTCGCGCATGATCGCGACGGTGTCATCAACCCGCATCAGCTGGATCAGCCGCTCCGTGTCGGCGGCGTCGGCCAGGGCCGGCAACGGAAACGGGGCCGCGACTGCAACCGCAGCAGCAAAGGCATGGATGTGGATGCGCATTTCAGGTCAAAGCTCCTGCCCGGGGTGCATTTCGGCCATTCGCGCGGCCAGGACTTCGAACCGGTTGGCCATGATCTCGTACTGGACGGCGTTCATCAACTGATAGACGGTCTGCATGTCAGGATGCTGCAGCGCCTCCAGGTAGGTCTGCAAGTCCGCCTGTGAAAAATCCTGATATGTATATGCCGCCCCGGCCAGCGCGCCGGCCTTCATGCTCATGCGCATCTCGGCCTCGCCTTCCTTCATGGCCGCCCGCAACGCGCCCTCGTCAAGTTCGCGATCCAGAATCCCGGCATAGGACGCGGCCATCAGGAATCGCACCTGCACCTCCTGCACGGCGCGGACCGCGTTGCCATCCGCATCCACGGCTTCGTTGAGAGCCTGCAACGTCTCGATCCGCGCGTCGCCATTCTCAACGCCTTCGGCGACCAGGGCGCGGCCCTCGCTCTGCTTGGCCTCGTCATCGGCCACCATGTGCGACGCGTTCTCGGCCTCGACCAGCCTTTGGCCAAGGGAAGTCGCATAAAACTCGGCGGCGTGTGTCAGGTGTTCGTCGCTCAGCGTTTCGGACAGGATGTCCAGCGCCATTTCCTTCATCTGGCCGGTGTCGAAGACGTCATCAGAGATGCGCGACCAATCGGAACCGAAATCGCTGGCCTGAACGCCCAGCATGGCCGGCGCGTCGCTTGCCGCGAGCGCGATGCTGTCCAGCGCCACGCCAAAACCCGTAACCTCGAGAAACGCCTCCAGCCGCGCGCGGTCCGCGGCGCGAACCTGAAGGGCGGCAAGCAGGGCAATTGCGAGAGCGGCCAGAAAAACAAGGGGACGATGGGGACGGATACGAGTCACGGTGCCTCCTGTCGTGATGTGTTGACCCTCAACCTAGGCAAAATCCGAAACGAAACAAGGCAAACCCCTTGTCAGCCCCTTCAAAGGCGATTAAACGCACCCTCCAGACCCCCGCGGAGAGGTGCCGGAGTGGTCGAACGGGGCGGTCTCGAAAACCGTTGTGGGTGCAAGCCCACCCAGGGTTCGAATCCCTGTCTCTCCGCCACTTGCCCCTGCGAAAGCGTTCTCTCGATCCGGCTGCGGCCGGATTTTTTCGTTGTAATTGAGGGTCATGCGGGAGGAGCCGTTAAGCGGCCCAAGTACTGAAAGACGCAAAAGCGTTCTCCCCGTGCCGATAGTCTTCGGACCTGTTAAGCGCCTCTGAACCGAAGTTCGGCTGTAGCTGGCAACCAATTCCGGTACAGCGATCCTGCGTGCTTTGTGCTGAAGCAACCGCGTGTCAGCTTTGCGAACAAGCGGTCAGGCGAGCAGTGGCCCCCCCGGCATTTTTCTTGCCCCACCATGTCACATTCTGCTGTGCCGCGTCGTCAAGGTGATGTCAGAACAACAAAGGAGACGAATGATGACACCCCGGATGACCGACCATTTCAAACGTATTGGCAGTGCCTTCAACGGCCTTGTTGCCTTTGAGACCGAGCTGCGCAAGGGTCCGCTCGAGCATGCGCTGCTGCATCTTATCAAGCTGCGGGCCAGCCAGATCAACGGCTGCGCCTTCTGCATCCAGATGCATGTCTCCGATGCGCTGAAAGACGGCGAAAACCATCTGCGGCTGCATATGGTGTCAGGCTGGCGCGACAGCACGCTGTTCACTGCGCACGAACGGGCGGCACTGGCCTGGACGGAAACGCTGACCACCGTTGCCGCCGGCCATCCCACCGATGCGGATTGGGAGGCGGTCTCGGCTGTGTTCAACGCGGATGAACTGGCCTACCTGACCTTTGCCATCGGTGGCATCAATCTGTGGAACCGGACGCAGATTGCCTTTTGCGTGGCCCATGGGCTTGATCTGCCCGCCGAGCGCCCTCATGCGGCCTGACCCAGTCCAGCTTTTTCAGACGCAGCGGCCCCAGCTGCTGCGTCTGGCATACCGGATGCTGGGCAGCCATGCCGAGGCCGAGGATATAGTGCAGGAAGCCTGGTTGCGCTGGCAGAATGGCGATCATGGCCAGATCGCGGAACCGGCGGCATGGCTGACGCGGGTGGTCTCGCGCCTGTGTCTGGACCAGATGAAATCCGCCCGCGCGCGGCGCGAGACCTATCCTGGCACATGGCTGCCCGAGCCGCTGATCGAGGAACCCGACGATGCGCTGCGCCCGGACAACCTGACCCTGTCGCTGATGGTGGCGCTGGAACGGCTGTCGCCGCTGGAACGCGCGGCTTTTCTTTTGCACGATGTCTTTGGCCAGCCACTGGACGAGGTGGCCCGCACCATCGATCGCGCCCCCGCCGCGACGCGGCAACTTGCGGCCCGGGCGCGGGCGCATGTGCAGATCGACCGCCCGCGCTATGCCGTGTCACGCGAGACTGGCGCGGCGCTGGCCCGGGCGTTCTTCGACGCTTGCAAGACCGGCAATGCGGCGGCCTTGGGCGCCATGCTGGCCGAGGGAGTCACGCTGCATGCCGATGGTGGTGGCAAGGTGAATGCGGTTCTGAACGTGATCCAGGGCGAGGCCGCGATAACCCGCATGTTCGCGGCCCTGTCGCGCAAGTTCGGAGAGGACATGGACCTGCTGGACCTGACCGTGATCGACGGCTTGCCCGGCTTCGTGTGCCGCATCGCCGGCGCGTTGCAGACCACCGCGCTGGAAATCGAGGGGGATCGGATCACCCGTATCTTCATCACCCGCAACCCTGACAAGCTGACCGGCCTCGGCCTTCAGTAGCGGGCTACCCATCGGCGGACGGCGTCCGGTCCGCCGCGCGGCGCCGGCTGGTGCCCGTCACCCGCCGAAAGGCCGCACCAAAGGCTCGGTCGGAAGCAGAGCCGAGATCGGCTGTCACCAGTTAGAGAAGTCCCAAATCGCGCGCCAGCATCGCGGCATGTGTCCGATTCTTCGCCCCCAGCTTGCGCGAAAGCGTCTTGACGTGAAGTTTCACCGTCACCTCCTGGATCGCCAACTCACGGGCGATTTCCTTGTTCAGCTTGCCTTCGGCCAGGCCGTTCAACACATCCTGCTCGCGCGGCGTCAGGTGGACGCCGCTCAGAGCGGCCCCGGTATCCTTCAGGATATCGAAAGGAAGGTAGGTATCGCCGGCCAGCATCTGCTGGATCGCCACCACAAGGGCTTGCGGTGCCAGGGTCTTGGGCAGAAACCCGGCGGCCCCGGCCCGCAGGGCGCGCCGCGCGATATCGGGCGGCGCGGTACCCGACAGGATCGCCACCGGACACCCGGACCGCGCCCGCATCGCCTTGATCCCCGACATCGCCTCCATCCCGGGCATCGTGTAATCCAGCAAGACCAGGTTGAACGGCCCCTGGGCTGCGTTCACATCCAGTGCCTCGTTCAACGATCCGGCCTGCGCCACGTCAAACCCCGCCTGATGCGTCATGAAATACGCGATGGTTGCACGGACAAGGGTGTGGTCGTCGGCCAGCAGTATCTTGATCATGTACCGTCGTCCTGTCCGCAATGGCATGTGTCGCAATGCCACCGATCCGGACGAGACCGGGGCAGTCCCGCATCGGGATTGTACCATCGGGCGCCCGCGCGCGCCATGACATACGCGGGATCCGGGTCCGGACGCTGCACCCGCGGCGATTTCCCAGGGCCTCCAGACACAACGTGAACTTTGCCATCCGGGCAACGGTAAAGGTCACGCAGATTTGATCGCAGCGCCCATGCCCGTCGTTTCCGACGCATTCCCCAGCCGCAGCGGACGAAACGCGAACGAAATCGGCCAGCCACCATGTCCACCGTGCTTGCTATTCGGGTCGGTTGATTTAACCTGTCAGTGCCTGCGCGCTGGAACGACGTGCTCTTGCGGCAGGGCCATGGAGTCGTGGAATGTCCCTGTTCAAACAGCTATTGATGATCTGCCTTCTGGGCGCGATCGGATATGGCGCGTACTGGGGATACGAAACCTACCTGGCAGCGCCTGCCGAGGCGGCCGAGGCCCGTGGTGGCGGGGCGGTGACGATCGAAACCGCGAAAGCCGAAATTCAGCGTGTCTACCAGACGGTCGAGGCCGTGGGCACGTCGCGCGCGGCCACGTCGGTCGAAATCGTCCCCGAGGCGGACGGGCGCATCGTGGAATTGTCGATCACGCCGGGTCAGCGTGTCGAAGAAGGGACCGTTCTCGTCCGCCTCGACGACGCTATCGAACGCGCAGACCTGGCCGAAGCCGAAGCGCGCCTGACAGAGCGGCGACAGGCGCTGGAACGTGTCCAGCAGTTGCGCAACACCAACGCCGTAAGCCAGGCCTCGCTCGAGGAGGCCGTAGCACGGCTGGCCGAGGCAGACGCCCAACTTGACCGCGCCCGCCGGCGCCTTGCCGACAGGACGATCCTTGCGCCTTTTTCCGGCGTGCTGGGACTGGCCGAAGTAGACCGCGGTGCGCGGGTGACCAGCGGCGACATGATCACCCGGCTTGACGATCTCAGTAAGGTCGAGCTGGAATTCTCGCTTCCGGAAACCCTTTTCGCGAAGGTCCGCCGCGGCATGCCTGTCGAGGCGCGGAGCGTCGCATTCGAGGACCGCACCTTCGACGGGGAAATCGACACGGTCGACAGCCGGATCGACCCGGTCTCGCGCGCCTTTCGCGTGCGCGCGGTCATCCCCAACCGCGACGGCACCCTGCCTGCCGGCATGTTCATGTCCCTGACACTGACCTTGTCGGAGGACGACGCATTGGTCGTGCCGGAAGAAGCGATCGTGTTCCAGGCTGCCGAGACCTACGTCTTCACCATCGCGGACGGGACTGCAGTGCGCCAATCCGTCAAGACAGGCCAGCGCCGGGATGGCCGTGTCGCCGTGCTAGCGGGGCTGAAGGAAGGTCAAGAGGTCGCCATACGCGGGCTTGGCCGCCTTCGTGACGGCGCGGAAGTCAGCGTGAAAGGCACCGCGCCCGCCACCGCCAACGGCGAGGGCGATACGTGACGCTGTCCGACATCGCGGTGCGCCGCCCCGTCCTGGCAGCCGTGGCCAGCCTGCTGATCCTTGTGTTCGGATTGGCTGCCGTTCAGGGCATCCCGGTGCGGGAACTGCCCGACGTGGACAATGCGGTGGTGACGGTGACGACCGAATACCGTGGTGCCGCGCCGGAGGTGATCGACACCGACATCACCGAAACCCTGGAAGGCGCGGTCGCCGCCATAACCGGTCTTCGCTCGATCAGTTCGGAATCGCGCCAGGGCCGCAGCCGGATCACGCTGGAATTCGAAACCACCCGCGATCTCGACAATGCCGCGAACGACGTGCGCAACGCCATCGGTGGCGTCACCGGCCAGCTTCCCGAGGAAGCCGAGGAGCCGCGCGTGGTCAAGTCCGATGCCGATGCCGACCCGGTGATGCGCCTGGCCGTGACCTCGGACCGGATGACCACGGCCGAGATCACCGACTATATCGACCGGTTCATCGCCGACAGGATCGCCACCGTGGATGGCGTCGCCGATCTCAATATCTATGGTGAGCGTCCTTTCGCAGTCCGCATCTGGCTGGACCGGCGCGCCCTGGCCGCGCGCAAGCTGACAGTTGCCGACGTGGAAGAAGCCCTGCGGCGAAACAACCTCGAACTGCCAGCAGGCGAAGTAAAATCCCAGGACAGGCAATTGACCGTTCGGCTGAACTCCCGTCTTTCCAGCATAGAGGATTTCCGCGATGTGGTGCTTGATCGCGTGGCAGGGTTCCCGGTCCGGCTTGGCGACGTGGCGCGGGTTGTCCCCGGGGTGGCGGATGACAGCACCATCGTGCGCACCGACGGGACCGATGCCGTAGGCATCGCCGTGCTGCGGCAAAGCAAGTCGAACACGCTCGCGATCAGCCAGGCGGTCCGCGCCGAGATTGCGGCCATCACGCCCACCCTTCCCCAGGGCATGACGCTGATCGTAGGCTCTGACGATGCACTTTTCGTCGGCGCGTCGATCCGCGAAGTCGTGATCGCGCTCAGCATCTCGCTTGTCCTTGTGGTCCTTGTCATCCTGGTGTTCCTGCGCAGTCCGCGCGCGACGCTGATCCCAGTCGTGGCTATCCCGGTTTCGCTTGTGGGCTGTTTCATCCTGATCGCGGCCTGGGGCTTCTCGCTCAATACGCTGACGCTTCTGGCACTGCTGTTGGCGATCGGTCTGGTCGTGGACGATGCCATCGTCGTCCTGGAAAATATCCAGCGTCGTATCGAAATGGGCGAAAGCCCCCTGACAGCCAGCTATCGCGGCGCCCGTCAGGTGACGTTCGCGGTCATCGCCACATCCCTGACGCTGATGGCTGTTTTCGTGCCGCTGTCCTTTATGCCGGGACAGGTCGGGCGATTGTTCGTGGAATTCGGCTGGGTCATGGCAGGGACCGTGGCAATCTCGACATTCGTGGCCCTTACCGCCTGCCCTGCCCTTGCCTCCAAGGTTCTGCGTCAGCAGGACGGCGTCACATCCGATGACGCCGAAAAGCTGGGGCCGGCGCAGCGCATCTATGAAGGCATCCTGAAACGCGCCATCGGCGCGCCCCTGGTGGTTCTGGCGGTGGCCGCAGCGATCACCGGCGGCGCCGCGCTGTTCTACGAGGGACTTCCGCGCGAACTTGCCCCACGCGAGGATCGCGGTGTGGGCTTCGTACCCCTGACGTCACCGCAGGGCAGTACGGTCGAACATACCGACATCGCGGCCCGCCAGGTCGAAGACATCCTCGCACCTCTTCGCGAGCAGGGCGTGATCGAAACGGTTTTCACCTTCAGCGGTTCGGGCAATCGCTCGTGGCGATCATTCGTGGTGTTCCGACTGGCCCCATGGGACGAGCGCGACATGACCGTCGCCGAGGTCGTCGGCCAGATTGCTCCGCAGATGAACGACGTCACTGTCGCGCGCGGATTTCCAGTGACACCGGCCGGCCTCGGTCTTCGCGGCAATTCGACCCCGGTGCGCGTGGTGATCGGCGGGCCCGATTTCGAAAGCGTCAAGGAATGGGCGGAGTTGCTGCAGGCCGAAGCCGAAACAATCCCCGGTCTCGTCAATCCCGAGATCGATTTCGACCAGAACCTGCCGCAGCTTGATATTTCCATCGACCGCGCCCGCGCCGACGACCTTGGCATTTCGGTCGAGACCATAGCCGCGACGCTGCAAACCCTGCTTGCCTCCCGCGAGGTGACCGGGTTCGTTAGCCGTGGACGGGAATACCCGGTGATCCTGCAAGCCGAGGAAAGCGACCGCAATTCGCCCTCCGACATCGACAATATATTCGTGCGTGCCGGCGACGGAGAGGCGCTCGTCCCCCTGGGCGCGCTGGTGAACCTGCGCGAGAACGCCGCCGCCCCCAGCCTGCGGCGCTTCGACCGGCTGCCATCTGTCCAGCTTTCGGGTGCGCTTGAGCCGGGGGCACAGCTTGGCTCAGTTCTCGACACGATCGAGACGGCGGCGCGTGACATCCTGCCGGTCCAGGCCAAGCTGGGTTACGAAGGCCAGTCGCGCACCTTCAAGGACACTTCCGCCGGGGTCGGCTTCGTACTGGCGCTCTCCCTGCTGATCGTTTTCCTGGTACTCGCGGCGCAGTTCGAAAGCTTCCTGCACCCCGTAACGATCATGCTGACGGTGCCTGCCGGACTTGCCGGTGCGATCTACGCCATGGCATTCGGGGGGCTGACACTCAATGTCTACAGCCAGATCGGCATCATCCTTCTTGTCGGGCTCGTGGCAAAGAACGGCATCCTGATAGTCGAGTTCGCCAACCAGCTGCGGAGTGAGGGGCTTGACACGCGCGAGGCCGTCATCCGCGCCGCCACGCTGCGCCTGCGGCCGATCGTGATGACCGTGATCTCGACAATCCTCGGTGCCGTGCCGCTTGTGCTAGCCAGCGGCGCCGGTGCCGAAAGCCGGCAGGCCATCGGAACCGTGATCGTCGCGGGACTCGCGCTGTCATCTGTCATAATGCTGGTCGTCACGCCCGTGCTGTACGATCTGCTGGCACGATTTACCCGACCACAGGGCGCGCTTGAGAAAAAGCTGGACCGCGAACTGGCCGAGACCCGCGCCACGATGTAGGCCCGCGCCCGGCTATCCGGCGGGCGGAGTTTCGGGGCCTTCGGCGAATACCGCGATCAGGCAGCCCGTCTCGGTGTGTGAGCTATGCTCCGTTCCCGCCGCCAGCCAGACCACATCGCCCTGACGATAGACAGTCCCGTCATTGTCGATGAGCTCTCCCTGAAGCATCAGGAACTCCTCTGCCCCGCCGTGGCGATGCGGCGTCGACCGCGCGCCGGGGGCCATCTTGTAGATGTAGAACCCTTCATCCCGGGGCAGTTCGGTATTCAGCTTCAGAAACGATGTGCCTGGCTCTGTCGCCTCGTCGAAAGGCTCGAAAGCTTCGGCGTCGTTGATGCTCGCCACGCGGCGCTGCTGCGGCTGGATCGGTTTCATGGGACTCTCCCTGTTTCATGACCCGAAGTGTACCGGATGATCCGAGGCCAAGCCAAGCACGCCGATGGGGAATGAGACACGATGCATCACCGCGCCAACCTCTATACTCGCATGTGGTGACTAGGTGTCGCCCGCCCCCTTGCCGACATCGCAGTGCCCTGCACCGCCATATCCCAGGCGGGCATGGAACCGGGCAAGTTCGCCCTCCGAAGGCGACAGTCCGCAGAACGTCTCGACGTAATGTGGCACACGAGTCATACGCTGGGCCATGTCTTCCTGTACCTGCATCGAAATATACCCGATCTGCGTCAGGTAAACCGTCCGCGCCCGAACATCCGCATCGTCAGGCGCATATCCGTACCGTTCAAAAATTCCACGAATTGCCAGAAGCCTGCGAGCGTCGGCAGCGTTGACACGCTGCATCACGTCGTCCGATTGATGCGCCCAGCCGCGCACGGCGAAATCCAGCTGCGGCTCGAACAGTGCCTCGTCGTGAAAGACCACGAACAGGTTCAGGACAGCCTCGGTTATGGTTTCCGAGTAGGCACCGGCGGCCTTCAGAAAGGCGCCCGTATTCTTCGCGTCCCAGTCCGCCAGCAAGGCGTCCAGCAAAGCCTGCCGGTCCTTGAAGAACCAGTAAAAGCTTGTTCGCGAAAGGTTCAGCCGATTGGCCAACGGCTGGATCTTGACGGCCTCCAGGCCAGCTTCCAGAAACGCCTGCTTGGCGGCTTCCAGCCAGAAGTCCCGCGATCCGCGCCAGCCGGATGTCTTTTCGACGGGATCCCGCACGCTTTCATTCATATCCATGCGCCGAACGATACGGTGGCCGGCACCTCTGCTCAAGAATAAATAGACATTGGTGAACCTAAACTTGACACCAATGAACATTACGCGGAACGTCGGACTGTCAGCACGGAGCCAGCGATGTCGAACGATCCACTTTTGCAACCCTTTCAACTGAAGCATCTGACGCTGAAGAACCGTCTGATGATCACCAGCCACGAACCTGCCTATCCAGAAGACGGAATGCCGACTGACAGGTACCGCGCCTATCACGCAGAGCGCGCCCGTGGCGGTGTCGCGCTGACCATGACCGCCGGGTCCGCGGTGGTGTCCCGAGACAGCCCGCCTGCCTTCAACAACATCCTGGCCTACAAGGACGAGGTCGTGCCGTGGATGAAGGCACTGACTGACGAGTGTCACGACCATGACTGTGCCGTGATGATCCAGCTGACGCATCTGGGCTGGCGGACCCGGTGGGATCGCGGCGACTGGTTACCAAGTCTTGCCCCCGGACACACCCGCGAACCGGCGCACCGGGCCTATCCCAAGAAGATGGAAGACTGGGACATCGCACGGATCATCGCAGATTATGCCGACGCCGCGGAACGGATGCAGGCGGCGGGACTGGACGGTATCGAACTGGAGGCATACGGCCACCTGATGGATGCATTCTGGTCGCCGGAGCTCAACCATCTTGAAGGCCCCTATGGCGCAACCGATTTCGACAAACGCCTGCGCTTTGCCATGGATGTATTGAAAGCCATCCGCGCCCGTGTAGGAGACGAGTTCATCGTCGGTCTGCGCTATGTCGCGGACGAAGACAAGCCGGGCGGCATCACCCGCGCGGACGGGATCGAGATCACGCGCCGGCTCCGATCCTGCGGAATGGTGGATTTCCTCAACGTGATCCGCGGCCATGTTTCTACGGATGCGGCTTTGACAGACGTGATCCCGGTACAGGGTATGCGGTCCAGCCCGCATCTGGACTTTGCGGGTGACATCAGGGCCGAGGCGCAGATCCCGACTTTCCACGCAGCCAAGATACAGGACGTCGCCACCGCCCGGCATGCCATCGCGTCGGGTAAACTGGATATGGTCGGAATGACCCGCGCCCATATCGCCGAGCCGCATATCGTCGCCAAGATCAAGCGCGGCGAAGAGGACCGCATTCGTCCTTGCGTGGGTGCCAACTACTGCCTCGACCGCATCTATCAGGGCGGTATGGCACTGTGCCTGCACAACCCCGCGACGGGACGCGAGACAGAGCAGCCACACGAGATCAACAGGGCCCCTGCCCCGCGCCGCATTGTGATCGTCGGCGCCGGTCCCGCCGGTATGGAAGCCGCGCGCGTCGCCGCGGCACGCGGCCACGAGGTTATCGTGCACGAAGCCGCAAACGATGCCGGCGGACAGATCCGCCTGACGTCCCAGACGGACCGCCGCAGGGAGATGATGCAGCTGGTCCAGTGGCGAACAGAGGAATGCCGGCGGATGGGTGTTGCCTTTCACTACAATTCGTTTGCGGACGCCGAAACTGTGCTCGCCCACCATCCGGATGTCGTCATCGTCGCCACGGGCGGTCTTCCCCATGTCGAGGTGCCGGGCGGCGGTGACGGTCTGGTTGTCTCGGCCTGGGACATCCTTTCAGGCGACGTGCAACCCGGATCGAACGTCCTGATCTATGACGAAGCCGGGGATTTCGCAGCGCTTCAGGCTGCCGAGAAGATCGCGTTGACCGGCGCCACGGTCGAGATCATGACGCGCGACCGCAGCTTTGCGCCGGAGGTCATGGGCATGTCGCTGACCCCGGCCATGCGCGAGTTGCAGAAACGAGACGTGACATTCTCCGTGATGTGGAAGCTTGCCTCGGTGCATCGAGACGGCAATGCTCTGCTAGCCATGATCGACAGCGACTATGGCGGCGTCACCCGCGAGCGCCATGTCGATCAGGTTGTCGTCAATCACGGCACCCGTCCGCTGGACGATCTTTATTTCGACTTGCGCGACCAATCGTCGAACCTTGGCGAGGTCAATTATGATGCCCTGATCGAGGGTCGGCCGCAGGACGTGCGGTGCAACCCCGAGGGGACCTACCAGCTTTTCCGCATCGGGGACGCGGTCGCATCCCGCAACACCCACGCCGCGATCTTCGATGCGCTGCGCCTCTGCAAGGTGATCTGAAATTGAGATCGAAAAAGATAATCCATGTCATATCGGCCCATGCCGAGGGCGAGGCCGGCGATGTCATCGTCGGCGGGGTGCTTCCCCCGCCCGGAGACACGCTTTGGGAGCAAAGCCGGTGGATCGCCGGCGACGGTACCTTGCGGAACTTCGTCCTGAACGAACCGCGCGGCGGCGTCTTTCGCCACGTGAACCTGCTGGTCCCGCCCAGACACCCCGACGCACAGGCCGCCTTCATCATAATGGAGCCAGAGGACACCCCGCCCATGTCCGGCTCGAACTCCATCTGCGTTGCGACCGTTCTGCTGGATGGCGGACTGGTTCCGATGACGGAACCCGAAACCAACCTGACCCTCGAAGCCCCGGGCGGACTGGTCCGCGTCCGCGCGACCTGTCGGAACGGCAAGGCCGAGCGGATCCATGTGCGCAACCTTCCGTCGTTTGCGCAAAAGCTCGATGCGGGGCTGGAGGTGGTGGGCTTGGGCAGTCTGACCGTCGATACGGCCTATGGCGGCGACAGCTTCGTGATCGTCGATGCCGACCGGCTGGGCTTCGCCCTGACCGAGGACGAGGCACATGATATCGCCACGCTTGGGGTTCGCATCACCCAGGCGGCCAATGCGCAGCTTGGATTCGCGCATCCCGAGAACCCGGATTGGCGGCATTTTTCCTTCTGCCTCTTTGCAGGGGCCCTGAACAACGGGCCTGAAGGCCTGGAAACACGTGCCGCTGTCGCCATTCGCCCCGGCAAGGTGGACCGCTCGCCTACCGGAACCGCCCTGTCGGCACGCATGGCCGTTCTTCACCGCCGCGGGATCATGAAAACCGGTGATCGGCTGACTGCCCATTCGCTGATCGGGTCGACCTTTTCCGGTCAGATCCTGGAAGAAACCCATGTCGGGGATTTATCCGCCATCCTGCCCGAGATTTCCGGCCGGGGGTGGATAACGGGCTTCCATCAACACATGCAGGATCCATCCGATCCCTGGCCGCAGGGCTATCGCTTGTCCGACACCTGGGGCGCGCGGTAAATCAGAAACGCGTGGGCTCGAAGGGTGCAAGGTCGATGTTGGAGGCAGCACCAACCGCGATGTCAGAAACCATTCGGCCCGTCTTCGGGGCCATCATCAATCCGCAATGGGCATGTCCGAACGCAGTGATCAGTCCCGGAAACCCGGCAATCTCGCCAATGCAGGGAAGGCTGTCCGGCAGGCTGGGTCTTTGGCCGGACCAGGTCGTGTATGTCTGCGCGTTCAGGTCCGGCGACAGGCTTTGCGCCAGTCTCACCAGCGCAGTCACGCGCTTTTGGTTGACCGGTGCATCCAGCCCGGCGAATTCCGCCGTGCCGGCGACGCGCACCCCGCCTTCCATGCTCGAGGCGACGAACTTTCGGTCCACGTCCATCACCGAATTGTTCAGCGTTATCGCCGGATCGGTAAAGCAGACATGATAACCGCGCTCTGCCTGAAGCGGGATGCGGATGCCCAGCGGACGCAGTAACTTGGCGGACCAGGCGCCCATCGCCACGACGATCTTGGGAGACGTGAACTCCCCCTCTTCCGTGGTACAGGCCCATCCTCCGCCCTCGAGCGGACGCACGCCGCGGATCTCGGCCCTGACAATATCTCCGCCGATCTGCCCAAGCTTGTCGCAAAGAACCTTGCCAAGGCGCCCCGGTGACACGGTACGTGCCTGCCCCTTGATCAGGATCGCTGCCTTGAAGTCCGGGGAAAGCGCCGGTTCGAGATCGCGCAGCCTTGCTCCATCGATCCGTTCCAGCTCGGCTCCGGCTTCCTGCCGCAAGCGGTTGTCCAGCGTATCGAGCCGCGCCGCCCCGGTGTCGCGATAGGCATGAACGTAGAGACTGTCGCGCAGCAGGTCCTCGTGCCCGGTTCCGTGCAGGTGATGCCGATAGAGCGTGATGCAGTCCCGGTTCAGCACCTCCATCGCCGCCGACGCCTTTCGCACCCGTGACTCCCGCCCCTGTGACAGGAACTTCAGGCCCCAACCCGCCACCTGCGGCAGATATCCTGGACGGATCGCGACCGGCCCAAGCGGATCGATCAGCCATCCGGGCACTTTCTTCCACACTCCGGGGACGGATTGTGGAACCACGGACCATGGCGAGATCACACCGGCGTTGCCGAAGGATGTGGACTGACCGGGAGGGTCCCTGTCTATAATGCGGACCTTGACGCCACGTTCGGCCAGGGACAGGCCGGTACAGATGCCCACAATCCCGGCGCCCAGAATGGTTACTTCGGGATGCATGTCGTCAGGCCACCTGAACGGAACGGTTGCGTTGGATCACCTGGCTGATGATTGCCGGTGACGCTATGATCAGCGCGACCAGGTCGGCCTCGAGCGACGGCGCGATGAAGACCAGCCCCGCCAGCGCCATCAGGATGCGGAACACCGCCCCCATGGGCGCGAGCCAGTATCCGACAACCGCGGCCGACAGGCAGATCACGCCAAAGATGCAACTGGTCGCCGTATAGGTGAACTGCCACAGATCGAAACCGGCCGTCGAAACGAAGAGCAACACCGGTGCGTAGACGAAGGCCATTGGGGCCACGACCTTGCCCAGTCCCAACGTGAACGCGGATATCCCGGTGCGGAAGGGATTCGACCCGGCAATTGCCGCGGCGGCATAGGCCGAGGTGCAGACCGGCGGCGTGATTTCGGCCACCACACCATAGTAAAGCACGAACATGTGGCTCGCGATGGGCGGAATGCCAAGCTGGGCCAGCGCAGGCTGCGCCACCGACACGAGCATGATGTAAAGTGCCGTCGTCGGAACGCCCGCGCCCATCAGGATGCAGGCCAGCGCAATGAACACGAGGCTGATGAACAGTGTCAGATCCTCGACCGAGAACAACTCCCACGTTCCAAGCGAAAAAAGTCCGTGCAGGTCGCCCCCGAGGTTCGAGGCCGCCTGCGTCACCATGAATCCGATACGGAAACCGACGCCGGTCGTATTGATCACGCCGATGACGATGCCGACCGCTGCGGATGCCGCTCCGACAGCCAGCGCATATTTTACGCCGGTCTCGAACGTGTCCGCCATTTCGCGGAGCGTCGTGCGCGGTTGCGGATTGAAAGTTGCAAGGACGGCGCCCGCAGCCAGTATCGCAGACATTTGCCACTCGAACCCGCCGCCGAAATACTTCCACAGGACAAATGCGACGAAACCCGCCGCATAGACCAGCGTCAGCGGCTCTTTCACCCGCGACATTCCGGCGATGATCGCCAGCGAAATTCCGCAGAAGGCAGACATGTAAGGCGTGTACCCAGCGAAGAGCACGATGAGCAAACCCACCAGCGGAACCACATTCGCCCATCCCTGGCTCCAGACCGCCTTGAATTGCGGCAGCTTGTCCTTGGCCAGACCCTGCAGTCCCAGCCTGCGGGCCATCAGGTGCACCACCGTGAAGACACCGACGTAATGCAGCAAGGCGGGAAAGATCGCGGCGATGACGATGGTCGTGTATGGCACCTCCAGGAATTCGGCCATGATGAAGGCGGCGGCGCCCATGATCGGCGGCGTGATCTGCCCGCCTGCCGAGGCCGCGGCCTCGACCCCGCCGGCGAAGTGCCCGGGGTATCCAAGCCGCTTCATGTTCGGGATGGTCAGTGCCCCGGTCGACACCGTGTTGGCCACCGAAGAACCCGAGATCGTGCCGAAAAAGGCTGAAGACACGACAGACACCTTGGCCGGCCCGCCAGTGTATCGGCCGGCCAGAATCGTGGCACTGTCAATGAAGAGCTGCCCAAGCCCGGTGCGCTGCGCGATCACGCCGAACAGGACGAAATGGAAGACGATCGTCGACACCACCCACAAAGTTACACCGAAGATGCCCTCTTGTGGAAAGTACATCGAACTGACGAAGGTTTTGAAGTTCACACCCGGATGTTGCAACAGGCCGGGGAAGACTGGCCCGAAAAGGGCATAGGAAATGAAGACACAAATAATCAGGGGCAGGATCCAGCCCAGCGTGCGCCGTGCGATATCCAGCACCAGCACGATCAGGATGCAACCGAACACCATGTCATAGCCGTTGGGGTTGCCCATGCGAAAGGTCTGTTCCTCGATCCCCAGCCAGGGAATTCCGCGCCAGGCAAAGCCCAGGTAAAGGGCCGCGGCGGTTCCCAGGATCATCAGAAGGATGTCCAGATACGGCACGCCCCCGAGGCGCAACGCACCGGTATTGAGGTCGAAGGCCGCCTTTGTCTTGACCAGCGGAAACAGTGCGTAGGTCAGGATGAACAGGCCCGAAAGGTGCCAGCCCATGTGCCAGTAATCCGGCGGCAGGGCGAAACCGGCCGTGAGGTAGTGGTAGGTTGCGAAGGCCAGGGCGACATAGCGCAGGAACGCGCTGAACCGTGGGGAAACGTCACGGGTGGCCGCACCTTCATCGAATTGCTTTTCGATATTCGCCAGTTCTTCGGCAGTACGGTCGCGGGTTTCCTTGTCGCCGGTCTCGGCCATGGCACGCCCCCTTGCAAAATATGGTGCAGCAATCCCGGACCGGGCGGCGGGGCATGTCACCCGCCACCCGGATCATCAAAGGTTGATTGGACAGTGAATTACTCCAGCAGTCCGGCTTCCTTGTAGAACTTTTCGGCTCCCGGATGCAGCGGAACGCCCAGGGCTTCGATACCGTCGAGGGCCGTGTCAGGCGTGATCTGCTTGCCTTTGGCGTGGCCGTTGTCCAGCAAGGTGCGCGTGTTGTCGTTCCACAGCGCCTCGGTGATACCATAGACCAGTTCGTCGCTGAGATCCGACGAGACCACCAGCAGCGCGGACACCGCAGGCGTCTTCACCTCATAGTCGATCCCCTCGTAGACATTGGCAGGAATCGTCGAGGGAATGTAGGCTGGCACCGCTTCGTTGATCGTGGTCAGGTCTTCTTCCGTGAAACTGTGCAGTTCCATGCCCTTGGTCGTGGCCAATTGCACCATGGCAGAGACCGGCCAACCCGCGGCATAGAAATAGGCGTCAAGCTGTCCGTCGGCGAGCCGTTCTGCAGACTGGCTGTTGTTCAGTTCCGCCTCGTCGATATTGTCGCGCGTGATACCCCATTTTTCCAGCATCTGCAGCACCGCGACCTGCGTGCCCGATCCTGCCTGCGCGATGCCCACACGCTTGCCCTCGAGATCTGCGAGCGTCTCGATCGAAGCGCCTTCAGGAAGCACCAGATGGAGGTCCTCGGGATAGAGGTTGGCGACGATCCGCAGCTTTTCATGCGGCTTTCCATCGAACTTGCCCTCGCCCAGATACATCGAGCGTGTGACGTCGGCGGCCGCCATGCCGGCCTCGAGTTCACCGTTCTGCACGGCGGTGTTGTTGAAGACCGATGCCGTCGTCGACTGCGCGATGGCAATCAGACCCGGAACGCCGCACTGGCCCCCCTCGTCGCACGGACGTGACCCCGGAGGCGCGGATATGCCGTTTGCGATTGTCCCGCCGATCGGAAAATAGGTGCCGCCGGCACTTCCGGTGCCGATACGGAAGAACGTCGGATCTTGCGCGGCGGCAAGGCCCGCGGTCATGACCGTGGCCAGTGTCGCACCGGTCAATTTTGCCATAATTGTCATGCATTGCTCCCTGTTTGTTGGATGGTCCGGACTGAACGCCCGGCCATTTCTTTTGCGGAATGACTCCCTGATCAGAAAACTTTCTTCTGATAAGATCAAATTTGAAATATGTTTATTTAATAAGATTTTCCTTATATGGGCGATTTGCATGAATTTGCAGCAACTGGCAGTCTTCCGCGAAATCATGACCACTGGCTCGATGAGCGCTGCGGCCCGCAACCTGCATCGCACCCAACCGGCCGTCAGCGCTGCGCTGAAGACTCTGGAAGACACGCTTGGGATGGAGTTGTTCCAAAGGCATGGGCGTCGGCTCGTGCCGGTTCCCGAGGCACGCTACCTTCTGTCCGAGGCGACCGAGATTCTTGACAAGGTCTCGGCGGCCCGCGCCAATCTGGAAGGGATGCGCGACCGCGTGCGCGGTGCGCTGCGCATCGTCACAATGCCGGGGCCGTCCGCGTTCCTGTTGCCGGCATTCGTGAGCCGTTTCACGAAAGGCGCGCCGGATATCCGCATCACCCTTTCGACGCGCAGTTCGCCGCAGATCGTGTCCCTTATGGCCGCGCAGAGTTTCGATATCGGGTTTTGCGACCTCGGTGCGCAAAAAGCGATGTCGCGTCTCCTGCCCCAGGAGCTTTTCCGCACGGATGTTACGTGGTGCGACTGCCTGTGCGCATTACCCGCGGATCATCATCTGGCAGACCGGGCGGTGATTTCGGCGATGGATCTTGATGGTCAACCGATGGGCACGCTGCAACCGGGCCACACGACCGTATCCGCCATACGTGACGCATTCGACTCCTGCGGCGCTGCTCTGGACTGCCGGGTTGATGCACAGTTCTTCCTGCCGCTCCTTCATTTTGTCGAAGCTGGTCAGATCTGCGCAATCGTCGACCCTTTGAGCGCGGAAAGTTACCGGCAACAGACCGGCAACGCCGGTCGGGTTCGCTTCGTTCCGTTTGAGCCTGCAGTTCCCTTCGCCTACGCCCTCATCACCCCTCAGCAGCACCCGCCGTCGCGCGTGGCGCACGATTTCGCGCAACGTTGGCAGGCCTTCGTCGACGACGTGGTGCTGCGCGAAAGTCCCCCTGCCAAGGAGTAACACTTCACCGGACGGAACTTCGTAAAAGGACCTGCCATCAGTCGCTCCACAAATTTACCCCGATAGCGGAAAGAGTGTGTCAGAATGGATTGCTCATCGCGGCGGTTACTGGCGCCTCCACACCAACGGCATCAAATCTTCGGAAAGCGCAGCTTGTTACCTGCCGCCGTCCGTGATCCGTTCAACCTAGAATCCCGGCCGCTGTGTCAAGCAGGTTCGGCAGAAACTTCTCAAGAACCTGTTTCTCATCGAAAGCTACCCCGGAAATAGAGATCTGCACCGCAGCATGCGCATGGCCATCAGTCCCTCTTACAGGTGCGGCGAGGCTAATTTCATTGAGCAGCATCTGATCCCGGGTGATGCAGAATCCGTCTTCGCGGGCCGACTTTATACTTCTAGCGATTTCGCAGCGATCCATGAGAGTCTTCTGCGTCGCCTGAACCAAGGGCCAACGGGAACAGGCTTGGGCAATTTCCTCATCGCCTCTGGTCGATAGCATCACCCTTCCGGAAGCCGTGTTCAGCGCCGGCAGCCGCCGCCCCACGATGCTGGCGGCGAAATGCGTCCGCTGGTTGGGCAGCCGCAGCGAATAGATGATATGATCGCCCGAGATCTGCGCCAGGTTCACCGTCTCACCCTTGGCACGACTGAACTCGATCAGTTTGGGCAGGGCGCGGGCGATCAGAGGGTCGGACCAGTAGTAGGCGTAGGCCAGTTCAAGCCACGCATGGCTCGGACGATAGAGGCGCGACTTCGGATCGCGGTCAAGCATCCCCTCCACGTGCAGCGTGTGCGCCATCCGCTGCACCGCGCTCTTCTCCAGCCCGGTGCGCGCCACCAGATCCGTGAGCGACAGCGCGACGTGTGATTCGTCGAACGCCCGCAGGATCTGCAGCCCCCGTGCCAGCGTGCTGGCGTAAAGGCTATCCCGCTTCTTTTCCATGCTTTTCCTCCCGCTGCGGCTGCACCGGCTTGGCCGGATACACCCGGCTCTTGACGTCAACCCGCACACCATTGCTATACTGATCAAATAACAATCGGCAATATCAAATAATGATACACGCCATAATGCAACAGGGAGTCACCATGCTCGTAAAGACCACAACCACCGCAACCCTTCTCGCCTCGGTCCTGGCGGCCGGCGGGGCCATGCCTGCCCTCGCCGACAAGGCCTCGGGCACGCTCAACGTCGCCTTCACCAAGGAGCTGGAGAATGTCGACAGCTACTTCAACTCGTCGCGCGAGGGCGTCGTGCTGCAACGTGCCATCTGGGACGGGCTGATCTACCGCGACCCCGAAACCAACGAATATGTCGGCAATCTCGCCACCGACTGGGAGTGGATCGACGACACCACGCTGGAATTCAAGCTGCGCGAGGGCGTCACCTTCCACAACGGCGAGGCGTTCAATGCCGATGACGTGGTCTACACGGTCAACTTCGTCGCCAAGGAAGAAAGCGGCGTGAAGACGCAGCGCAACGTCAACTGGATGGAATCGGCCGAGAAGATCGACGAGTACACCGTGCGCATCAATCTCAAGGACAAGTTCCCGGCGGCGATCGAATTCCTGTCCGGCCCGGTGTCCATGTACCCCGATGAATATTACGCCGAGGCCGGCCCCTCCGGCATGGGGCTCAAGCCCGTCGGCACCGGCCCTTACAAGGCGGTCGATGTCACGCCGGGTCAGCGTTTCGTGCTGGAAGCGAACGAGAACTATCACGACAGCCCCAAGGGCCAGCCCGAAATCGAGAAGATCGACATCCGGACCATTCCGGACGTGAACACGCAGATGGCGGAACTTTTCTCCGGTTCGCTCGACCTGATCTGGCAGGTGCCCGCCGACCAGGCCAACAAGCTGGCCACGCGGGACGAGCTGACCGTTGCCAACGAATCCACCATGCGCGTGGGGTACCTGCAAATGGATTCGGCGGGCCGCTCGGGCGACAACCCGTTCACCAACAAGCTGGTGCGCGAGGCCGTCAACTATGCCATCAACCGGCAGGAACTGGTCGACGCGCTGCTGCAAGGTGCCTCGCAAGTGGTCTATACGCCCTGTTTCCCCAGCCAGTTCGGCTGTAACCAGGACGTGACCGAGTACGAGTACGATCCCGAGAAGGCCGAGGAACTGCTGGCCGAGGCGGGCTATCCCGATGGCTTCACCGTCGACTTCTACGCCTACCGCGACCGTCAGTATGCCGAGGCGATCACCTCGTACCTGAACGCCGTGGGCATCCAGACCAACTTCAACATGCTGCAATATTCCGCCCTGCGCGAACTCAACATGAAGGGCGAAGTGCCGATCTCGTTCCAGACCTGGGGCAGCTACTCGATCAACGACGCCTCGGCGATGGTCAGCCAGTTCTTCAAGCATGGCTCGCTTGACAGCACGCGCGACGATCAGGTGCTCGAATGGCTGGACGTCGCCGACAGCTCGACCGACCCGGACGAGCGGGTGGAGTACTATACCAAGGCCCTGCAGCGTATCACCGAAGAGGCCTATTGGGCGCCGATGTTCACCTACAACACCAACTACGTGTTCAAGGATGAAGTCAGCTATACGCCCACGCCCGACGAGGTGCTGCGCTTCGTCGACATGAGCTGGAACTGAGACAGCCCAAGGCGAGGGGCCGGCCCAATCGCCCGCGACCTTCAAGCCAAGCTTTCCCTTTCCCCGCAACGCGCATCCGGCGCGTCACGCAAAAGGTCCGCCATGCTCACATTCATACTGAAACGTCTCGGACTGGCGGTGCTGGTCGCCTTCACGGTCAGCTTCATCAGCTTCTCGCTGCTGTTTCTGTCCGGCGATCCCGCCGCGGCGCTGGCCGGGGAAACCGCCAGCGGCGAGGATGTCGAGGCGCTGCGCCGCCTCTACGGCTTTGACCGCCCGATGCTGGTGCAATACGGCGACTGGCTGTTCTCGGCGCTCCAGGGGGATTTCGGCGAAAGCTACTATTTCAAGCTGCCCGTCGCCAGCCTGATTGCCGAGCGCCTCCAGGTCACCATGACCCTGGGCGTCTGCGGCATCCTCTTCGCGCTGATCACCGCCGTGCCACTGGGCGTGGTCGCGGCGATCCGGCCCAACTCGATCATCGACCGCGTGGCGCTGTTTCTGTCGGTCGCGGGCCAGGCGATGCCGTCCTTCTGGTTCGGCCTGATCCTGATCGTGATCTTCGCCATCCAACTCGGCATGCTGCCGCCCTCCGGCGCCGACAGCTGGCGGCACTTCATCATGCCCACCATCGTGCTGGGCTATTACGCCATGCCCGCCATCATGCGCCTGACGCGCGCGGGCATGCTGGACGTGCTGAACTCCGACTATATCCGCACCGCGCGGGCCAAGGGCGCGGGCGAATCCCGCGTGCTCTTCAAACACGCGCTGCGCAACGCCATCATCCCCGTGGTCAGCCTCGCCGCCGTGCAGATGGGCTTCATGCTGGGCGGCTCCATCGTGGTCGAAAGCGTCTTCGCCCTGCATGGCGCGGGCTATCTCGCGTGGGAAAGCATCGCCCGCAACGACCTGCCCACCGTGCAGGCGCTGATCCTCGTTTTCTCGATGTTCTACATCGTCTTCACGTTCCTCGCCGACGTCCTGAACGCCTGGCTGGACCCCAGAATGCGGAGTGCCTGACGTGACTGATACGACCGACCCGCTCTCGCGCGAAATTCAGGGGCCCTCCCCCCGCCAGATGCTCAAGGCCCGCGCCCTGTCGCACCGGGGGCTAATCTTCGGCATGGTCGTGGTGGGGCTGCTGTTGCTGGTGGCGATCTTCGCGCCGCTGTTGGCCCCGCACGATCCCTACGCCCAAAGCCTGATGAAACGCATGGTCCCCCCGGTCTTCATGGGCGGCACGTGGGAACATCCCCTGGGCACCGACCACCTGGGCCGGGACTACCTGTCGCGGCTGATCTACGGCGCGCGCGTGTCGCTGTTGATCGGCGCGGTCGCGGCGCTGATCTCGGGCTTCATCGGCACCGCGATGGGCGTCGCCGCCGGCTATTTCGGCGGCAAGGTCGACACCGTCGTGACCTTCCTGATCAACGTGCGCCTCGCCATGCCGGTCGTGCTGGTGGCGCTGGCGGTGGTGGCCATCCTGGGCGGCTCGCTCACCGTGGTGATCTGCGTGCTGGGCCTTTTGCTGTGGGACCGTTTCGCGGTCGTGATGCGCGCCTCCACGCTGCAGATCAGCCGGCGCGATTACGTGGCCGCCGCGCAGGTCATCGGCGCCTCGACCCCGCGCATCGTCCTGACCGAGATCATGCCCAACGTCTTCAACAACCTCATCGTCATCGTGACGCTGGAAATGGCCCACGCCATCCTGCTGGAAGCCGCGCTCAGCTTCCTCGGCCTGGGCGTCCAGCCGCCGATCCCCTCCTGGGGCCTGATGGTGTCCGAGGGCAAGAACATGATGCTGTTCGAGCCGTGGCTGGTGCTGATCCCCGGCGCCGTGCTCTTCGCGCTCGTGCTGGCGATCAACCTGATGGGCGACGGCCTGCGCGACGTCACCGCCCCCGAAGGACGGAGCTGACGACATGTCCGACACACTCCTTTCCGTGAAGAACCTCACGCTCGACATCCCCACCGGCAGCGGCACGCTGCACGCGGTGCGCGGCATCGACTTCGAGATGAAGCGCGGCGAAACCCTCTCCATCGTCGGCGAAAGCGGCTCGGGCAAATCGCTGACCTCGCTGGCGGTAATGGGCCTTCTGGGCAAGTCGATCAAACGCTCGGCGGACGAGATCCGCTATGACGACATCGACCTTCTGAAGGCGAACAACCGCGTCATGCGCGACCTGCGCGGCAACCGCATCGCCATGATCTTCCAGGAGCCGATGACCTCGCTCAACCCGGCCTACACCATCGGCGACCAGCTGATGGAAACCCTGCTGCTGCACCGCAAGGTCAGCAAGGCCAAGGCCCGCGCCCGCGCCGTGGAACTCTTGGAAAAGGTCGGCATCACCGCCGCCGAAAGCCGCCTGTCGCAATACCCGCACCAGTTGTCGGGCGGCTTGCGGCAACGCGTGATGATCGCGATGGCCCTGATGTGCGAACCCGACCTCCTGATCGCGGACGAGCCCACCACCGCGCTCGACGTGACCATCCAGGCCCAGATCCTGCGCCTCCTGGTGGACCTCACGCGCGAGATGAACATGGCGATGATCCTGATCACCCACGACCTCGGCGTCGTGGCCCGCGTGGCCGACAAGGTGGCGGTGATGTATGCCGGCGAACTGGTCGAGACCGGCCCGGCAGAGGCCGTCTTCGCCACGCCCAGCCACCCCTATACCCGCGGCCTGCTGCGCTGCATCCCGCAGCCGGGCAAGACCGAACGCGGCGCGGCGCTCGGCACCATCCCCGGCATCGTGCCCTCGCTGGTGGGCGACGTCACCGGCTGCGCCTTCCGCACCCGCTGTCCCCATGCCGTGCCCGCCTGCCGCGAGGCCATTCCCCTGCGCGGCACCGACAATCACGACTTCCGCTGCGTCCACGCCGATGGCGCCCTCTCCAAGGAAGGAGACGCCGCATGAGCGACATCCTCACCCTCGACCGCGTCAAGAAGACCTACAGCGTCAAGCAGGGCCTCTTCGGCAAGCGCAAGCCACTGTCGGCGGTCAACGAGGTCACGCTTTCGATCCGCAAGGGCGAGGTGCTGGGCCTCGTCGGCGAATCCGGTTGCGGCAAGTCCACCCTCGCCAAGCTGCTCCTCGGCCTCGAAAAACCGACCGAGGGCAATGTCCTCGTCGAAGGCGAAAACATGCAGGATCTCGACCGCCGCGCTCTCGCCGGACGGCTTCAGCCGATCTTCCAGGATCCCTATTCGTCGCTCAACCCGCGCAAGTCGATCTACGACCTGATCTCGTTGCCCCTGCGCGTGCACCGCATCGGCGACGCCGCCAGCCAGCGCAAGGCGGTCGAGGACATCCTCGACATCGTGGGCCTGCCGGTCCGCGTCATCAACACCTATCCCAGCCAGATGTCCGGCGGCCAGCGTCAGCGCGTGGCCATCGCCCGCGCCCTTGTGATGAAGCCCGAGATGGTCATCTGCGACGAACCCACCTCGGCGCTCGACGTGTCGGTCCAAAGCCAGATCCTCAACCTGCTGGCCGATCTGCGCCGCGACCTCGGGCTGACCTACCTCTTCATCTCGCACGACCTCGCCGTGGTCGAACACCTCGCGACCCGCGTCGCGGTGATGTATCTCGGCCGCATCGTCGAGGAGGCCCCCGTGGCCGACCTCTTCGAGCGCCCGCGCCACCCTTACACACAGGCGCTGCTCAGCTCGGTCCTGACGCCCGACCCGACGCAGGGCGTGCCCGAAACCTCGCTCGGCACCGCCTATCCCAACCCGATCGACCCGCCCTCGGGCTGCGCCTTCCACCCGCGCTGCCCGCACGCCACCGCGCATTGCGCGGCCCAGGCGCCCCGGCCCCTGCAAACCGAAACCGGGCTGGTCGAATGCCACCTGCACGACCCCGAAAGCCCGATCTACCAGAAAGGAGCGGCATGAGCGCATTGTCCCGAACCCAGAGGGTCGCCAAGCACGTTATCGAAACCCCCGGCGGCGTCGTCGCCGCCCAGCACCGCCTGGCGGCCGAGGCGGGCGCCGAAGCCCTGCGCGCGGGCGGCGACGCGGTCGATGCCGCCGTCGCGACCTCCTTTGCCATCGGCGTGCTGGAGCCGTGGATGAGCGGCCCCGCCGGCGGCGGCGCGGCGCTCCACTGGCGCGCCGACACCGGCGAGGCGGTGGCGATCAACTTCGGCATGCGCTCCCCCCGCGGGCTCGACGTGGCCGACTATCCCCTGTCCGGCGAAGGCAAGGCGGGCGACCTTTTCCCGTGGGAACGGGTCGTCGAGGACCGCAACGTCGAAGGCGCCAAAGCCATCGCCGTGCCCGGCGTGGTGGACGGGATGGGCCAGGCCCACGAACGATGGGGCCGCCTGCCCTGGGCCGACCTTCTGGCCCCCGCCATCGCCCATGCCCGCGACGGCATGCTGGTCGACTGGTACGCCGCGCTCGTGATTGCGTCCGTCGCCCGCAACCTCGCCGCCGACCCCGACGCCGCCGCGCTCTTTCTCGATGACGGCACCTGGCCCAAGGGCTCGGGCTGGACCGCGATCCCCGACAACCGGCTCGACCAGACCGCCATGGCCGACATGCTGGAGGCGCTGGCCCACGGCGGCCCCCGCAGCTTTTACGACGGCGATATCGCCCACGCCCTTGCGGGCGACGTTCAGGCCAAGGGCGGCAGCCTCGCCACGGGCGACCTCTCGGGCTACCGCGCCTGGATGGGGGACGCGCAACGCGTGCCCTACCGCGACGCGCTCTTTCACGTCATGCCTGGCCTCACGGCCGGTCCCACCTTTGCCCGCGTGATGGAACAGCTTGGCGATCAGGACCTCTCCACCCCCGAACGCGCCTTCGCGGCCTATGCCAACGCCCTCGACCGCGCCTATGCCGAGCGGCTGGGCAACATGGGCGACACCGGCGAAGTGCCCGAGGCCCCCGGCTGCACCACGCATTTCTCGGTCGTCGACCGCGCCGGCAACATGGTCGCCAACACCCAGACCCTGCTGTCGATCTTCGGCAGCCGCGTGGTCTCGCCCTCGACCGGCCTTTTGATGAACAACGGCATCATGTGGTTCGACCCCGAACAGGGCAAACCCAACTCGCTGGCGCCGGACAAGGCCTGCCTGATGAATGTCTGCCCCATCCTCGGCCGCCAGGGCCCGCGCCACTTCGCGCTCGGCGCTTCGGGCGGGCGCAAGATCGTCTCGGCGGTGGCGCAGATGGCCTCGTTCATCACCGACCGCGGCGCGGATATCGAGGGCGCATTTCACGCCCCCCGCATCGACGTCTCGGGCGGCGGCACCGCCATTGCCGACGACACCCTGCCCGCCTCGGTGCTGTCGGCCATCGAACAGGTGATGCCGGTGCAGACCACCCGGCGCACCGTCCTGCCCTATGCCTTTGCCTGTCCCGCCGGCGTCATGCGCCATGACGCCGTGAACACGGGATGTACCGAAATCATGTCACCCTGGGGTGACGCAGTCCTGGAAGACACTGAATGACCCGCGACACCGCCATCTCCAACGCCACCGCGTATTTCGACGCCGGCACGTTCCAGTCCGACCTGGCGACCCTCGTGGCCTTCCGCAGCGAAAGCCAGAACCCCGCCCCCGAGGCCCGCGCCGAGGCGCAACGCTACCTGGTCGAGGCGATGCAGCCCCGGCTTCAGGCGATGGGCTTTGACTGCGAGATCGTCGAAAACCCCAACCCCAAGGGCGGGCCGCTGCTCCTGGGTGAGCGGGTCGAGGGCGCCGACCTGCCCACGGTCCTGACCTATGGCCACGGCGATACCGTGCTGGGACAGGTGCATTGACGACGCCTCCAGCCCTGGGAGATCACCGAAGAAGGCGACCGCCTTTACGGGCGCGGCACCGCCGACAACAAGAGCCAGCACCTGATCAACATCGCCGCGCTCGAATCCGTCCTCGCCGCGCGCGGCAGCCTCGGCTTCAATACCCGCATCGTCATCGAGATGAGCGAGGAGGTCGGCTCGGTCGGCCTGCCCGAGATCTTCCGCACCTACAAGGACCGGCTGACGGCGGATGTTCTGATCGCCTCCGACGGCCCGCGCCTGCAACCCGAGGTGCCGACCATGTTCATGGGCTCGCGCGGCGGCAGCACCTTCGACCTCGTGGTCGAAACCCACGAAGGCGCGCACCATTCCGGAAACTGGGGCGGCCTGCTGGCGGACCCGGCGATGATCCTCGCCCACGCGCTGGCCTGCATCACCGACGCGCGCGGCCAGATCAAGGTGCCCGAATGGCGCCCCGACAGCCTGACCGACACCGTCCGCGACGCCCTGCGCGACCTGCCCGTCCAGGGCGGCGAAGGCCCCGATGTCGACCCCGACTGGGGCGAGGAAAGCCTGACCCCCGCCGAGCGCGTGTTTGGCTGGAACAGCTTTGCCGTACTCGCCATGGTCTCCGGCGTGCCCGACGCGCCGGTCAACGCGATATCGGGCTGGGCACGGGCCACCTGCCAGCTGCGCTTCGTCGTCGGCACCGCCCCCGAGGATGTGGTTCCGGCCCTGCGCCGCCACCTTCCCACGCTTCGACCGGGTCCGATTCCCACGCGGCTTCTTCGCCGCCACCCGGCTCGACCCCACCCACCCTGGGCGCAGTTCGTCGGCCAGTCGATCCGCGAGACCTCGGGCAAGCTGCACGTCCTGCCCAACCTCGCCGGCTCGCTGCCCAACGACAGCTTCACCGATATACTCGAGGTGCCTACGATCTGGGTGCCGCACTCCTATCGCGGCTGCTCGCAACACGCGCCCAACGAACACGTCCTGAAATCCGTCTGCCAGGATGCGCTGCGGGTGATGGCGGGCGTATTCTGGGATATCGGCGAAAAACCGACGCCCGGCCACTGACAGGTACGTAACCTGCATCTTGCCTAGTGTCGGACAGAACGCCTCAAACTAGCGGAGAAGCATTTTCCGGATCGTATAGAAGGCCACGCCTGGCAACTTTGCGCGGGCTCCCTCACTGTATGGCCAGCGCGTCACGTCAGAAGCCTCCGGGCATCGCTGCTCTGGTCGGTAGCCGCCCGGAGGATCAACGGAACTGTCACAAGGGACAACATGCTGGCGATGCAGAAAAAGATGCCGTAGCCCAACCACTCCGCGATCACGCCAGCGGCCAATCCGGCCAGCATGCTGACGGTGGCGTCCATGCATTGCAGAAGGGTAAAGTCGACACCTCCCTGCCGAGGGTCCGACCACCGCATGAATTGCGCATAGAGCGCCACGAAGCCAAACGCCATTATGGCGCTGCTGGTGACCATCGCAAAGGGCGCCACCTGCGCCGGAGCAAAAAGCCCGGTGCCAGCGGCAACCGAGACCAGCGCCAGGAGTGATGCCTGCGCCAGAACAGCCCCGACCAGCACCCGGCGGCTTCCGAAGCGGCGCACCGCGGCGCCACCCGTCAACGCTCCGAGAAGTCCCAGAGATACGCTGCCAAGCCCGGACAGAAGGCCCAGTTCCCCAAGGCTGTAACCCGCGTCGATAAAGAAGGGACCGAAAAGCCCCATCGCCGTCTTCTGGGCCACCACGTAAAGTGCTGCAATCACCAACCCACGGCGAAGGTGGGGCCGGATCAGCGCGGACCGCAGGCTGGGCACATGCGTCCGTGTCACCGGCTTGGCGGCGCGGCGGGCCAAGAAAACGAAGGGCAGACAGATCACCGCGATCACGACCGCCATGCTCCAGGTTCCCACAGCCCAGCCGGCGCGATCCACCAGGATCAGGAAAGCCCCGCCGCCAATGGCTGAACCGATATAAGCGCCGCCCACCTGTGCCGCATTTCCCCAGCCGTAGCGGGTCTTCGACAGAGCCGCCACCGCGTAGCCGTCCACCGCTATGTCGACCGTCGCAGTGGCGGTGGCGGCCACCAGCAGAACGCCAAGGACGGCCAGCACCGGCACCGGCCCGATCGCACCGACCAGCGCCAGCATGGCGACGACAACCGCGATGCCGGCCACCACCAGTTCCGCCGAGCGGTCTCTGCCCACCGCAGGCAAGCGCAGCCGCTCAAAGGCCGGCGCCCACAGGAATTTCAGCGCCCAGGGCAGCACGATCAGCGAGACGAGACCGATATGGTCCAACGGAAGCCCCCGATCCCGCAGTACGCCGGGCAGTCCACTCCAGGTGAGCCCGCCCAGCACGCTTTGCGCCACGTAGATCCCGCCGATAGCCCCGACGATCCTAACCTGACCGGCTGCCATTCCTCAGAACCGGCGCTGCACGGCAAAGGTCGCAGTGCGTCCCTGGTGCCGATAGCAATAGCCGGCACTGCAGGTCTGTCCGTCTTCATCGAAGACGTTGCGCACATTGGCCTGCAATTCCAGCCCTTCATAGCCCTGCTTGGCGAAATCATAGGTCATCGCCAGATCGACGAAGATCCGGTCACGATTCTTGTACGTGTTCTGATCGTCGCCGTAGCTTTCGCCGACGTAGCGCAGGCCACCACCAATACCGAAGCCCTCCATCATACCGCTTTGCGGTTCGTAGAATGCCCAGAGTGCAGCCTGATGCTTGGGTGTGCCCGACAACTGGTTGCCGACCGTGCCGGTGGTCCCGGCTTCGATCTCGACATCGAGATAGGTATAGCTGCCGGTCATCCGCAGCCCGTTCCCCAGGTTGAACTTCCCTTCAAGCTCGAGCCCCTGAGAACGCAGGTCATAGGGCACCTGGACCTGGTTCAATCCGCCGAAGACGGCGCTGTTGACCGGCTGAAAGACAACCCCGTCCTCCTGGTGGATGTCGAAGATCGAAGCGGTGATCAGGCTGTCGGTTCCTGGCAGTTCGTACTTGATCCCCAGTTCCGTCTGCACCGCCTCGGTCGGGCTGGCGGGCGCGTCGCTGGTGGGGTCGGTCGGGTCTGAATATGTCACGCCCGTGTTGGGCACGAACGCGCTGGACACATTGGCAAAGGGTGTCATCCCGTTGGCCATCGCATATGACAGGCCAATGCGTCCGGTAAATGCTTCGTCGCGCGTTTTCGTGGCGGCACGCGCGGCGTCGAACGTTGCGGTCTCGACGTAATCGTACCGGCCACTTACGAAGACGTTCAGCGCGCCACTTGTGATCTGATCGTGAACGTAGATCCCCGTCTGTTCGATTTCCTGCCCCTGGCTGTAAGGCGCTGGTGCGGCCTCGACTGCCGCGGCCGAAGCGGTGCCGAAGGTGGAAAACGCATCGAATTCGGAAGTCGTGTAGTCCACGCCCGCCACAAATTCATGTGTCAGGGACCCGGTATCGAACTCTGCCTCAATTGTGTTGTCGACGGTGAAATTCGACTGGCTTTCAAAGTACTTGCCCCAACCACGCCCGAAGGCGCCACCACCGAAATCGTAAAGTCCGCTATAGCGTAGTTCGCTGTCCACTTCCGAAAAGCGCATCTTCTGGCGCAGTGTCACGGAGTCGTTCAGTTCATGCGCGATCTCGTAACCGATGCGGTACTGCTCGTTGTCGAACGTGTTATAGGCCGGATCGCCGCCATAGGTTTCCGACGCCACACCCGGTGCCGGATTGAAATATGCCGCAGTCCCGCCGACGGTCGAATCCGAGTATTCCGTCAGAAGCGTGATGCGCGTGCGCTCGGTCAGGTCAAAGGTCAGCGACGGAGCGATAAGCACCTTGTCGTCCTTGTAGCCAGGCAACGGCGTGTCCGCGTCCCGCACGAGACCGGTCAGCCGGTAAAGAAGGCGGCCATCCTCGTCCACCGGACCGGTAAAGTCGAACGCCAGCTCCGCCCGGCTGTCCGTACCGGTCGTGAAACGCAACTCGTTGAACGCCTCCGCCTTCGGGCGCTTGGACACCACGTTCACCAGACCACCCGGCCCGCTCACACCATAAAGCGAAGAGGACGGACCCTTCAGGATGGCGATGCCCTCCAGCGTGTAAGGATCGTTAAGATACCAGGCCGACGGCCCGTTGACCTGACGCAGCCCATCCCGGAAGAAGCCGTTGTTGAATGCCGGAAAACCGCGCAGGTAAAATGCGTCGTAGCGGCTGTCAAACCCGAAAGTACTGGTGGTCGTGCCCGCGGAGAACTCCAAAGCTTCCAGAAGCTGGCGCGGCTTGCGGTCCTCTATCTCGTCCTGCGTGACCGTGCCGATCGATTGCGGTATGTTGGCGATCCGGCTCTCAAGCTTGGTCGCTTGCCGCCCAGATTGCGCGACATATCCATCCTGTTGCAGCGTCTCGTCGCTTTCGGACTCAAGTTCGATCGTCCCAAGCTGATACGGGGAACCGCCCTGCGCATAGGCTGAAAGGCTGGTTGTCAAAAGGGCGATGGCAGTCAGGCTGAGATACTTCATACTGTCCTTGATTTGTTTTGAATTTTTCTGGTCGATGGCAGGTAGAAAGAACTTGGCCCAATAAGTCAAACTATTTTTGTCAGGTATTTTGCCGTGCTTCTTGAAGCGCTCGATCCGCTCACGACCGCCAAAACCGCAACACTTTGAAAACCTCGGATCAAACCGCGGAATTGTGTAAATGCTTGTTGGAAAGACATGCGGGCACGGCCGCGCTTTGGCCACGTCGCGATGCGAACACGCGCCCCATTTGCGCGGGGATCACTTAACAACCTACAGTCGAAATACACCTAAGTTTCGCGAATAGACGTACTGCTACGCTTGGCGCCGGCAGCACCGACGCAATCAGGCGGCGCCTGGCCTGATCACTCTGTCGCGCCGTTGGCGATCAGCCAGTCGCGCACGGTTTCAAGCTTGTTCTGAAGGTGTTTGCGCAGGATCGATGCCAGTCCGTCGCCGTTGCGGGCTTCGAGGCAGGCCATGATCACTTCGTGCTCTTCGGTGGCTTTCTTCCACCGCGCCTCGGTCATGTTGGCGACAAACCGCGCGCGCCGCACTTGGGTGGCCAGAGAGCGGTACTGCACCGTCAGCGTCTCGTTGCGGGCAGCGGCCAGGATGGCTTCGTGAATCTGTTGGTTGAGGTCGAAATACTCCGCCAAGCGCCGCGCCTCGAAATGGCCGACCATCTGGTCATGAAGGTTGCGGATCTCGCGGAGTTCGTCGTCGGTGATCCGCTCGCAGGCCAGTTCGCCCGACAGCGCCTCGAGCGCGCCCATCACCGGAAAGACCTCTTCCAGATCGCCGAGGGTGATCTGGCTGACCCAGGCGCCGCGGTTGGGTTCCAGCACGACAAGTCGATCGAAGGCCAGCACCTTCAGCGCCTCGCGCAGCGGTGTGCGCGACACGCCGAACATTTCGCAGAGTTCCCGCTCGGGGACCTTCGTGCCGGGCGCCAGCTGACCGCTGACGATCAGTTCGCGCACGCCATCGGCCAGTTCCTGGTGAAGCGATGTCCGCCGCAACGTCTGAACGCCCTTGTTCTGCACGTTCATGTTCGCCGATCCTCCAGGGCCATTTCCAGAACGCGCGCAACGTGCAGCGCCTCGCGCCGCGTGCCGTCGGCGATCTGGTGGCGGCAGGACGTGCCGTCGGCCACGATGATCGCATCGCCCGCTTCGCGCACCGCCGGAAACAGACTGATCTCTCCCATCTTGCGCGACACCTCCTCCGTTTCCACGCCATAACCAAAGGAACCGGCCATGCCGCAGCAGCTGGATTCTATAACGTCGACCTCGGTTTCAGGCAATAGCGCCAGCGTTTTCTGAATGGCCGGCACCACATCATGGGCTTTCTGGTGACAGTGACCATGCAGCTTCAGCGGCTTGCCCACGGATTTCAGCGGCAAGGTCATATCACCGGACTCGGTGGCTTCCGCGATGTATTCCTCCAGCATGCGTGCCTGGGCCGCCACCGTCTCGGCCTGTTGGCCAGGCAACAGGGCCGGGATCTCGTCGCGCAGGGTCAACAGGCAGGACGGCTCCAGCCCGATGATGGGCAGGCCTTTCTCAGCATGCGGCGCCAGCGCATCCAGCAGGCGCTGACCCGTCTTTCGCGCCTTGTCCATCAGGCCGGTCGACAGGTAAGTCCGCCCGCTGTCCAGCGGCTTCGACTGCCCGTCGGTGGCCACCGCCACGCGCTTGCCTCCGGCACGCAGCACCCGAAGGGCGGCGCGCAGGTTCTCGGGCTCGAAATACCGGTTGAAGATATCGGCAAACAGGATGACATCGGGGTTCTCGTCCTGCGCCTCGCTGTCGCGGAATGGCTTGGACGACCAGTGCGGCAGCTTCCGCGACGCGGCAAAGCCGGTGGGCTTTTCCATCAGCCGGGCCAGCAGCGGGATGCTGTTACGCATGTTGATCAGCCACGGCACCCTCGCGGCGTACGGCGCGTAATCCGGCATGTAACCCACCAGCCGCTCATGCAGGCCCAGCCCGTGTTTCTCGACACGGGCCGCTGTCACCTCGGCCTTCATCTTGGCCATGTCTACGCCGGTGGGGCATTCCCGTTTGCACGCCTTGCACGAGACACAGAATTTCAAAGTTTCCGCCATGGCGTCGGAGGTCAGCGCATCGGGCCCCAACTGCCCCGAAAGCGCCAGCCGCAGCGTGTTGGCCCGCCCCCGCGTCACGTCGCGTTCATTGCGGGTTGCGCGATAGGACGGGCACATTGCGCCGCCCGCCAGCTTGCGGCAGGCGCCGTTGTTGTTGCACATTTCGACCGCGCCCTGGAAACCGCCGCCAGCGCCGGGATAGGCTGACCAGTCGAAGGCAGTCTTCAGCGGCTTCACCTCGTAGTCCGGCGTATAACGAAACAGCGACCGGTCATCCATCTTCGGCGCTTCGACGATCTTATTGGGGTTGAAACGGCGGTCGGGATCGAACTGATCCTTCACCCGCAGGAATTGTTTGGTGATCTCGGGCCCGAACATTTTTTCGTGGAATTCCGACCGCACGATCCCGTCGCCGTGTTCGCCCGAATGCGAGCCCTTGTAGTGCGCCACCAGGTCGAACGCCTCCTCGGCGATGGCGCGCATCTTCTTGACATCCTCATCCAGCTTGAGGTTCAGCACCGGACGCACGTGCAGGCATCCGACGGAGGCGTGGGCGTACCAGGTGCCCTGCGTGCCGTTTTTCTCGAATATCTCGGTCAGACCGGCGGTATATTCGGCTAGATCCTTCAACTCGACCGCGCAATCCTCGACGAAGGAAACGGGTTTTCCCTCCTGCTTCATCGACATCATGATGTTGAGGCCGGATTTTCGGACCTCGGTCACCTGCCCCTGCAACCGGGGGTCCGTCACGTCCACGACGCCGCCCCAGCCCTTGCCGTCATGCGACCAGTCAAAACCAAGGTCGCCCATCGTCTCGTGCAGTGCCTTCAGCCTGGCGGCGTTGCCTTCGGCGCTGCCTTCGTCGAATTCCACCAGCAAGAGGGCGGCGGGTTCGCCGCGCACCGTCTGTTCGATGGTAGGGCGGAAGAGCGGAATCTGCCGGGACAGGCCAATCATGGTAGAGTCGACCAGCTCCACCGACAGTGGCTCCAGCTTGACCAGGTGTTGGGTGGCGTCCATCGCTTCGTAGAAGCTGGGGAAGTGGCAGATGCCCAGCACCTTGTCGCCCACCAACGGCCACAGATCCAGCTCGATGGCGGTGAAATAGGCCAGCGTCCCTTCCGAGCCGACCAGAAGGTGGGAGAGGTTCACCTCCTGCTGCTGCGGAGCCAGCGCGTCCAGGTTATAGCCGCCCACGCGCCGCGTCAGCTTGGGGAACCGTGCATCGATCAGCGCGGCATGTTCCGCGCCGAGGTCCAGCATGTCCGCCGCGATCCTGTCGAAGGTGCCGTTGCCCCGGAGCGCGTCGCGCGAGACCGGGCCGAAATGGGCGAAACTGCCATCATGCAGGACCGCGTCGATGGAGCGGACATTGTCGCGCATCGTGCCGTAACGCAAAGAACGCCCGCCGCAGGAATTGTTCGCCGCCATCCCGCCTATGGTCGCGCGCGAACTGGTCGAGATATCCACCGGGTACCACAAACCGTGAGGTTTCAGTGCGCGGTTCAACTCGTCCAGGACGATGCCCGGCTCTACCACAACGCGGCGATTATCGACATCCAGTTCGATGATTCCGTTGAAATGCCGGGCGTTGTCCAGAATCAGGCCCGAGTTGACCGTCTGTCCGCATTGCGAGGTGCCGCCGCCGCGCCCGGTCAGCGGCACGCCCGATTCGGAGGCCGCAGCCAGCGCAATTTCGACGTCTTCGCGCCCCGTGGGCGCGGCCACCCCTTTAGGGGTGATCTGGTAGAATGACGCATCGGTCGAATAACGCCCCCGCGACGCGTCATCGAACATGATGTCGCCGCGAAAGCCTTTTTTCAGTGCTTCTTCAAGCATTTCCCAATCCTCCCTGTTGCGGTGTTGACATCGTGATACAGCTTCGTGATACATAATTCAAAATTAAAAATGCAATCGGGTTCGACGATAAGGATCGTATCCGGGAGGAGGACAAAACACCATGACGCACAAAGCTGGCCGCCATTTCCTGCAGATCCCGGGCCCCAGCGCGGTTCCCGACCGTGTGCTGCGCGCGATTTCCACACAGACGATGGACCATCGCGGTCCCGATTTTGCCGAAGTAGGGCTGCGAGCGCTCAAAGGCATGCAAACGATCTTCAAGACCGAGCAGGATGTATTCATCTTCCCGTCATCCGGCACCGGCGCTTGGGAAGCCGCGCTTGTGAATGTTCTATCCGAAGGCGACCGCGTGGTCATGTATGAAACCGGCCATTTCGCCACGCTATGGAGCAAGATGGCCAAACGCCTGGGCATCGAGGCCGAGTTCATCGAGGGCGACTGGCGCGGCGGAGCGGACCCGGAAGCGATTGGTCAGCGTTTGCGCGAAGACAAGAACCACGAGATCAAGGCGGTCTGCGTCGTGCACAACGAGACCTCTACCGGGTCGGTCTCGCCCATCGCCGAGGTTCGCCGCGCCATCGACGAGGCCGGGCACCCTGCCCTGTTGATGGTCGATACGATTTCCGGTCTTGCTTCGGTCGATTTCCGCTTTGACGAATGGGGCGTGGACGTGGCCGTGTCGGGCTCGCAAAAGGGTCTCATGCTCCCGCCTGGCCTGTCGTTCAACGCGGTCAGCGCCAAGGCGATGAAGATCTCCGAGACTGGCGGGATGCGTCGTTCCTACTGGGATTGGCAGGACATGCGCGGCCCCAACCAGACAGGTTACTTTCCCTACACACCGGGCACCAACCTGCTCTACGGTCTGAACGAGGCCATTGCGATGCTGCACGACGAGGGGCTGCCGCAGGTTTTTGCCCGCCACCAGCGGCATGGGCAGGCGACCCGCGCCGCGGTCCGGGCCTGGGGTCTGGACGTGCTGTGCCGCCAGCAGGGCCAGGAAAGCGGTGTACTGACCGCCGTAGTCGTGCCTGACGGACACAGCGCCGATGCATTCCGAGCAACGACGTTGGAGCATTTCGACATCTCGCTGGGCAACGGCCTGTCCAAGGTTGCTGATCGGGTCTTCCGCATCGGTCACCTGGGTGATTTCAACGATGCAATGCTTATGGGCACCCTGTCGGGCGTCGAGATGGGCCTGAAAAAGGCCGGCATCCCGCACGAGAAAGGCGGAGTTGACGCTGCCATGCAGGTGCTCGACGAAACGGACGTGGCCACGCTGGTGGCCGCATGATCAATCTCGGGGCCCGGCGCTGCGATGCGCCGGGCCTTGTCTTATCGGCCAATTGAAAGGGAGCACCGGTAAGTCACCAAGCCGATAACCGCTTCGGAATTCCGGAGTGCAAAGAGGAACCCAAGGGAGGAGAACCAAATGACGTTCCATTCAATCATTAAACCTACTGCGATCGCGACCTTGCTCGGATCCAGCATGATCGCCGTCCCGGCCCTGGCGCAGGACGACTATCCGTCGCGCAGCATCGAGGTCGTGCACCAATACGGGCCGGGCGGCGGCACAGACCGCTTCGTGCGTGCCGTGGCACAACCGTTTGAAAAGATCAGCGGCGAAAGCATGGTGTCGATCTCGGTCCAGGGTGGCGGCGGCATTCCCGCTGTCGTGAACTTCACTCAGCGTCCCGCCGACGGCCACTCGCTGATGGCGATCAGCCCTGCACAGGTCATCGCGCACGTTCAGGGCCGAATCGACATGGCCGATTTCAAGCCGCTGGCTCGCGTCCAGTACGACCAGGCGCTGATCTGGGTGCCTGCAGACAGCGAATTCGAGACCATCGACCAGTTCATCCAGCACGCCAAGGACAACCCCGGCGACCTGAAGATCGCCCTGTCGGGCGCCGCGGGCTTCGACGAGATCACCGTTGGTCTTTTCGGGCTGGAAGCCGAAGCCGAGTTCGTCACCGTGCCGTTTTCGTCTTCCGAGATGGTCTCAAACACCCTGGGTGGCCAGGTCGACGCCATGTTCGAGGAATACGGGCCCGCCCGCGGCCTCTACGATTCTGGTGACATGCGCCCGCTGGTCGTGTTCTCCGAAGAGCGCCTGCCGGTTCTGGAGGATGTGCCCACCGCAACCGAGAAAGGCTGGGACGTGACGCTGGGCCGCTGGCGCGCCTTTGCCATGCAGGCCGATGACAGCGATGAGAATGCCGAGACGCTCTATGCCGCCATCGAAGAATCCGTCGCGGCTGAAAGCTACAAGAAGTTCGAGGAGCAGAACGCGCTTCAGTACCGATCCGAACTGCTGGGCCCCGATGAATTCCAGACCTTCATCGATGGCGAGATCGAGACGTATACGACCGTGCTGCGCGAACTCGGCTATATCGAGTAGCACCGGCTCTACCCACCGAAAAAGGGGGGTGCCGTCTGGCGCCCCCCTGGACCCATGGATGTCTCGGCAGGAGCGAAAATGTCCAAAAACGTCATAGAATTTTCCTTTGCCTTCGGGTTATGCGCGGTCTCGGTCTGGTTCTGGCTGATCGCGGACGGGTTTCCCGTCTCACCGCGCTACGAGGGCATCGATACCGATTTCTGGCCGAAGATAACCTTTGGCCTGATGGCGATCACCTCGGGCCTGGTTGCACTTGGCAGCCTGCGCGACCTGCTGGCGGCGCGCCGCGCACCTGCTTCGACCTCGGTCAACCCCGCGGATTGGGGAACCATCGGACGCATGGTGGCTATGGGCCTTCTCGTGCTGGTGTACTTCATAGCATTCGGCAAGATAGGCTTCCTGCTGTCGACCGTGGCCTTCCTGTGGGCCGCCTCGGCGATGATCCCCAGTGGCAAGTTCTGGATCAAGGTCGCCTTCGCCCCTGTCTTCACCATCCTTCTGACGCTGCTGTTCTCCTACGGCCTGTCGCTTCCGCTGCCGCGGGGTGTCGGCCCGTTCTACGACTTCAGCCTGCATCTGTACTGATCGACGGGAACCTGCGCCAATGACCGAGTATCTCGACGCGCTCACCTATATCGTGAGCAGCCCGACCAACCTTTTCTTCATCGTGTTCAGCGTGATCTGGGGCATCGCCTTCGGGTCAGTCCCGGGCCTGACCGGCATTGTCGGCGTCGCCCTGCTGATACCCTTCACCTACGCTTTCGAGAGCGAGCAGAGCCTTCTGCTGCTTGGCGGCGTCTATGTTGGGGCCACGTTCGGCGGGTCGATCTCCGCCATCCTCTTCAATACGCCCGGCTCGCCCGAGGCCGCCTGCACCGCGCTCGATGGCTATCCGATGGCCAAGCGCGGTGAGGCGGGCAAGGCCCTGGGCATCGCGCTCGCCTCCTCGGCCATCGGCGGCATCTTCGGTACGCTGGTGCTGATGTTGCTGGCCCCGCCCATGGCACAACTGGCGCTGGAATTCGGCCCGCCCGAATATTTCGCCCTCGCCGTGCTGGGCATCTCGGCGATTGCCTCGATCGGCGGCGGCTCGGTCCTCAAAGGCCTTACCGCCGGCCTTATCGGCCTCGGCATCGCCACCGTGGGCCTCGACCCCATCACCGGCATGGGCCGCTATACCTTCGGCAACAATATGCTGCTGACCGGTATCAGCTTCGTACCCGTCATCATCGGCACCTTCGCCCTGGCAGAGGTTCTGACCCGCGTCGGCGAAGGCAACAAGTCCTCGACCGCGATCACCGATGTCTCGACCAAGCTGCCATCGCGCAAGGAAATGAGAGACAGCAGCGGCACGCTGGCCCGCTCTTCGGTCATCGGCGCGATCATCGGCGCCCTGCCCGGCGTCGGCGCCACCACCGCCTCCTTCATCAGCTATTCCGAAGCGGTCCGCTGGTCGCGCCACCCCGAGAAATTCGGCACCGGCGTGCCCGAGGGCATCGCCGCGCCTGAATCCGCCAACAATTCGGCCGTGGGCGGCTCGATGATCCCGCTGCTGGCCCTCGGCATCCCGGGCAGCGCCACCACCGCCGTCATGCTTGGGGGCCTTACGGTGCACGGCATCATCCCCGGTCCCCTGCTGATGGAACAGAATACACGGCTGGTCTATTCGGTCTTCATCGCCATGATGTTCGCCAACATACTCATGCTCGCTTTCGGCGTCCGCGCCGCGCGCTACTTCGCGTTGATCCTGACCGTACCATATGCCTATGTCGGCCCGGCCATCATCGTAATGTGCATGACCGGGGTATACGGTCTTAATGGCAACATGGTTGATATCGGTGTGATGTTGGCCTTCGGCGTGGTGGGCGTGCTGCTGCGCGTGATGAAATACCCGGTGGCCTCGTTCATCATCGGCCTTGTGCTTGGTCCCATCGCGGAAAAAAGCCTGCGCCAGGGGTTGATGATCGCCGATCACAGCTACCTGGAATTCGCCGCGCGCCCGATCACCGCCACCCTGCTGCTGTTGAGCCTCGCATCACTGCTCTACGGCTTTTACGGGCAGTACAAGCTGGCCCGCGACCGCCGCAAGGACGGACCATTGGCGGACACGGCCGACTAAGCCACCTGCGCTGATTGCGGGCTGCGTCTCTCCGGCTTGCAGCGCGAGACCTATGGGCAGGCGCGAGACATCCCCGCGCCTGCCTTTTTGGCAAGCAACTCCGGGAGTTGGAGTTAGAGAAACCAGTTGCATTCGCGGTGTTACTCAAGGCCGTACCCGCGAAACGGATCAGGTCTCAATGGATTCTCACCTATGCGCAACGAACGTCAGCGTCAGGTGGCGCATTTGGAATGATATCTATTAACAGCCGCTTGAAAGGCTATTCACCAAATCGACGCAGTCATGAGGTACGCAAGATATCGGCCCTGAGAGTCCGCCTTCGGGCCTCCTGGCGCCAGTACTGGTAGCGCAGCCTTCTGCAGCCGCATGGCCTAACGGCGCGCTATACGTGTTGGGACTCAACCGACTTCATGTCATTCTGCATGGATGCAAATTCGCCAGAGCATTGCCTTTGTTACCTCTTCGGACGGTGCGCGGATCGCGACGGCATCGGTCGGGCGGGGGCCTGTGCTGGTGCGGGCGGCACATTGGCTCAGCCATGTCGAGTACGACGCGGAAAGCCCGGTGTGGCGGCCCTGGCTCACGGCGCTGTCGCAGCATCACCGCTTCCAGCGTTACGATCAGCGCGGATGTGGTCTCTCCGACCGGGATGTCACGGATTTCTCGCTCGATGCGATGGTCGCCGATCTCGAGGCGGTCACAGCCGGGTCGACAATACCTTTCCCGTTGCTCGGCATGTCGCAAGGCGGTGCCGTGGCCATCGAGTTCGCACGCCGCCACCCCGGCCGCGTCTCGCATCTCGTCCTGGTCGGGGCCTATGCGCGTGGCTCGCTGAAGCGACCGGCGGATCAGAGCCACACGCAGGAGGCGGAGGCGCTTCTGTCGCTGGTGCGGCTGGGCTGGGGACGCGACAATCCCGCCTTCCGGCAGATCTTCACCAGTCAGTTCATACCCGGTGGGACGCCCGAACAGCACCGCTGGTGGACGGATCTCCAACGCCGAACGGCAAGTCCCGAAGCTGCCGCCGAGATCCTCTCGGCCTTCTACCACATCGACGTGACCGAGCAGGCGCGTGCATTGAACCTGCCGGTTCTGGTCATGCACGCGCGCGGCGACGCCCGTGTTCCGTTCGACGAAGGGCGGCTTCTGGCCAGTCTGATCCCCGGCGCCCGCTTCGTGCCGCTAGAGAGCGACAACCATGTCCTGCTGGACATCGAACCTGTCTGGACGCTGTTCCTCACGGAGCTGCGCGCCTTCATCGGGGTTCAGCGGGAAGGTGAACCGTCAACGCTGCCGATGGAAGACCTCACGCCGGCCGAGCGACACGTTCTGGCTCTGCTTCTCGAAGGGCTCGACAACCGTGCCATCGCCCTGCGCAGCGGCAAGAGCGAGAAGACGGTGCGCAACCAGGTGTCAGCGATCCTGTCCAAAACCGGGCATCCGACACGCGCTGCCCTGATCGCCGCATGGCATCGCGGCGGCTAAACCTCTGCCGGCGCTTCTGACGGGACACCCGTCCCCGGCCGATCGGCATTTTTCGTATCAGACCGGGACGGTTGCCTCATGCTCGTTCCGTGCGGGTGCGCGACGCTGACTCGAGATCATGGCGGAGCGGAGGCCAGGCAGATGAGCATCACCAACGACAGCCCGTCGTCGACGCAAGGCTGGGCCGCGCTCGCTGCCCTGTCCCTCGCTGCGCTGTTCTGGTCGGGCAACTTCATTGCCGGGCGCGCGCTGCGTGAGGACGTCGATCCTGTAACGCTGAATACGCTGCGCTGGCTGCTGGCCTGCGCGCTCTACATGCCCTTCGCAGGCCCGGCGTGCCTGCGTCATGCCGAGGCAATCCGGCGGCACTGGCTCTGGTTGCTGGCTCTGGGGGCCACCGGCATCGCCGGGTTTCACACGATGGTCTATATGGCGCTCACGCAGACCACCGCCACCAACGCGCTTCTGGTCCTGGCGCTGGCCCCGGTCGGTATCGTGATCGGGTCGGCGCTGCTTGGGGCCAGCTGGCCGTCGCGGGTGCAGTGGGCCGGATCGGCAGTCTCGCTGGTTGGTGCCACCGTGCTGATCACGCGTGCCGATCCCGAGGTTCTGCGAAGGCTGACCCTCAACCATGGGGACCTCTGGATGCTTGCGGCGGTGGTAATCTGGGCGGCCTATACCCTTTTGCTGAAGCACCGCCCGGACGATCTGCCGCCGAATGTGACGCTCGCCGCAAGCATGGTGATCGGCGCAGCCTTGATGGTGCCTGTCGCGATCCTGACGGTCCCGACCATGCATCTTGTCGCCAGTCCCGGTTTCCTCGGCGCACTGGCCTACATTGTCATCTTCCCGTCGATCCTGGCCTTCCGTTTCTGGGGTTACGGCGTCGCGCGCCTGGGGCCGGAGCGCGCAGGCCAGTTCGTGCATCTTATGCCGGTCTTCGGACCGATTCTGGCGATGGCGATCCTGGGCGAAAGGGTGGTTGCAGTACAGGTGCTCGGCGCAGTCGTGATTTTCACCGGTATCGCGTTGGTCCTTCGTGGTAAGGGCGCGTGACAAGTCTGACACGCGTCGGAGGTCAGGTGACGCGTTCCTTCGGGGGCGCGGCATCCGCCTGCTTCAGTCTGCCGATGACCGCCCGCGCAACGCTGCACTTTCGCGCCCAGGTTGCGCCACGCACGCATGAGGTGTTTGCGCACGGATCGTTGACGCTCGAATCCTGAACCAACCGTGCACTGCCGGAGAAGGTTGGATTACAGTGGCGTTTTGGATGGCGGAGCGGACGGGACCCGTGTCCAACGTTCTCTAAATAATTTCCTATGGCGACACTGTCGCACCAAAATTGATGTTGTGGTAGTTGCATCCGAACGCTCACAAATGTCTGTTAGTGCGGATAGATCCGAGGAAAATCATGCCAAAGAACCAAAAGAAACAACGCCGGTCCCAAGCAGAGCGGCGCGAACAGACCCAGACCGCAATCCTCGACGCCGCTACTGAAATCTTATCTTTGGAGGGATACTCGAACTTCAGTTCTTCTAGTGTTGCCGCACGCGCAGGCGTATCGCGCGGCGCCCTCGAGCATTACTATCCAAAGCACATCAACCTAATTGCCGCTGCTTGTAAGCATTCCATGCAAACCGCCGTCGATGAGACGCGTAGTTATGTACGGAACGCCGAACTGACCCAAGATCCAATCGGTAACTTTCTAGCTGCCTCTGAGCGTTTTTTCTTTGCGCAGGGCTATCTTGCGCAAGTCGAATTACTTATTGCAGCTCGATCTGATCCGGAGCTCGGCGAAGTGATTTTTCCAATTATCAAAGAGGCGCGCCGCACTCTGGATGATATCTGGGCCGAAACCATTACCGGGTGGGGACATAATCGCGAGAAGGCCGAACGATTTGTCGAAGTGTCTCACTATATGCTTCGGGGTATGTTCTTTGTGAATACTTGGCTACCGTACGAGCTCGACAAAGAAACCGTGCTGGAAGAATGGCGAGACCTGGCACCAACGTTTCTTGCGCCAAAGACTCCAAACGAGCCAACCACGCTTCCCGAACAGCCCAGAGACCAGAAAGTCGACGTGCGCTAAGCTTTCACGTGCTTCGTTTGTAGGGTCGTCAACTGCAAGTCGGAATACCGCCACCGCATCCACTTACAAGGAGTGGTGCTTGTAAGTTGCATTGGATTGTTTTTTGAGCTACGGTGATTCTCAGGAGGACACTGCACCTTTAGATATCGCGCTCAATTCATTGCCGAGGTCCGGAAGGTGTGACTGAAATTCTGACCTTGGTTTGAACCGAGGGTCTCTTCCGCGCTTTCCGCGCGGAAGCCACGGCCCGACTCTCTTCGGAGGGAACGGAGAAGATATGCCCGGTTGGATCGGGCGCCATTTTGTAAGGGAGGCAAAATGACTTTTACTAGAACGTTCGCCATGGCCGTTACGATTTCAGCGGCTCTTGGCACCTCGACAGCTGCACAAGACATGCAGCTTCGTATGCTAACAGCGTGGGATAACCGTTTCGATGGAACCGTCGCTATTGCTGACAAATACCAGGAATGTATAGCAGAGATCTCTGATGGGCGGATTTCCATCGCGGCCAGTGGCCCCGAGGTAATTCCTCCCAATCAACAATTCGACCCGATTTCCCGTGGAATTTTCGATCTTAGCTTCATTACCCCAATCTACTTCCTCGGGACAACCGGTGTGCCGTCGGCATTCTTTGCGTTGCCGCCAGACTCGCAACTTTGGCGTGACAAAGGATACTGGGATTTCGCAGACGAGGAGATGCAGCGCTTTAACCAGAAGCTCGTTGCCTTTACCTCTGGCACCGGTGCAAGCGACTTCTATCAAATTGTTCTGCGTGAACCCGTCGCCGAAGGAGACATGCCGCTAGAAGGTCGCAAGATCCGCGGCAATAAATATTATGAACCGTTGGTGGTACCCCTTGGTGGTTCGCTGGTAAATTTGCCCGCTGGTGAAATCTATTCGGCTCTTGAAAAAGGTGTTGTTGATGGTGCGGCCTATCCCATCGCGGGTATGCAACGCCTCAAGATGCATGAAGTAACGGGCTACATGCTTCGTCCTCGGTTCGGAAACTCACCCTTCCTCATCGCAATGAACCTCGATCGCTTCAACTCTCTTTCTGACGACGATAAGGCCGTCGTTCTCGAATGCGGAAAGAGTATTGAGGAAAGCAGCGCGAAAGAACTCGCCAGATTGTCGGACGAAACCATCGTCGAGCTCAAGGAGCTAGGCATGGAAGAAACTGAGCTGCCGGCGGAGGTCATTGACCAGGTGATGCAAGGCCTCATCGAAGGCTCTTGGCAGACAGCGATCGAGGGAAACGCCCAAACTGCCGATCGTGTTCGCGAACTTCAAGAAATGGCTCGCGAGAACGGCGACGCAAAGTAATCCCGCTGTAAATGTTCTGAAATTGCGAGGGCGAACTCACGCCCTCGCCCGCTACTCCACGGATGTTCTCATGAAACCGATGCGCTCTCTCTGCCGCCTGCATGATGTATTGACCGACGCGAGTTTTCTGATCAGCACGATAGGTCTTGCATTGATGGTACTGATCTACTGCAGTGAAGTCATCACGCGATATTTTCTGAACTATCCGCTCGACTGGGCTAACGACACTTTTTCGAACCTTCTTTGCGTCACGATTTTTGCAATTGTCCCGCACGCCACCAGAGCGGCAGCTCACATCGAGATCAATCTCGTACCTGAACTCGTACCGGCTTCACGGCGTATCCTTTCGCTAGTTTCTCGATTGGCAGGCGTCGTTGTATGCGGGCTAGTTGCCTGGATGAGTTTTTCCGAGAACCTCCGCCAAGTCGCAATGGGGATACTAACGGAGCAGAACCACCCGGTTCCGGTCTGGTGGATGGCCAGTTTCATCACATACGGCTTTGCAAGTTCCACCCTTTATTTTCTGCGTAGTTTTCTGCCCCAACAGGTAGCGCGTCCTTTTAGCTATGTGACGCCCATTGCTGTCCACGCCGATGATAAGGTTGCTTAACTGTTATGGTTGACTGGTACATCCCCCTGTCCATTGGCATCGGCGCTCTGATCATTTTGTTCATGACCGGAATGCCAATCTTCCTCGGCTTTCTCATCGTTATAATTTCCGGCGTGTTTTACCTGCTTGGGCCTGCAGGCTTCGGCATGGTGATCAACAGCATGTATGACACAGCGACGACAGCGTCGCTTGGAACAATTCCGCTTTTCATTCTGCTTGGCGAGATACTGTTCCGCTCTGGTTGTGTGCAAGTTTTAATGGACTCGATCGATAAGCTTGTCGGCCAGATGCGCGGGCGTCAATTTGTGCTCTCGGTCATACTGTCAACGGTTCTGGGTGCTCTTTCTGGATCGGCCATGGCCGTGGGAGCCATGATGGGTCGATCCTTGCTTCCGATCATGCAGAACAAGGGATATGACCTGCGCTTGTCTATCGGCACAATCCTGGGTGGTGCATGCCTCGCACCCATCATCCCTCCAAGTCTGCTAGCAATCATTATTGGCACCTTGGCTGACGTTTCTATTTCCTCGTTGCTTATCGGTGGAGTCGGTCCCGGCTTGTTTCTCGCAGCGATCTACGTAGCAGCCTGTGTTTTAAGGATTCGCCTGAATCCGGCGTTGGCACCGGAGAATGACGGGCACGGTGCAATTTCAACTAAGGAAAAAGCAAAAGCAGTGCTCGGGCTTCTACCGTTTAGCCTGATTATCTTCATGGTGATCGGTCTGATAATGCTGGGTATCGCTACACCCTCGGAGTCAGCAGCGACCGGCGTATTAGGCGGTCTCATCACAGCCGCATACTACGGACGACTCAACTTGCGGATGCTGTTCGAAGCCTTTTCGGAAGCAGCAAAGCTCGCGGCAGTGATACTTCTTATTTTGGTAAGTGCGGTTATGTTCACTCAGCTTTTGGCTTTCACCGGTGCCATCGGTGGACTGACCTCACTCGTTACTTCGCTAGAGATGAGCGGCTGGTTAATGCTGTTGCTGCTGATGCTCTTGCCATTCGTACTGTGCATGTTCATCGATCAACTCGGATTGATGCTGATCCTGATACCGATCTATGTGCCAATCCTAAATCTGTACGGGTTTGATCCTGTCTGGTTCTGGGTGTTGTTCCTTATCAACATCACACTCGGCGCAATCACCCCACCCTTTGGCTATGTGATGTTCGCTCTCAAAGCGGCAGCACCCGACATTTCGATGCGAGACGTCTTCCAGGCATCTTGGCTATTCGTAGGGCTGACCCTCATCGGCATGATCGTCATCGTTATCTTTCCAGAAATCGTCACCTTCCTTCCAAACCGGTTCAATTGAGCCGGAGGAAGATCACTGCTGAAATAGGAGGAGAAATCCATGAAAACACTGCAGCAACTAATCAATGAAAAGTCCAGCCTCGTGGACTATTTCTACAACGACACGATCTCCCAGTATCACAAGTCGCGGACAAGTTATTTCGCCTCGCTTATCGCGCCGGAATATACCAATTGGCGCGACGAACAGCGCAGCTGGCGCGAAACTGCCGTCTTATTCGACCAGTCCCACCACATGCCAGTGCTCTACGTTAAGGGCAAGGACGCAAAACGGTTACTGAATTACCTCACACCTTGCACTTTCGAGAACCTTTCGACGAACCGTGGTAAGCAGTACATCGCATATACCGAGCGCGGCCATCACGTCGGTGACTGTGTGCTTCACTACTACGGGGAAGAAGAAGGCTTTGAACTGATAAGCGGAATGCCGGTTCTGAACTGGGTACGCTATCACGGTGAGACGGGCGATTACGACGTGGAGTTCCGATTTGACCCAACCACACCTTATAGCGAAGACGGCAAGCGTACTAAGTACCGCTTCGAGATAGAGGGCCCAAACGCCCGTGCCATCCTCGACGAGGTATGTGAAGGCGGCTTTCCCGAGATCAAATTCTTCCATACCGATTACGTCAAGATCGCTGGTTGCCGCGTGCAGGTTTTGCGCCACGGGATGGCAGGCCATGCCGGCGCTGAGATCTCGGGACCATTTGATGAAATGGACACCGTGCGCGACGCAATACTGAAGGTCGGAGAGAAGCACGGGCTGATGCGTGCAGGCACCCGTACCTACTACAGCACCCCTCTGGAAAACGCTTGGATACCCTATCCTTTGCCAGGTATCTATACCGGAGACGAGAACCAAGCCTACCGCGAATGGTTGTCTGCCGACAGCTGGGAAGCCAACATGCAACTCGGCGGCAGCCTCTATACCGACAACATCGAGGACTACTACTGGACACCCTCTGCTCTCGGTTACGAAAAACTGGTGAAGTTCGACCACGATTTCATTGGCCGGGATGCCATTGCCAAGGGTCTGGAAGGTCCCAAACGGGTCAAGCGGGTTCTTGAATGGAACGCCGACGATGTAAACACCATCATGGCATCGCATTTCGAGGACGGCCCGCTATATAAAGCCATCGAATTTCCAACCGCATACTACGGCTGGCCACAAGCCGACGAGGTGCTGTCGCAGGACGGCAAACGGATCGGGATGTCGCAGTATTGCGGCTATAACATCAACGAACGGTCGATGTTGTCACTCTGCGGTATCGACGAGACCCATGCCGAACCTGGAACGCAGGTCGTACTGACGTGGGGCGAGGTCAATGGCGGCTCACGCAAGGCGCATGTGGAACGGCACGAGCAGTTCAAGGTGCGCGCCACGGTCCACACTGCGCCCTTCTCGAAAGCTGCACGCGAAAAGCTGCGCGCAGTGATCTGAGTCAAGAAATGAGCAACTGGTGGCACGCGCAATGTCGTGGGCGTGCCACTAGAAGCCAATCAAGTATTCATGGCATCAGTTTTGAAGGCGCACATAGTTGCTCAACCGCCATTCAGCGGATTCATAGACTGCGAATGGCAGAATGCTTTTAATCGTTCGACTTCGACCGAGTCCGGTCGGATCAGCGCAGGGTCAGTTCCGATCAAAGTTATCGCGCATTGCGCTTCGCCTTGCCAATCCAATATCGGTGCGGCAACCGCCACGAGGCCGGGGATGAACCGACCGTCGACACCAGAACAACCAGCGTTCCGAATCTCGCGACGCAATTCGGACAACGTATCGTCATCCTGCTTCAGCGTATCGTCGAAAGCCGGGTTTTTGCGCGCCACCGCAAGTTCGGACTTTAATTTTTCCCGCGTCGACTCGGGTGGTAACCACGCCAGGAATATCCGGCCTGACGCAGAAGTCAGAAGCGGCAGAGTGGTTCCAAGGCCCATCGAAGTAATCACTGGCGATGCCGCGCGTTCCCACCGGACCACAGTCGCCCCTTCCGATCCCCAAACAGACAGAAGGACGGTCATGCCCGTGGCGTCTCTTAGCTCCGGCAGAGCATCGGACGCACGATTGACGAAATTGTGCCGCGACAGCGCGGCGAGTCCAATCTCCATTGCCATCGGCCCAAGGTCGTATTTCCCCGAGCGACCGGCCTGCACCACCAGTCCCGCGGCCATAAACGAGGCAAGATACCTGTGTGCCTTGCTAGGCGGCATGTCGCAGCGCCGTGCCAAGTCGCTTAAGGACACCGCCCCGCCGCACCGCGACAAGGCTCCCAGCAAGCCTAACGCTACGTCGACCGACTGGATGCCGGCCGATGCGCCCGGTGGTTTTATTTTAATCTCCGCCATCGACGATGTCCTTCAATCGCAACATGTTATCCGCGATCATACGGCCATCCTGCACGAGGAAAACCCCGCGCTTTTCGCGGCCAGCCGCGACCAGCCTCTCGCCACAAGCGATTTCATAATTGAGCCCGAGGCTACTTTGGCTCCATTCCAGCGTCGCAATTCGTATACTCAGGTCATCGCCATCGCGCGCAGGACTGCGGAAGGCTGCATCTACCGACATCAATCCCAACCCGATGGATCCGAGCCTAACGCACAGATCCTGATGTCCGCCGAACTGCCTCAGCCAGTCATGAAATGCCCTGTCGAACCACTCAAAAAATCGCGGATAGTATACGATTCCAGCTGGGTCACAGTCGCCGAAAGACACGCGATGAGCGATTTTGTGGTGAGTCATTGTTTTCCCTATTATAAAACTAATTGCATAATGAGTAATTTGCTCCATATAGTCCAGCCTAACATTTTCCAGCTCGATCAGGGAGGAGCAGCGGAATGCTTCGCAACGTAGAAATTATAGGCGCGGGTCCGGCTGGCCTTTATACGGCGATCCTAATGCGGCGCTTGTTGCCCCAGACGCAGGTCCGAGTGACTGAGCAAAACCCTGAGGGAGCCACATTCGGCTTCGGTGTGGTTTTCTCCGATCAGGCACTCGATTTTCTGCGTGCCGACGATCCAGAGACGTACGATCTAGTGACACCGCACATGGAACGTTGGAAGAACATGACTCTCAATCATCCCGAAGATCGCGTCGTACTCGATGGGGTGGGTTTCTCCGCCATTGGTCGCCTTGAACTGATCGAGATCCTGCGCAAAAGGGCGCAGAGCCTTGGCATTCAAATGCGCTTCGGCAAACGTGTCGAAGAGCTTTCTCAACTTGAAGCCGATGCAGACCTAGTCATCGGCGCAGACGGCCTCAACTCAATCGTGCGCGCCTCAGATCCAAGCACCTTCTGTGAAACCATTGAATATTTCGACAACCATTTCGTCTGGTTCGGTGCGGATCGTCCTTTCGATACTTTAACCCAAACTTTCATCCGAACTGATGCCGGACCGATGAATGCGCATCATTACCGCTTTGCAACAGACCTCAGTACTTTCATCGTGGAATGCGGCGATTCAACCTTCCGGGCTGCCGGTTTCGAACGAATGGATGAGGAGCAATCTCGTGCGGCCTGCCAGACGATTTTCGCCGATGTATTGGACGGTTCGAATTTGATCGTGAACAAGTCCGCTTGGCGGCAATTCCCGAAGCTCTGGTGCAAGAACTGGGTGTCAGGACGGCGCGTACTACTGGGGGATGCTGCGCACACCGCGCATTTTTCCGTGGGCTCGGGAACGCGTCTAGCAATGGAAGACGCGATCGCGTTGGTCCGCTCCCTGGCCAGTCATGAAGATGTAGACAAAGCGCTCGCAACCTACCAAGCCGAACGTATCCCGACCGCGCGCAAGATCGTAGATGCAGCAAATGTCTCCGCTAAATGGTACGAAAGCTTTGGCGAGAAGATGTCTCTACCTCCTCTAGAATTTGGATTTGACTACATAACGCGGTCCGGACGCATCGACATGGAGCGTCTACGCCGTATGGCACCGAACTTCATGAACCGCTACGAGAACGAAGGCCATGATGTTCTGCGTCCGGTAGTCGATCCAGTGGGCACGGACACGCCTGGCGCGAACGAGATTGAGTTTGACCCAACCGACCATTCGAACTGCTCGGAAGTTTTGTGGTCCAATCTACCGCATAATGCCGAAAGGCTCGCGACCACAGGTCCTGGCGGCAAGCGCACTTACGGCGAACTGGTGCGTGAGGCCTCACAATGGGGCAACGCCTTTATCAACGCCGGATTGAAACGTGGAGACAGAATCCCCTTCTTTCTGGACGACACGCCGGTCTATCCCGCAGCTTTCTTTGGAGCAGTGAGAGCGGGTTTCGTACCCGTCCTGCTGAACATCCAGACCAACGCTGACACATTGAACTTCTTCCTAAAGGATACCGGCGCCACCATTGCGCTATGCGAAGCAGACTTTGCACAGCAATTCTCGGACGAGGTGCTCGACGGCACAGCGATTTCAAAGGTTATCCTTGCCAATGGGGGCACGGGCAGCGAGCAGTTTGAACCAGCGAGCAGCTTTCTGCACGCTCAGTCCGACACGCTCGAATGCGCCGACACAACACCGCAAGACATGGCCTTTTGGATGTATTCGTCGGGATCCACAGGACGCCCCAAGGGCATCGTCCACCTGCACCACGACATGGCCTACACACAAGAGAGCTTTGGCAAGCACGTACTCAAGCTGCGGCCCGACGATATCTGCTTTTCGGTGCCAAAGACCTATTTTGCCTATGGGTTCGGGAACTCTATCACCTTTCCCTATTCCGTCGGCGCAACCGCCCTATTGCTGCCCGGACAACCCCGTCCTGAAGCCGTGCTTGACGCGATCGAGGCTTACCGCCCCACAGTGTTGTTCGGTCTTCCGACGCTGTACACAGCGCTTTGCAAGAGCCAAGGCATCGAGAAACGTGATCTGGGCTCGTTGCGTCAATCTATGTCAGCCGCCGAAATCCTTTCCGAAGAGGTCTATACATCTTGGAGATCCCTTACCGGTCACGGACCGACCGAAGGCCTGGGTTCGACGGAAATGCTGCACATCTACTTATCAAACCAATTGGATGATCATCGCATAGGTGCCGCGGGCGCCAGGGTCCCAGGATACGAGATCAGGCTGGAATCCCAAGACGGGATACCGGTCAGGCCCGGCGAAGAAGGCGTGATGCTGGTGCGTGGTCACTCCTCGGCACCCTGCTACTGGAACCGCCCAGACAAGACGCGCGACACCATGCGCGAGGACTGGATATACACTGGCGATCGCTTCCTCGAACGGGATGGTTATTACTACTTCCAAGGCCGCGCTGACGAACTGATCAAGGTTTCCGGCCAGTGGGTCTGGCCGTTAGAAGTCGAACGCTGCCTCAATGATCATCCAGACGTTCATGAATGTGCGGTGCTTGCCCATGAGTTGCAGGATCGCAGGGTGACGTTGCGCGCGGTGGTGCGTCTGCGAAGTGGTCTTCGGCAGGACAAGACCGTGGTGAGCCGACTGCAAGACCACGTAAAGACAACACTGCAACCTCACAAATATCCGCGCATCGTCGAGTTCGTCGATGAATTGCCGAAGACCGGCACCGGCAAGATTGACCGGCAGGCACTGCGTCAGGCGACCGAAGCAGCGGACTAGCACAAAAAACTGCGTGATGCCTAACGCTAGCGCGCTCAAATAGAATCAACGAACTGAATGGAGAAGTGAATGAGTTTCGTTTTCGACCCTATTGATATCCCCAGCCTGCCGGTGGTCGACAGTGATAAGCGTGTGCCCGTGCGTCGTATTTTCTGCATTGGCCGCAACTATGCCGCGCATGCCCGAGAAATGGGTAAGGACCCGGACCGCGATCCGCCGTTCTTTTTTCTGAAGCCGGCGGACGCCGTAGTTCAAGACGACGCCACGATCCCGTATCCGCCGGAAACCGAGAACTTCCATTACGAAGCCGAACTTGTCGCGGTTATCGGCACGGGCGGCAGGAACATTCCCGTGGAAAAGGCGCTGGACCATGTCTGGGGCTACGCGGTGGGCAATGATCTGACCCGTCGCGATCTTCAGCTCAAGGCGCGAGAACAGGGCCGCCCCTGGGATTTAGGTAAAGGCTTTGATCTGTCCGCACCTGTCGCCGCTGTCCATCCTGTGTCCAAGGTCGGTCATCCGTCAGAAGGCACTATCCGCCTGACCGTCAACGGCGAGGTCAAGCAGGATGCGGACCTGAAAGAACTGATCTGGTCTATCCCCGAGATGATCTCGATCTTGTCGCATTCGATGCAACTTAAAGCCGGCGACCTGATCATGACTGGAACGCCTGCCGGCGTCGGGCCGCTGTCTGAGGGTGACACCTGCATCGTAGAAATAGAAGGGCTGGGCACCTGCACAACAAAGATCGGCCCGCGCGAATGACGTTTCGTCTTCACAATTTTTTTCGGTCCTCCACCTCCACGCGGCTTCGCGCTGCGTTAAACCTCAAAGGGCTCGACTACGAGTACGTCGCTTACGTTCTGCGAGACGGCGAGACACGAACGGCTGACTATCTTGCGATCAATCCGCAGGGTCTCGTACCTTCGCTTGAGCGGGACGATGGAAGCGCGCTTACCCAATCTCTTGCCATTATCGAATGGCTGGAAGAGACCCACCCGACGCCTGCGCTCTTGCCTCCAGATCCGGACGGGCGGGCACGGGTTCGGTCGCTTGCCTATATGATAGCTTGCGAGATCCACCCACTGAACAATCTTCGTGTGCTGTTCAGGCTCTCGGAACAGTTCGAGGCCGACGAAGCCGCGCAGCGGGCATGGTTCACTCATTGGGTCAGGCTGACCTTTGACGCACTGGAAATACGGTTGCAGCGAGAGTCATCGACAGGTCTCTATTGCCACGGCGACACCCCTGGTCTCGCCGATACGTGTCTCTACGCACAGGTCTGGAACAACCGCCGTTTCGACATTGAGATCGATCAATGGCCGACGATCAGCAAAATCTTTTCGGCTCTGGACGCCTTACCTGCCTTTGCCGATGCCTCCCCGCCGCGCCAGCCGGACGCTGCGTAAACCAAAAGGAGTCACAAAAATGGCCGACGACACTTTCGGACAAGAAGAACCCAAGGAAGGCATGCAACCCGAAGATACGCAGGAATTACGCGAACTCTATGCCGGATTCGAGCGCGAACATATCATGCCACTATGGACGCAGCGGGGTGACCTCATGCCGTTTGCCCCCAAACCCCGGGCGGTGCCGCATGTTTGGAAATGGAACAAGCTGTTGCCGATGGCAGAGAAGTCGGGCGACCTAGTACCAGTCGGTCGCGGCGGCGAGCGACGAGCGCTGGGCCTTGCCAACCCCGGTCTTGGCGGCAACGCTTATGTTTCGCCGACGCTTTGGGCTGCAATTCAGTATCTTGGACCGCGTGAAACCGCCCCTGAACATCGTCACTCGCAGAACGCTTTTCGATTTGTGGTCGAGGGCGAAGGTGTTTGGACGGTAGTAAATGGCGACCCGGTCAGGATGAGCCGTGGAGACCTCTTACTTACACCCGGCTGGCACTTCCACGGACACCATAACGACACTGACCATCCGATGGCCTGGATTGACGGGCTAGACATCCCGTTTAGCCAACAAAACGACGTTGGCTTCTTCGAATTCGGTGCCGACAGAGTGACGGATTACGCGACACCTCGCTTTTCAAAATCGGAGCGGCTCTGGGCCCATCCCGGCCTGCGGCCGCTCTCGGGCCTTCGTGACACCGTGAGTTCTCCGGTCGGTGCTTACCGGTGGGAATATACTGATAACGCACTGACGGAGCAGCTTCTTTTGGAAGAAGAAGGACAACCTGCGACGATTGAACAGGGACACGCAGCTGTACGATATGTGAACCCAACCACGGGCGGCGATGTCATGTCGACTATCCGATGCGAATTCCACCGGCTTCGGGAAGGAACTCAAACCCTCAATCGACAAGAAGTTGGATCCAGCGTTTTTCAGGTATTCGAAGGCACTGGAAATGTACAATTGAATGACGAAACCCACAAACTCGAAAAGGGCGATATGTTCGTGGTTCCTTCTTGGGTGTCATGGTCGCTTGAGGCAGAAACCCAGTTCGACCTTTTCCGCTTCTCAGATGCGCCGATCATCGAAAGGCTAAACTTCGACAGGACCTTCGTCGAAGGCAAAGAAGCATGAGCCAGCTTGACGCGCGGCGCGAAGCCTTGAAAGCGCGGCAGGGCGCGGGAGCACGATATGATGCTCCCGAAGCACCCTCCGAAACGTTAGGATATGTTCGACAAGGAACGGCATATTTTGCGCGCATACTGAACGACCTATCCGATCTCGCTTTGGCTGAACCCGTCCGAGACTCAGCTACAAGAGCACATTTGGTAGCGGCAATCAGCATTCAAGCACGGCGCATGAGCGAGACCTTGTCAGCTCTCCGACAGGGTCAGAAGCAAACTAATGATGACTTCGTGTCTCCAGAGCGAGAGGTGGTCAACCAAGTGGCTAGTTTGCCGCCTCGAGCTCTACGCAACCTTTTTGCCCATTCCGAGGTTCATCTGAACGTTGAGTTTCGCGATCTGAAAGCGGACCATTGGCAAGCAGAGATACTGTCTTCAAACGGTGCATTGCTTCCTGTAAACAGTCTCCCTTACACCAGAGCCGTGAGTTTGTGGCGAACTGCGCTTGAGCTTTGTGGCCGTGGTCGGATCAGAGATTGTCCAGATCGACTGAAAGCTGACTTAACTGGCACAAACTCTACAGTTTCTCGAGATCCAGTTTCCTAAGCGACGGAGTCACCTCCAATACATTCACAGATGGATGGCCTCACCCAAGAGGTAAAGAAACATGTACATAGAACGTCTTAGCCCAACAAAGCGTGTCGCGCCAGCAACCAGCAATTCCTTTAGGCGGAGCTTGGCTACGCGTTTTGTTTTCTTAGCGCAAAACGACGGGCTTCGTTTTGGTGCTGAAAGCTGTGCTGAAGTGTTGGCAGCCGCAAATCTGTTGACCGGTAGTACCACCTATGAATGGAGGATACTTGACGAGCACGAAACAGACCATGGCGATGCCATTTGTGGTCCGGATGAAGTTCTTGTTCTTGTCGGCGGTCTCGAGGACCCATGGGTGGTAACGTCACGAGCTCTCAAAACATTCCGAGAATCAATGCGCACGGCGGCGCGCGTCTGTGTTATCGGATCAGCGGTCTTTTTGCCTCTGACTACAGGATTGCTTCAATCCAAGCGCATCGCCGTTCACCCGAGATTTCAACTGGGTGTGCGAGAGTGTTTACTGGAGATCGAGATAGTCAAAAATGTAACCTGTCATCACGGCAATTTAAGCAGTTCGATTACGACCGCGTCAGCTGTGCGAATGATGGTTGAACTTATAGGGGCACGAGAAGGAAACTTCACACTTTCGGCCCTGTCCGAGTACCTCGGCGTGAGCGAAGCGACGTCCGAAGAACTATGCGGCGAGTATTGGCGGATCAAGCGACAGGCCGAGGGGAACCACGTCGTCGAAACTGCGTTGCAAATTATGTTTAATCATTTGGAAGATACCCTATCAATCATCCAGATCTCCGAACTGCTCGAAATTTCCCAACGAAGCTTGGAACGTGCATTTGGTCACAAGCTTGGCCGATCCCCTCTGACAGTATACCGTGACCTACGGCTGGACAGAGCGCACAAGTTATTGCGTCAGACCGCAATGTCACAAAACGACATCGCAATTGCTTGCGGCTTCTCAAGTTATCGCCAAATGAAACGTTGGTATTATCAAAAGTATGAGGAATTGCCGACCAAGACTCGGCGTCTTTCGTACGCCGGCATTGCCGCGCTATAATTTACTTTTGCTCGCAAAAATAAGCACTGAGGAATTTAGACTAAAGCCTGTTGATTCGAAATAGCAAGTTCCGCACATTCGAAACATGCCATCGGCCTCCCCGTCGCGTCATGATCCTGCGGCCATTCAACGCCTCCGCGATGGCTCGGAGTGTCGTCACGCCGTTCGCTTGCAGGCCTTGGATCACCGGGGCCAGGCCTTCTGCGAACGCATCCGCATTCGCAGCAACTGCCGCCCTTAAGGCTTCTCCGCCCTTCCCTGCCCGCTTGAGTGCCGCGGCCCCGTTCGGATTACCCAACTTGATCCCGCGCGTCTTCGCCGCTGCCAGCGCCTCCTTCGTGCGGCGTGAGATCACCTCCCGCTCCTGCTGAGCCACTAGGGCCATGATGCCGACGGTCAGGTCATTGGCGTCCGGCATGTCACAGGCGAGGAAGCGGACACCACTGTCGCGAAGGGTGAGCAGGAAAGCGGCGTTGCGGGAGAGGCGATCGAGCTTGGCAATGATGAGCGTCGCCCCAGTCAGCCTTGCAAGCTCCAATGATCTTTGCAGTTCTGGCCGATTATTCCTGCGCCCAGACTCCACTTCGGTGAAGCGGGCCAGGACCTGCGCGTTCTTTGCCGCTGCGAAATCGTCGATGGCTTTGCGTTGTGCTTCGAGCCCCAGCCCGGATCGACCCTGCCGTACCGTAGACACCCGCTCATAGGCGACGAGCTTCAAGAGTGGGACAGTGTTGCTGACCATGTACAAACCTGCCTAACGTTGGTTTGGCAGTTCTGTACGCTAGAACCACAGGGAAGTGTAGGCGCATCAGTGACTTAGAGGCGGGGATCAAGCTCGTAGGTGATGGTCTCGGGCTCTGACGCCGGTTCGGACTTATTGCTGTCACCGAATGGACGCTCGACACTGTTGCCGTCCTTGTCGGTATAGACGGTCACGAATTTGATCGTTGCGACCGGATCCTTCATCGCAGCTGTCTCGGCCATGTCCACGCGCGTGCGGGCGACAGGCGTCAGGCCCAGTTCGGACATATAGCGGCCCATCAGCTCCATCTGTTTGTTCGCAACGGTCAGCCAGGGCGACTGCTGGACGTACCCGCTCGGCGTCTTGATCAATGCTGGTCCCTCCCCCAGCTTTTCCTCCGCCTGCACCCAGCGGGCGTAGGCCTGGCAATAGGCTGCAAGCACCGCACGGTCGGCGAGGGTCAGGATGCCGACCTCGTGGAGCGGTGTCGCCAGCCTGCGCCACTCCTTGCGTGCCACGTCATTCAGATGCGACGGACATCGCGGCAGGGCATTCAGGGAAGAGTTTGCCAGCGTCCCCGCCTTGGGCACTGGCTTACGGCCACGCATCGGATCCTCCCGCACCGGGTTTCATAGAAGGCATCACGCTGCCTCCACCTGTCGTGTCGATGCGATTTCATCGAAGCTACCATCGTCACCTGCCAGGGTTGCTTGTTTCCCTGTGAAGCTTTCCCAGCGCCGCACGGCCACATCCACGTAGGCCGGGTCCAGTTCCATGGCGTGGCAGACCCGCCCGCAGGTCTCGGCCGCGATGAGGCTCGTGCCCGATCCGGAGAAGGGTTCATAGACCGCCTGTCCGGGGCGGGAATTGTTCAGCATGGGCCGACGCATGCATTCCACGGGTTTCTGGGTGCCGTGGATCGTCTGCGCGTCCTGGTCCCGGTTCGGAATCTCCCAGAGCGTCGATTGCTTTCGATCGCCTGACCAGTGCCCCTTGCCCCGCACGCAGTACCAGGCAGGTTCGTGCTGCCAGTGGTAATGTCCCCGTGACAGGACCAGCCGCTCCTTCGCCCAGATGATCTAGCTGCGGATCTCGAAACCGCTGGCGACCAGGCTCTCCGCAACAGTACCGGCGTGCAGAGCCCCGTGCCAGACATAGGCCACGTCCCCGGGAAAGAGCGCCCAGGCCTCCCGCCAGTCAGCACGGTCGTCATTGGCCACCCTGCCCGTCCGCTTCGTCTTGGCCGCGCCTGTCTCGTTCCGCCAGGCTGGATCATACGCGACGCCATAGGGTGGATCCGTGACCATTAGGTGGGGCACCACGCCGTCCAGCAGGCGCGCTACGTCGGATGTGCTGGTCGCATCCCCGCAGAGCAGGCGGTGGTTACCAAGCCAACACAGGTCGCCCGGGCGCGACACCGGGCTCGCCGGAGGCTCTGGGGTTTCCTCTTCGCGCGAGTCCGCCGCTCCGTTGACCAGCAAGGAATCGAGTTCAGCGCCCTCGAAGCCCAGGTCGGACAGATCGACCCCAAGCTCGGAGAGGTCTCCCAGTTCCAGCGCCAGGAGCTCCCTGTCCCACCCTGCCTGCTCGGCCAACCGGTTGTCCGCCAGTATGTAGGCCCGCTTCTGTGCCTCGCTGAGATGCCCGAGCTCGATGACCGGCACTTCCTTCAGCGCTAGTCGGCGCGCGGCCTCCAGGCGACCGTGCCCCGCGATGACGCCGTTCGCGCCGTCGACCAGCACCGGGTTGTTGAACCCGAACTCGCGGATTGACCCTGCGATCAGCGCGATCTGCGCGTCGGAATGCGTCCGCGCGTTGTTGGCGTAGGGGATCAGGTCTGCAATCGGTCGATGGGATAGATCCCGCGCGCCAAACTCCTTCTCCGCTTCATCGAAACCTGCCTCTGCGCGCTTCGCCATGCCCCTGCCCCGAATTGCCATGCCTTCGGGCGCATTGTATCAGACCATTTAAGTAGCTGTCATCACGACATTAATTTCCAATTTGCGCAGTCCGGCGCCATTGTCCGCCATCGGCAAAAAAGTCTGGCGTTTGATTGGCCGGGGGTAGCGCAAGAATGGGACAGATGGGACAGATAGAAACCATTCTTGCTCTTCGCGCGCGCGTAGAGAGAAAAGGTTTTCTTCTGTCCCATCTGTCCCACGTTAGTTCGATTTGACAGAATGAGCACGGAAAGGTTGAATTCCCCGGCGGAGGAGCAACGTCAATATGGGCCATGTTCACCTCGGCGTTCTGCCAACAACACGACGATGGAAAGATGTCGTCGAAGCATTGACCACCGGTGCTTCGGATGAGGTGGTTGTTGCAGCCAGCGCGAGAGCCGCCGAACGCGACATGCTGTCGGCAACCGACAGTCCCGTTTTCGTCGAGGCCGTCAGACTCCTTCTCTCGATACCGTATGCAGCTCGCGCAGAGGATTTCGGCGCCGCTCTCCGAACTCTCGATCTCAGCGTAGGCAGCAAACCCGAACTGCTCGATCTCACCATGGCGGTCGATGAGCGGCTGGAGACTGTCAGGCTGTCGGCCGGTGGCACCAACGACCTCGGGGTACTGGCGTCGCGATCGCTGGTCACGTCTCTCTCGGAGATGATCGGAGATCAGTTGCCCGGGCTGTTCGAGGCGACGCCCGACGATGTGCAGGCTGCGGCACGCAAGCTCTCGTGGTCGACGGGCATCTCGGAACTGACCCGCAGCTTCTATTCTCGGCTGGTGACGCAGTGCCTGTCGTACTGGCTGGACCGGACATTATCGCAACACGTTGGACGCGAGGCCCGGTTTTCAGACGCCGCTGCCCGCAGCGCCTTCGACGTCGCTGTATCCTCTTATTCCCGAGAGGCCACGCGCATCATCCAGGAATTTTCTGGCGGCTGGTACGGCAAGGCGCTTCACGACAAGGGAGGCTTTTCCTCCCGGGACGCGGCAGTTTTCGGCGCCGTCGCCTTGAAGAAGATCGTGCAGGAGTTGCGAGCAAGGCGTGACAGCGATGGCTGAGGCTCTCGTTCATTTTGACCCAGGCCAACCTCCGCTCGAGGTGCGCTTTCGCGGAAGATATCCCAACTTCCAACTTGAGGCAGACAAGCTGAGAGCCAAGGCGCTCGCGGACATCACGCCGCTCTGCGAAGATTTCCTGGAGATCGCGTCGACCGTCTTCGTGGCCGACAGCACGGTGAGCCGAGGGGGATCAGTCCGGTCCTGCATGGGGGAGGCCTGGCGGCGAGATTTCCGGTTCGAGATACCGGTGCGTCAGCCAGAGGTCTGGAGGCGACCGGAGGTGTCCGCTGCATTGGTCGATGCCGTCAGTTTCCTGACAGAAGACAATTTGCAGTTCGAGTTTCTCGAGGGCCACTTCGCCAAAGCCCGACAACCTTATCTGGAATTCGATCCGGCGGGCCCGAACTTCAATGCCGAAGAGGTCATCCTGTTCTCAGGAGGTCTCGACTCGTTTTCGGGAGCTCTGGAGACCCTGTCGACGACCGAAGATCGGGTCCTGTTCTTGAGCCATCGATCCGCGCAGAAGGTCATCCCACGGCAGGATAAACTTGCCGGATACCTCGCGGAACGATTTCCCGGTCGGGTGCAGCACCTGCAAGTGAAAGCGCGTCGGCGTGGTCCGGAAGGAAAGGAGACGACGCAGCGTTCGCGTTCGCTGCTCTTTACCGCCTTGGGATGGGCGGCTGCGCGTGCCTTGAAGATCCCGCGCCTGAGCTTCTACGAGAACGGAACGATCAGTCACAACCTTCCTATCAGTCCTCAGGTGATCGGAACCATGGCCACGCGGACCACACATCCGCTTGCCTTGGCTAAGCTCAATACGCTCCTAGACCTCCTGGAACCAGGCGAACTCCGCATCGAGAACCGTTACGAATGGCTGACCAAGACGGACATCGTGCGGCGGATCGAGCAGCATGGCGCCGCTGACCGGATCGAAACCGCTGTCAGTTGTACGAGCGTTCGCGAACAGGATTCACTCAGAACCCATTGTGGAGCGTGCTCACAATGTATCGACCGACGCTTCGCCATTCTCGCGGCCGGACTGGAGAAGTACGATCCTCCGGAGCGCTACGCCGTCGATGTGCTTTTGGGAGAGCGGGAACGGGAGCGGTCGATCACGATCGCATTGGAATGGACGCGGCACGCGCTACGGCTGCGCGACCTTGATGAGCGGAACTTCATGTCGGAATTCGGGCATGAGCTTATGCAGATCATCAGAGGTCATGAGAACCTGACGGCCGCGGAAGGCCTGCGACGCGTGCGCGATCTTCATGTGCGGCACTCGCAAGCGGTGGCCGGTGTCCTGAAGCTCGAAGTCGAGAAGCGAGCGGCCGAGATCGTGGCGGGAAAGCTTTCTGCGACATCACTGCTTGCTCTGATAGTGGGACAGCAGGGCCAACCCTGTGCATTGCTTCAATCCGATCCCCGAACGGAAAAACTTGCACCAGACCCTCTCGGTCTCGTAGCGGAAGAAGATACCGTTCCCAAAATAGGTGCTCCGTTGGTCGTCGCGTTTCACGAGGAAGATGGAAAACTCGCCATTTCTGTCGAGGGGTTCGGGCGGATCAAAGGTAAGCCAGCAAGGGTGGCGCATGCCTTGAAGCCGTCATTCGACCAGGCAAGAGCGCACGGCCTGGCACATGAGGACCATCCCTTCGTGCAGATGTACGCGCTCTCATGTCTGCGGGACATGACCAAGAACGCCATCCGACAGGCCATCACGCGATGCCGAAATCAATTGAACGAATTCCACAGGGAGGTCTTCGGACATCCTTCAAGTCGAACCCTGCTCATTCAAAGCGGCCCTGCCAGAGGACATCGGCTCGAACCGGACCTCGAGATCAAGGCCGAAGCGCGAATCGACCCACACGGACAGTGCTGAAGACGCTCCGGAAACGTGCCTGCGATGTATTCGAATTTGTCGATGTCACGCCGACATTCCAAAATGTCACGCGTCAGCACTTGACCGCCTTTATTTGCAGCGCCGTCCTCGCGCAAAATGTCACGCTTGCAGCCATACCGCGTCACGCCGCCGATCTCATTTAAGGGGCTGATTTGACGTATTTTTCTCGGGACACAACCTGTCCTGGAGGCAAACATGCAGTTCACTCGGTCGGAGGCATCTTTCAATCCTGGAGATCCCCGCGCGCTGGTCACGGAGCACGCCCTGGCGAGGCGTTGGAACAAATCCATCCGCACTCTCCAACGCTGGCGCAGCGAACGTTACGGCCCTCCCTATATCCGCATCGGCGGCACCATCCACTACCGCGTCGGCGATATTCTCGACTTCGAGAACCGCCAGCGCAGCCAAGCGGAGGACAGCTGATGACCGTTCCTTCCAAAATCCACCAACCTCAAGTCGACCCAACCATGATCTCGAAATACGTCGACATCGTTTTCGGGTACCTCGACAGCCATGTCCCTGTGCGACTGCTTGCGGAGACCGGGACACCGGCAAAAAGACCTGTAGCATTCAATTTGCCTTGCACCCGGCTCTCAGATGAGTTGGGTCAGCGCGCCGCTATCGCTGCAAAGAAATCGCAGGCGGTCTTCGTGGTGCCAGGCACCGTGGAGGAAGGCAGATCCGGAAAGGCAGAGGACATACTGAGTACCGGTGTCCTGTTGATTGATCTCGACAACGGGGATATCGCGCAGAAGCGCGCGCATCTGGAGCGTCATCTCGGCGCGGCGTCCATGATCGTTGCCTCTGGCGGGCAAACGGAGGATGGCCAGCACAAACTTCACCTCTATTGGCGCCTGACAGAGCCGGCAGAGGGTGATGACCTCGAACGCGTTCGTGCGCTCAGGGAGAACATCGCGGTCCTCGCAGGCGGCGATTGTTCCTTCAAAAGCCTCCATCAACCGATCCGCGTCGCCGGCACCATCCACGGCAAATCCGGGCGACCTTCCCTCGCGCGGATCGAGGCAACGACGGCCGCAGAGTATGAACTCGACGACCTCGAAGAGCGCATGGCCGCCATGCCGTCGCACGCGGGCGCCTCCCCGTCCCCGTGCAGGATCGATGACGGCGAGAAGGGTCCCTCCGCGGTCGATCTGAGCACACGCAAGATCCGCGCTGGCGCGGTCGATGACCTCACGCGCTTCGAGGCGCTCTCGAAAGTCATCGGTCACTGGCTCAGGAACGTCCGGCTGGGCCACTGCCCTCTCGACCAGGCCTGGACGGCGGTGGTCGAATACAATGCCGCATCGATATCTCCGCCGTGGGATGAGCTCCGGCTCCGCCGGGAATTTGACGCCCTGCACCGGCGCGACCTTGTAAATCATTCGCCCGCTGCGATGCCCACCGACCCGCAAAGGCCCGAGACGCATTTCAGCGACGACACCCTTGCCACTCTCTTTGTGGACCGCGAAGGCAACGACTGGCGCCACGTTGGCGCCTGGAGAACCTGGTTCACATGGACCGGACTGTGCTGGCAAGCCGACGAGACCGGTTTCGTTCGGGAACAGGTCCGCCAGGCTTGCAGAGCCGCGGCACACGCGTGCGACAAATCGAACGAGGTGCGCCGGATTTGCAGCGACAAGACCATTTCGGCGGTCGTTCGGATCGCCGCGAGTGACCCTTCGATCGCAATACGTACCTCGGCGCTCGACGCTCACCCGATGCTGCTGAACACACCTGCCGGTGTGATCGATCTGGAAAGCGGCGAAGTGCACGAACACGACCGTGACTTCCTGCTGACACAGATGACCAAAGCATCGCCGGGCACAGGCTGCCCGCGCTGGATCCAGTTCCTCGAAGAGATCACGGACGGGGATGAGGATCTGCAGGCATATCTGCAAAGACTGGCCGGTTATCTCCTGACCGGCGCCACCTCGGAGCAGATGTTCGCTTTTTTCCATGGCGCCGGGGCAAACGGTAAATCCGTGTTCCTCCAGGCCCTGGGCTTCGTGCTCGGGGATTACGCGGCCACCGCGACGCTGGACACGTTCATGGCATCCTCCACCTCCAAGCACCTGACCGAACTGGCCGGGCTGCGCAGCGCCCGCATGGTGATCGTTCCGGAAACCGATCCCGGACGCGCCTGGGCCGAGGGTCGCATCAAGAGCGTGACCGGTGGCGAGACCATCCGCGCAAACTTCATGCACCGGGATCACTTCGAATTCGTGCCGCAATTCAAGCTTGTCGTCGCCGGCAACCACCGACCCACGCTCAACAGCACGGGTGAAGCCATGCGGCGGCGGCTCCATCTTGTTCCCTTCGAGATGACAATACCGCCCGAGAAGCGCGATCTTCAGCTCATCGCCAAACTCGAGGCGGAACGCGACGGTATCCTGGGGTGGATGCTGCAGGGCTGCGCGGAATGGCGCACGCGCGGCCTGTCGCCTCCGTCCGTCGTGCTGGCCACAGCTGAAAGCTATTTTGCCGAGGAAGACATCGTCGGTCAGTGGATCGAGGAGGCATGCGAAACGGGTCCTGACTACCGCGCGACAGCGCAAGTTCTCTTTGCCAGCTGGTCACAGTGGGCGGACGCGGCGGGACATCCCAAGGGTACCAAGAAAACCTTGGGCGAGGCCTTGCGCAGCCGAGGATTTGCGAGCGGCAAGGTCATGCGCACCAGAGGGTGGTTCGGCCTGCGGCCTGTCGGCAAAGCACCTGACGTATCGGAAGATCACCGATGAATCCGCTTGATCCCAACCTGATGGCCCCGCTCGAACGTCGCGCGGCGCTCTGCAAGATCCTGGCGCTCGGCCTGGTCCGCCTGCATCAGCGCCAGTCAAGCGAGGTATCTGCACAGGTTGGAGAAAGTTCGCTTCACTCTCCGCCCGACCGGAGCGGTCATGCAACCACCGAAACTGGAGGACACGCATGAATAAGCAAGACCCGATCCCCGCGCGCCTGGCCGCGCTGAAGACCGCCTCGACACCGGAACTGAAGGCGCAATGGCGCGACCTCTTCGACAGCGAGCCGCCGCCCTTCAACCGCCGCTACCTCGAAAGCAGGCTGGCCTACCGCATCCAGGAACTGACCTATGGCGGGCTGAAGCCGGAGACCATCCGCCGACTGGAGCGGCTGGGCGAAGAGCTCGACGGGGGCGATCGCAAGAAGAGCCGCCGTCGTGCCGATCACGGCATGCCCATCGCCGGCACGCGCCTCATCCGGGAATGGCAGGGCGTCGAGCAGGTCGTCACCGTCACCAGTGACGGGTTTGAATGGCAGGGCCGGCCCTACAAATCGTTGTCGGCCATAGCTCGGGCCATCACCGGCACGCGCTGGAACGGATGGGTCTACTTCGGGCTCAAGAACCGGAGGGGGCGGACATGACCAAGCCGATTGTTCGGAAACTGCGTTGCGCGGTCTACACTCGGAAGTCTTCCGAGGAGGGGCTGGAGCAGGAGTTCAATTCGCTCCACGCCCAGCGGGAGGCCTGTGAAGCCTTCATCGCCAGTCAGCGGTCCGAAGGCTGGGTCCTCGTCCGCGACCAGTACGACGACGGCGGCATCTCGGGCGGCACGCTCGACCGTCCTGCCCTGCAGCGTCTTACGGAAGACATCGAGGACGGACTGGTCGATGTGGTCGTTGTCTACAAGATAGATCGCCTCAGCCGCTCGCTCGCCGATTTCGCCAAGCTGGTCGAGGTGTTCGATCGGAACGGCGTGACCTTCGTGTCGGTTACGCAGTCCTTCAACACCACCACGTCCATGGGGCGGTTGACGCTGAACATTCTGCTCAGCTTCGCACAGTTCGAACGCGAGGTGACCGCGGAGCGCATCCGCGACAAGATCGCCGCTTCTCGGCGCAAGGGCATATGGATGGGTGGCGTGCCGCCCTATGGCTACCGGGTCGAGAACCGGAAGTTGCTGATCGACGAAGATAAGGCCGAACACGCCCGCTGGATCTTCGCCCGTTTCTTGGAGGTTGGCTCGGGCACGGAACTGGCGCGTGAGATAGACACGCGCGGCATCCGCACGTCGCGGGGCAATCGGATCGACAAGAAGTATCTCTACCGGATGCTGAACAACCGGGCCTATATCGGCGAGGCGGTCCACAAGGGCGATAGCTACCCCGGCGAGCATGATGCCATAATCCACCGCACGGTTTGGGACATGGTCCACTCCATCCTGACAGAAAGCCCCCGCAAGCGTGCCGCCCGCACCCGCGCCGACACGCCCGCACTACTGAAAGGGCTGCTCTACGGGCCCGACGGGGCGGCTTTCTCGCCGACCCACACGCGCAAGGGCGGTAAGCTCTACCGATACTATGTCAGCCAGACGGTTTTGAAGCACGGTGCAGGATCATGCCCGGTCGGACGGGTCCCCGCTGGTGAGATCGAAGCGGCAGTCATCGACCAACTCCGCGCCGTGTTCCGCCAGCCTGAAATCCTGGCGGGGACATGGCAGGCGGCGCGAACCCAAACCGATGACGTCACCGAGGCTGACGCCCGTGAGGCGCTGACCCAACTCGATCCGCTGTGGGACGAGCTCTTCCCTGCCGAGCAGGCACGGATCGCCGCACTGCTGGTCGAGCGCGTGGACATCGGCACGGATGGGATCAACGTCCGCCTGCGCGTCGATGGTCTCGGCGACCTTGTGCGTGAAGTACTTGCCGACGGTATCGGGGAAGCAGCATGATCCGAGCGACGCCGATCCCCGACACAGTGACGCTCCACGTGCCATTCCGGGTCGTGAAGCGTGGTGGGCGGAAGGAGATGCAGTTGCCGGACGGTGCTTCGCAGCCACGGCGGACAGACAGCACACTCGTCAAGGCGCTGGCGCGCGCTTTCCGGTGGAAGCGGATGCTGGAGTCGGGAGAGTACGCAACCATCGGTGATTTGGCCAAGGGCGAAGGTATCGCACACTCTTACATGACGCGTGTTTTGCGCCTCACCTTGCTCGCACCTCAAATCGTTGAGGCGATCGTCGAAGGCAGTCAAGCCCAAAACACAACGTTGGCGCATGCACTGGAACCGTTTCCAGCTGGATGGACTGAACAGGCGCGTCAATTCCTCTAACGGCCCTTTGCGGGCCTTCGTCCGAAGCGCAGCGGATGGTCGACCACGGTCCTAGAACGGACACTGTGGCACGATCCATCGAAGTCGACCGAGGGAACACCGAAGCAATTGCATGGACCTTGCTTCCGAACTGAATTAATTAAAACTAGCGTGACCGACAAGAATTGTGCCAGTCTGCACTGGCATCTTCTCAAAGGTCGATCATGCCGTTCTATATCAGGGATTCCATTACCCTAGGACCGTTTAGGATCAATCTATCGAAATCAGGTTTGGGCTTCTCTGCCGGCGTAAAGGGGCTTCGGGTCGGGACCGGCCCGAAGGGCCATTACATCCATGCAGGGATGAACGGCATTTACTATAGAAAGACGCTTGGCGCCCTTGGCCGAAAACCTAAGCTTACCGGTTCAGAAAAGCAGGGGGATTACGCGTCGGAGCTCGCCAGGATCGCTCCGGACGAGAAGCTGCCAACCTATATGACCGAGGACTGTGTACTGATGCGTCGGATCATTTCCGCCGAGGCGGATGTGCTTGTTTCGGAGACTCACTCAGAAGCGCTGAATAGCTTGAACCAGGCGCGCGAGAAGCCGTCTTATACAATGATACTGTGTAGCTTGGCGGTCTCGGCGCTCGTCTTCTCCCTCATCTTGCAGAACTCGGCCGCGATGGTGGTCTGCGTGGTGCTGCTGGGGTTCGCCTATGCGTTGGGGAACATGCTAGACATCCCGCGTCGCAACGTCTTATTCGCCTATAACCTCGATCCCGCCGCCGAAGATAGGTATAAGGCGCTCGTCGCAACTATTGACCGGATCGCTGGAGCTAGCAGGCTCTGGTTTGTGAAAGCGAGCGGTGACATTGCGACGCTCCATGCGTGGAAGAAGAACTCGGGCGCAACGAGTCTGGTCGACACGACGGAGACGTCCGTATGCTATGCTTTGCCGCCCGGCATCGCATCGAACGTGACGCCGCCCATGATCATAATCGACGAAAAGAAGTGCTACTTCTTCCCGGATTGCATTCTCATCGAGGAGAGAAAGCGCTTCGGAGCGGTTCGCTACGAGACTCTTCGCACAGCCATTCGTGACCAGAGAATGATTGTGGAGGCCGCGCCTTCGGATGCGAAAGTGGTCGGCCAAACCTGGAAGTATGTAAATAAGAACGGTAGCCCGGACCGACGCTTCAAAGATAACCGCCAGCTGCCGATCTGCCTGTTCCAAGAGATCGGCATGATCAGCGAGGGCGGTTTCAAGGCGCTTTTGCAAGTGTCCAAACACGGGATCAGCAGCGACTACGGAAAAGCGATCAAGGAGCTCGGCCGGCTCACGAAGGAACTGAAAGACGCCGAACCGATACTGATCGCGCACGAGACCTGATGCGAAAGTGGTCGCTATAGGCCTGCAGCTCTTAGGGTTACTATTCAAGCTATTGCGGCCCAATGCTGCCGTTTGAGTCAAGCGCAGGGGATGACCGGTTCAGTGCCAAAGCGGACAATCGCGCCACGCACGCGGTGTGTTTGGCCGACGCAAAGCGAAGACATTGTACCCGTGGATGTATTCGCCACACCCGGCTATGCAACAGAACAGCGCGGCTCCGGCTAAGATAACCAGCGCTCAAACGGTCAGGAATTACAGTTCAGTCACGGCAGGTTGACACTACAAGAGCTGGATAGTCCACTTGGCTTCACACCGCCCATCTTAATACTCAAAAATCCGAATAACGTTATTTGCGACGCTTTCTTGCGAGCTTGGCTTTTGCGACAATTGCAGACAGGCTAACCGCCATCTCGATGCTCTCCGTCTGATCAATGCATTGATTAATTATACGCCCCAGGACTGCATCATCAAAGCCTGAGGAGATAATTTCTGAGGTAGCCGCATCCAAGCCTTGAAAAGGTCGATCTTCGGAAACGCTCCGTTGCACCGGCTTACCCGAGGACGTACTTTCATTCGCTCTGTTCGCCTCAAAATCAAACCCCTCTTGCATAGCCCCGCTATCCTTCCTTCTCTTGTCAACCGCAGCCTGCTTTGGCCGTGCTGACGGAAACTGGCTTGGGGATGCCTTTGGAACCGAATTTGCTCGGCGTTTGGCCAAAATAGTCTGGGAGTTGCTCAATTCGAACCACTGCCAAACTGAATCTCGGGATTCATAGTCTTTGCTTTTAGGTGAAACCGGACCAAACCCTGCTAGGGAGAGCGCGCCATCGAACAAAACTATGGAATCGGATTGGTTTGAAGGTGGAGACCATTCAGAAATATCTGGATACAGAAAACTGCTCTGCGCTTGTTTGAAAGCGATGCGAGCCATCCTTACAGCTTCGCTTTCAATGTAGCTTCTGTCTTGAATTTCCCAACGTGGCCTTTGTCTTGTAATCGCGCCCAGCAATGCGCCAGCCATTGTGGCAATGGTATCGGTATCGCTTTCTAGCTCGTTAGCCGCCGCAATTAGCGCATCTTCGACCTTATCGTCTCGATAGAGCTGAGACAGAACTAGAGCAGCGAGCGATGTCTTATATCCCGACCCCCGAAAGCGGTCCGTCAAGCATCCAAGCTCGGCAACAGGTAGCGCGTTTGGAATGGTATTTATTATCAGCCCCTTGAAAGGCTATTCACCAAATCGGCGCAGTCATCAGGTCCGGAGACTATCGGCCCTGAGAGACCGCTTCCGGGACTCCTCGCGCCGGGGCCAGTGCTCAGCCTCTCCCGCATAACTCTCGAAAACAACGGAAAAATCAGTCCGCAACCGGAAGGGGAGAACGCTTTCGCGAGGGCAAGTGGCGGAGAGACAGGGATTCGAACCCTGGAGACGGTTTCCCGCCTACACGCGTTCCAGGCGTGCGCCTTCGACCACTCGGCCACCTCTCCGGTCAGGCCTCTTTAGCGTTAGCGTTCGTGGCAGTTCAAGCGCTTTCTTGAGTCTCCGCGCACCAAGCGAGCGGGTACAGGGCCAGGTGCCTTAACGCCCGTCCCCGTCGCCACCACCATCCGCGCCCGCATCCCCGGCCAAATCGGGCGGTTCATCCGGCTGGCGGGGCGTGGACGGCGTGCTGGAAGTCGCGGGAACACTCACCTTTGCATCCGCCTTGCCGCTTTCCGCCGCGGCGCCTCCGGTCAGCGCCTCGGGGTTTCGGATCCAGATGTCGCGCTGTGCGAACGGTATCTCGATACCCGCCTCGACAAAACGCCTTGCGATCTCGTGGTTCATTTCCGAATGCACCGAAAGGACATAGTTCACATCCCTCAATATGGCCCGGATCTCGAAATCGAGCGCGTCCGCACCGAAGCCGCGAAACACCACGGCCGGGGGCGGGTTAAGAAGCACGAGCGGATTTGCTTCCGCGATCTCCTGCAGGATGCCCTCGACCAGCTTCGTGTCAGTGCCATAGGCCACGCCGACCGGCACGATCAGCCGGCCAACGGTGTTGCCACGGGTATAGTTGGTGACCCGGCCCGACACGAGGTCTGCATTGGGCACGATCACATCGGACCGGTCGAAGGTCTGGATGATGGTCGACCGTACCGAGATATCCTTGACGTTGCCGTGCACGCCACCCACCTCGATCCAGTCGCCTTCGGAAATGGGGCGTTCGATCAGCAGGATGATACCGCTGACAAAGTTGGATACCACGTTCTGAAGGCCGAAACCGATCCCGACAGACAGTGCCCCGGCGACGTAGCCAAGCGCCGTCAGGTCAATGCCCGCGCTGGTGATCGCGATGATGGCGGCCAGAAATATGCCGAGATATCCCACGCCCGACAAAATTGCATTGCGCCCGCCGGTGTCGATCCTCGTCTTGGGCAGGATGGTGTTCTTCAACGCGCCCTGCAACAGCCGTGTCGCCGTGTAGCCCAGGACGAACACGAAAGCGAGTGTCAGGAAAATTGTCGGCGAAATGCGCGTCCCGCCAATGGTGAATCCTTCCGCGGCCTGGGCATATAGCTCGGTCAGGTCCGCAACACGGGCGCCCCAGATCAAGGCGAAAAGCGGCAGCGACAGAAGCACAATCACCAGACCGACAAGGATCGGAACCAGCGAATCCGCCGCACCTTCGCGATTGCGGGTGATCAGGACATAAACCTCGACGACGACCCGTTGCAGTACAAGCAGCATCGCCAGAAGCTCGATCGACCCCAGCGACGGATAAAGCAACGCCTGCGCCAACCGGAAATACCCGACCGCGCCAAGGATCGGCACGATGATCGCTAGCGCCGCCATCAGGAAGGCCAGCATGCCCGTCATCCGCGACCGATAGGTTTCCTCGCCGTCATCCGCTGCATCGGCCTGCACATGCTCGCGCAGCAATCCGGCAATCCGCAGAAGGATCACGCAGCACAGCACCATCAGCGGGAAAAGGATTACGACAGAGGCAGGCTGGCTCCACTTCGCGATATCGCCGACTTGCTGAATAAAGACACTGCCCGATGCGACCGCGCCAAGCACCATCCCGTAAAACCGGCCCTTCCGCCGGCTTTCAGCCGAAAGTTTAAGCGGCAGCGTTCTTGCCTCGCGTGCCGGGAAGACCCGAGATGCCAACCATCGCGCCAGCAGGAACGTGAATACCAGCGGGCCGAATGCACTGAGCATCTGGCTGCCGCGGAGGCCGATCAGCCCGGTGCTCGTCACCGCCACAAGGACGAAATAGATGCCGAACAGCGGCATCAGCATGCTGCCGGTCGACGCAATGAACCCGATGATCCACCGCGCCGCACCCGGGTCGTCCCCAAGGATCTTGCGGTTCAGTTTGTGCGTCCATTTCCGCCCGCGGGCAATCAGGACCAATCCGACGACCATGAAGATCAGGATCACGGGCATGTCGTTCCTGATCTCGTTGCGCTGGACCGGGTTGCTCCAGGCATTTGACGCTTCGGATCTAAGCGTCGCCAGGGTGCTGCTGAGCGCAACGAACCCTTCGGACCAGTGCACCGGGTTCAGCGGCGACGGACCGAATTCCATGATTGCCTCGGTCTGGCGCTCTCGTACGATCGAGTCGATTCCCTGGATCAGGCCATCGGCACGGGTAAAGGCCAGTTCGGCAGATCGGACCGGTTCGCGCAGGCGGTCCAACCGATCATTGAGTGTCGCCCGCTCCGAGGCGGTTCCCGCGTCTTCCGCCGCGCCCTCCTCGGGAGGCGGGCCAAGGGCATCTAGCTGGCGTTGTACGGTCTGGATGGCATTCCGGTTCAGATCCTGCGCCTCGAGAAAACGCTGGCGCCAGTCGGCCAGTTCGTTGCGCAGCGCCTCCATCGCGTCGGTCGATGCGCGCCCCGCCTCGATTGCTTCGTCGGCACGTCTGGCGACGCGTTCCCACGAGTCGTAATCCGGCGCTTCGGTTTGCGCCGCAACCGGCTGCGCCCCCGCAACCAGGACAAGTGTCAGCGGCGTCCCAAACCCGGCCAGAAGAAAAAACAGACAGGTCAGAATGCGCCGCAGGTGGTTCATTCAGCAAAGACCCCGGGAATGCTGCGCGGCGCCTCGGACAGCCAACCGGGTGTCGGCAGACCTTTTTCCCTGAGGAACTCGGGATTGAACAGCTTGGACTGATAGCGCGTGCCGTAGTCACACAGCACAGTGACGATCGTGTGCCCCGGCCCCATGTCGCGCGCCATGCGCATCGCCCCGGCCACGTTCACACCGGTCGAGGCGCCCATGCACAGCCCCTCATGTTCCAGCAGGTCGAACACCACGGGAAGCGCCTCTTCGTCCGGTACCTGATAGGCGAAATCGGGCTTCAGACCCTCAAGATTCGCAGTGATCCGGGCCTGTCCGATCCCTTCGGCGATGGAACTGCCCTCAGCCTCAAGCTCACCGGTCGTGTAATAGGAATAAAGTTTGGCGCCCATCGGATCGGCCAGCCCGATCTTCACGCCCTTGGATTGCAGCGCCATCGCAACGCCGGCCAGCGTGCCGCCCGACCCGCAGGCACAGATGAACCCGTCGACCTTGCCGCCGGTCTGCTCCCATATCTCGGGGCCGGTAGTGTCGATATGCGCCTGCCGGTTCGCGGTATTGTCAAACTGGTTGGCCCAGATCACACCGTTCTCGGCGCTCTCGGCCAACTTCTTGGCAAGCCGCTCGGAATAATGCACGAAATTGTTCAGGTTCGTGTAGGGCGCGGCCGGCACCTGCACCAGTTCGGCCCCCGCCAGGGTCAGCATATCCTTCTTTTCCTGGCTCTGGGTCTCGGGGATGACGATCACCGTCTTGAACCCCATCGACGCGCCCACCAGCGCAAGACCGATGCCGGTATTGCCGGCGGTCCCTTCGACGATCGTGCCTCCGGGCTTCAATTCGCCACGCGCGATGGCGTCACGGATGATCCACAAGGCTGCGCGGTCCTTGACGGACTGTCCCGGGTTCAGGAACTCGGCCTTGCCATAGATGTCACAGCCGGTTTCCTCGCTGGCCTTGCGCAATTTGATGAGGGGGGTGTTTCCGACCGCATCGGCCAGATCCTTGGCGATCCGCATCGCTGAGGCTCCTTAAATCGGGCATTCGACCTCTGATTACGGTGGAAACGACGTGAACTCAAGCAGATGCGCGCAGGCGCGGGCGTTCCCGCTCCAGCCACAACAGAAGCGCGAACAGAGGCCCGACATTCACCTCGCCGCTGCGCGTCATCTCGAGTGCCTGCTCGAACGCGATCACGTGGCGTCGCAGATCCTCGTTCTCGGTGTCCAGCCCGCCATGGCTCTGGCCATTCTCTGGCAGTTCGCACAGGCCCACGTAACAGTGAAAGACCTCGGTCGAGCAACCGGGCGAGCAATAATGCGAACTGACATGTTCCAACCGGTCCAATTCCAGATCCGCTTCTTCCAGGCATTCGCGTCGCGCGGTTTCTTCTGGGGTCTCGCCGCCATCGACGCGGCCCGCGACCGGCTCCAGCACCCAGGGAAACGGATCGCCCCGGCCGAACGGCCCCATGCGGAACTGTTCCACCAGCAGCAGGCGGTCACGAACCGGATCGTAAGGCAGGACGATCGCGGCGTCCGTCGCAACGAAAACCTCACGAGTCAAAGCGTGGCTCATGCCCCCTTCGAACTGGGGATGTCGCAGGCGGTAAGTGCGCGTCAGAAAGAAGCCTTCGTGCGGGGTCGACATATCGTCGACATCCACGTCTTCCAGGTTTGTCCTGCAGCGAAGCTCGGTGGGCGCCGACAGGCGGTCGGCCAGCAGCCTGGCCTCGGCCCGCGACATGATCATCTGCCGTCTGGGGACCAGCTGCTCCGCCGGGACACGCCCGAAATATCCCAGAATCTCCCGGGCGGCCGCGGCAAGAAGATGCGGATCGACGTCGTTGACCACATGCACCCGGCTGGCCTCGCCGGCGGAGTCACAAGGCAGGCCCGCAACCCTCGCAAGGTACAGCGCGCGCGCCGCGGCGTCGCCATCAAGCGTGACATTACTCTTTTCCACCGAGGTGGCGTCGCCCGCGAGAATGTGGATCAGATCCCCGGTCCAGCCGGGACCTACAAGAGTGACCTGCCTCATGATATCAGCGCCAGCGCCGCGCAACCCATTCGGCCACAAGCCCGATCACCGCGCCACCCGCGATCAGCAGGACGATAAGGGGGATGTGCCACATGGTGATCAGGTAATCTATGCCGACTTCGAAGATGGCGACGATGCCCTCCACCGGTCCATCGTAGCGCTTTTCAAGCGCACGGCGCAGCATCTCGTTGAAACTTTGCAGGAACAACGCCCAGAAAACCAGCGCGCCAACACCCGTCAGGCCCGCACCGATCGCGTTACCGTAGCCATGGTTCAAGCGCGAACCGATCACGATCCAGCCCGAAAGCAACCCCAACGCCACGTTCACCTCATTGAACCATCCGAACCCGGTTCCCTCCGGCATCAAAGGGCGAAACATCTCGGAAGCGTACCAGGCAAGAATCGCCATCAGGATCGCGGCGACGCCTCGGCCGGTTGTCGGCATACTGTCGGTTACGGGCATTCCTGTTCGGGCCTCGCGATTGTGATCTGCGTCACATCGCAATTACCCGTATGAAACGCCGCCGCACAAGAGGTCAGGTAAAAATTCCACATTCTGCGGAACCGCCGGTCAAAGCCCATTTCGGCGATCTGGTCCCATTTCTCGTTGAACTGTTCGTGCCAGCGGCGCAGCGTCTGGCTGTAGCTTTCGCCGAATTCGATCGAGTGACGGAACGTGAGACCCGCACGCGCGACCTGCTCTTTCAGGGCGGCCGGACTGGGCAGCATGCCACCCGGGAAGATGTATTTCTGGATGAAGTCGACATCCTTTCGATAGGTGTCGAACCGGTCGTCACCCACGGTGATGATCTGCAATGTCGCCTGCGCGCCGGGTCTCAGCCTTTCGCGCACGGCATCGAAGTAGACCGGCCAGTACTGCTCGCCCACCGCCTCGAACATCTCGATGCTGGCAATGCCGTCATAATGCCCCGTCTCGTCGCGGTAATCCTGAAGCTTGAAAGTCACGAGATCGGAAAGCCCGGCCGCTTCGATACGCTGCTGCGCGTATTTGAACTGTTCCTCGCTGATGGTCAGACAGGTCACCCGCAGGCCCCTCTGCCCCGCGGCATACTCGGCAAATCCGCCCCAGCCGCATCCGATTTCCAGCACGTGGTCTCCCGGCTTTGCCCCCATCTGGTCGACCATCGAGGCATATTTCCCGGTCTGCGCGGCTTCAAGGCTTTCCTGTCCGGTGTCGAAGATCGCACTGGAATAGGTCATCGTGTCGTCCAGCCACAGACGATAGAAATCGTTCCCCAGATCGTAGTGATAGCTGATGTTGCGCCGCGCCTGCGCTTTTGTATTGCGCTGGAACCAGAACCGCAGCTTTTCGTAAAGTTCGATGATCTTCTTGCCCGGATAGCCGTTATACATGTCGTCGTTGTCACTGTTCACAAGGTCCATGAAAGCCTGCAGGTCCGGTGTGCTCCACCCCCCATCCAGATAGGCATCGCAGAACCCCAGGTACCCATCCCGGACCATGCGCGCGAACAGGTCGTCGTCGTGGACGTCGATGCGCGCGACAGGACCGGGCGCGTGGCCGACGGCGCGAAAGACACGGCCATCCTCCAGCCCGATATCCAGCCGCCCGTGCTGCAATGTCCGGGCGATTTCGAACATCCGGCTGAAATATCGTGGCAAACCGGTCTGACCCGCAGTGTCGGTCAGGACGACCTCACCACCGGCAGCCCGTGGTGTGATCTGCTTTGCGTGGTCGGCGGGCGGGGCATTCATGGAAGTTCTGAAGGCTTTCAAAAAGGTCTCGATTCATAGGCTTCAAGTGCACGTTCGCGGCCTTCGGACAGGCTGATCACGCGGTCGGGATACGGGTCGTCAGGCCTCATCCGCCAGCGCCGCGGGATCGCATCGAAATAGCTCAGGGCGGTCTTTGTCGGACGTCCCTGCCCTTCGGCGATCCAACGTCGAATATAGGTGCCGTCCGGGTCGAACTTCTTCAGCTGGGTCTCGGGGTTGAACACGCGGAAATAGGGCGTCGCATCGGGCCCGCTTCCCGCCGCCCACTGCCAGCCCATCGCGTTCGAGGCGACATCCCAGTCGGTCAGACAATCGTCGAACCACGCCTGCCCCACCTTCCAATGCGTCATCAGGTGCTTGGTCAGGTAGCTGGCCACGATCATCCGCGCGCGGTTGTGCATCTTTCCGGTCACGTACATCTCGCGCATGGCCGCATCGACAAAGGGCTCGCCCGTGCGGCCCTGCTTCCAGGCCTTCACCTCGGCGCGCCGCTCGTCCTCGTTCCAGGGGAACGCGTCCCATTCCTCGCGCCAATTGCCGGTCTTGATCCGGGGCGTGTGATAGATCAGGTGATAGGCGAACTCGCGCCAGACCAGTTCCTGCAACCATGTCTCGGCGCCCTTGCCGCCCCCCTCCTGCAGGGCGCGCCGACCCGCGTGCCAGCATTGCGCAGGAGAAATCTCGCCATAGGTTAGGTTCTCGGACAGGCCAGACGTACCGTCCTCGGCCACGAAATCGCGCTGCTTCCCGTATTCGCCGATAGCGTGCCCGGTGAACCAGCCCAGACGGCCCTGCGCCGCTTCCTCGCCCACACGCTGGTGCGGCAGGCACACCTCCGCGCCGCGGTCCATCGCGGCTCCAAGGTTCCAATCGCCCAGCTTGTCGCTTTTGGGCCAGCTTGACGGCGCGGGAATCTTGGAAGGCGCTCGCAGGGGCGCGGCCACCTCGCGGTCGCGCACAGCGCGCCACATCGGAGTATAGACCTTGTAGAAGCCGCCGGCCTTGGTCTCGACCGTCCAGGGTTCGAACAGCAGGTGCCCGGTGTGGCTTTCGGCCTCGACACCGGCCTCCTTGAGAGCCGCCTTGACGGTCGTGTCCCGCTCGATCGCATCCGGGTCATAGGCGCGGGACCAGTAAACGGCCCCTGCCCCGGTTTCCTTGACAAGGTCACCCAGAACACTGGATGCCGTGCCCGCCCGGAACACGATCTGGCTGCCCTTGTTCCGCAGCCGCGCGTCAAGATCGCCCAGCGACAGGCCCAGACGCCACTTGGAGGCGGCCCCCAGACGATCGACCTCTGCGTCGCGGATGAATACAGGGATCACCGGCGCGCCGCGCTTGACCGCTGATGTCAGTGCCGGATGATCCGACAGCCGAAGGTCGCGGCGCAGCCACAGGATGGTGGGTGTCTTGTCTGCCATGCGCGGGCGCTCCCTGCTCTGTCAGAGGGGAATTACGGCCGGCATGTCCCCGTGGATCAAAGACAAGTTTCCAAGGCGTCCAGCAACATGTCGACCTCGGTCTTGTTCGTATAATGCACGAAGCTAAGCCGAAGAACGCCCTTGTCCAGATCAATCCCCATGGATTGAAGCGGCCGTGCGCCGTAGAAATCGCCGCCCCCCGCCATGATCTTGTGATCGGCCAGTTTCGCCGCCATGTCCGCCCCCGGTCCGGCCAGTTCAACCGCCACCGTCGGAGCCTTGGAAGCGGCGTCCCGCGGCCCGATCAGGCGGACGGTGTTCTTTTCGGCCAGGTAATCTAGCACCGGTTGCAGCAAACCCGTCTCGTGGTCGCGCATCAGATCATGCACGCCCGCGGTGCGCGCGGCGGCATCCCCCTCGATACCGTGATGTCGGGCCAGTTCATCGTAGTAATCGGCCATGCCCGCACAGGCAGCCACCTGCGCATGGTCCGGCCCCGCAGGCGTGAACCGCTTGTAAAGACTGTCCGCGTTGAACCAGTGCGCCTGGTTCGGCAGCATCTGGCTTAGCTCGCGCCGGATCACCATGATGCCCTGGTGGGGGCCATAGGTCTTGTAGGCCGAGAATAGATAGATGTCCGGCCCAAGATCCCCCACGTTGACGAAACCATGCGGCGCGTACGACACGCCGTCAACACAGGCAAAGGCTCCAGCGGCATGGGCGGCGGCAGTGATCTCGACCACCGGATTCACCGCCCCCACGATGTTGGAACAATGCGGAAAACAGACCAACCGAACCTTGTCGTCCAGTAGATCTTCCAGGTCCTCCAGCCGCAATAGACCCGTGTCCCTATCGATCCGCCATTCCCGTATCTCGATCCCGGCATCGGCCAGCCGCCGCCACGGTCCCGAATTGGCCTCGTGATCCTGGTCCGTGACCACGATCGCATCGCCCTTGTCCATCCACTGACGGAAGGCCTGCGCCAGGACATACGTGTTCTGCGTGGTCGAGGGACCAAAGCTCAGCTCGTCGCGGGCCACGCCCAGCATCGCCGCCAGCCGGCTGCGTGCTTCGTCCATTTCCTCACCCGCCAGCCGGCTTGCCTCATAAGGGCCATAGGGCTGGACCTTGCGCTGAGTGTAGTAGCGCGTTAGCCGGTCGATCACGGCTCCGCAGGTATAGGACCCGCCGGCATTCTCGAAAAACGCCTGTCCCTGCAACCCCGGCTGCTCGAAGGCGGGGAATTGTCCCCGCACGAAGTCCACATCCAGTGATCCGGTCATCCATCGCCCCCCCATTGTCCGGGGCCACAAAACAGCAAAGCCCCCCGGGGCGCAAGGTCCCGGGGGGCTTCGATTTTCAAGCTGTCAGGCGTGCGTCAGCCGCGGGGTTCGGACGCGAGGCCCTTCCAGATCGCGAAGCACATCAGCAACAGAACCAGCGTGAACGGCAGGCCCGTCGAGATGACCATCGCCTGCAGCGATGTCAGGCCCCCACCGATCAGCAGCGCGATCGCCACCAGCCCCTCGAAGGTGCACCAGAACACCCGCTGCGGAACCGGAGCATCGACCTTGCCGCCTGCGGTGATCGTGTCGATCACCAGCGAACCGGAATCCGACGAGGTGACGAAGAACACGATCACGAGGATGATCCCGATCGTCGAGGTGATCGAGGCCAGCGGCAGCCCGTCCAGCATCGCGAACAGCGACAGTTCCGGCGCGTAGTTGTCGATCACGTTGGCCTTGACGGCGGACGCATCGGCATTGGCGATCATGTCGTTGATCGCGGCCCCGCCGAAGACGGCCATCCAGAAGACGCAGACAAGGCTGGGGATGATCAGGACACAGGTCACGAACTCGCGCACCGACCGGCCCCGGCTGACGCGGGCGATGAACATGCCGACGAAGGGCGACCAGCTGATCCACCAGGCCCAGTAGAACGCCGTCCAGCCCTCGCGATAGCCGTCATCCTCGCGCCCGAAGGGCATGGACAGTGGCACCAACTCGGTGAAGTACGCGCCAAGCCCCGATACGAATTCGCTGAGGATCGTGGCCGCACCCGCCGCGAAAAGGACAAATCCCAGAAGCAGCAGGGCGATGACCATGTTGATCTCGGACAGTACCTTGACCCCGCCGTCGAGGCCACGCAGCACTGACACCAGCGCGATTGCCGTGATGCCGCAGATCAGGATGACCTGGACCGTGATGTTGTTGGGAATGCCATAGACGAATTCCAGACCGGCATTCGCCTGCTGCGCCCCCAGGCCCAGCGACGTGGCAAGGCCGAAGAGCGTGGCAAAGACCGCCAGCGTGTCGATCGCGTGACCCCACCAGCCCCATACCCGGTCGCCCAGGATCGGATAGAAAGCCGACCGGATCGAAAGCGGCAGCCCCTTGTTATACGAGAAAAGCGCCAGTGCCAGCGCCACGACGGCATAGATCGCCCAGGGGTGAAGCGCCCAGTGATAGGACGTGGCGGCCAGCGCCATGCGACGCGCCTCGGCGATGTTCTCCTCGATCAGCGCGCCATCTTCGGTAAAGGGTCGAACGACGCCGAGCGGTTCGTCGCCCCAGGGCGTGCCGAAGTAATAGGCCGGCTCAAGTACGCCGAAGAACATCAGACCGATGCCCATGCCCGCCGCAAACAGCATCGCGAACCAGCCGGCATAGCCGTAATCCGGTGTGGCGTCGGATCCGCCAAGACGGATCGAACCCATCGGCGTCACGATCAGCAAAAGGCAGAAGATCACGAAGATATTCGCCGCCGACAGGAAGAACCAGTCGAAAGTGCTGGTCAATGCCGGACGCAGCCAGCCGAAAAAGTCTCCCGCCTGCTGCGGTGCGATCAGCGCATAGGCCACAAACAGGATGACGCTGAGACCCGAGATCACGAAGACCGGGTTGTGAATATCCACCGGGAACGGTCCGACCCGCGCCTCGATGTTGTCCTGTCCTATTTCATAGTTGGTGTCGATGATATCCGACGTGCCTTCCGGCTGCGGTATCCCCTGGTTTGTCGTTTCATCGGCCATACGAGGCCTCCTCTTTTAATTTTTTGTTGCGCGCGGCGGGATCAGGTGCGGACGACCATCACGGAACATTCGGCGTGTTCCGCGATCTTGCCGCCATTCGAAGGCCAGACGTAGTCCATCAGGTTGGGCACGTGGCTTGCCATCACGACAAGATCCGCGCCTGTGTCGGAAACCGCCTTCAGCAATACGTCATCCACGTCCGAACTCGGATCGTGGCTGACCAGCGCCTCTCCGGATGCTGTGATTCCCAGTGCCGACGCCTGCTCTTTCGCGAATGCATCGAGCTTCTTGCCGTATTCTTCCGGCGTGTGCGCGGTCGAACTGGGCGTGTTTGTCGTAACGCCGACAAACACCACTTCGGCGTTGTAATGTTTGGCCAGGTCGCCCGTGCACTTGAGCGCCTTTTCGAGGCGATCCTTGTGAGCCAGATCGACCGGGGCCATGATCTTGTTGAACATGTCAGTCCCTCCTGTAGCGCGCCATTTGAAGGCTCTTGTTGGCCACGCGCCGGTTTCAGGGGGGACGACGGAAAGCCCATCCAGGATCCCCCTTGAGGCGCAGCCTAACGCGTTTAGGTCCCGGGCTTCAATGAAATGCGGCTGAATTCCGACCGCAAGCGACATCCGGACGTTGTGCGGCGGGGCGACGCAACGATGACAAAAGCGTCAATGCCAGTCGAATTTGCTTATCCAACAGGCAAACACATCCGGGATTCGCACGATTTTCAGATCGCACCGAGGCGCGATCCCGTTGCAATTTCCGCAGACTTCCCTATGTATGTCCTGTCCTTCGGGACTATGGACATAAACGCGCTCGTAATAAGCGGATCGGACCCGGGGGCGGTACCCGGCGGCTCCACCAATCACCCGTCGTTGGAGGGATATGGGGCCGAAACAGGATCGACGAACGTCTAAAGGGGTTTGCTTTGTCCCGGTGAGATACCACCGTTATCGGTTCGCTAAGCATAATTGCCAACGACAATCGTGCTCCGGTCGCAATGGCTGCGTAAGCAGTCGGAGTAACCGAAACTTAAGCCCTGGCCTCTAGCAAGGTCAGGCGGGGTTCGCAGGCACCTGGCAACAGAAGCCTGCACTTTCCTTCCGAATTTCCATCTGTGTCTGGTCCTCTGGCCCCGCTCGGTCCTCCCTGCCCATCGTTTCTCGGGGCTGTACCACCGCCCTGAACACGGCTATGAGTCAGCGCATGGCGAGCGCCCTTGTTACAGGCTGCAGATGACCGTTTCCCTTTCAGCTATGTTCCGTGTGTTCGGGCGGATCGGGCTTCTGTCCTTCGGCGGTCCGGCGGCGCAGATATCGCTGATGCAGTCGGAGCTGGTGGACCGGCACAAATGGCTCACCGAGACGCAATTCCTGCAGGCGCTGTCCTTCTGCATGCTGTTGCCCGGCCCCGAGGCCATGCAACTTGCC